>NC_014729.1:0-705136 GCF_000172995.2 Halogeometricum borinquense DSM 11551
CTCCGAACTGCTAGGCGAGTTCGATGGACGCGCCCCTGTGGACGGAGACACACGCGCCCTCGCTCTCGGACCTGCCGCAGTCGGAGGTCCGCGACCGACTGGGCCGAACGGTAGACGAACCGATGAATCTCGTACTGCAGGGGCCGCCGGGTGTCGGCAAGACGGCGGCCGTCCGCGCACTCGCCCGTAAGTCCCACGAGGACCCCGAGAACGACCTCGTTGAGATCAACGTCGCGGACTTCTTCTCGCGGACGAAAAAGCAGATTCGCACCGATCCTCGATTCGAGCAGTTCCTCACCGGCCGGAGTCGGATGGCAAAGCGCGATATGATTAGTCGCGTGTTGAAGGAGTCGGCGGGCTACGCGCCCGTCTCTGGCGACTACAAGACCATCCTGCTCGACAACGCCGAACACATCCGCGAAGACTTCCAGCAGGCGCTTCGCCGCGTGATGGAACAGCATCACCGCACCACACAGTTCGTCATCACGACGCGGCAACCGACGAAACTCATCCCGCCGATTCGCTCGCGGTGTTTCCCGGTTCCCGTCCGCGCACCCTCGACCGACGAGACGGAGGCTATTCTCAGCGACATTGCAGAGGCCGAGGACGTGGCATACGACGAGATGGCGCTGAACATCATCGCCTCGAAGGCCGACGGCAACCTCCGAGAGGCCATTCTCGCCGCGCAGAGTGCCGCTGTCGAGGGTGACGATGAGATAACGATGGAGTCGGCGCAGACGGCCCTCTCGGAAGTCGGCCACGACGACAAGTTGAAGGAGATTCTCGAGACGGCCCGCAACGGAGAGATACGGGACGCGAGAAAGACGATAACGACGCTGTTGGACGACGAGGGGTACGACGGGCAGGAACTGCTCCGTGACCTCCTCGCCATTGCTGACAAGTATCCCGAAGAGTTCGGCGAGGCGGACGTGATGCGTCTACACCGCCTCGCGGGAGCGGTCGATTTAGACCTGACAGAAGGGCTTGACGACCGACTGCACCTCACGCATCTGCTTTCAGCATGGGCGGCCGGTCAGCACGAACTGGACGAGGAGCAACTAGCCTAATGCGCTACGCGCCCGGTGTCCGACGGTTCGCGCTTCCCGCGTTCCTCGCGGCCGCCCTCTTTGCCGTCATCGCGCCACCGCTCTCCCTCGTCTCGCTTCTGGGAGGCGGATTCGTGCTGTGGTTCTTCCGTGATCCAGAGCGGAGACCCTCGGCACAGGGCATCATTTCGCCCGCCGACGGTCGCGTGTCAGTTGTCCGCGAGGAGGGCGAACAGATCCGGATTGGCGTGTTTATGAACGTCACCGACGTACACGTCAACCGCGCGCCGTTCGACGCGACGGTCGAGCGTGTCACCCACCGCTCCGGCGCACATCGCCCGGCGTTCTCGAAGGAATCCGAACGGAACGAGCGTGTTGACGTTGCTCTCCAGACGCCCGAGGGACCGGCAGAACTGTCGCTTATCGCCGGTGCGTTCGCTCGTCGGATCCACCCGTACATCGCGGAGAACGACGAACTCGCTCGGGGAGAACGAATCGGCCACATCGACTTCGGGAGTCGCGCTGACGTACTCCTCCCGCCGTGCTACGACCGCTCTGACCTCCTTGTCGAAGAGGGAGACACGCTCCGCGCCGGTGAGTCAGTCGTCGCGCGGCGTGCCGACTGAACGACAACACGTCTGTACAGCTACACTTATCCAGTTGAAGGGAGTACCCACAGCCAATGTCCTCCGAAGAAACCGGCGTCCTCGACACGTTCCTCAAGGGCGCGTTGAATCTCGAAACGCTCGTCGTCCTCCTCGCGTGTTGCGGCGCGCTCGGCTATCTGACGTACGAGTCGTTACTCTCGACCACTACCGCATTCCTCGCCGCGGTTGGCGGTGGTGCGGCGGGCATCGTCGCAACCGTTGTACTGCTGGTACTCGGCCGTCGGTTCTGGTTCTGAGCGAGTGCTTTCGGTCTCGATGTCCCTGGTACTGACACTCACCGCCGCACCGGTCATCGAACGCCGATCATGTTTGTAAGGCAACTGTTATTGGGTTGATCCGAGTAGCGCAGCCATGTCCAGACCCTCCAGATGGTGGTACGGCGTCGTGCCGTTCCCCCTCGTCGTCCTTACCGCACTGCTGTCGCGTTTTGCTGTGCATCGGTTCATCAAACTCTCCACGTCCGGCAGTGGAGAATCGGACTCCGTCGCCGCAATCGCCTCGTTTCTCCTTTCGAGTTTCGCCGATTTGGTCGGCCTCTCCGTCGCCCTGTTCGTTCTCGTCTGTCTCATCCTCGACGTGCGGGCACTCCGACGAGACAGTGCGTGGTCACCGAGTTGGGCGTGGGGACTCGCAGGCGTCGTCCACCTCGTCGGAACCATGTTCACCACCCTTCTCGTCGTCTCGGTCCCGGCGCTCTCGGTGTATCTCTATCGCCGCCGCGGACAAGTCGGACTGCGTTAGCCCCGTTAGGTTCGCGAGAGAACGTGGACGTGCCGGTCCAGCGAGCGATGTACTCGGCGTTCGAACCGCGCGTCTACGGTCCATCCGGCGTCTTCGGCTTCCGCATCCCACGGCCGGTCAGCGATGAGGACGGCTGCGGGAGCCACGCGTGCCGCCTCCGCAAGCGCACCGCCTACGAGGTCCGAGAGTTCGTGGCGGGCGATTTTCGACTGCCGACCGTACGGTGCATCGAACACTACTGCGTCGGCCGCGTCGTCGCAAAGGGGGAGCGAAGTAGCGTCACCACGGACGACATCCCATTCAGCGTCTGGAAGGTACGCCGTGAGGTTCTCGCGTGCCCCGCGAGCCATTTTCGACTGCGCATCGTTACCCACGCCGCGTGCGCCGACGAGTCCCGCTTCGATGAGGATGCCGCCAGTACCGCACATCGGATCCACGACTGTCGCGTCCGGTAAGTCGGGTCCCGCCGCGAGGTTCACGTACGCGCGGGCGTCCAAGGGATCCATACTGCCCGGTTGGAAGAACGGGCGGTCGGTCGGAGCGCGACTCCCGAAGTCGCGGACGCTGGCGGCCGCTTCCCATCCGAGAAGGCAGGTATCGTCGGCAAAAAGGGCGCGGAGGACGTGATCGGGGTCGTCCAGATCGACCTCGAACCCGCGGTCAACGAGGACGCCGCCGAGCGCGCGTTCGGCGGCCGACGCACTCACACCCGAAGAAGAACGCACGTCGCGTCCGCGAACGGCGACGCTCCCCTCACGGTCGAACGAAGCGGCCGAGAGCAGGGCGACCGCACTCTCGACATCGGCGTCCGTTCGCCCGAGAAGTTCCGAGACGTGATGGGTGTACGCGAGGGTCGGCACGCGACCGAGACGGACGCCGCGGGCCGTCGCTAACCCGGGTGCAACCCGTTCGACGGCCGTGGCGGCGGCGCGTTCGGCTTCGAGGGCGGCGAGGGATTCGTCAGCCTCCTCACCGGCGAGTTCGAGGCAGTACACGCTCGGAGCGTGTCCATCCGCGCGTATCAGCGTATCGATGCTGGTCGTTCGGCTGTCGGCGCGGATCGTTCGGCTGTCAACGATTCTAGTCGTTCGACTGTCCGACCGACGGTATAAGTCATCGGACGGCCTCATCTCCGATGATGCCGGGTCTCGCTTCGTTCATCTCGTTTCCGTCAGCGGTTCCGATGCTCGACGCCGTCCTGTGGGTTATCGCCGTCATCTTCTACGGTATCGGGGACTACGTTACCACCATCGCGGCGACATCGCGCCCCGGGGCGCGCGAGCGAAATCCATTCGTTCGACGCCTGTTCGACGGAATTCCCGTTCCGCCGTCGATGACGTTCGCCGCCGCAAAAGTCACCGCGTTCGCCTTCTTCGTCGTGGGCTATGCCACGATCGGTTCATCACTGCTTCGTCCCCTGATTCCGGGCGTCGTCGCCGCCATCGGTATCCTCGTGACGATTCAGAATATCCGGGTACTCGGCGTGAAGAGCTGAACTGTCAGTGTCTGCACTAACCTTTTTCAACCTTAAATACGTCATTTAAGTCGTCGCATGACCGACCCCAAGGATACTATCAACATCGAGAATGTCGTCGCCTCGACCGGTATCGGTCAGGAACTCGACCTCCAGAGCGTGGCGATGGACCTCGAGGGTGCGGACTACGACCCCGAGCAGTTTCCCGGTCTCGTCTACCGGACGCAAGAACCCAAATCTGCGGCGCTTATCTTCCGCTCCGGTAAAATCGTCTGTACCGGTGCGAAATCGACGGACGACGTACACGAGAGCCTCAATCTCGTCTTCGACAAACTCCGTGCACTGCAGATCCCGGTCGATGACGAACCGGATATTACGGTCCAGAACATCGTCACTTCGGCTGATCTCGGCCGGAACCTGAACCTCAACGCGATTGCCATCGGTCTCGGACTGGAGAACATCGAGTACGAACCAGAGCAGTTCCCCGGGTTGGTCTACCGTCTCGACTCACCGGATGTCGTCGCGCTTCTGTTCGGGTCGGGCAAACTCGTCATCACGGGCGGTAAACACCCGTCTGACGCCGAAGGAGCGGTGGACGAAATCGTCTCTCGTCTGAGCGACCTCGGTCTGTACGGCGGATAGCGCTCGGCTTTCTTTCGACGGACGAATATACGCGCCTAAGTCGTCGGCGTTCGTGCGTCCGAACATGACGCTACCCGCCACGCCGTTGCAGTCCGGAGCCTCGGGCAGTGCCCTCGCTGTCGCAGGGACGTTCGCCTCGCTGGCGCTGTTTCTCTCCCTAACCGCTCACATCGCCGCGCGGAACGTCCTCGGCGACGTGCCAGTCAAGTACGCGTTCGTCGTCGGTCCGATTCCGGCGGCTATCGCCGTCGTCGTCACCACGTTCGAACTCAACTCCTATCTCGGTGTCTTCGTCGCCATCATCTTAGACGGCGTGGCGGTGAAGTATCTCTACGGGCAGTCGAACCGACTGTCAGGGTACATCACGTTCATCCACGTGATCGTCTCAATCATTATCGGGACTGTCCTGTACGCCTTATTGGCTCTCTTGAGTACGGCCCCGGTGTAGATAGGTCGAACACGGCGCAGTCGGCTACTTTCTTGCCCCCACAGTTCGAATGCTGACTGTGAACCTCCGTGCACTCGTCTGGAATGCGGACGAGCGGCGTCCGCCCGCTCCAGTCCGTCTGATGCTGGCAGTAGTTGCGCTCATCGTCTCCGTCCTCCTGCTCGGTCTCTTCCTCAGTTTGTTTTTCACCACGACGCCCATTACGTCCGCCTCCTTCGGCCTCTCGTTCGTCGCAATTCTCTTTCCCGGCGTCCTTGCCGTCGGACTTGCTGTCGTCGTTGACCGCAGGACGATAGCCGACCTCGGATTCGGGTTCGACAGAGACTGGTGGATCGACCTCGGGTTCGGTCTATTCCTCGGAGCGGCCCTCATGACCGCCATCTTCCTCGTCGCCCTCGCCGCCGGATGGGTTCGCGTTGAGGGAACGCTCACCGGCGGGTCACGCGGATTCCTTGCCGGATTCACGTTGTTGACGATCCAGTTTCTCGCCGTCGGCGTCTCCGAAGAAATCGTCTCGCGCGGCTACCTCCTCACAAACGTCGCCGAGGGGTTGTCAGGCTACACCACCCGATTCGTCGCCGCGAGTACCGCTGTCCTCTTTTCCTCGGTTGTCTTCGGGGCCGCACACCTCCAAAATCCGAACGCAACGCTCGTGAGTACGGTTGGGATCTCGCTGGCAGGTATCTTCCTCGCTATCGGCTACGTGCTCACCGACGAACTCGCCATTCCCATCGGTCTGCACATCACGTGGAATCTGTTTCAGGGCGGCGTGTACGGATTCGCCGTCAGCGGACTCGGCGTCAGCGCGAACGTCGTGGATACGGTCGAGACAGGACCCGACCTGTTCACTGGCGGCGCGTTCGGTCCCGAGGCGGGACTCCTCGGCGTCTTCGCCATCATTCTCGGGACGTTTCTGATCATCGGCTACGTCCGGTGGCGATACGGCGAAGCGCGACTCGCACCCGGTCTATTCTCTCCCGAACTGCGCTGGCGGGAGTGATGTCCGGCACGCGGCGAGCGACTGGGAGACACCTACTCGACCAATCGCTCGATTTCGGTGACGAGGATGCCCGATGCGCCAACGGACTTCAGATCGTTTACGACCTCGAAGACGTGGCGTTCGTCCACGACAGCGTGGACCGCGACCATATCGTCGCCCGCGACATCCATCACCGTCGGCCCGCCGAGACCGGGAAGCACCTCGCGCACGTCGTCCAGTCGTTCTTGGGGCACGTTCATCATCACGTAGCGTTTGTCCTCCGCGGCGATGACCGACTGGAACGCCGTCACTAACTGATCGACTTTCGGGTCGTCAACCACGTCGGGACGGGCGAACAGGCGAACCGAAGAAGAGAGTACCTCGTCCACGATAGCGAGACGGTTCACGCGAAGCGTCGTCCCCGTAGAAGTGATGTCGATGATGGCATCCGCCATCTCGACGTGTGGGGTGAGTTCCGTCGCACCGGAGACTTCGACGACATCCGCCTCGACACCCTGCTCATCGAAGTAGTTCCGAGCGATGGTTGGGAACTCCGTCGCCACGATTTTGCCCGCCACGTCTTCGACCGACTCGATATCGCCGTCCTCGGGCGCGGCGAGAACGAGGCGACAGGATCCGAACTGCAGATCAACCAGTTCTTCGAGGTCGTGGCCGGACTCGCGCATCTGGTCGAGACCGGTGATTCCGACAGCGGCCGCCCCGTCGCGGACGTACTCGGGAATATCGGCCGCGCGGGCGAACAGCACTGTGACATCGGGATCAACGGTGTCAGCGTACAGTTTCCGGTCGGCACCGCTCTGAATGTGGAGTCCGGCGCGTTCGAGGAGTTCGACGCTCGGATCGTGGAGACGCCCCTTGTTGGGCACGGCGATACGCATACGAGGTTCTCTCGGCGATGGAACCTACACCTTTCGCTCCCGGTGAGGTTGGACGCCGCTCTCCCGCCCAAACGTTAAGTAACCGACTGTTCAGTCCGCGTCCACAGGCGTCTCCGCCCCGGTGGAGTGTTCCACGTCGCGTCCAGCCGTTCCGACAGTCTCGGAGTCGAGACGCGCGAGCAACGCCGCCGTCGCCGCCGGGCGTTCGAGAACCAGCGTCACGCGATTTCTGATGTCGCGTTCCTTTCGCACGATTCCCTCTTCCTCTAAGTGGCCGACGTGCCATTCGAGCGTACTCCGCGCGACGCCGAGATCTTCAGCGAGCGAGGCAGGTCGTGCCTCCTCGGCGTCGAGGAGAGTTGTGAGGATGTTTCGCGCCGTCTCGCGGTGGTAGAGGGCAACAGTCGCACGTTCCCATTCGGTGAGTCCGGGCGGGTAGTAGTGCGTCCGGCCGTAGAACTCCTCGCGGACGAGTCGATCAGAATCGATGAGACGGCGGACGTGATGCTGTACCTGACCGGGCGCAAGATCCAACGAACGGACGAGTCCGTTGAAGTGAATACCCGGATGCGAGTCGACGTACGTTCGAATCTGAATTCGTGTGTCGGTCATCTATCGCTCCCATCGACGCGCCGCGCCGACGCGCCGACGTGTTACTCGCCGTTCGGTTCTCATGGGGGGTAAGTTGGGTCGTCGATTCTCGAAAATCGGGAATCGGATACCTCGGCCGTTTTCACTGGTGGTTTCGGCAGATAACGTCTCGTGTTGCCGCGTGCCAAACTCGACCCGATGGAGTCATACGGCCGCCGTCGGTACGGCCGTGCATGAACGCACTCTGTATTATCGGTGGGCGAGTTCTCCGCCCAGACTGTTCTGTCGAGAACGCCGACGTAGTCATCGATACCGACACGGGTCGCATTCACGACATTGGAGAGGACATTGCGGCCGACTACGACGCCGCAGAGACACTCGACGCTGACGGCTGTCTGGTCATGCCGGGTCTCGTCAACGCCCATACGCACGTTGCCATGACGCTTCTCCGCGGGTATGCCGACGACAAACCGCTCGATTCGTGGCTTCGAGAGGACATCTGGCCCGCAGAAGCCGAACTCGAACCCGAAGACGTGCGTGCCGGGACCGAACTCGGTCTCATCGAGATGATTCGATCCGGGACGACGACGTTTGCTGATATGTACTTCGAGGTGCCCGAGATAGCCGCCGCCGTCGAAGCGTCGGGAATGCGCGCCCGTCTCGGTCACGGGATCGTCACCGTCGCCAAAGACGATGCGGAGGCTGCCACTGACATCGAGGAGGGCCTCCGCGTCGCCCGCGAGTTCGACGGCGCGGCCGACGGCCGGATTCACACCGCGTTCATGCCGCACTCGCTGACGACCGTTGACGAGAAGTTCCTCCGCGAATCCGTGGCGACGGCCCGCGAGAACGAGATTCCCCTGCACTTCCACGCCAACGAGACGACGGATGAGGTCGATCCCATCGTTGAGGAGCGCGACCAGCGGCCGCTCGCGTACGCAGACGAGCTTGGAATGGTCAGCGAGGAAGACTTCCTCGCACACGGCGTCCACGTCGATGCAGCGGAGATCGAACTGCTGGCCGAACGCGGGACCGGTGTGATTCACTGCCCGGCCTCGAACATGAAACTCGCCTCGGGCATCGCACCCGTCCAGCAGATGCTCGACGCGGGCGTTACCGTCGGCATCGGAACCGACGGGGCCGCCTCGAACAACGACCTCGACATGTTCGACGAACTGCGCGACGCTGCGATGCTGGGCAAACTCGGCGCAGACGACGCCTCCGCTGTTCCTGCTGAAGCGGCGATCACGGCCGCAACGGCCGGCAGTGCGGACGCGATCGGTCTTCCCGGCGGGCGCATCGAAGAAGGCGGCGTCGCCGACATTGCCGTCGTTGACCTCGATGCACCACACCTCGCGCCCGCACACGACGTGGTGAGCCATCTCGCCTACGCCGTCCGCGGGTCGGACGTGCGCCACACCATCTGCGACGGACAGATCCTGATGCGTGACCGCGAAGTACTAACGCTAGACGAGGAGGAAGTCGTGGAGACGGCGTGTGAACGGGCGATGGCGCTGGTCGAGCGGGCGGAATAGCCGTCAGAGATCACGTCTCCGCGAGCGAAGCGAGACAGTTTTTGCGAGAAGCAGTGTGCCTTCGGCGCATCCGACGAAGCAAAAAGCTGGTTCGGTAGGATTTTGCCGTGCCTCCGCAAAGCGTCGCCCATGAGCGATTATCCCCCAATCAGCGAGCATCTCGACGATGTCGAGTCCGCTCGTGAAGCGGGCCGCCGCAAGATGGACTGGGCGCTGCAGCACATGCCCATCCTGAACGAACTGCGCGATCAGTTCGAGGCCGAGAAACCCCTCGACGGCGAGGTCATCGGCATGGCGATGCACGTCGAGGCCAAGACGGCCAATTTGGTCGAACTGCTGGCCCTCGGCGGTGCCGAGGTAGCTATCACCGGGTGCAACCCGCTCTCGACGCACGACGACGTGAGCGCCGCGCTCGACGCCAACGACAACATTACCTCGTACGCGGTCCGCGGTGTGGGCGACGACGAGTACTACGAGGCCATCGAGTCGGTCATCTCGCACGAACCCACCATCACGGTTGACGACGGGATGGACATGGTGTTCGCAATCCACGAAGAGTACCCCGAACTCATCGACACCATCGTCGGCGGCGCAGAAGAGACGACGACGGGCGTCCACCGTCTCCGCGCGATGGACGACGACGGCGAACTCAAATACCCCGTCTTCGCCGTCAACGACACGCCGATGAAACGGCTGTTCGACAACATCCACGGCACGGGCGAGTCTTCCCTCGCTAACATCGCCATGACGACGAACGTCTCTTTCGCCTCGAAGAACGTCGTCGTCGCGGGCTACGGCTACTGTGGGAAGGGCGTCGCAAAGAAGGCGGCCGGACAGAACGCCAACGTCATCGTCGCCGAAGTCGAACCCCGCCGCGCGCTCGAAGCGCACATGGAGGGCTACGACGTGATGCCGATGAACGAAGCCGCGAAGGTCGGCGACATCTTCGTGACGACGACGGGCAACCGAGACATCATCACCGAAGAAGACTTCGAGGTGATGAAAGACGGCGCAATTCTCTCGAACGCCGGTCACTTCGACATCGAAATCGACCTCGACGCGCTCTCGGATCTCGCCGTAGACGAGTACGAGGCACGCGACGGCGTGCAGGCCTACGAGATGGAAGACGGCCGCCGTCTGAACGTCCTCGCAGAGGGTCGCCTCGTCAACCTCGCCTCACCAATCGCACTCGGGCACCCCATCGAAGTGATGGACCAGTCGTTCGGCGTGCAGGCAGTCTGCGTCCGTGAACTCGTCGAGAACGGCGACGACTACGACGCCGGAGTCCACGACGTACCCGACGAATTAGACAAAGAAGTTGCCGAAATCAAACTCGACGCCGAAGGCGTCGAAATCGACACCCTGACCGACGAACAGCGCGAGTACATGGGTAGCTGGAGCCACGGAACGTAAGCGGCCGCCAGAATCCACGCGAGCTACTTATTCGATTTCTTCGAACGAGTCAAAAACGTCCCAGCAGTCGCAGTCGAGGTCATCTAGCGATTGGACTTCGTCCGGCAGGCTAGATATCGGCATCCCGCTCCCGACGGCATCACACTCACTCGTGTGTACCGTAAAGTCGCTGCTCGACATCGTGTACATATAGCACACATCAGAATCCCAATACCAAAAAGCTCACTCTCTCAACCGTGTCTTTCAGTGTGTCTTCAGCGCCCGATTTGGGGACGCTCCGGCGTTCTAACGCTGTCTGTCTATTCAGGCCGCGCGGCATCGAGCGGGCGAGGACGCTGGCGACGACTCGGCCGACGAACCAATCAATGAAAAACCAGATCTCTCCGGGCCATCCTCCGACTCCGCTTCGGCCAATTTAAGAGCGGCCACGGCCGAGAATCGGCTATGTCTTCGAACCGAAAGGGCGACCGCAGGGAACGCGAACTCGTCAACAAACTTGACGACGCCGGGTTCGCGGTCATGCGCGCCCCGGCGTCCGGAAGCGCGACGGAACGCGAACTGCCGGACGTACTCGCGGGTAACGGCGAGATGTTCTACGCCATCGAGGCGAAGGCGAGTTCCGGCCGACCCATCTATCTCCAAGGCGAAGAAGTCGAGGCGCTCATCTACTTCGCGCAGAACTTCGGTGCGAAATCGCGCATCGCTGTCCGGTTCGACCGGGAAGACTGGTATTTCTTCCACCCCGGCGACCTCTACGTGACCGACGGCGGAAACTACCGCGTCAAAAAGGAAACGGCGCTTGCGGAGGGCGAACCGTTCGACTCGTTCGTCGGCGGTCCCGCACAGAGTCGGTTGACGGATGTCGCGGACGAAACAGACGAAGCCGCAGACGACGCCTGAAGCGGGATAAGAAACCACTGTTACCCACGAGGGGCCATAGACACCGTACCCCACAGATTCATCTTATCGCAGTGATAAACGGGGATTCGAATGGTACACTGTCCTGAATGTCAGTCCACCCTATCCTCCAGCGAAGATATCGCGTTTGAGGAGACCGAGGCGAGAACCGGCTTCGTCAGAGCATCCAAGCGGTTCTACACAGCAAACTGTGCGTCGTGCGGCATGACGATTGGGAGCGGCGTTGCAGGTGCGAAAGCAAACGGCGGAGGTGCCACCTAACGATGGTTCACTGCCCCGAATGCGAGACGGAGTTAGCCGGACAGGGTGACGTCGAATTCGTCGATTTAGGCGCTGAAACTGGATTTTTCAAAGCCTCGAAACGGTTCTACATCGTCGGCTGTAACGAGTGTGGTGCCGCAATCGGTAGCGGCGTTGCTGGCGCGCGGTAAATCGGACGACAGCCAACCCCCTTCTTACGAGACTCGACAGTCACGTCTGACCCCTTCGTTTCCACTGTACGCTGACGTCCGTCAGACGGGTGATGACTGCATCAACTCGCTTCGAGTCGAATCCGTGGCACCGCGCACCGCCTCGGAGTCAGCGAAGTCGAGTTCTACCGGACGGAGGCGTGAGGCTGGGAAGCGATACCGCGTTCGGTTAGCGAGGTCGGCAACACCGCCCGAAAGGGGTACCGAATCCACGTAGACGGCCTCAAAGACGGGTTCGTGCCGTCCGTAGTTGGCATTCGTCTCGTAGTCGGAGACAAGTATTCCCTGCTCGGTCACCGACTCGTCGGCGCGCTCACCGGTCGCACGAACGACGACGAGAAGGCTCTGTGTCTCCCTGTCGCGCACTAGGTCGCCGGGTGCGTGGTCGTGTCGTTCACAGAGAGACGGAGCGTGGTCGAACATCGGGACAAACGTCCGGCGACCGCAGACGGCGCATGCGCTGGTGCGTTCGCCCGGAGCGGGAACGAGGCGTGCAGTAATCTCAATGGCGACGCGTCGGAGATGCTTGCACCGCACGTGCCTGATGCTGCTATCCGGGCAGGTGCAGGTTCCGGCCTCCACATCGGCGACGTAAGTCCCACCCTCCGTCTCGACAACGTAGCGCCCGTCTCTGAGCGGCCGGACGGCCATCGGTTCCTCGCGGGCGCGGCGGGTGCGGCCTGCGTATCCCGCCGCGGGGAACGTCGTCTTCTCCCGGATTGACCGAGCGACGACAGAACGATCTTTCGACGCGGGTGTGTTTCGAGTGTGCGTCATGGGTTATTCTGACTGAGAGCAACTGCTCTCTCGATACTATATGATATGCACCCATCGAACCTAAACCCTCGTTTCAGTTGGAACTGCTCGAACAGTCCCTGACGAGAGTAGCCACTCGATTGGATCTCGCGCGTTCGTTCTGGTGCGCGTACATTTCTATCCAGACGCCAATAGAATGTTTTTCTGACATTATTGTCGTAGAGAGCCAGATTAGACAAAAACCGCATTGAACGGAGGTAGAATACCTCTCAATGCCGTATAATATCCGAGTTAAACGGGCTTAATTTCGCATAAGGCGGATTGTCCAACTCTCGGATACATACGAGCCGAAGAGTGTGTGGCAATCGTGATGCGTCGAAACGCGACCATACTGATGACCGCCATGCTGCTCGTCGCAGCACTGGCTACCGTGCCGATGGCGAGTGTCGCCCAATCGGAGGGCGGAACGACTGCGACCGAGACGCCGATGGCTGGATCAGATTCGACCAGCAACGAGAGTACCCAATCCGGAGAACTGTTGAGCGGCGTTCTCGCCGTTCAGGATGCCGAAATCGCGCGCGAAGTCGAGACCCGAACGTTCGGGATTCGAGTCGCACAGGCGGCGACAGACGAGGCGAAAGCCGACGTCGTTGCCGAGCGGCTCAACTCGAACGAAGCGCGGCTTGCCGAACTCGAACAACGCAAAGCACGACTTGAGGCTGCGCGCGAGAACGGCTCGATAAGTAAAGGCGAGTACAACACGAGGATGGCCAGAGTCGCCGCCGAAACGGAGACAGTCAAAGAGCTAACCAACCGCTCTGCAACCGCCTCGGAAAGGCTTCCGAACGAGTTGCTGGAACAGCGAGGAGTCAACACCACGGCCATTCGGACCCTCGCGACGCGGGCTGAAGACCTGACTGGTCCAGAAGTCTCCGAAATCGCCCGTCAGATTGCGGGATCGGCCACCACCCGCGGAAACGCCACGGCGCACCGCGGTCCGTTCGAGGAGGTTCCCCCACGCGGCAACCACACCGAGAATGGTAACGGGCAAGCCAACGCTCACGGACAGCGTGAAACGCTGGAAAACGCCACTACGGAGAACGCCAGCAGCACGATTCCCGACAATGAGACGGCGACCGACACGCCGCTGTCGGGGTCTGAACAGGGAGCATCCGAGCGAGATAGCGACGACTCCACCAACGCGGGAAAAACCGATTCCAGCAGCAAAAGCGGCGCTGACGCGCGTGGGTCAGACGCTCTGTCTGTTTCGAGAAGCGGACTCCTCGTTCGAATCGAATGATGAACGAGGTGACGCGGTTCCTGTCGCTGTTGCTGGTCGGCGCAGTCGTACTTGCCGTCGGCACAGCATCGACTGCCGCGGCGGCGGAGCCAACTGAACCCGGACTCATCGTCGAACTGCACGAGGACGGCTCAGCCACAGTGACGCTCCGAACGACCTACGACTTAGCGAGTGACGAGGAGGCGCGAGCGTTCACCGACCTGCGCGAGGACGACGACGCTCGTGAGAAACTCGTCGAAAAGTACAAAGACAGGATGTCTCGGGTCGCCGCAACGGCCGCAACAGAGACCGGTCGAACGATGCAGGTCACCAACGAACGTATCGAACTCTCGACCAGCGGCGACGTGGGTGTCGTGGCGCTCTCAGTCCAGTGGGAGGGTCTCGCAGCGACAGATACCGGACGACTCGTCGTCACTCGCCCGTTCGCTGGCGACTTCGAAAGTGACCACTCACTCACACTCGTCGGACCACACGGCTACGACGTAACTGCGACCAATCCTTCGCCCGACAGCCAGACCGAGAATCGACTCACGTGGCAGTCGGGAACCGAACTGAACGAGTTCGAGGTGACGTTCGCCTCGTCTGACGCTGCCGAGAGCGAGGCGTCTGGAGACAGCACTGACACGGGAACGAACACTCCCGGATTCGGTATCGTCATCGCAAGCGTCGCCCTGCTTGGCGCTGCACTGTTGGCTCGACTCCGGGAGTGAGTTCGCTCCCACCAACGACCGATTCCAGATCGGACACTAAGACGATTAAAATCGGTATTTAGCACGCTCAATCCGGGTATATTCGGATTAACGGCCACCTCGATTAATATCCCGAGCCTACCTTGGGGTGCTTGCAGACATGAACCGATCACTCATCGCGCCACTGCTCGTCGCGTTCCTCCTTGCAACGCTCGCGGTTGCACCCGCGGCGGCAGTCGGACCAGACAAGGACGTAGACGAGTGTCAAAACGCAAGTAACGGTCCCGCTGGCGACGCCGGCCCGCCGGCGTTCGTGAGTGGACTGGTGAATAACGCCGTCGGATCCCTCAGTGACCTGTTCGCGTCGCTCCCGGTCCCGAACTTCGTGAAAGGGTTCTTCGGCGCATCGGCGTGTTAACACCCGTAACGTAGACAACTCGACACTCACGCAGCACAGTCATCGCGGAGACGGGACCCCAGCCACTGACGGCCGAAACTTCGAAGCGCTTTTAGAATGGCCGCGGGAAGGCGGGAGCATGGCTCTCGAAGCGGAGATGCGTCGGAAGATACTCGTCTCCGTCGTCGCAGTCGGCTTCTTCATCTCACTCATTGTAGGGGTCGGTGTGACGTACAACAACAGCGGACTCGGCGGAACCGGCGGGCTCATCCTCGTCGGAACCATTGCACTGTTCATCCTGGCCATGGGCGTCATCGGCGTCTTCCTCAACCGGTAGACTGGCCGAGCGTCTATTGCCACTCGAAATAACTGTCTCGAACGCTTCTACCGTCACTCATCGTCGGTGACGGTTTCGCGCCAGTCCCGTACGTCGCCAGCGTCGCGGACGGCACTCGTGTAGTACGAAAGCGGATGCGAAATCGTCTCGCACCGTTCATCCTTGTTCACGCAGTCGCCGTACGACTGCATGCTCGCACACGAAGGCGGCGCAAACTGTGAACCACCAGCGTCAGTGAGGTATTCCACGCGCGTCGCAATTCGGCTCGCTGTTTCGTCCGTAACGTCGAGCAGCGTCGTCACTTCTGTCGCGTCCATGCCGAGCGCGACCAAGAAGGAAACGAGTGAAAACTCGCTGTGCGCCGGAAGCGACTCGCCTTCCCGTGCCCGCTGAACGAGTGCTTTCATGCACGGCGGGAACAGAGCCGGGACGACTGCTTCGACATCCGTTCGGCCGGCGGCGTCGTGGTCGTTCAACAGATCACGAATCGACGCTACCTCGTCTTCGAGTGCATCGGCGATTTCGTCGCCCGCCGAACTCCCGCGAACCTCGAACGGGAGGCCGTCTGCGACGCGCCGGTGAACGGCCTCTTCTAACAGGCGGTGGAGTTCGTCGGTCGTCACGCGCACCGCACCTGTAGCGAGTTCGCGGTTGACGAGACGCCACCGCTCACCCCAATCAGCCGTCGAAAGCGTCAGATACGCGCCGACATCGATCCAGTACTGTGTCGGGTCGCGTCCGCTTCGTCGGCGGCTATCGGGGGTGGAACGTTCCGGTCGAACGTCGGCCGCAAGTTCGAATTCACGGAGGACATCCTCCAGTGAAACCGTCCGGGTGGTCGTACTCTGGAGACCATCGTCATCGGTCTCGAAGTCGGCGCGGAAGCGGTCGTGTGCCGTTGTCGCCTCCGCCGCCGCGTATTTGTCCACCGCGGCGGGCGTATCCACCAGCGAAACCAAAATCCGGGCGATGGGATACGAGAGTAGTTCCTCACGGTCGCTCCAGCGATGAGGTTCTTCGGCGGCGACAGTGCCCTCCATCAGGGCGCGCTCGACCCGCTCTAGGCCACGCTCGACGGCAGGAGCGTCCTCGGCGATGAGGGCTGCCGGTGAAATATCCGCATCACCGACGGCAGCGCGTGCGCCGTCGAAGAACGGGTACCGAGCGTAGTGCGGGTCCATCGGTCGAATCGTCGTAACCAGTGATACCGAATAAACACGGCGATTATCGGAAGTCGTCGGAGATCAGTCACGGTGTGGCCGGACGCGACGAGAGAACCCTTGTTCGCCACCTTAGCGCTCGTCATCTCAACGCCCGATCAACTCCCGAACTCAGCGCTCGTCATCTCAGCGCTCGACACCGTGTCACCTAAGACGGCCCCCATCCTCCCTCACCACGTGCCGCAGTTCGACTACCCGTGTCCTGACTGCCGGGCTACTAACAGCCTCCACGATGCGGACTGCCGTTTCGAGGGGACGACGTGGCCCGTCGTCGAGAAAGCCTACGTGGATTTGGTCGTCCAACTCACGACCGGTCCCGTAGACGAAGACGACCTGCAGGAGTCGGTTCACGGCGACTGGGACAACCTCCATCGCGCCGCACTCGACCGGCTAAAACGCGACGGCCGGGTGTCCGAAGCGAACGGGACACTCCGCCTCCTCACAGCCGAAGAGTTCCGCGAAGAGGTATCCGAACCGACCAGAGAGCCGATGAAGACCATCTACCGCCATGGAAGCGTGCCGGGATGTCACGATAACGCCGTCTTCGCGATGGTCGCATGGTACGAGATGGTCGGTCTCTCGTGGTCGGAGACGAGAGAAAAAGTCATCTCGTGGCTCGAAGAAAGCGGCGCGTGGTCTCGCGGTGGGTTCGAGGAGGCCACGCCCGCCCAACTAGTCGATAGCAAACGCCACGTCTACGAAGCGGGCTACGGGTGGAAGGAGAAAGCGCAATCGGCAAAGCGCGTTATCGACCGACACCGCTGACGGCAGGCATCTTCGACGACAATCGGCGGTGATCTATCCCGCCGCAACGACGGCTACTGTACCGTTCCAGTAGACGGTCGTCTTCCTTGCCGTGTTCCTCCTCACTCACCGATGATTGGTTGGGGGACGATACGACCCGTTGCCGTAGCGACGGCCCACCAGAGCGCGGCAAACTGAGCGATGACAACGGTGAGGAGGAGAACCGCTCCCGCACCCGTTCCGACGCCGGTGACGGCGGTGATGACGGCACCGAAACCAACAACCGCGAATCCGATAGGGGGGCCGATCCTCCGGTCAGTACTGTCACGGAGTGTAACACCCACACTACAGCAGAGGACGACACCGAACGTCACGAGCGCCTGTCGTAACCAGCGTAACACTGTCGAGGGGGGCTCTCGGACAGTTCGGACGACGTATTGTTCGTCGCCGTCGGTCACGACGGACCGTCCCGGTTCGAACGCCGGGTCAGTGGTCTGTTTGACGACGACACCGTCGGTCGAACGCGCCGAATCGAACGTGTTCTGCGCCGACTGGGGGAGGGTAGAATACACTACGGGCGACGTCTCTACGTCCTCATCCACGGACTGTATCGTATATCGGTAGGAGGACATCGTGGCATGTGGGAGGATGTAGAGGGGGGAGGCAACGAGGAGGATCCCGATGAGGAGGGTAAACGCGAGGACGAACCGATCCATACCAGATCATGTTTTTCTATTGCCATGAGCGTTCTGGGTGAATGACATACCGCTACTCGTCGGGGACTGAGTAACAAAGAGAGAACCGGGGACCGAGAGACGGAACCGACGCGTCGGCCGTTATTCGCTCTGAATGCGCGGCGCGAGCATGTAGGTGACGTGTCCTTGTCCCTCTGCGATTTGGTAGTGCAGTTTAACAGGGAACTCCTCACCGAGTTCGGCGGTGACCTCGGCGTCCTTCGGGATGGCCTTGTTCATATCCTTCAGGTAGTCCAGCGAGAACAGCGAGTCAGCCGTCCCCGAGGTGAGGTCGATAAGGTCCTCGGTGTCGAGTTGGAAGTCAACGTCGTCAGTGTCACCCTGTGCTTGGATGTGGAACGCCTCCGCCGTGTCGTCTACACGAAGTCGGACGTGGTCTGAGACCATGTCCGCGGCCTTGATACCGCGGTCGAGTTGCGCGCCTTCGAGGACGATTTCAGCCGGGAGATCGAGGTCCGGAATATCGGGTTCCTGTCGGATAGAGTCGGGGTCGATGAGCGCGAGCGTCGAGGAAAGGCCGTCGATTCGGATGTTGAGTTTTCGCGTCTCCTCGTCGAGTTCGAGTTCGACCAACTGGTCGGAGTTCGCCATGCCGACGAAGTCCTCCAGTTTCGAGAGGTTGACGCCGATGACGCCGCCGTCAGCCTCGTAGGATTCGAACGATGCGGCGTCGAGCGTCAGATCGACCATCCCGACGTTCGCGGGGTCAACCGCTCGGATCGAGAGGTTGTCCTCGTTCAGTCGAATCTTACACTCATCGACGAGTACGCTCACCGAATCCAGCGCGTCCCGAAGTGTGGAGGCGCTCACGATGGCCTTGAACATGTGATCTGTGGTACGACAGCGGGCTTAAAAATACCCGTGATTTTCGCGCTTGCTAAGTATGTACCCGCACGTCGCGTGAGCGTGCGCACGAGTTTCTGACCGTCGCCGTGAACACCACACTCTCAGCAAAATCGTTTCATCGCATAAAACGGCAGAACAGCGCGTTTGTCTCCTGTTACGTCCGAGGCCGACTATCGCCGGGTTCTGTTGTGGTGAGTTTCTATGAATCTTGAATCTCAGTTGTCTTCTGAACGCGGCTTACTTGGTTCGTGCTCCCCACGCTGACCGCCTGTACGTCGTCAGCGACGTTCTGAGTGATGTCCGAGACGCCGGTGTCGCCGTCAACGTTGGCCACGTCGTCAACATCGGCACCACCGTTCTGCATCTCGGTCACGTCGATATCGACGGTTGTCACCGAATTCTGCTCGTGGGCCTCGTTCGTACTCTCTGCTGAGGTTTCGCTCGACCCCTCGTCGGACTGGACTGAGCCTACTTCCACCGTTACTGCTCCGCCCGATTCTCCCTCGGACTGGGTCGAAGACTCCTCGGCCGCCGCGTTCGGTCCCTCAACAGCCGTTGACACCTCCAGCGACTGACTGTCGTCCGCAACGTGGACATCCGTCACGCCCGGACTGTGTATGTACTGACCCGTGTCACCGCAGATCCCACCCATACAGGTGGGTGGGGCGGTTTGGCACTCAAGACCCATACAGACCGGTGGATGCGGGGATTGTGGATAGCACATGTCTCCCGGCCACAGGCAGGGGGTCGTCGGTGGGGGGAGACAGTGGACCCACGAAACACCTGAACAGGCCGGTTCTGGAATCTGAGCGTAAGTACGGTCACCCACACTAGGCGCATCTCCTGGTGCGGCGGATGCACTAACCGCGAATCCACCGAGGACTAGCATCGCCGCGAAAAGGACGACGATAGCGGGGACGATACCTACTGTGATTTTATGTATTTTATCTTTCATGTTATGGATAAAAAATATACGCCCCAAATTAAAGGACGTCTATATTGTTCTGGGTGGAGACGCTCACTTGCGTCACCTGAGCATTGTTGAGGTTGACAGCTGCAACCCCCCCATTCCAGCCCAGGTTTCCGCTGTTCTGCTGGACCGTCGCGTAGTTCGAGGCGACGTTGGCGTTGTTGCTCGCGTCGTCCGCGAGCGCTGCTGCCCCACCGCTGAACGCGGTGAGGACCAGCATCGCTGCGAAGAGGGCAACACCAATTCGACGGAATGTCACTCTCATGATCTCAGATGTTGTCTGTGTTAGTTTGGCTAGCTAACGCAACTTGAGTGACGCCCGCAGAGTTGGTGCTAAACGCGGAGAACCCGCCACCCGCGTTTCCGCTGTTCTGTGCGACGTACGCGCCATTGGACGCGATGTTCGTGTTGCCGCTCGCGTCGTCACCGTGGAATGCCGCCGCCCCGCCGCTGAACGCGGTGAGGACCAGCATCGCCGTGAGGAGAACGACGCCCATCCGGAGGACTGTGTCTCTCATTGGTCCTAGATGAGGTCCGTGTTGGACTGACCAGCTAGCGCCACTTGAGTGACGTCGGCATGGTTGGAGTTAGCAGCGGAGAACAGACCGCCACCGCTGTTCTGTGCGACGTATGCGCCATTGTACGCGACGTTCGTGTTGTCGCTCGCGTCGTCACCGTGGTATGCCGCCGCCCCACCGCTGAACGCGGTGAGGACCAGCATCGCCGTGAGGAGAACGACGCCCATCCGAAGGATTGTGTCTCTCATGGTCTCAGATGTTGTCCGTGTTTTGCTGCAGCCCTATCGCCACTTGGGTGACTCCAGCGTGGTTACTGTTGAACGCGGAGAATCCGCCACCGTACGCGTTCCCGCTGTTCTGTTCGACGTATGCGCCGTTATACGCGATGTTGGTGTTGTCGCTCGCGTCGTCAGCGTACGCGGCTGCTCCACCGCTGAGCGCGGTGAGGACCAGCATCGCCGTAAGGAGAACGACGCCCATCCGAAGGAATGTTTCTTTCATGGTCTTAGATCCAGTCCGTGTTGGTCTGACTAGCTAACGCCACTTGGGTGACGCCAGCGTCGTTGTGATTAAACGCGGAGGCGCCGGAACCCAGATTTCCGCTGTTCTGTACGACGTGCGCGTCATTATGCGCGACGTTGTAGTTGTTACTCGCGTCGTCACCGAGCGCGGCTGCCCCGCCGCTGAATGCGGTGAGGACCAGCATCGCAACGACGAGAACGCCGGTCATTCGGATTACTGCTTTTCTCATTTGTTCTCACGGGTTCTCGACGGAACCCAACACATCCATGCCCCGTGGTAACCTTTGTTATAGTTACTACCCTTCTTAACAACGGATTCATTTGTTCGATAGAATGGCTCGTTTGAACGCTGAATTGAACGATTTGGGAAATCAGGCCCCAAGATTATTCGATCAAATAACCAATTAATACTCTCAGAGAATCTCACTGAGCAAGCGACGGCGCAGATTCGTCGGTACAGTACGAACCCGACGCGATACTGCACAACTGGCGCAGTTCGCCTGTTAGACCGCTACTGCGTACACATCGAACTGTATGTTAGCCAGAATATTATCAGTTGTCGGATGTTTTTGAACCACGAAATGCGGAGAAACCGACGTCCTGAATTTCCGGGATATCAGTCCCACGAATCAGTTCCACAGCTGATTGCATGGGTTCGCGCCGTTCGCCACTACGGGAATCCAGCATCTGGACAGGACAGTGCCTAAACCAATCGTACCATCACTCACGACCGCTTGACATCCTCCTCCGCCTGAAGGTGGAGGAATCCCGAGCGGTGGGAGTTTCAGGTTTGCAGTCCAATCACTGGACTACCAGCCCTTTTGGGCACGGGTAGTCCCACAGCATCGGACTGGTGGACTGATGGCGGTGCCAAACCGCTGTTACCCCTATCCTCGACCGTGTATGGCGTCCCGGTGTTGTTTTGGCCACGGGGACGCCAGCAGGCATCAGCAGAGTCGGGGGTATCGTCTGGTTCGCTTCAAGCAGTCAACACAGACACACGCTTCGAGCATGTGCGTTCACCGATTGCCCTTTCGGATATTGCCTCGTTAGGTAGGCGGACAGGCCGCCTCCGTAGGACGGTTCAGAATCCGCTCCGTTCCGACCGATTCCTACCCTTCGGTACGGCGGCCTGTCAATTAAAGTTCTCGTAGGAAACTCAGAGCGTCCGTTTGAGCGGTAGACTGGTGCCCAGAGTGACGGCGCGTATCCACGGCCTGAAGGCCGTGATATTGCGCCTGTTCCACGTATAAGAGAGAGCGACTATCGCTGGAGAAGGACCTGTGACCTACACGGGGTGCGTCGAGATCTCTGATGCGAGGGAAGGTCCGCCGTCTACGGCGGAGAAGGTGCGAGGAATCCGCACGTATCGACAGAGCCACAGCGGGAAGAGGGAAATCACGCGAGCCCCACTGTTTCCGAACAACGTGAGAGGCGTGGATGCACTCGGAGACTACCTTCGTCTTGTCCGGGTCATGCGTACTCTGACTGGAGATGAGGGTTGTGCCACGCGTGCGAGAGTGTATGATGCACCAGGACAGACGCACAAATCGGCCGAGTACTCACGCTCGAAGCTGACAAGAGAACGCTGCTCGGTGAGGAGTTGGCGGAGATATACTCTACTGGTGGCTACACAGGAAAAGTACGGAACGAGTATGCCGGAGCGGCGTGTGTCCGTCGGTGGTGACGTGACCTGTTCAAGCGGACGTGAGGCTCCGCCAGAGTATGTCGGCCCCGTTTCGAAGCCCTTCGAACAACAACCGCGAGACGGCATCGACACCACCGAGGTCGCCAGCAAACAGCGGCAAGAGGTACGCGACGAACAGGACACTGGCGACGATACTGCCGACGTTAGTCAAGGCGACAATCGCAAGCAATCGAAGGAGCGGAACGCTCGCCACCTTCGAACGGATGTCCGAGAGGCCGTCGTCACCACTCAACAACTCGTTTAGCGCGTCGAAGTCGGCAACATCCACCGGTGTCCGACGGAGTTCGACGTAGCCGACGAACCAGCCCGGAGCCAACACTGGATTGACGGACGTAAGCCAAGCGACTGCACCACCCGTTAACGCAGCAGTCCAGCACGCGCCGGCCAAATAGGCCATTCCCGCAGCGAACACGCCGTTGACCAGAAACCACGCAACGAACACTTCGAGTAGATACGCGTCGTCAACACCTGCCATCGCTAAGAGAACGAAAGAGGCGACGAACGCGACTGAGATGAGCGCACCGGCAATTTTTTTCACCGGAACAGACGGACCTCGGCTTGTCCCAACGAGCGTCCCGTGTGGTGGAAGCGTTGCAGGATTCGAGAGGTACTGTTCCACGCCGCCTCGGTGACCCGCTCCCAGTACAGCCACGACATCCAACCCCGAATCACGGAGCGCCACGAGTTGGTAGGCGATGTAGGCGTCGCGTTCGTCGATGAGCGCTCTCGCCCCGTTAGGACAGAGCTCGCGGAACTCCGTGAGCATCGTCTGTACCACATCAGTGTCAGTGAGATCCGCTGCGACGAATTCGTCGGCTTCGTCGATGTCGATGCCACTGAGTCCGAGACGCTCGGCCACGAGTCCGCCGAGGACACCGACCACGAGACCGGCCGACAGACCGATCAAGAGACTCCCGATCCCGTGAAGCAGCATCGGCGGCAGATAGGCGGTTACAGTCCCATCAGCTATGCCAAGTCCTGCACCAGCGAGAAGCCCGATACTTACCCCACCGGTTAGCGACGCGGTCACCACTGTCCGATGGTCGAAAATCGCCTTTCCGACGGTGTAGAGGACCGTACCAACAGCAAGAGCAAGCAGTCCGCTCGCAGCGACGCGGGTCAAGAGTGGATCGGTGACGCCGAAATTTCCGCCGAACAGGCCGACAATCGGTCCCAACGTGATGCCGATAAACAGGCCGAGTACGAGTCCTACTGTGCGAGTGTCAGCGAATCCGAGCAGCAATCCGCCGGCTAGGCGAAGCTTCTCTCTGATCGTCATCTGTGACCAGAAGCGCTGGACGGTCACTCTGATATCACGATCAACGAGTGCGATGTCAGTTCCGATCTCGTCGGCGGTTTCGACGGCTTTGAGCAGTTCGCTCCCTGGTTCGATGTCGAACTGGTCTCCGAGTTGAGCCTGTACGTACGAAAGAACCCAGTGAAGAATGAGTCGGACACTCGTCGTCGATTCCAACAGCGCTTCGGGGTCTGGGTCGTCTGTGTCACCCGTGAGTCGGCGGTAGCGGCCTTCGTCCAGTTCGACGGCGACCACATCAGGGTGTTCGTCACGAATCACAGACTCGACCTCGCGGACGCTGTCCGCGGAGACGTGAGCCGTCCCGACAATCCGAATCGTTCCGTTCTCCGTTCGTTCGCTCACGAGGAGATCACCCCCGCGAGAATGGTTCCGAACACGAGAAGGATGACGACACTTGTGACGTTCACGAGTGGTTGGAACAGAAGATAGACGAGTAGTACCGCGATAGATCCAGAGACGACCGCCCCCTGCGCGGGAGAGACGCGTAGCCACCTCCAAGCGCCTCTCACAGTGTGTTTCTCCTGGAAGAATGATCCGAGTTCGGAGAGCTTGTCGGTCGTGTGGACGATGCCTTGTGACCGGTCGTATTCGATGAAGCCCGCGTTCTCCAGTGTTGGAAGGTGCGTCTGGTAGAACGAGTTGTAGACGCTCTGATACTGTCTGAGCGAGATATCATCGACGAGGGTATCGTTCTCCCAAGCGGTTACTTGTTCAGCGAGAGAGCCACACGAGACACTCTCGTCGATCGCATAGAGATAATAGAGGATATACCGTCGGCGTCGGTTCCCGAGTACCTCGAAGAGTTCGTTTCGACAGAACTCGTCTAACTGTTCACTGTCTTCGGACGGCAGTGTATGGGTGAGATAGCTCAGGCTCATGGACAGTTCCATCCCAGCGTAATACGCAACTGTATCAGCGTATCGTACCTCTGCGTGCTGTGCCCCCAGAGTAGTAGCGTCGGTCGCTGGGTGTCTCCCATCATCACATGACCAAGTTGACATCCTGTAGTATTGTTACAAGCCGTAAAAGATGACAGAAGACGAATATGGATACAACAAACCATTCGATTATTCAAATCGCTCACAGATAGTATTCTATTTACAGAATAAGTACTGCGTACGATAACTTACCGAAGGGCAGTACTACAGCTAGATCGTACTTTCACGCCCTCTATCCAACATCTGGATCATCATTACAGGACAGTACACCCAATAGAATATGAGCAGTCAGTAGTTCTATTTTCTACGCCATTTCAGTCGGAAGTGCCGTCTTTAAACTTATGATCTTTATCTGATATATAGACCAGTATATCCATCCGACTATACATATTCAATGACTGTTAAATCGGCCTCGTTCGGAGCAGAGATTGGTTGAGCGGTGAGTTTCGTACGGACAGCAAACACGTTCGTCCGTCACTTCCTTCGACAGTCTCTGAACCGTGTCGTCAATCCTTTCTGCACCAGGACCGTTTGTTCGGGTATGATTCACCCGCACGTGGCTACTGGCGAGGGGCGAACAGTTCGGTTCGAACGGAGGTGGAGTTAGTAATGGGACGTGACCACTACTACAACAAAGCAAAGCAAGAGGGCTACCGGACCCGCTCAGCGTACAAGCTGAAACAGTTAGACGAAGAGACGGGTCTGTTCGGTCCCGGAAATACCGTCGTTGACCTCGGTGCCGCCCCCGGCGGGTGGCTTCAGGTCGCCGCAGAAGAAGTCAGCGACCACGGGACGGTCGTCGGCGTGGACTTACAGCGGATCCGCGACATCGACGCCGACAACGTCGAAACCATCCGTGGAGACATGACCGACGAGGAGACGAAAGAGAGCCTCCGAGAGCGAATCGGTGAGGAGGGTGCCGACGTGGTCATCTCCGATATGGCCCCGAATATGACCGGAGAGTACTCGTTGGATCACGCTCGCTCGATCCATCTCGCTCGACAGGCGTTCGAGGTTGCGCTCGACCTGCTGCCCGCCGGAGGCGACTTCGCAGTGAAGGTGTTCGACGGACAGGACTTAGCGGACTTCCGTGCCGACGTCGAAGAGGAGTTCCAGTACGTCAGGTCCATTCGGCCGGACGCCTCGCGGGACGAATCCTCCGAACAGTATCTGGTAGGCAAACACCGCATCACCGCGCCCGTCGCCGCTGGTGACGAACTCGATGTCGTGATCGACGACGTGGGAAGCGAAGGCGACGGCATCGCCAAGGTGGACGGCTACACACTGTTCGTCTCGGAGACCGAAACGGGTGATGAAGTCCACGTCCGCGTCACCGACATCAAGCCGAACTTCGGGTTCGCCGAAGTCATCGACCATTGACATCCTCCTCCGACTGAAGCCGGAGGAATCCCGAGCGTTGGGATATTACGGTTTGCAGGCTCCCTGTTCTCTCGTGTTGAACGACCCGCTCTCGCGGTCGAACAGGAAGACTCCGGGCTGTGCCAACCAGCCGTTACTCATATCCCCTGTTGGGGGACTCTGAGTTATCTTTCGTCGGATATTCACCGCACCGTTCACGTCTGCGTTCATCGTCGTCTCGCACGACGAACAGACGTACAGCCCTCGCTCCACGCGGTTGCTATCCCGAATCTTCCCGCAACACGAACACGTCTTCGAGGTGTTCTCCTCGTCCACACGGTCAACGAGGATGCCGTGTTCCTCGGCCTTGTATTCAAGGAGACGGGCGAATCGGTCGAACTCCCAGCCGTGCAACTTCTTGTTTTCCGACGCACCCCAGTTCCGCGAGTCACCGTTTTCATTCTCGCGGATGTCACTGAGGTCGCCAACCGCTATCTTCTCCACGCCTTCTTCCACACACCGCTCAACGATGTGTTTGCTGAGGGTGTGAAGGAAGTGGTCTTTGCGTCGGGAGAGTTTCTGTCGAGCCTTCCGCGCTCGCTTCGACGGGCCGTTCTCGCCTTCGGTCTGGTACTCCTCGCGGGTGAAGTAGTGTTTGTCCTCTTTCAGCACGTTCCCCGGATATAGTTCGCTCTCGCCATCTTCGTAGTCGATGGCGAGGTAGTTGCTGATACCGAGGTCGATACCCGCCGTGTTGTTTCCGGGTGCGTCTTCGACTGGAATCTCCGTCTTGCAGACGAGGTGGAGTTCCCACTCGTCGCCGTTCCAGACGGCACGCACCTGCTGGATGTTCTCAACTTCTACGTCGGGGCGAGTTTCGTACTCCGCGAGGATGAAGTCAGACCGACTCTCTTTCAGGTTAAACCCTTTCGAGAGACGGAGTTGACCGTGCTTGTCGTCGTGCTTGATGGCCCGTTTCTTCCACGTGACGGTGGAGCGCGGGTGGTCGTCGCCACGTTTCCGGTAGCCCGGTGGGTTGTTGCCGTCGTCGGAGTTGTACCAGCCAGTGAACGCCTCAGCAAGTTCTTCGAGAACTCGCTGACTTGACTGAGAATGAAGGTCACTGTAGCGTTTGTGGTCTTTCAACTCCGATTTGAGTTCGGCTTCGTCGGGTATCTCACCGTCGTCGTCCCACCGTTGTTGGATGTAGTAGCGACCGACGTTCCACAGTTTGGATGCGGAGAACCCGCACTGGTCGAGGTCGTCACGAACCTGCTGGTGGTTCGTAATGCGTGCGACGTAGGTGCGGGTGGTTTCCAGCATCGAACTGTCTTCATAACATGTTATGTGAGAACAGGTATTAAAACCAACGACCGGACGTTGAATATCCGGTTGGAGTGTAGTCGGTGGATTGGCGGTCAGAGTGTCGGATTCATCCCGCGCCTAAAGGCCCGGGTATTCTCCTTGCTCTTTATAAGTTATCGTTTCAACGCTCGACGACCACATCCACGTGGAGCGTTACATCACAACTGCCACTACTACCGCCGTTTCTACACCGACCCGTGGCGATGATGTCCGAGATGGCCGTGTATGTCCCACACGCAGGGCATCGAAGCCCGCTCTCCATGCTGTCGCCCTCCGTTAGACGGATGCGTCGCTCTGGCCCCATACCCTGTCGTACGACACCATACATCATAAGAAGTTAGTTCAGTTCAACGACATACCCCAGCAGCGCGGAAACGACTGTCGTCGGTGAGAGATCAGTGCGCTTACTCTGCCGCCCACGGGTCCTGTCCGTCGTCAGCGCTGTTACCAACGAGACTGACAACGAGATAGACGAACGGTGTATCGACGAGCGCAATGAGCAGTTTCAGGAGATATTGGCCGATCATGAGGCCGAGAATGATGTTTTCCGGAAGCGCCTCACCGATTCCGAAAAACCGCGGCGCGAGAGCGAACGCAACGCTGACGAAGATGAACGTATCGATTGCCTGGCTAGTCGCCGTCGAGGCGATATTGCGAAGCCAGAGGTGGCTGGAACCCGTCAGCTCACGGATGCTGTGGAAGGCAACAACGTCCCAGTTCTGGCTTACGAGGTAGGCGAGAAGACTGCCGGCGATAATGTTAGTTCCGGAAGCGAGAACAGTTCGGAACTGTCCGGCGAACTCGGGATTGGCAGCGGGCGCGAAAATCGTCCCCCACACGAGGGCAAGAAGGATGAAGTTCATCGCAAAGCCGACGTTAACCATTAGCTGTGCCGGACGACGGCCGTACAGTTCGGAGTAACAGTCCGAGGCGAAGAAGGTCAGCGCGTACGCTAACGCCGCGCCGGGCATGAGTATCGTCGTACCGACGATGGGGAGCGAACCGACAGCGTCGGGGATCGGAATGGCGAGTAGTTTCGAGGCGGTGAGTTGCGCCGTCGTCAACGCCATGATGAACAGTGCAAGCAGTGCGACTTGCCCCACGCCGAATCGGGTTTCACTCATCGTCAAGTCTGTCGTGACGTGCATCGATTTCATCGAGCACGTCCAACGTTTTGCGGATCGACGCGCGGATTGCGTCGCTTCGGTTAACGAACTTCTTGTCGTCACCAACGTGTTCATCGATATCCGCGAGCAGTTCGTCCGGGATCTCGACGCTTATCTTAGACATATCTGTGGATTATCAGGGGCATATTTACGCTTTTTCAACCGTGTCGAGAACGCTACACATGTCACTTAGATAATCCCTGAATAATCTATCAGCAAACATTTCTCGCCGCAGGCGGGCGATTGCTGCAGTATCCAAGCACTCGGTAGCCAGGGAGAGTTAATTACCGGTAAAAAGAGAGCTTCGCGTCTGAACGAAAGTACACCGCACAGGGGCGTTCGATTAGATGTGCGCATCGGCGTCAAACACCGAGAGGCAATCGCCCGCCTCAGATGCTATCGCGGGCCGGAGCGAGGTTCCGACGGCCGCCGAGGGTGACGACGAACAGGACGGCCAAACCAACGCCGTAGGCGACCATCAGCGGAATCGTCACGAGGAACATCGACACGATACCGGCAGGGGTGAACAGAGCGGCGAACGTGAGGATACCGACGGTCACCTCGCGCCAGCGGCTCCGGAGGACTTGGTAGGTGATACCCGAACCGTTGAGCAACACCATCAGGATTGGAACGTCCGCCAAGAGACCGATTCCGGCCGTCGTGAAGAAGATGAGCCAGAAGAAGTCGGTGACGCGGTACGAGATAATCATGTTCGCCTGCACCGCGTCGTTCACTAACCACGAGATAACCGCGGGTGCGATGTAGAAGTATCCGAGGACTAGCCCACCGAGGAGACCGACAACGAGCGATCCCGTCCAGAGGAAGATGGTACTGCGGCGACGTCGGACAATGTTCCGCTCACGGAGCGCGGGCCACGCGTAGTACGCGACCAGCGGCAACGTGACGATGATGGCGACGAGCGTCGAGAACTTCACCTCGAACAGCAGTGCCTCCATCGGGTGGAGCGTGACGACGTTCAGTACCTCATTGGGTCGTACTTCGGCAGGGAGTCGGTTGAGGAACTGCTGGAATACGGCCTTGAATCCGACAGTGTACAGCCACGTGAACGTCCCCGCCAAGGCGGCCATAAACACCGCGACGATGCGGAACGTCTTCGAGGTGATCGTCTCAAAGATGAACGCGAGGTCTTTGTAGTAGCCGCCGATGTCGTCTTCGTCCGTCTCGCCATCGGTGAGTTCACTGAGGAACGTCCCGCCGGCGCGCGTCGCCCGGTCTTCGAGTTCGCCCGGTTGGTCGTCCGCGTCGGCGCCCGCGGCGGCCTCGGCATCGGCGTTTTGGCCCTCCTCGGCCTCGTCGAATCGGTCAACGATAGCTTGAGCTTTGTCCTTGTCACCGTCGTCGAGCGCGTCGCCCGCGATAGCCATCGCCTCGTCCTCGCTCAGGTCGGTGAACGCTTCTGGCGGTGCAGCGCGAACGCCCATCGCGTCCAGTTCCCGCAGATCGATCTTCGAGGGATCACCGACACCGCGTTCGAGCGGGCCGACGGACTCCTCGATGTCTTTGTAGACGACGTATCCGAGTCCGATAACGGTGAAGACGGTAGCACCGACGACAGACCAGACGATGAGCGCAGTCTGCGGTGCAACACCGAGAACCGTACCGAGAGCGGGAATGGAGTAGTCGCTGCCGACGCTGTCGAGCAATCCGTTGACGGCCGTTGGGCCGCCGTAAGTGTAGTAGAGATAGACGACTGCACCGCCGAGCGCGGTGCTTCCGACGACGAGATTCCACCGCTTTCCGATGGCGGCCCGGAAGTCAAGTTGTTCGCTCCCCCGTCTTGCAGTTACCACCACTTTCGAGATGTAGAGACTGATGCCGTACAGCGTCAGCACCGGGACGGCCCACAGAATCTGCGTGAACGGATCCGGCGGCGTGAACAGCGCACCGGCGGCGAAGACACCGAGGACCGCATAGCGCCACTGGTCGCGGAACGTCTCGTACGGGACGATCTCGGCGTACGAGAGAATCGTCATCACCAACGGGAGTTGGCTCGCCAACCCGAACGAGACAGTCAAGAGGAACATGAACTGCGCCCACTTGACGATAGAGTACTTGGGCGAGAAGCCGATGTTCACCGTGTTCTGTGCGAGGAATTCGAACGTAATCGGGAAGAAAAAGAGGTAGCCGTAGGCGACGCCGAGGCTGAACAGCACTACCATCCCGGTACCGATGAGAGCGAGTTGCCACCGCGGAACCGGTGCAGACGGCCACAGATCGCGTTCTCTGAGCGCATCACGGGAGAAATAGATAAACACCGGCGCAGCGATGATAAGCCCCGTCACAAGCCCGATCTTCGCCTGCAACAGAACGACGTCGAACGGCGTTTGCGCAATAATTTCGAGATCTTGATTTATCACCTGGTTCATATTCCGTCTGGTAACGGATTCCAGGAACCCCCAAACGTAGAGTCGGAGCGCATAGAACGTTCCGAGGAAACCGACGAGGAAGACGATGAAGACCTTCTGTAGGTCCTTTTGGGCCGCACGGAGCATCGCGCCTGCAGTCTCTCGACCGTCGTCGATTGCGCGGCGGGTGTCCTCGTCGAGCGCGCTAGACATACCCGACGAAAGCCTTCTCGTAGTTATCAATCTTTTTCACTGCGTCGGGTCGCGGCTATCCGGAAAGGCCTATAAGAACCGGGCGGCGTATCTCTGATGAATGGCCGACGACTCGGAGTCGGACCGTCCTTCGTCGGACGCCGACGAGTCCGTGGACTCATCCCCGGACGATACTGAGACGCCCGAACCGTCCGACACGCCGACCGAAGAAGCGTCTGCGCCGTCGGATGACTCCGATAGCGGCGACTTCGACTCCGACGGCGCTACCGACGACGTGGATGACGTGACACTCGAGCGCGAGGACCTCATTCCGCCGCCGGACGAGGAATCGGACGGTATGGAGACGGCTGGCGGCACAGAGACGGATGCAGCCGACGCCGAGCCAGATTCGGAAGCCGATTCCGGAACTGACGCAGAAGACGATTCCGGAACTGACGCAGAAGACGATTCCGGAACTGACGCAGAAGACGATTCCGGAACTGACGCAGAAGACGATTCCGGAACTGACGCAGAGACAGACAACGGCTCCGAGGACGACACAGGAACGGATGCCGAGGATCTGTGGCCGGACGACCACGAACCGCCCAAAACGAAAACAGCCGAGGAGATGGGGCTGACGGACGACGAAAGCGAGGAAGCCATCACCAACACCGACGGCGGCGCGCCGGCCAACGCCACCATCGATGGAACAGACCCCGAACCGCCGGCCGAGATTTCGGATGACGGCGTGTTCGGAGACGGTCCCGAGAGCGACGAAGAGATGCCGTTGGCCGACCACATCGAGGAGATGGTCCGCCGTCTGGCGGTGGTGTTTGCCATCGGTGGGATCATCACACTCATCCTCTATCCCGGTGCCGATTTGGCGAACTCGGCGCTTCATCTCAACCTGACGAGTTCGACGGATGTCATCAACTTCCTCTGGAACAAGCACATCCCCGGCGCGCCGGAGATTGCCGAACGCCGACCGCGCGTTTACGGTCCGCTCGAACTCGTCTTGACCGAACTGAAAGTCGCCGGTCTCGCGGGTCTCGTCATCGGTCTGCCGGTGTTTGTCTACGAGACGTACCTGTTCATGCGCCCCGGACTGTTCCCCAAAGAGCGACGCTACTATCTCGCCGCAGTGCCGACGAGCCTCATTCTCGCATTCATCGGTATCGCCTTCGCGCATTTCGTGGTCCTTCCGACCCTCATCAAGTACTTCACGTCCTACACGCAGGGGACGGCGGTTATCGCGTTCGGCCTGAAGGAGACGTTCAACCTCATCCTCATCCTGATGGGCTACAACGCCATCATCTTCCAGATTCCGCTGTTCATCATGCTCGCCATCATGATGAACCTCGTCACCCGGCAGTGGTTGGTCGCCCGCCGCCTGATCTTCTGGGCCTCCTTCCTCGGACTGGCGTTCTTCGTCAGTCCCGACCCGACGGGGATGGCACCCATCATCATCGCCGCGACGATGATTACGCTGTTCGAGGGGACGTTGCTCCTCCTGCGGTGGACCGGAAACTGACCCGTATTAGTTAGGACACTCAGAACCGATTCGGCATGCTGGTGTTCTCTTTACCGTCCGGGACCAGACATTCTTCCCGCCGTCCTCGACTGAGCGTCCATACGTCCGAAACCTAGAGTCGTCAGTATTTCAGATAGTATTACTCGCCAGACACGGCGAGGTGACGCGGACGCACGGGGACGCATGCAGAGTGAAACCACTGCCACGTCAGGGGCGGAACCAATGCCAGACAGCGGTTCAGCCGCCGGAGAGTCGTCGCTGGATGACCGGTCGCACGTCTCGTTCCGCGAAAACCCAGTTCGAGTAGGGAACTCCGTCCGACGGTCACTTCGTCGGATAGTCGGTCGCGAACACGTCTTCGACGAGGGGTTCACCCGCCGCGTCGGCGTCAGTATCGGCGGCCGGACTGACACTCCCGGTCTGGTAGCCGTGCAGGTCGAGTGTGACGTGATCGAAGCCGAGATCAGTCAGTCTGTCGCGGACGGCGGTCACAAAGTCGGGGTCGAGCGCCGTTTCCAACTCCTCGCTTGCGACTTCGATACGGGCGAGACCGTCGTGGTCGCGGACGCGGAACTGCGAGAACCCCCACTGGCGGACGACGCGCTCGGCTTTCTCGACGCGCGACAGACGTTCTTCGGTCACCTCGATGCCGGTCGGGATGCGAGAGGACAGGCACGCCATCGACGGTTTGTCGGCGACGGAGAGTCCGTAGCTGTCGGCGATGGCGCGCACCTCCTCCTTCGAGATATCGTGGGTCAAAAGCGGAGAGAGTACCTCCAACTCCTCGACAGCGCGGAGTCCGGGGCGGTGTCCTTCGCCGGGGTCTGAGGCGTTCGTGCCGTCGCAGACAGTCTCGATTCCGCGCTCGCGGGCGGCGTCGTACATCCGACCGAGTCGCATCGTCCGGCAGTGGTAACACCGGTCGCCGTCGTTGGCAACGAAGTCGGGATTGTCGAGTTCGGAAAATTCCACGATTTCGTGGCGAATGCCGATTTCGTCCGCGACGCGGCGAGCGTCGTCTAACTCCTCCGTAGGGAGCGTCTCTGACTTGGCCGTGCAGGCGATAGCGTCGTCACCGAGAGCGTCGTGCGCCAGTGCGGCGACGACGGAAGAGTCAACGCCACCGGAAAACGCGATGAGAACACCGTCTCGCTCTTCGAGGGACGCGCGCGCCGCCGCGGCCTTCTCAGCGAGCGCCGGTTCTAGATCGTCTGACGTGTCCGCGTCGGGCATAGTTGCCGTTTCCTCCGGAGCGGCAAAAGCGCGTTGTCCCCGGCCCGAGCCGCCGCGTCCCGCTGGTTTGGCTATCGAAATCGACAGGCAATCAGCATCCTGCGGTCCGACCGGAGAAGCACAGGACGGCGGACCCGTAATGTTTTGTCGGGTCGGGAGATACTGCACGGCGAATGGAGTTCGAGGCTATCCCGGGCGTGGGAGAGAAGACGGCGGAAGCGCTGTCGGAACTTGACGACGCCGAACGGGCGTTAGCCGACGGCGACGTGGCCGCTCTTGCCCGCGCGCCGGGTCTCACGGAGGGCCGCGCGGCGGCCATCGCACGCGGTGCCATTCGCCGCCGCCACGACGACGACGGCCGGTTTCTCGCTACCGACCGCGCCCGAGAGGTGTATCGCGACGTCCTCTCGTTGCTCCGCGAACGAACTGTCACGACCTACGCCGAAAAACGACTGGAGACGTTCTTTCCGACGGCCTCGGCGTCCCGAATCGAGGAGGTGCGCGCGTTCACCGAGTCGGCCATGGAGCGCGACCCCGACCCGGTCGTTCTCGCGGCACTAGAAGGAGTCGAACCGCTCGAACCCGCCTCGGGAATCCGCGTCCGAGAACGGTGTCTCGCCACCGCCGACGCCGAACGCTACGCGGCCGCCAAGGAGGCGTTTCCGGAACTCTCAGTCGAGGTCGTCGAGGACGCCCGCGGCCTGTCTGAACTCGCCCGGTCGTACGCCACTGTCGTCGCTCTCGACGAGGCGTTTGCGGGCGTGGACGTAGAGGGTGACGTGCGGGTCCGCCCCGACGCGGCGGAGCATCCCGACGAAATCGTTCCCGAGCGCGTCCTCGCCTTCTTCGCGCAGAACCGCGAACGAATCCGGGCGGCCGCGGATGTTCACGAGGCCGCGGAACTCGATGCACCCTGTGATCTCGATTCGCTCCGCGATGCGCTCTCCCGACTGGACGATGACGGAACCATTGTCGGCGACGAAGAACTGGACAGGCTGACGAACGCCGTAGACGATGTGGACGCCGCCGTCTCGACAGCCGAATCCGTAGCGAACGACCATCTCCGCGACGCCATCCGCGAGCGCGACGTGACCATCGAAGGAACGGACTTTCTCTCGCTGGTCGAACAGGGCGCTCGCGTGGACTCGTTGCTCTCGCGCGAACTCGAAGACCAGTACGCCGACGCCGTCGCTACGGCCCGAGAACACCTTATCGAGTCTTTGTCGCTCCGTCCGGAAGAGGCCGACATCGCCACTCGCGTCTTCTCCGACGATCCGTCGTTCCCGGTAGACTACGACGAAGAACTCGTCTCGCGGCTCCGTGCGGAACTGAAAGCCGGACGCGACCGCCGAGCAGTCCGACTGAAACGCGAACTCGCCGCTGACCTGTCCGCACTCCGTGAGCCGGTCGGCGAGATGGTGTCGAACGCGCTCGAACTCGACGTGGAACTGGCCGTCTCGCGGTTCGCCCGCGACTTCGACTGCGTGATGCCCACCATCACCGACGGCGACACGGCGTCAGGGACCGGGTTCTCTATCGAGGGCGGCCAGTCACCACTTCTCGACGTTTCGTTCGAGGCGGCAGAACCCGTTGACTACGGCGTCTCCGGCGTCACCCTTCTCTCTGGTGTCAACTCCGGTGGGAAGACTTCGACGCTCGATTTGGTGGCGCTCGTCGTCGTCCTCGCACAGATGGGACTTCCCGTCCCCGCCGAACGCGTCGAACTCGAACGGTTCTCTGAACTGCACTACTACGCGAAGTCACAGGGAACGCTCGACGCAGGGGCGTTCGAAAGCACGCTCCGCGACTTCCGTGAACTCGTAGACGGGGAGTCAAACCGCCTCGTCCTCGTTGACGAACTGGAGAGCATCACCGAACCCGGTGCCTCCGCGAAGATTATCGCCGGAATCCTCGAAGCTCTCGATGATCAAGCGGCGACGGCGGTGTTCGTCTCGCACCTTGCTGATGAGATACGCGAGGCCGCCGGATTCACCGTCGCCGTGGACGGGATCGAGGCAGTTGGACTGGAAAACGGCGAACTCGTCGTAAACCGCTCGCCGGTGAAAGACCACCTCGCGCGCTCGACCCCGGAACTTATCGTGGAGAAACTCGCGGGTGAGGACGGCTCTGGCTTCTACGACCGCCTCTTGGAGAAGTTTTGATCGACATTTATCACCTTGGCCAACCAACACGAAGGTATGGTTCCCGACGACACTGTCACCTCCACTTCCTCCACCACTATCGAGCGTGACACAGACCGTTCTGCTACCGACAGCGCGGCCAACACAGACGTTCGCGCTGCGGTCGCGGATGGCGGTGCCGGTCCGTCGTCAGCCGCCAACCCGACACCACCCAGTGACTCAGCGTACGATCAGGTGTACCAAGCGACGAAGGACGCGATATGGTACGTCGTTGGGACAGTCACGCTCGCTCTGTTCCACTTCGTCCTCGCACTCATCGCGCTCGCCGTCGCGTGGGACGGCGTCGCCACCATCACCGGGTCGCAAGCGTCGCAGGCCGACATCGCCGTGGGGATTATCGCGGCAAGTGTCTTCCTGTTCTCATCCTATCGCGTGTACGTCCTCATGACGGAGTGACGTGGCTTCCGCTAACTGCTGCGACGTGACCGTCAGCGAGAATGAACAGTTATCCGTCGTGAACACTCGCCTACACGGTTTTTAGGGCCGCTACGGACCACTTTCACTTTCACTCCGGAACTGGGGAACGGTTAAGTAGACTGCTATTCGTGATTGAAGCGATGAGGGACGACCCCGAAGAGGGGATGCTATCGTGGGATGAGACAGTCTTCCGCGACGAGCACGTCTTCGAGATAGACTACGTTCCGGAGACGTTCAACCACCGCGAGACGCAACTACAGAGTCTCAAGTACGCGCTTCGACCCGCCGTCCGCGGCTCCCGTCCGCTCAACACTATCGTCCGCGGACCGCCGGGAACGGGCAAAACGACGGCCGTTCAGAAGCTGTACGGCGAACTCGGTACCCAGTCGGGCGTCCGGACCGTCCGGGTCAACTGCCAAGTTGACTCGACACGCTACGCCGTCTTCTCCCGTATCTTCGAGCATATTTTCGAGTACGAGCCGCCCTCCTCTGGAATCTCTTTTAAGAAACTGTTCGGGCAGATAACCGACCGCCTCGTCGAGGAAGACGAAGTCCTCGCCGTCGCCCTGGACGACGTGAACTACCTGTTCTACGAGAACGAGGCGTCCGATACGCTCTACTCACTGCTTCGCGCCCACGAGACGCACTCGGGGGCGCGAATCGGCGTCATTATCGTCTCCTCGGACCTCGCACTCGACGTTATCGAGGAACTCGACGGCCGCGTCCAGAGCGTCTTCCGTCCCGAAGAGGTGTACTTCCCCGTCTACGGCGTCGATGAGATATTTGAAATTCTCCGCGGCCGGGCGAAGCGAGGCTTCCACGATGGCGTCATCGGCGAGCCAGAACTCGACCGAGTGGCTGAACTCACCGCCGAGAGCGGCGACCTGCGCGTCGGCATCGACTTGCTTCGGCGCGCCGGTCTCAACGCCGAGATGCGCGCCAGCCGGTCGGTAACGCTCGAAGACGTGGAAGCGGCCTACGACAAATCGAAGTACGTCCATCTCTCGCGGTGTCTCCGCGGCCTCTCGGACTCCGAACGTGCGTTAGTTCGCGTCATCGCGGAGTACGATGGCGAACAGGCCGGAACCGTCTACGAGGCGTTCCACGACGAAACCGATCTCGGCTACACGCGCTACTCGGAGATCACCAACAAACTCGACCAACTCGGCATCATCGACACTGAGTACGCCGAGATCGAGGGTCGTGGACGGTCGCGGTCGCTCTCGCTAGCGTACGATCCAGAGGCCGTTTTAGATCGTCTCTAAGGACCGCCCTGAACGGATCTAATTTGGAAAGGACTGACCAGAGAGCGCAAGCTTTGTGCGCCCCTGCCGCGAGGCCACGCGTATGAAGACGACGGGCGGTACAGACGACCAGAAGCGTCGTGCGGCCGAACGCGCCGCCGACCTCGTAGAAACGGGTGCGACGGTCGGCCTCGGAACCGGAAGCACCGCCGCGTTCGCCATCCGCGCACTCGGCCGGGCAGTCGAAGACGGGCTCGACATACGCGGCGTCCCGACCTCCTTTGCCTCCCGCGAACTCGCCCGTGAGGAAGGGATTCCGCTCGTCGCCGTTGACGAGGTAGAGACAATCGACGTGGCGATCGACGGCGCGGACCAACTCGACGGCGACCTGAATCTGATAAAAGGTGGCGGGGCGGCCCACGCCCGCGAGAAGATTGTAGACGCGATGGCCGACCGCTTCGTCGTCGTTGCCGACCCCTCGAAAGTCACCGAGACGCTGGAGCGAGCAGTGCCGCTCGAAGTCCTTCCCGACGCGCGAACCGCTGCCGCCGCGCGCGTCAGTGAACTCGACGGGGAGGCGACCCTGCGCCGGGCCGAACGGAAAGACGGTCCAGTCGTTACCGACAACGGCAACCTCGTTCTCGACTGCGAGTTCGGACAGATTTCCGACCCCGAGTCGCTTGCGGCCGATCTTTCAGCGACGCCGGGCGTCGTCGAACACGGCCTGTTCGTCGGGCTTGCGGACGAGGCGTACATCGGCACCGACGATGGCGTGGACGTACAGAGCTAAGCTGACGCGCGTAGTTCTCGGAGCGTGGCGGTCAGTTCCCCTGACCCGTCTATATCTTCGCTCCGTGCGCTGAAGTTCGTCCACGGACGGTGTCGGCGGAGAACCACCGCGTCGTCCGTCCGGTCGATAGCAGTGATTTGGTCCCATCCGTAGAACGCGGTGACGCCGCCCTGCTCGACAGCGACACCGTTCTCGTACGCGAGGTACGACCGAGACTGCTTCAGTTGGCTGATGCTGCCGAGCATCCCGCCGAACAGACCACCGACGAAGGGAAGCAACGACGACAACCACGGCGCGACAGTGAACGCGGCGACGGTGGAGACGATGAGCGCAGTGAGACCGCTGGCGACGACGACGCTCGATTTCCGCCACCACGCATCCGGCGGGCGTGCCTCCCACGTTGTGACGGCTGTCCGCCCGGCGCGCGCTCGGGCGGCGTGTTCGGTCGCGGCGCCATTCCACACAATCACTCCCGTGACGAACCCAACGAGTATACCAGCGCCGAGGACGAGCGCGAGACTGACGCTAAGAGTGTCGGTGAGAAGATAGTAGCCGACAAACAAGGCATCGAGAGTGGCTGGACTCAAAACGAAAGCCGGACCGAAACGGGACTTCCCGATTCGGGCGGCCGTGTCGTCGGTTCCGAAGCGATAGCCGACGCCAGCGGTAAGGACGAACCCGACGGTAGAAACGCCAGCAAGTGCGACGAGACTCACGTCAGCGGCGATGAGGCCGACTGCGACCGGAGTCACAACTGCGGCGGCAACGAACAGAGCGAAGGAGAGGGCAAACCGACGCGTGCGGGACATATCAACGGTTGTACACGATTGGTTGATAGACCTACCGGTCGTCAGTCGTTGCGTCGAAAGAAAATGTGATTGAGAAACCCGGCTTACAGGTCGCGGGGCTGGACCGTCTTACGGTCGTTCTCTTCCGCACGGCGGGCGGCGTCTTCGAGCAGTTCTTTCACTTCCTCGTCGAGCGCGTCGTAGAAGTCAGAAGCGACGTTTTTGTCGTTGAGCGCTTCCTTGACGGCTGCCTTGACAATAAGGTCTGCCATACAGACACCTCTTCTGAGCCCTACTTAATAAGATTTCCCAAATCGGCCGCCTCTCCGCCCATATCCGTAGGATATGGCCTTTCCGATGGGACGGATTTATATAGAGGGAGGTCTCATAAGAGAGGCCACACCGCTCACACCGTTCTAGCGGGAGCAGACACCCACGAACAGACGTTTTGGATATTCGATCCAAAACGATAGGTAGGTGGAGACCCGGGGGAAACGCACGACCATGCGAGATATTCTAGAGGCTGTCGCATCCGGCGACCTCGACCCGGCGGTCGCGGAAGCGCGTCTCTCGGGATACGCGACGACAGGAGCGGGACGGTTCGACGCCGCACGGGAGACACGACGCGGCGTCCCTGAGGCGATCCTCGCGGACGGAAAAACGCCAGACGAGGCAGCGACGTTGGCGGCCGCGGCCGTCAAATCGACTGGCCGGGCCATTCTGACCCGCGCTGACGACACCCACGTCGATGCCGTCGTGGACACACTGAACGAGGAAGTCACGTTCCACAGAGATGACCGGGCACGGACACTCGTCGCGCACGCGCCAGATTTCGACCCGCCGACGCGAGACGCGACGGTCGGTATCGTCACCGGCGGCACCTCGGACGCGGAGGCGGCGGGCGAAGCGTCAGTGATCCTCGAAGAGATGGGTGCGACGGTGACGCGCGTCGAAGACGTGGGTGTCGCCCACCTCGGACGCGTCATCGACCACCTCGACACGCTCCGTGCGGCGGACGTACTCGTCGTTGCCGCCGGGCGAGAAGGTGCTCTCCCAACGGTGGTCGCCGGACTCGTCGATACCCCCGTCATCGGCCTGCCAGTCTCGACTGGCTACGGACACGGTGGCTCGGGGAAAGCGGCCCTTGAAGGGATGCTTCAGTCGTGTACTGTCATTTCAGTGGTCAACATCGACGCTGGGTTCGTTGCCGGTGCGCAGGCCGGACTCATCGCTCGGGCGATAAGCGACGCACGCACCGGCAATGACCAAGCGGACTGAGACAACGTAAGACGATCAGCGGGCAGATTTCGTTCTTCGAGAGATCGTCATACGTTCGCTTCCCATACAGTCTATAAAATAACACATTTGCCAGAGAATCAACCGTGCTTGTGGAAATTTAGTGGTTTACGCGCACGCGCGCGAAGCCCTCAAGTAAGTGGCATCCGTACGAGTGGTACCGGCACATGTGGTGGCTGCCGGATTCAACCATGCCAACTTGCGACCACTGCGGGTCGCACGTTTCCGAGCGCTTCGCACGCGTGTTTGCCGACGTCGAAGGGCGAATTCTCGCCTGTCCAAACTGTTCGGCGAACGCGGGTATCGCGGAGGTCGCGCGGCAACGTACCCGCACTGCATGACCACTGAAGCGGAGTAAGACCACCACGCGAAGCCGCAACCGCTTTTGGTGTGACCGGCGCGAAACCACGCGGCCGGTCACTCCGACTTCGAGACCAGAAACGCTACTTAGCTTCCCGAGAAGGCTCCGGTATTCGATGAGCGACGGATACACCATCCTCCTGACGAACGACGACGGCATCGACGCACCCGGAATTGCCACGCTCCGCGAAGAACTCACGTCGCTGGGTGACGTGACCGTCATCGCGCCCGACGGGAACCGAAGCGGGGTCGGTCGCACTCGTAATCACACGGCGGTGGTCCGCGAGCATCCGTGGGGATACGCACTCTCGGGGACGCCCGCCGACTGCGTCGCGTACGGTCTCCGCGGCCTCGACACCGACTTCGACGTGGTCGTCTCCGGCGTCAACGACGGTCCCAACGCGGGCAACTACGTCGTCGGTCGTTCCGGAACCGTCGGTGCGGGCATCGAGGCCGCCTTCCTCGGGACGCCAGCCCTCGCCGTCTCGGCGTTTCACACGACTGATTTCTTCCTCTCACCGCCGGAAGAGTACGACTTCTCCCGGCCTGCGCGCGTCGCCGTCGGACTGGTCGAACGCGCCCTCGACTCCGGCGTCTACGACGACGTTGACCTGCTGAACGTGAACGCACCCGTCGATTCGCCGAACCCGCCGGTGATGCTCACCGAACCGTACCACGACTACGGGCAACAGGTCGAGGAGGTCGAAGACGAAGACGACGAACTCGGTCCGGACGAACGCCGCGTCGAACTGCGGGATCGAACGTGGCCCGACGCCGTCGGGTGGGAGAACCCGTTCCCCCTCGCGGAGACACACCGTGAGCGCTATCCTGTCGGGACGGACCGGCGTGCGATGGTGGACGCCGCTGTCAGCGTTTCCCCGTTGACCGTAAGTCACGGTGTCGCCGACAGTGCGCGCCTCGCCGACGTGATCGAGACGTTCGAAGTCGAGTGAGACAGAACGTGGTGAGCTGAGAATGGGCGACCACTACGTCTACGTCCTCCGATGTTCGGACGACTCGCTGTACACGGGCTACACAACCGATGTGGACCGCCGGGTTGCAGAACACGACGCAGGCGAGGGGGCAAAATACACGCGGGGCCGAACACCAGTCGAACTCGTCCACACCGAAGCGTTCGACTCCCGGTCAACGGCGATGTCGCGTGAGTACGAGATCAAGCAGTTGTCGCGGCGGCAGAAAGAGCGCTTGATCGACGCGGAGTGAACGCCTTGTTCTAATCGTCCGCGCGGGCAGTCTGTGCCGCCTCGGGATGGAGTCGCCGTGCCTCCGCAACAACGGACTCCGCGAGTGAGACGAGGCGACGGCGCACGTCTTCATCGGTGAGTTCATCGCCCTCGTACACGTTGTACGCGCCGCGGACGCCGACCTGTTCGGGGACGACGTGGCCGTGAACGCCGCGAATCGTACTTCGCATGTGTTCTAACGCTCCACCGTAGGATCCGCCGCCAGCGGTGGCGACGAGACCGACGGCAGTGTCCTCGTACTCGTCCTTCGAGCAGTAGTCGTGGAAATTGCGGAACGTCGAGGAGTACGACCCGTGGTAGACAGGCGATCCGATGATGACGCCGTCCGCTTTGCGGACGAGTCGAGTGAGCCGTTCAGATTCTCCCTGTTCGTCTTTGTCCGGGTGAAAGAGCGGGAGGTCTACGTCGCCGAGGTCCACCATTGTCGTCTCGGCACCGGCGTCCCGGGCGGCGTCGAGGACGATTTCCAGCGACTTGCGAGTATAACTCCCCTCGCGTCTGCTTCCACAAATGGCAACGATGCGAGTCATTGTCCAGTGTCCGAAGGCGACGAGCAAAAACGCGTTGGCTTCCGCCGACGTACCACGGTTCGGCGTACCTTTTTGACCGACGGCGGCGCATGTTTCCGCATGGATGCGATCTCTTTCGGCACCGACGGGTGGCGCGCAACGCTCGACACGTTCACGGACGAACGAGTCCGAATCGTGGGGCAGGCCGTCGCTGACTATCTCTCCGATGAGGGGTACGAAGCACCGGTTTTCGTCGGCTACGATGCACGCGACACCTCGCTCGGATTCGCCGAATCGCTGGCCGAGGTGCTGGCCGGAAACGGGTTCGACGTACTGCTGCCCGACCGGGACCGACCGACGCCGTTAGTCGCCCACGCAATCGTCGAACGCAACCTCGCTGGCGCGTTGATGGTCACGGCATCGCACAACCCGCCGGAGTACAACGGCGTCAAGTTCATCCCTGCCGACGGCGCGCCTGCGCTCCCGTACGTCACCGAAGCCATCGTCGAACGCCTCGCGGAACCTGACCTCCTGCCCGAGGACGAACGCGGCAGTATCGAGGAAGTTGACATCGTGACGCCGCACTTCGAACATGCCCGCGAACTCGTAGACGCTGACCTCTCGGGACTCACCGTCGTCCACGACGCCATGCACGGAAGCGGTCGCGGCGTCACCAGCGCACTCCTCGAATCCGCGGGCGCGGAAGTAGTGAGCATCCGCGACGAACGCGACTCAGACTTCGGCGGGACGCCGCCGGAACCGAGCGCGGAGAACCTCGAACCGCTCGTCGAAGCAGTCGAAGAACACGACGCGGATTTGGGTGTCGCTAACGACGGCGACGCGGATCGAGTCGCGTTTGTCACGCCCGAGCGCGGCCATCTGGACGAGAACCTCTTTTTCGCCGCCGCGTACGACTATCTGCTTGCCGAGGAGAGCGGCCCCGCCATCCGAACCGTCTCCACGACGTTCCTCATCGACCGTATCGCCGAAGCACACGGCCAAGAAGTGTTCGAGACGGCTGTTGGCTTCAAGTGGGTCGCAGACGCGATGAAAGAACACGACGCGCTGATGGGCGGCGAGGAGTCCGGCGGCTTCTCGATTCGGGGCCACGTCCGCGAGAAGGACGGCGTCCTCATGGGGCTTCTCGGCGCGGCCGCCACCGCCGATGAACCGATGGACGAGCGCGTTGATCGCCTCCTCGATGCGCACGGCGATATTGTCGCCGACAAGATCAGTCTCGACTGTCCCGACTCGGAGAAAGAGCGGGTTATCGACGAACTGGACGACGAACTGCCAGACCGGGTCGCCGGACGCGACATCGAGAAAGTCGTCACGCTCGACGGCTTCAAACTGCTCCTCGAAGACGGGTCGTGGCTGCTGGCCCGGCCCTCCGGGACGGAACCGAAGATGCGCGTCTACGCCGAGGCATCCAGCGAGGACGATGTCCGCGAACTCCTCGAAGCGGGCCGCAAACTAGTCGCACCGCTCATCTAAGGACGCCGCGAAACCGCCCGCCGTCTGCGTTTTCGCCGTCACCGGTACCCTCATCTATGGCGGTTATCTCGAACTCCAGCGCCTCGTAGAACGGCCGCACTTGCCGACGGAACGTCGCCGTCACCGGCCCATCAGTACGCGAGGCGGCAGTCTCGACCAAGCGGCGTCCAATGCCGCGGGCACGCCGAGAGCGATGCACCGCGATCTGCGTAATTGCCGTCGCATCATCGCGTCGCACCAGCACACAGACACCGACGACTCGGCCGTTCGCGTCGGCGACGAGAACGTCTCCGTCCTCGATTCGCCGCCGAACGCGGTCGCTCTCGACTTCGAGCATTGCGGCATCTAACAGTTCGACGCAGGCCGCACGGTCGTCCGACCGGGCGAGGCGCACATCAGTCACGCTTCGGTCACGGTCGCCGTTCGTCGCCGACGGGATTCAACGTCTCGGCTTTAGGCCGACGGGATGGCCGCCAACAACTCGTCAATGTCCGGCCGGTCGCCGGGACTGTCGCCCGCGTGGTCGAAAAGGACCTCCCCCGTCTCCACGTCGAGGACGAGCGCCTCGGGCATCCGTCCGACGAGATCGTGCAGGCTTCCGAGGACGCCGAACCGCTCGGGTTGGTCCATCGCATCGCCTACTTCCTTGCCCTCGTCGGCAAGGAGGGGAAACGGCAGGTCGTAGGACGTTTGCCACTTCTTGGTTCGGTCCGTCGGTTCGGGAAGAACGGATACGACTTCCGCGTTCGCGTCCTGAAACTCGTCGTATCGGCGTTTGGCTGACTGCACCTGTCGGCGGCACTTTTTACAGTAGTAGTCCCGCTGGAGGAGAAGGACGAGATACTCAGCGTCGGCATCCGCGGGCGAGAACGTGTCCGGGCCAGCACCGACGTTCGGTAACTCGAAATCCAATGGAGCCGTGGTCGTGCTCATATCAAACAGTAACAACGGTTGTTAGTTGAATCTCACCCGAATGTGCGCCGCCGGCACCCGACACCGAAAGCCGAGATTCAGTACGCGCCGCCCTTGATGAGGCGGAGAATTTTGACGCGTTCGACTGCGACGGGTTGGTCCTCGGGAACGGGCGAGCCGTCTACGAGAACCGACACCTCGTGCGGGCTGAGGTCCACCGCGCGAACCAGGTCAGCGTACGTGTCGTCGTCCTCGACGCGGATCTCGTGCGTTTCCTCGCCGACGACTTCCACGGAGACGTGCATGGCTGTTCGTCGGCCCGGAACGGGTTTCTCAGTTTCGCTCCCCTTGCCGGGCGGAACGCGGGTGCTTTATCACTCGGCGGGACCGTGTGCAGCGTATGAGCGAGGCCGCGGACGCGGAGGAGGCCGCTACTGGCCGTGAAATCTGGATCGAGAAGTACCGACCGCAGACGCTCGACGACGTGTACGGACAGGAAGACATCGTCGAGAGACTCCGGTCGTACATCGAACAGGACGACTTGCCGCACCTGCTGTTTGCGGGACCGGCAGGCGTCGGTAAGACCACCTCCGCGACGGCCATCGCCCGCGCCATCTACGGCGACGACTGGCGTGGCAACTTCCTCGAACTCAACGCCTCGGACGAACGCGGCATCGACGTGGTGCGCGACCGGATCAAGAACTTCGCTCGCTCGTCGTTCGGCGGGTTCGACTACCGCATCATCTTCTTGGACGAGGCCGACTCTCTCACCTCTGACGCGCAGTCGGCCCTGCGTCGGACGATGGAGCAGTTCTCCGATAACACCCGCTTTATCCTCTCGTGTAACTACTCCTCGAAGATTATCGACCCTATCCAGTCGCGGTGTGCGGTGTTCCGCTTTTCGCCCCTCGGTGACGACGCCGTCCGCGAGCAGGTGAAAGACATCGCAGAAACCGAGGAGATCGAACTCACCGAGGACGGTCTGGACGCGCTCGTCTACGCCGCAGGTGGCGACATGCGTCGCGCAATCAACTCCCTGCAGGCGGCGGCAACGACCGGCGAGATCGTGGACGAGGAAGCCGTCTACCTCATCACCTCGACGGCCCGCCCTGAGGACATCGAGGAGATGGTCCAATCGGCTATCGACGGTGAGTTCCTCACCGCGCGGTCGAAACTCGAGACGCTTCTCGTGGACACCGGGATGGCCGGCGGTGACATCATCGATCAGCTACACCGGTCGGTGTGGGACTTCGACCTTGACGAACGCACGACAGTTCGCTTGATGGAACGCATCGGCGAGGCTGACTACCGCATCACCGAAGGTGCGAACGAACAAGTCCAGTTAGAGGCGTTGCTCGCCTCGCTGGCTGCCGCCACCGACGACTGATTCTCGGCGCATTCGACCACGCCGCAACCCACTACTCGACGCGGAACTCAAACCGCGCACCGCCTGCCGCAGACTCCGTCACTGCGACAGACCACCCGTGCGCCTCGGCGATACGTGAGACGATAGCGAGACCGTAGCCGATCCCGTCGTCACCGGTCGTTTCACCGGGTTCGAACACGACCTCGCGGCGGTCCGCAGCGATTCCGGATCCGTCGTCCTCGACGTAGAACCCGTCGTCCAACGGCCCAACGCGGACAGTGACGCCGGCGTCGCCGTCGTTGTGTTCGACGCTGTTCCGAAAGAGGTTCCCGAACAGTTCCGCGAGACGTTCCGTATCAGCGTCCATTGTCGCCGAGGAGATCTTGAGCGTCCCATCCGCCGTCTCGACCGTATCCCAGGCACGGCGGGCGATAGCACCGACATCCACGGCAGTCGTCTCGCCGACGACCTCCCCCTGCCGCGCTAGTGATAACAGGTCGTCGATGAGTTCCTCCATCTGGTCTAACGCGTCCGCCACCGCGTCGAACGACTCCTCGCGGTTTACCTCGCGGGCGAGTTCGAGGTGTCCCTGCGCCACCGCGAGCGGATTTCTGAGGTCGTGGCTCACGATGTTGGCGAACTCCTCTAACCGCTGATTCTGTCGCTCTAACTCGGATTCGCGCTGTTTTCGCTCGGTGATGTCGGTGTAGAGAGCGTATCCGACACCGTCGGCGGCGTTAGGATCCAAGGGGACGACATTGAGGATGAACTCTCGTGTCTGACCGTCTGCGAGTCGCTGCACCTCGCTTCTGTGGCGTTCGCCGTCGGCGACGCACAACTCCGGCGGGTCGCGTTCGCTGTCGGGAACGATTTCCGCGAGAAGGTCGTCACCGATAATATCGATATCGCGCCTACCGAACTGTTCCTCGAAGGCGTTGTTGACGCTTTGGATGCACGCGACGCCCGACTCATCGTCCACTTCGTAGGCGACGGCGGCATCAGAGACGTGTTCGAAGAGAGCGGTTGACCGGTCGCGTTCCTCGCGGAGGTTCTCCTCCGCACGGATTCGCTCTGCGGTCACGGCGACGTGCGCCATCAGCAGTTCGGTGAGTTCCGCGTCGGCTTCGTCGAACGCCCGTGGGGTGTAGGCTGCGGCCTGAAACACGGCAAAATCTCCGATAGCGACACTCAGCCCCGACCGGTAGGCGTCTTTGACCGGATTGGCGTCGTCGGCCTCGTCCATGTCCTCGACGAGACGCGTCTTCCCGGTCTGGTAGACATCCGCGGCAACGCTACCATCTTCGACGGATAATGGCTCTGCACCGTCCTCGGGGAACCGCTTTGACATCGCGGCGGGCACGATCAGACCGTCTTTGACGACACCGATGTAACTCATATCGAACGACAGAATCTCGTCGGCCACCGCAACAGTTCGGTCGAACAGTTCGCCGAGGTCGGTGACGGCCGCGAGATCGATTGTTCCGCGGTGGAGCGCTTCGACCCGACTCCGACTCTCTCGAAGCGCTTTCTCGGACTCGATGCGAGCGGCTGTTTCCGCAACGTAGGAGACGAGGAGTTCCGCAAGGTGGTGGTCCATCTCATCGAACGCGCCGACCTCCGTCGAGATGGCTTGAAAGACGCCAATGTCACCCACGGGAACGCTAATCACCGACCGATACTCCGGATCGTGCGGGGCAGCGGTCTCGTCTGTCCGAATGTCGTTGATGAGTCTCGATTCGCCGGTTCGGTACGTCTCTCCGAGGAGTCCCGCGTCGTAGGGGATCCGGTCGTCCTCGTCGAAGTCACCTCTGGTCGAGCGGATGCGGAAGCCGTCGCCCACGTCGATTGAGATCGAGGAGTTGTCGAACGCGAGGATGCGGTCGGCAATATCTATCGTCCGCTCGAACAACTCGTCTGTCGTCTCCGCAGCGATGAGCCTCGAACTCCCTTCGTAGAGCCGTCTGAGCCGCGTCAAGTTATCCGCGGTATGGGTAGAGCGAGCGACGAGCCATCGGAGTTGCGTTTCGAGCGACGCACCGTCACCCCGTCGGATGAATGCATCAAACCGCTCAGGTCGCGGAACCGACTCGGGGTCGCAATCTGCATAACAGATGACTGGTGCGTCGAATTCGACGTCCGCTGTGGGGTCAGTAACAACGACGGCGTCAACGGGTTCGTCGTCTTCAATCGCTACAATCGACACGCCGATATCAGACGACAGCAGCAGATCCTCGCAGGCTGTCGAATCGTCCACGGCGAGTCGAAGTTGCTCCAGTCCTCGCACGTCAGTCTGACTAGGAGATATTGAGAATTCACATAACTGTTGCGGCACGTTCTCCCGATACGCGGTGATGTGTCACACGCGTTACCGGCAAGATGTCAGTTCAGTGTCCAGAACTGGTAGTTAAGCGCCGTGGCGAACGCTACCCACACGAGGTAGGGGAGCATCAGCGCCGCCGCGCGTCGGTCAACACGCCCGAACAGAGCCGTTACGGCGACGATGGCGACGAGGAGAGGGACGATGACGACGAGTCCGTACAGCGGGGACTGCAAGCCGAAGAACGCCAGCGACCACGACACGTTGAGGACAAGGTGGCCGACGAAGGCGTACAACGCAGGCCGCGTCCGCGAGTCGTCAGACCGCGAGACGAGAAACGCCGCGGTCCCCATGAGAGCGTACAGCGTCGTCCAGACCGGGCCGAACACCCAGTCAGGCGGGGCGAACGACGGTTGAGCGAGCGTCGTGTACCACGTCTCGACGGCGGACGCCGTCGCAACCCCGCCGATCAGCCCCGCAAGTTCCGAGAGCAGAACCCACGCTAACCACTCGACTACGGGCCGATTCCGGATAGACGCGCGTATCTCCATGGTCAAAAGAGGCGGGCGACAGCCGTAACGATGATGGCAATCGAATAGATCCTGTCAACAGGATATACAAACGCTGTCGAGACGATGGAGGCGGGATAGGACGCCGCGACGTGACTGATTCGGTCCTCGACGCAGCCCAGACGGACGCCAGACCGGCCCTCTCCGCCCTCTACCCGGAACTGTTTTACCCGGCCGTGGGTCAATCTGAGGTAATGAGCGAACTCGAATCGGAGTACCGCCTCGACTATTTCGAGGAGGAGGGGTTCTACCGGAAACAGTGTCCGGTGACCGACGCGTACTTCTGGACGCGGGACCCCGACCGGGAGACGTGCGGGGAACCGCCCGCGGACGATTACTCGTTCATCGATAACCCCGGTTTCGGCGAGGAGTACACCATCGAAGAGATGCGGGAGGAGTTCCTTTCGTTCTTCGAGGAGCACGACCACGAACGCATCGAACCGTATCCGGTCGCGGCGAACCGATGGCGTGACGACGTGCTCTTGACGCAGGCGTCTATCTACGACTTCCAACCGCTCGTCACCAGCGGTCAGACGCCGCCGCCGGCAAACCCCCTCACCATCTCACAACCCTGCATCCGGATGCAGGACATCGACAACGTGGGCAAGACGGGCCGCCACACGATGGCGTTCGAGATGATGGCCCACCACGCGTTCAACGCCCGCGAGGAGGTTGATGACCAGTACGCCTACTCCGGTGAAGTCTACTGGAAGGACCGGACAGTCGAACTCTGCGACGAGTTCTTCGAGCATATGGGTGCCGACCTCGAAGAGATCACCTACATCGAGGACCCGTGGGTCGGTGGCGGGAACGCCGGCCCCGCCTTCGAGGTACTCTATCAGGGTGCCGAACTCGCCACGCTCGTCTTCATGTCGATGGAGCAGGATCCCGAAGGCGAGTACGAGATGAAAGACGGCAACCGGTACTCGCCGATGGACACCTACATCGTCGATACCGGATACGGTCTCGAACGCTGGGCGTGGGTGTCGCAGGGCACCGCCACCGTCTACGAGGCTGTCTATCCCGATATGATCCAGTTCCTCAAGGAGAACGCGGGCATCTCCCTCACGGCCGAGGAAGAGGAACTCGTCCACCGGGCGGCGAAACTGTCCGGCTACCTCGATATCGACGAAGTTGACGACGTGTACGAGGCGCGCGTTGACATCGCCGACGAGTTAGGTGTCGATGCCGACGAACTGGCCGAACTCCTCCGACCCCTCGAAGACATCTACGCCATCGCGGACCACTGCCGAACGCTCGCCTACATGTTCGGTGACGGCATCGTCCCCTCGAACGTCGGGACGGGCTATCTCGCGCGAATGGTGCTTCGCCGGACGAAGCGCCTCGTAGACAGCGTGGGCGTTGACGCTCCGCTCGACGAACTCGTGGACATGCAGGCCGAGCGTCTCGAGTACCAGAACCGCGACACCATCCGCGATATCGTGCGGACCGAAGAGCGCAAATACCGCGAGACGCTCGAACGCGGAACGCGAAAGGTCCAGTCGCTGGCTGATGACTACGCCGACCGCGAGGAGTCCATCCCCGTCACGGAACTCATCGAACTGTACGACTCCCACGGCATCCAGCCCGATATGGTGGCCGACATCGCCGAGGAACGCGGCGCGACGGTTGACGTTCCGGACAACTTCTACTCGCTTGTCGCAGACCGCCACGAGGGAGAAGGAGCTACGGAGGCCGCCGAGGAACGCGAGGAGCGACTCGCGGATCTGCCGGACACCGAGAAACTCTACTACGACGACCAAGAGCGAACGGAGTTCGAGGCGGTCGTCCTCGACGTTATCGAACGCGAGGAAGGCTACGACGTGGTCTTAGATCAGACGATGTTCTACCCCGAAGGCGGTGGTCAACCCGCCGACCACGGTACGATCTCGACGGACGACAAAACGGTGCAGGTCTCCGACGTGCAGATACGCGACGGTGTCGTCCTACACCGCACCGACGAGGACCCCGGTAAGGGCGAGTTCGTCCGCGGGCAACTCGACGTGGAACGCCGTCGCCGCCTGATGCGGCACCACACGGCGACACACGTCGTCGGACACGCGGCCAGGCAGGTCCTCGGCGACCACATCCGACAGGCCGGTGCGCAGAAGGGTACCGACCGCGCGCGCTTCGACATCACCCACTACGAACGCATCACGCGCGAGGAGGTCAAGCAGATAGAACAGGTGGCCAACGAAATCGTGATGCAGAATATCGCGGTGAAACAGGAGTGGCCGGACCGTCACGAGGCCGAGGACAAATACGGCTTCGACCTCTATCAGGGAGGTATTCCGCCGGGACGGAACATCCGCGTCATCACCGTCGGTGACGACGTGCAGGCCTGCGGCGGGACGCACGTCAAGCGAACCGGTGACATCGGATCGATCAAGATCCTGACGACCGAACCGGTACAAGACGGCATCGAGCGCATCGTCTTCGCTGCGGGCGACGCCGCCATCGAGGCGACGCAGGAGACGGAAGACGCGCTCTACGAAGCGGCCGAGGTTCTCGACGTGAACCCCGAAGACGTGCCTGACACGGCAGAGCGGTTCTTCACCGAATGGAAAGAGCGCGGAAAGACCATCGACCGACTGAAGTCCGAACTCGCGGAGGCGCGTGCCGCCGCGGAGACCGAAGAGATCGATGTGAGCGGAACGCCCGCTGTGGTTCAGCGACTCGACGGCGACGCCGACGAACTCCGGGCGACAGCGAACGCCATCGTCGATGAGGGTAAAGTTGCCGTTCTCGGCTCCGCTGCGGGCGGAAGCGCCCAGTTCGTTGTCGGAGTGCCCGACAACGTGGGAATCAACGCGGGCGAAGTCGTCGGCCAACTCGCTGCGAGCGTCGGCGGCGGCGGCGGTGGTCCGCCGGACTTCGCGCAGGGCGGCGGCCCGAACGTCGAGAAACTAGACGAAACGCTGGATGAAGCACCGGACGTGCTTCGGCAAGTTCTCGACGCCTAATCGCGCACCCGTCCCGTCAACTGTCACATTACAGTTGGCAACAGAGCAAGAGTTAAGTCCATATGTAGGATTTCTAATATAACTGCATGGAACTCACAGAACGTGTGACACAAGAGACGCGGGACGCAACGAGCGTCCTTGTCCTTCGCCCGCAGTTGCAGGCCGGATCGGATGCGACGTGTAAACGGCTCCTTGTGGGCGACTCGCGTCCTGTTCATCTTCTCGGAATCTGTTTTTCGACCTCACCCACCCAATGGTACGACCAGTGGGAGCAGGTTCTCGGTGGTCCACCCGCCGACGCTGCCGTCATCACGACGCCGGATTCGTTCGTGGACGACAAGCCCGATGGCCTCGTCGTCGAGACGGTCGGAAATCCTGCGGACGTGACCGGTATTGGAATGCAGGCGACGAAATATCTGAACTCGTGGGAAGAAGACGATGCCACGGTGGTTGTCGCGCTCGACTCGCTCACACTCATGCTCCAGTACGTCTCACTGGAGACGCTGTACCGATTCTTGCACGTTCTGACGAGACGCCTCGACGTACTCGGCGCGACCGGGCTGTTCTTCCTCGACCCATCGGCGCAAGACCAAAAGACGGTGAACACGCTCAAGACGCTCTTTCACGGCGTATTGTCGTATGAAGAACAAGCAGGCGATTGGCAGTTGCGGACACAGTAGCACCCGTCGCGGACGACGACTAGCCGGCCCGTGTCGGTGCCGATAAGGCCGTTCCGCACCGAGTTCCGACCATGCCTGTGGCTTCGAACGACGGCGTTTCCTGCTACTACGAACGTGACGGCGACGGCGACCCGGTCGTATTCGTCGGTGACGCGGGATACGGCGCGTGGCAGTGGGGGTGGCAGCACGCGGCCGTCGCGGGACCGTACGAGAGCGTCGTTACGGACGTTCGCGGCGCCGGGCGGTCCGATGCGCCACCGGGACCGTACTCGATTGCCGACCTCGTCACGGATCTCACTAGCGTTCTCTCCGATGCGGGATTCCGCTCTGCGGCCGTTGTCGGTGCCGGACTCGGTGGAATCGTCGGATTGGAAGCGGCGCGAACCACCGCGCGCGTGGACCGGCTGGTCTGTCTCGGGTCCGCGGCGACGGGCGACCAGTTGGACCTCGAATCGCTCTACGCGCCGCCGAACGACCGCGACGGCCTCAAGCAATCGCTGAAAGCGGCGTTCTCTGACCGATTCGTCGAAGAACAACCCGATGCGATCCAGCAGATGATCGCGTGGCGCTCCGAGGAGGATGCGTCTCCCCGAGCGTGGGAGGCACAAATTGCCGCTATCCGTGACTACGCACTCGACGCCGCGTACGAGGTGACGACACCCACGTTAGTCGTCCACGGCACCGACGACGCCGTCTGGCCCGTCGAACGCGGACGCGAACTGGCCGAAAGCCTCCCGCGAGGCGAGTTCGCCGCCGTCGAGGACGCCGGTCACTTGGCGCACATCGAGCAGTCAAAGCGAGTGAACGACGAACTGCTGGCGTTCCTCGCCGACGACGAGTGATGAGGCGACCGGTTCCGAGGGACCGGCACGACACGCCACGAGCGCAAGTCACTTTGTACCGCACTCCATTGCTTCGATAAATGAAACAGGGACACGGAAATCTACGTTTCGCTCTACTCGACGCCTCACACGGGGATAGCAACACACGGCGGAATTTCCGGCGGGAACTCGACGCTGATCTGGCCGAGTTCGACGCCACCGAGGGAGAACTCCCCTCACATTTCGACTTCGACGGTGTGGTCGTCACCGGGTCACGCGCGTCAGTGTACTGGGACGAAAAGTGGATTCCACCGCTTGCGGAGTACGTCGCTGATGCCGCAGAGCACGACATGCCGATACTCGGCGTCTGTTACGGGCATCAACTGTTGGCGACGGCGCTCGGCGGCCACGTCCAAGACATGGGCGAGTACGAAATCGGCTACCGGGAAGTATCGCAAACGGCCGAAGACGAACTGTTCGAGGGAATCGACGAGACGTTCACCGTCTTCACAACGCACTCTGACGCCGTTGCAGAGCTACCCGAAGGGGCTGAACTCATCGCGGAGAACGAGTACGGTGTCCACGCCTTCCGAAAAGGGCACGCGTGGGGCGTGCAGTTCCACCCCGAATACGACCCCGACACCGCCGCGGAAGTGACGAAAGGCAAAGACCTGCCGGACGAGCGAATCCAGTCGGTACTCGACGGAATCACCGCGGAGAACTACGACGCCGCCTGCGAGGCCAAACGTCTATTCGACAATTTCACTGCCTACGCCCGCCGGATTCGGTCGGAAGCGACGGCCTGATCGGTTCTCTCATCGACCGCTTCTCTCCCGCCCCCACTATGCGTTTGATCGAACATCTGTTCTCGCTGTCACTCGGTTAGTAAACAAACCTGATGTTCTCTGTTTCTTGTTAGTCTTTCTCGAAACAACGTTCGCGAACGCTTCGAGAGGCGTTGTTCACGCACCTCATCGCCGAATGTCAGTCTTTGCCGGACGTGCGCGAAGTGTGCCAATCATACACACAGTTTATACCTGACAGCCCCTACGACAAACTGGAGGCAGACAATGAGCGCTTCGGCCCACGACTGTCCGACCGAACTCGACCTCACGCACGAAGAGGCGTGGGCACTCCACGCCGCCCTCTTGGTTAGCATCGAGGATGCCGTAGAGGCAGGAGAGGACCCCGACGAACTGGTGTCGTTCCTCACCCGCGTCGAAGAGAACGCGGACTTCGAGTGCGATGAGTTGGCGTCCCTCGTAGAGGTGCTCCGGAGCTACGTCAACGGACAGGCGCCGTCGCGTGACCGCCGTCCGGCCCGAAACGCCATCAATAACATCCAGACGGCGCTCGCGTAACACCATTTTTTGCGACACACGATTACGGCAGCCACCAAACCGTCCCCGTCTTCCGACGGCCGTCGAGAGGGATGCTTTTGTACGTTCGCCCGACAACGCCGGGATAATGGGAATCGACCCGAACTTTGACCAGAACCGCGAACGCGTCGGCGAAGAAAACGACGTCCCCGTCTGGGGACCCGTCGAACCGCCGGAAAAGCTCGGTATCCACGGTACACACGTCGCCGTGGACTACGACATCTGCCTCGCTGACGGCGCGTGCTTGGAGAACTGCCCGGTTGACGTGTTCACGTGGGTGGACACGCCAGACCACCCCGTCTCGGAACAGAAAGTCGAACCGACGCGCGAAGACCAGTGTATCGACTGCATGCTCTGTGTCGATATCTGCCCGGTTGACGCCATCGACGTGGACGCGTCGCGCGCCTGAGACACAGCGCGCGCCAGAGAGCGACCGCAGGTCGGCGTGGGAACGAACCTGTTGGGGATTATCTATTTGTTACCACCGGACGAAGCTCTCTGTGCGATGACAAGCAACGAGGTCACTGACCTTCTCAAGAAGGCCTATCAGGACGAGTTAGAGACGGTGATGAACTACCTGACGAACTCTATCGTTCTCGACGGCGTCCGCGCCGAGGAGATAAAGGGGTCGCTCCAAGCCGACATCCAAGAGGAACTGAACCACGCGGAACTGCTCGGCAACCGACTGAAGCAACTGGACGAAAAACCGCCGGGATCAGCCGAGTTCGAGGCGAATCAGATGAATCTCCAACCGCCAGCGGACAGCACGGACGTTCTCTCGGTCATCGAGGGCGTCCTGACTGCCGAAGAAGATGCCATCTCGACGTACCGTGACCTCATTGCCGCCGCAGAGGAGGCGAACGACCCTGTTACTGAAGACCTCGCGGTGACGGTACTGGCCGACGAGGAAGCCCACCGGACGGAGTTCCGCGGCTTCCGCAAAGAGTACAAGAAAGACTGACGACTCCTCGGGAACGGCGACCGCTGTCGCGCCTCAGTCGGCCGCCGTGGACGCCGTTCCGTCGCTTTCGACCGATGCGCCCTGTTTCGATTCTAACGCTTCAACCAGCAACTCAGCGATGTCGATAATCTCGATGTCGTCCTCGTAGTCGCCGGTCTTCCGACCGTCTTCGTACATCGTCGCACACATCGGGCAGGCGACGACGAACTTCTCGACGGCCGCGCCCGCGTCGGTGTCCTCGAGCGCTTCGCGCAGGCGTTCTTCGCTCGGTTTCGTCTCCTCTTCGAGTTCCATCCAGAGACCGCCACCGCCACCACCGCAACAGAACGAATCAGAGCGGTTACGGGGCATCTCCGCGAGCGTCGCGCCCGTCGCGCGGACGAGCTCGCGCGGTGCTTCGTACTCGTCGTTGTACCGGCCGAGGTGGCACGGGTCGTGGTAAGTGACGGTGTAATTGATTTCCGTCCCGTCAAGACCGACGCGCCCGGACTCAACGAGCGATTCGACCACCTGCGTGTAGTGGAAGACAGGATAGTCGAATTCGGGGTCCATTTCGGGGTACTCGTTCAGGAACGTGTTGTACGAGTGGGGGTCCGTACAGACGATTTTGTCGAACTCGCAGTCGTGAATCGCGTCTGCGTTGTCCTCGACTAGCATCTCGTACAGTCCCTCCTCACCGACGCGGCGCACGTCGTTGCCGTCGTGTTGTTCGTCCTCGTAGAGAATGCCGTAGGAGACACCCGTGAGTTCGAACAGACGGGCGAGCGAACGCGCGACGCGGCGGTTGCGTTCGTCATAGGACGGGTAATCACCGACGTACCAGAGGAACTCGACTTCCTCCTCGCGGGCGTCGGGCACCTCGAAGTCGAGGTCACGGGTCCAGTCGGGGCGTTTTCTGGCCGGGTTGCCGAAGGCGTTGCCGTTCTGGAAGATGTTCATCATCGCCTCTTGGACGGGTTCTTGCGTCTGCCCCGTCTCCGTGAGCCGACGGTTCATCTCCGTGAAGTGGCTCAGATGCTCGATGTCAACCGGGCAGGCGTCCATACAGGCCATACAGGCCATACAGGATTCCATCGTGGACGAATCGATGACCGAGGTGCCGCCGTCGGCGACGATATCGATCTCTTCTGTCCGCCCCGCATCGAGGTCCTCACGGTACTGCTTCAGGTCGAGAATCACATCTCGGGGGTCGAGCGGCCGTCCCGATTCCTTGGCCGGACAGACCGACGAACACCGGCCACACTTCGTACAGGCGTCGGTATCGAGTATCTGCTTCCACGAGAGGTCCTCGATAGACGTGTACCCGATTTCGTCGGGACTTTCGTCCTCGGGGACGCCCGGCAGACGTTTGCCAGCCTTCTCGTCGGCCGTCACGACGTTGGCGAACGACGAAATCATGTGGAACGGCTTGGCGTAGGGAACGAACGCGACGAAGCCGAGAGCGATGAGCGCGTGCGACCACCAACCGGCCCAGTAGAGCATCTCAGCCGTCCCGGGTGACATCCCGGCGGTCTCGAAGACGATGGCGACGAAGTAGCCGACGAACGAGACGGTTTCCCAGTCGGGGAACTCCGTCCCGAGGATACGCAGACCTTCGATGACGTAGCCGCCCGCGCCGAGAACGAACAGCGTCCAGATGAACAGGTCGTCCTCACGTCCGGTGTGTTTGCCCCACAGGCGTTTCTCACGCACGACGTACCGGCGGTAGATTGCCATGCCGACGCCGATAACGAACAGGAAGCCGAGGGCGTCCATAACGAACGAGTACGAGAGATAGAAGTCCCCTTTGAAGAAGGACATCCCCGTGAGCTTGCGGTAGATGTCCATGTCGATGAAGAGGATAGTCGTCCCGATGAGGAGCGTCAGAAAGCCCCAGAGGATGAACGCGTGCATCACACCGCCGTAGAGGTCGCGGTCGAACTGTTTCTCGTTCGAGAAGACGACCTTCGAGGCGCGCGCGATGCGGCCCGGAAGGTCGTCCAGACGCTCGAACGCGTCTTCTTCTCCCTGCGTGTACCGACTGAAGCGCTCGTACACCCCATACAGGAAGACGAGTATCGCCGTCGTGGCGAGTGCGTAAAACACCACCTCACCAACTGGACTGATCGTCCAGAACGTCTCCCGAGTCGGTTCCGACTGCAAGATTGTCATAGATGATTACGCGGAAACTGCGGGGTTAAATCTTGCCACCCGGAACAGTTTTGGATGACATATCCACCCTCTGTTTGCCGGTCAGACGAACACCGAAGCGACGAAGGCGACGCCGACGACGAGGACGGGATAGTCGCGTCGTTCGAGGCGGAGGCCGGGAAGCGTCGGATTCCATGCGAAACATCGGGCCCGAAGGGCAAGAGAGAGCCTGTCAGACCGGGCGAACGCGCGACGAACGCCTGCGGTTCCGATGATACGCATTCGTTCGGACAGGGAGCGTTCGTTACCGAGTCGCGCCTTCGATGCCTCGCGGACGCGCCGGAGATCAGCCAACAGGACCGGAAAAAAGCGAAAGACGAGGGCGACACCGACACCGAAGAACCGGCCGATGCGTCCCGGCAACAGTCGTTCGACAGCGGCGCGGGAGTCGCGCACGGATGTCGTCCGCAGATAGACGCCCGAGACGACGAGGACAAGCAGTACGCGGTAACTGGCGAGTGCGGGTTCAACGGCCGCGGCTGGATCGATTCCGAGCGGCGAGAGCGACACCGTCCTGACGAGGGGTGCGATGAGCAGAAACGGAAGCGCCGGAGCAAACCCGCGAATCGGATCAGCCGGCGAGACGCGCCCAGCGGCGAGAATACCGCCAGTGACGACCGTGAAAACGGCGAGTCCGCGCGGCGTCGTGTGCGCGAAAATAGCGAGGGCAAACGCCGCCTGCACGAAGAGCTTCGTCCGCGGATCCAACCGGTGGGCCAGCGAGTCGCCGGGGTGGTAGGTCAGTATCATTCGGGAGCGCGAACGTCGTACTGTTCGACCTGTTCGACGGCCTGTTCGGGCGTTTCGTCCACTACGACCCGTCCGTCAGAGAGGACAACAACGCGGTCGGCGAGCGTCTGCACGTCGCGCAAATCGTGCGTGACGACGACGATACTCGTTCCGTTACCGTGGAGTGCGGTCAATCGGTCCATCACGGCATTGCGGGCGGGCGCATCAAGTCCGGTGAACGGTTCGTCGAGGACGAGATGGTCCGGGTGCATCGCCAACGCGCCCGCGATGGCGACGCGTTCCTGTTCGCCGCCGGAGAGTTCGTCAATACGTTCGTTGCGTCGTCCGCGGAGATTTACCGCATCCAAGGCGTCGGCCACGCGGTCGTCAATCTCCGCGCGCGGAAGGCCGAGGTTCTCGGGACCGAACGCAACGTCCGCACCAACTGTCGCCGCGACGAACTGGTCGCGCGGGTCCTGAAACACCATCCCCACCGCAGTCCGGGCGGCGACAGGATTCTCGGAGACTGGCTGACCGTTGACGGCGATATCGCCCGTGTCGGGTTCGAGAAGCCCGTTGAAATGGCGAACGAGCGTCGTCTTGCCGGACCCGTTCGCACCGGCGAGGACGACGAACTCGCCGGCCTCGATTTCGAGCGACACCTCGTCGATAGCGACGGTGTCGCCGTAGCGGTGGGTCAGTGAGTCGGTACTGATGGTCATCGGTTCGGGTCGTTACTCGGCGCTTGCGGCGTCGCTTCGGATGATCCCGACCGCAGCAGCAATCTTGACCGCCTCGAACGGCACGAAGGCGAGAGCGCTGACGACGAACGCGTCCCAGAGCACGTTGGGAGCGAACGCGGAAAGAATGCCGCCTGTTTGGACGATAGCGAAGCCAACGGTACCGAACACGTAGATGACGACTGTCCCGGCAACCATCGCGCCGACGAGGCGAGCGACGGGGACGTGTTCGGGGTCAACGAGCCCGGAAACGCCGTGGACGAGGAGGCCGATGAGAGCCGCCGCAGGAGGGTACGACCAGAGATAGCCCGCTGTGAGACCCAGCAGTGATCCGAGTCCGGCCGACCCGCCAGCGAAAATAGGTGCGCCCGCGGCCCCCGCCGTGAGATACAGCACCATCGACGCACCGCCCCAGACGGGACCGAGGAAGATACCGGCGAGGAAGACGCCGAGCACCTGCAGACTCACCGGGTGCGGCGACAGCGGGTTTTGGAACGACACGTAAGCGAACGCGCCGGTCAACGCCGCAAACAACGCCGCGCGTGCGATGTTACCCACCACGTCGTCGCCGACGAGTTCGACTGATTCCGTGTTCGTAGACATACTCGTCCGTGTCTCGTAAATCTGTATTAGTGGTTCGGTTTACGGCGGTCAAACCCCGTTCTGCCGGTGTTCTCGGCTCTCGACGTGTCGTGTGCCTATCGGATCAGCAAGGTTTTGTAGGTTCGTAGCATGTAGTTTCTGTTCATGGACGAGAAGACCGCCGAACTCAGGGACATCTTCGTCGAGACGACGGGGTCGGAGACGGTGACCGAGACGCAGGAGGAGTCTCCGGGGTCGCTGACCGACGAACTCTCCGACGCCGAGCGGAACGAACGCGTCGCGCGCTTGGTGGCGTCGATGCGCGACCGGTACGAGTTCGAGACGGCTTTCTCGGATGAGGACCTGTGCCGTATTGTCCGCGGGTTCTACGACGGCGACTCCGACGCGGAACTGGCCGCCGCACTCGATGCTGCTGCGGACGAGTCGGACGTGTTCGTCGCGCGGATGGACCTCCACCTCGTCCGCGATTCGGACCGCGACGCCCCGTTCTCGCTCGATACGCTGCGGGCGCTTCTGGACGACGGTGCGGACGACGAGACATGCGCGGCCGAACTCAATACTCAGACCGACGGTGATGCCACTACCGACGACGATGCCGGCATCGACGCCAAGACGGTAGCGCACTACCGCCGCGTGGTCGAGACGCAACGCGAAGCGACGCGCGCCAACGACCGCTTCCGCACCGAGTTCACCGAACTGCTGACGGATTCTGATCTCTCGGCGCGATTGGCCGAAGACGCCCGCCGAGACGGTCTACAAGAGGCGACAGAGGACATCGAGACGGACGTCTCGCTCTGAAACACCGGATTCCCTCGGCACGTCGGCTCCCACGTGACAGTATACAGACACAACGATACTTCATCGCTGTGCGAAGACTCTTACCGGATGGGGTGCTTACTCCGTTGCGATGGCGCAGGCCCCGCAGGACCCGGACGTGGACCTCACCGAACGGTTCATCCAGTTCTATCGAAAGTACTACAGCGACGATATCGGGCGACTCGCGCAGCGGTATCCGAACGAACAGCGCTCGTTGTACATCGACTACGACGACCTGTTCCGCTTCGACGAGGACCTAGCGGAGGACTACCGCAAAAAGCCCGATCAGATACGCGAGTACGCCGAGGAGGCGCTCAGACTGTACGACCTCCCGGTGGACGTGAAACTCGGGCGCGCGCACGTCCGACTTCGCAATCTTCCCGACTCGGTTGACATACGTAATATCCGCGTCCACGACGACCACATCGGCCGGATGGTATCGGTACAGGGTATCGTCCGCAAGGCGACGGACGTGCGCCCGAAGATTACCGAGGCGGCGTTCGAATGCCAACGCTGCGGGACGATGACGTACATCCCGCAGACCGACAGTGGATTTCAGGAACCCCACGAGTGTCAGGGCTGTGAGCGACAGGGACCGTTCCACGTCGATTTCGACCAGTCGGAGTTCGTTGACTCCCAGAAACTACGCGTCCAAGAAAGTCCCGAGGGCCTGCGGGGCGGCGAGACGCCGCAGAGTATCGACATCGACATCGAAGACGACGTGACCGGCGAGGTGACGGCGGGCGACCACGTCACCGTCACTGGTGTCCTCCACATCGAACAGCAGACCTCCGGACAGGAGAAGACGCCAATCTTCGACCTCTACATGGACGGGGTGTCCATCGAAATCGAGGACGAGGAGTTCGAGGACATGGACATCTCCGAGGAGGACGTGGCCGAAATCGTCGAACTCTCGAACGACCCAGACATCTACCAGAAGATGATCGGGTCCGTCGCTCCGTCTATCTACGGCTACGAGCAGGAGAAACTCGCCATGATTCTCCAACTGTTCTCCGGCGTCACCAAACACCTGCCCGACGGTTCCCGGATCCGCGGGGACCTGCACATGTTGCTGATAGGGGACCCTGGTACGGGGAAATGTGTTGCCGGGGATACCCGCGTGACGGTAGCAGATGGGTCCGAGGTACCGATCCGTAAACTGGTCGAACAGAATCTCGACGAGCCGAAACCGGTCGATGACGGCGTGTGGGACGCCGTCGATTTCGAGGTGCCGTCGATGGCACACGACGGATCGATCACCACGCGGCGAGCGACGAAAGTGTGGAAGCGTGAGGCTCCCGACCGGATGTACGAAATTCGGACCGCGGCCGGACACGAACTCACTGTGACGCCGTCGCATCCGCTGTTCGTTGGCTGTGACGGTGGGACCGAGGCCGTCGTCGCAGATAACCTTGAAGCGGGGCAGTTCGTCGCTGTCCCTCGGTCACTTCCGACCGACGGAGACAACTCACTCGACGTATCGATTCGCCGGTCGCAGTCGAACAACGCCGTGCGACTCGATCTTCCCGACCGACTGACGCCGTCGCTGGCTCGTCTCCTCGGCTACGTCGCCGCCGAAGGGTACGTCGAACGGCGCGACTCGGGCAGTGCGTTCGTGTCGATAACGAACAGCGACCGCGAGATACTCGACGACGTTGCCGACGCCCTCGACGAACTCGGACTCAGGGCGACCGAACGATCTACCCATGACGATAAGACGACACGAGAACTCATCTGCTCGTCGAGCGAACTGGTAAGTCTCCTCGAAAAAATTGAACCGGCGCTACTGGACGGGTCGAGTGAACAGCGCGTTCCCGCCCCGATCCTGCGCGCGAAGTCGCCCGTCAAGCGAGGTTTCCTCCGCGCGTTCGTCGATGCTGAAGGAACCGTCTCGCCGTCGCAGCGAGAGGTCACCGTCTCCTCGACGAGTCGAGACGTACTCGAAGGAGTCCGCAGTCTCCTCCTCGCGTTCGGAATCAGTTCGCAACTCCGAACGAAGGCGGATGGCAGTTTCCGCCTGCGCGTGAGCGGTGATGACTTCGCCCGCTACACCGCCCAGATTGGCCTCGTTACGGAGCGTAAGCGACGGGCGGCCGAAGCGGTGGTCGATGTGGACGGAAACACGAACCGCGATGTCATTCCCGGCGTCGGCGACACGCTCTGCGACCTGCGCGAATCACTCGGCCTCGAGCAGGACGACTGCGGACTCCCACGCAGTACGTACCAGCACTACGAGCGCGGTGACCGAAACCCGAGTCGAGACAGCCTCCAGACGGTCGTTCAGACGTTCTCCGAGGCGGCGGCCGATGGACTGGCCGCGGATGGTGACGGCGGTGCAAGCGTCGAACGTTGCCTCGCCTCCCTGCGCGCTCTCGCGGACGGTGACATCGCGTGGGACCGCATCGAATCAATCGACCCGGTCGAACCCGACGACGAGTGGGTGTACGACCTCGAAATCGAGGGGACGCACAACTTCCTCACCAACAACGTCGTCTCGCACAACTCCCAAATGTTGCAGTACATCCGCAATATTGCACCCCGCTCGGTCTACACCTCCGGGAAGGGTTCATCCTCGGCCGGTCTGACGGCCGCAGCCGTCCGCGACGATTTCGGCGACGGACAACAGTGGACGCTCGAAGCCGGTGCCCTCGTTCTCGCTGATAAAGGCATTGCGGCTGTGGACGAACTGGACAAGATGCGGTGCGTAACTGGTGACTCTCTTGTCCATCTCGCCGATGATGGCGGAATCAAACGGATCAGAGATATTGCACACGATGCCGCGCGCGAGGGGTCGACCGAGGAATTGGCGAACGGTCGAACGATCCGGAACTTCGATGCCGAGGTGTGGTCGATGACCGATGATGGGAAGTTGGTATCTCGGCCGGTCACGGCTATCCACGAGTACGATGCTCCGGACGAATTGACGAGGGTAACATTGCAGTCTGGTGAGCGGCTGACAGCGATTCACGATCATCCGTTCATTACGTTCGATGATGGAGAAAGCGTAGAGAAGCCCGCAGCAAATGTCTCTCCCGGTGACTGGGTGTTTGTACCGCGTCGCCTCGCTGACCGAGCGACGGATGGAGGTGTCCGGACTGCCGACTCAATCGCTGGAGGGACGGTCACCGCCACCGAAAACGAACTCTCTCCTGCGTTCGGTGCCGTCCTCGGCTACCTCTCCGGTGACGGAAACGTCTACTACGACCGCGAAGAGGGCGTCTACGGCATCCGATTCACCAATAAAGAAGAGGAACTGCTCGCTGACTTCGAGCGGGCGTGTCGTGACGCATGTGATGCAGAAGCAATTCGTCCACCGTCCGAACAGCGCGACGACGGTGTTGAAACGGTCAGGCTTTCCGGGAAGGAATTCGCGGACGTGGTACTTGACGCCGGGATGAATCTCGAAGTCTACGACGGAAAAGCGTTCCCGACGGCTATCTCTGCGGCCTCGCGGGCGACCAAGGCTGCGTTCGTACGCGCGATGGCAGACAGCGAAGGGAGTGTCGATACCGATTCGGGCAACGTCAAAATCAGTTCGTCCAGCTACGAACTGGTGCTCGGGATCAAGAGTCTCCTCTTGGAGTTCGACATCACAACGCAGATACAACACCGCGAACGCTCGGGTAAACGTGATCTGTATGTGCTTGCAGTGACGGCAGCGGAGTCTCTCCAGCGGTTCAATCGCCACATTGGGTTTACATTGGATCGCAAGCAGTCGGCGCTCGACGAGGTCTGTGAATCCGTTTCGGGCGACCGAACGATTCTCGACGTGATCCCCCACTGCGGAGAGTTACTGTCGTCACTCCGGGAATCGCTGCGACTGTACGTCTCCGAGTGCGGACTCGTTGACGCCACCGACTGCAACTTCGAGAACAAGGACGCGAACGTTTCGATTTCGTGTGCACGAACGATTCTCGATGCGTTTGAGAGTCGAACACAAGAGGCCGAGTCAGACGCAGAGCAACTCACGGAACCGTGTGACTGGGAGATACTGTCGGACATCAAAGAACGGTACCACGTTTCCCAGTCCGAACTCGCGACTGGAACACCGTATAGCCAGCAACAGATTTCGCTGCTGTGGGGAGCGGACGACGAACTCAGAGCGGTGACGAGAAACCGACTCCGAGAAATCGTCGAATCGGTCGTGAACACGGATATCGAACCGTTCCGACACCTCGTTCGTGGAGACGTGAAGTGGAGGCGTGTCAAGTCCGTCGAGACAGTCGATGAAAGCGATGTTGATGACCAAATCCGACTACTGAAACACGAACTGGCAGACCTCCTCGGCGTCAAGACCGAGTCCGCTGTCGAGTACGGACGGTCGCTATTGGACAGCGAACCGAATGCCGAGGACTGGGACGAACTTCGTGTCGAACTGAACCGACACAACGTCTCGTTCGCTGACATCGCTCGGGATCTTGGTGTTGCTGACTCGACCGTCTCACGGTGGTTCAACGGCGTTGTCGAGACGGACCGGTTTGTCGACGTGGCCAACGCCGCACGCGACCGGTTCGCCGAGATTCGTGCGGACGTTCGGCGATACCTCGACACAATCGAGTCGCGTTCCACACCCAAGGTGTACGACCTCACGGTCGAGGGAACACACAACTTCGTTGCCAACGGGATGGTCGTCCACAATTCCGAGGACCGGTCGGCAATGCACGAGGGCCTCGAACAACAGCAGATTTCGGTGTCGAAAGCCGGCATCAACGCGACGCTGAAGTCGCGGTGTTCGCTCCTCGGCGCGGCCAACCCCAAATACGGCCGCTTCGACCAGTACGAGTCTATCGGCGAGCAGATCGACCTCGAACCGGCCCTCATCTCGCGGTTCGACCTCATCTTCACGGTGACAGACGACCCGGACCCCGAGTCCGACGCCGAACTCGCAGAACACATCATCAATACGAACTACGCGGGCGAGCTCCACACCCAGCGCTCGAAGATTGCCAACTCCGAGTTCACAGAAGCGGAGGTGAACTCCGTCACCGAAGAAGTCGCCCCCGAAATTGACGCCGAACTCCTCCGCAAATACATCGCGTACGCAAAGCGTAACTGCTACCCGACGATGACCGACGAGGCAAAGGAGGTCATCCGCGACTTCTACGTCAACTTCCGCGCGAAAGGGGCCGACGAGGACTCGCCGGTTCCGGTCACCGCCCGGAAACTCGAAGCGCTCGTCCGTCTCGCCGAGGCGTCCGCTCGCGTCCGCCTCTCCGATACCGTCACCGAGGACGACGCCGTGCGCGTCACCAACATCGTCGAATCCTGCCTGCGCGATATCGGGATGGATCCCGAAACGGGCGAGTTCGACGCCGACATCGTGGAGACGGGCACCTCGAAGAACCAGCGCGACCGCATCAAGAACCTCAAGCAACTCATCAGCGATATCGAAGACGAGTACGAGGAGGGCGCACCGGTTGACGAAGTCATCTCCCGCGCGACAACCGAGTTGAACTTAGACGAGAGCAAGGCCGAACAGGAGATCGAAAACCTGCGGCGCAAGGGCGAAGTGTACGAACCACGGACGGATCACCTGCGAACGACGTAGATGGACCGAATATCTGCTCTCCGGAACATCGAAGAAGCCCTCCGCGACTTCGAGTCCGGCGACTCCGACCTCGCGGCGACCGAACAGCGAGTCGTGACTGTCCTTCGGACGTACGCCACCGACTTCGAGGGTGAGGAAGGTCTCGCCCCGTACCAAGCCACCGGCGAGGGCCGCGCGCACGGACTCGTGGTCGTTGCCGAGAGTTCAGCGGACGCCCGCGACCGAATCTACGACCTGCTGGACGAGGAACGCGGGAGCCTCGATTTCGAAGTCGAGCGTCTGTAGGCCTGACGACACGAATTTCGTCGCTTCGGCGGACTTTTATCGAATCACGAATGTCGTCACGTAGCCGTGTTGCTCGTCGTGACCTACTCGCGGGGCGCCCGCGAGACGCTTCGAAACGTCTGTCGAACGCACGAGGAGACAGTCGTCCGCCGATTCGGCCGTGCGGCACTGCTCGAAGAGACGGAGTTCGGTGCGTTCCTCGCGTGTCGCCTCCGCGAAAAGCACGGCCACGACGTGCAGGTCGAACGGACCGAACCGTTCAACGAATTCGCGGACGCCCCCGACTCGGTTCGAGAGGCCGCCGAAGCCTACGAATCACGCGACGTGGCAAGTACCCCGTACGACAAGTTCGCCGTCGGTACCGACCACCCACCGACGTCACGGATGCGCGATAGGGACCTGTGAGGTCGATTCGCGTCCATCTTCCCGACGGGACGACACACGTCGGGAGCGTCGTTGACCTGCGAGATGCAGACTGCGATATCGACGCCGACGACCTCAGTCGGTCGGTTCGCTTCGGATTGCCCGTCGAGCGGGGCTATCCGCGTGTCATCTCACCGCCACCATCACCAGTTTCTCCGTTCGTCGCACACCTCGCTCGGGAGATATCGTTCGACCGCCGCGGAGCGTTGGCGACACTAGCGCGGAGCAGGGGGCACGTCGTTCCCGAGGAACGAACGCTCGAACGGGTCGAATCCGAGTTAGCGGACGTAACGCCGCCCGAACCGGGAGATCTCGCGGACGCACGACGACGGGCGGCAGCGGCCGGTGCGGAGACGGAGCGCCTCCAAGAGCGCGCTGCGATGATTCGGGGGCGCGTCGAAGCAGTTCGGGAAGCGGGCGGAGACATCGATGCCGCAGAGGCGGAACTCGCAGAGACGATGACGCGTCTCTCCGAGGTCGCGACCGAGCGCGTGGCCGCGCGGCAACGGCTTGAGATGTTAGAAGCGCGAGCGCGGGCCGCACGCGACGGCCGCGAGGAACGGATGCGACTCGAAGACCGCGCGGCGAACCTCGAACGGGCGATCCGACGGTCGCTCGCGGCTGCCGTCTACGACGACTTCGCTGACGCGGTGGCCGCTCTCCCCGACTCGTTCGATGCCGACGCGGGCGACGCCCCCGGCGAATACGAGGGCCCGCCACTCGCTGCTGCCCTCGCTGTGACTCGTGTGGCGCCGCTCCGCGCACCCGTCGTCGCCGACGCCGATGTACTCGACCCGTTCTGTGGTCTCCGCTCATTCGTCCGCTATCTCGATGCGCCGGTCGTCCTCTGCTGAGTCAGATCACAGACTGCACCGCCCGCGGGTTCATATACGAAGACGCGGCCAACCACCCCATGGAGTACGACTGCACGACGAAAACCGTCGGCGGAACGACGCTCGTGACGGTTCACGTCCGCAACGAAGCGGCCGTCCCGCGCCGGGTTCGCGTCCGAAACGACCTGCCCGGTCCGGTCCTGCCGCCCCGGCAGGACGGCGTCCCGGAACGCGGGTGGGACGACGACGGCTACACCGGCGTCATCGCGGCGGACGACGAACTAACGCTCGGCTATGCCTGTCCCGGCGGAGACGAAACCGAGACACCAGTCTCCGTCGAATCGCTCGGCCGTGCGGACGAAGAGCGTGATACTGAGAAAAGTTCGCGCGCGGAACTCGAAGCAGAAGCGATCCGTTCGCTCGGGCGAGCGCGCCCGCCCGCCGACGCGGTGCCGACACCGAGCGTCGATAGACAGACAGAGACCGACGACGCTCCTACCGACGCTCAGACGAGGGATTTGGAGTCACGAGCAGAGTCAGTATCGACGAACTCGAGACCGCAGTCGGAACCGGAATCAACGCCGCGTCAAGATTCGGGCGGAGACAGTGATGACGCGACGTCTCACAACGAGGGCGACGAGGAATACAGAGCTGAAAAAGAGATCACTCCGAAGCCGGTCGAGTCGTGGCTCTCAGCAGTTGAGACGCGCGTTCAGCACGCAGAGACGGTGACTGATGCGACGGCCGACGAGGCGGCGGCGGTTCTCGAAACGGCCGAGAACGTCTCCGACCTTCCAGCGACAGTCGCCGCCGACGAAGACGCACTTCGAGCGTTCGCCGCCCGCGCGACGGCACTCGCCGAACGCGCCGCGGACACCGACGCCAAACCAGTCATCGACGCACTGGGTGACCGATGATACTCGCCGTCACCGGCGGGAAGGGCGGCGTCGGTAAATCGACGCTCGCGTTCGAACTCGGTGCCGCGATGGACGCTGTCGTCGTTGACGCCGACCTCGGAATGGCAGACCTTCCGACTGGACCCGGACCGGATTTACACGACGTGCTCGCCGGCCGCGCAGATGCCGTCGAAGCCGTCCGTGAGGACGGCCCGGTGCGACTCCTCCCGTGCGGTCGGTCGCTCTCGGGTGCGCGCGCGGCGGACGTTCGCCGCTTGGGTGATTCCCTCCGCGCGGTCGAACGCGCCTACGGCGACGTGGTGGTAGACTGTCCGGCGGGCATGAAAGCCGACGCGGGCGTTCCGCTCGCCGTCGCCGACGCCTGCGTCATCGTCGCTTCACCGCGACCGTACGCCCTCGCTGACGCCGTCCGAACGCGGGAACTGGCGCGGGAACTCGACGCCGGCCTCGTCGCCGTCGCGGTCAACCGCGCCGTCGAAGATCCGCCTGAAGCGGTGTTCGAGGAAGTCCTCGGCGCACCCGCCGTCACCGTCCCCGCGGACCCGCGCATGGCCCGCACCGTCGAGACGGGTCGGCCGGTCTGTCGCATCGCTCCATCCAGTCGCGCCGGACAAGCCATTTCGTCGCTGGCGCGAGCGGTCCAACGCTGTACACAGGTCTGAGGATTCTGCTTCTCACCAGTGTAGCGATGCCACTACGCATGCGATGACATCGAGAGAACTGTCTCGCTAATCGATACCGTCGTGAGGATGAGCGCTGTCGTCGGGTTCGTCGTCAGTGATCCGTCGTCGTCAGTGATTCGTCGTCGTCAGTGATCCGTCGTCAGTGATCCGTCATCAGTCGTCGATTTATCCATGCAGCCGTTCGTCTACTCGTCTCAAATCGTCTGTTCACTCGTCGTCACGCAGCGCCACGTACGTCTTCCGGAGGGTAACGGGCGTCACGTCGGCCACGTCGGCCGCCTCGGTCTGCGTCACTTCGACGTCGAGGTCGCGTGCGGCGGTGTACAGACATCCGGCGGCGACACCGCTCGGATTGCGGCCGACGGAGAGACCCTGCTCTGCGGCTTCGGCGGCGTACTCGCGGGCGCGGCGTTCCACATCGCGCGAGAGGTCGAGGCGGCTAGCAAAGCGCGGGACGTACTCAACGGGGTCCACGGGTCCGACGGGCAGACCGAGGTCGCGGTTCAGCGCGTCGTACGCCGCAGACTGCTCCGCTTCGGTTGCCTTCGCCTCGGCGACGACTTCACCGACAGTTCGGGAGACGTTGGCGACGCGACAGGCGGCGTAGACGCACGCGGCGGCGAACCCTTCGAGCGACCGACCGCGAAGAAGGTCTTCGTTCTGCGCCGACTTGAACAGCGAACACGCGTGATCGCGGATGCGTTCGGGGAGCGACAGCGCGCTCGTGAGACGGCGAATCTCGGTGAACGCGTACACCTGATTCCGCTCGCGCTTGGTGGAGATTCGCGCGCGGTTGTGCTGTTTGCGCATCCGGGCGAGGCGGCGGCGTTTTCGGCCTTTGACACGCGTCGAACGACCGATTTCAGTCGAAAGGCCGCGGTCGTGACGCGACTGGGTAAGCGGCGCACCCGTACGTTTGGGGTTCCGGTCGTCGTCCGCGAACGACCGCCATTCGGGCCCGTGGTCGATGGTATACTCCGAGACGACGAGTCCGCAGTCGCCGCAAACCGTCTCTTGGCCCTCAGCGTGCAGTCGGCCGTCGCACTCGGGGCAGGTGGTCGTCAGCGTTGCGTCGTCGGGGGAGCGTGCTTCACTCATCACAATTGAAACTCGGTCCCGATAGAGTATTTAAACACCGGAGAATTTGGGGTGTTTCCCCCGAAAACCGAGAGGGGAACGTACCGGTTACCGGTACGCTAAATTATCAAATCCGATTTTGATGTCGAAACGGTTTACTAGGCCGTTGAAATAGAGGAACGCGATGGGATTGGCGGACATCGCAGACGAGTTGGGGGTGACGACGACGACGCAGGAGGAACGCGGCGTTGCGACGGTTGACGATACGGACGTGGACCTCGACGCGCGCCTCCGCGACCACGCGGACAAATTACCCTGCACGCCGGAAGCGGCAGCCACCGTTCTCGAACGCCACGCGGCCGGCGACAGTGTTGGGGACGCCGCGGAGGCGGCTATCGTCGCTCCAGTGACGGCCGCGAAAGTCCTCCACCGGGCGGGCATCGAGGGCGTCACCCCGCTCGCTCCGACGGCACGACAAATCCTCCGCGATTGGCTCGCAGGCCAACTCTCACGCGCGGACGCGCTTGAACTCACTGGCGCGGACGACGCGGAGTTCGCCCTCGCGGCATACATCGAGACGCACGATCCGGTGCCAGAACTCGCCGACGCGACGCGACGAGATGCGGCGGCGTCGCTCGGCGGCGACGCACTCGTCAAAAAGCGCGAAGAACTCGCGGATACGATGTCCGCCTCGACAGACCTCTTCTAGCGTTCCGCGGTCACTTCACGTATCGTTCGACACCAGAGAGCAGTCCGCCACCTTCGAACGCCTCGCTGACGTCCCTCCCGACGGCCGCCGCCGTGAGTTCGACTATCGCCGTTGTGAACGCGGCATCATCGCCCAAACAGGACGGCACCGACTCGGGTTCGGTCGCGTCGGTCTCGGGAACGTCGCAGTCGGCACCCTCGAACGTCCCACGCGTCGAGACGACGAGTGTCGCCTCACTGCCAACGTGAGTGAGACGGGTTCGCATCTGCTGGACAGCATCGGCACCGCGTGTCGTTCCCGGTGCGACGACGATACTCTGATCCGCAACGTTCACCGCAGCGATTGCTTGATTCGAGGCGACTGGCGGCACATCCACCAGCACGTAGTCGAACCGATCGGCCGCCGCTGACAGTCGAGTCTCGAAGCGCTGGGCGGCGTCGGGCGTCTTTGCACGTGCGAACCGCTCGAACGGCGCAAATGCCGGGGAAACTGCAACTCGTCCGGCAGTCTCCACGTCGAGTGTCGTCAACCCTTCCGAAAGCGGTGCATCTGCCTCCTCGGTGAGAAGTGCAGTCAAATCAGGCTCGATCTGACCCGGAATGTGGGCCGCAAGTCCCTGCGTGGCGAACGCAGCGTCGAACACCCCCACGTCCGCGCCGTCGGCCGCGAGAGCCGTGGCAACCTCTAGTGTACACCGCGTCGTTCCTGCACCGCCTGTTGCGCCGACGAACGCGGCGATAGTGGTTTCTGTCGGTCGGGTTTCGCGTTCGTCTGTGACAGCCTCGTCATCCATACTTCGCGGTGGCCGCATACTCGAACCTAAAACGCCCGATATTCGTGAAATTATGTTTTCCTGACTACACGAATACGTGCCTCAGACGGCCTGAAGACGCCAAAGACTTATGATCCATGGGTTAATTTACGGGATATGACAAGAGATGCAGAGACAGTCACTGTTCTCTGCGTTGACGACGAACCCGGGTCCGCTGATCTCACTGCGGCGTATCTCGAACGGCACGACGACCGGCTGACAGTCACCACTGCGACGAGTGTACAGGGAGGACTCAATGCACTCACCGAAACCGATTTCGACTGTATCGTCAGCGACTACGACATGCCGGGATTGGATGGCTTGGCGTTCCTCGAAGCCGTTCGTGTTGATCGGCCCAAGTTACCGTTCATTCTCTTTACTGGCAAGGGATCCGAAGCAGTCGCCAGCGAAGCGATTTCAGCAGGCGTCAGCGACTACGTACAGAAGGAGTCCGGAACTGACCAGTACCCGGCGCTCGCCCGTCGCATCCACAACGCAGTTGAGCGCTTTCGAGCCGACAAACACGCGGCAAAAGTCCAAGAAGAGGCCAAGTCGATCCTCGAAAACTCACCGGACGCCATCGTTGTAAGCGTCGGCGATGAGTTCGTCTTCGCCAACACATCCGCAGTTAGCCTGTTCGAGGCAGACGATGCGGACGATCTCTTAGGACGGAACCTGCTATCGTTGATCCACAAACAGGATACGGAGGCCGTCAAGGCGGTGATTGCGCACGCTCAAGACGACGAGAAGGTTATTAGCCAAACACAGCGAACGATGAAAACGCTCGACGGGATGACGTTCTCCGCCGAGATGACCGTTCGCGCGATTACCTGGAATGGAGAATCCGGACACGTCGCTATTCTGCGTGATGTCACCAATCAAGAAGAGCAAGACTACGAACGTGAGCGGTACGCTGCGGCGTTTTCGCGGGCGATGGACGCAATCATCGTCGCGGACGACGACGACGAGTTTATCGACGTGAATGGGAGCGCCGCGGAACTGTTCGGCCTTCCGCGGGAAGAGCTGCTGGGGAGAAATCTCTCTGAATTCACACCGAACGGCAGCGAAATCGACGATATGTGGGCGGATTTTCAGTCTCTCGGGGAGAATCACGGCGTTCTATCGCTTATCCGACCGGATGGTGAGCGTCGAGTCGTCGAATACGCCGCGACGAGGGATGTCGTTCCGGGCGAACACCTCTCCGTACTACGAGACGTTACCGGCCGAACTCGACTAGAGAGGCAGCGACAGGCCGATCACGAGGCGTTAGAGCGGATGTACCGAATTACTGCTGACCGAGAGGCTGCCTTCGAAGAGAAAGTGTCGGCACTACTTGAACTCGGAGCCGACTATCTCGACGTCCCGTACGGTTTTCTCACCCGCATTCAGGATGGAACGCAGACGATCATCGAATCGGTCGGCGATCACGAATTACTCCAACCGGGAGAGACCGGACCGCTCTCGAAAGCGTACTGTCGAAAGACGGTTATCGAGGACGAACTCGTCTCCGTACAGAACTCCGAGGCAGAAGGATGGGAGGATGATCCGGCGTACGAGCGGTACGAGCTGGGTTGTTACATCGGCGCGAAAGTAATAGTAAATGAGGACCTGTTTGGGACGCTCTGCTTTGCGGGGACTGCCTCACGAAAACAGGCATTCTCGCACGGTGAGGAGGCGTTCGTTGAGTTGCTAGCGCGGTGGGTATCGTACGAACAGGAACACCGACGAAACAACCGAGAACTACAGAGCCAGACCGAGCGCCTAGAGGAGTTCGCGTCGATGGTGACCCACGACCTCAGAAACCCGCTCTCGGTCGCGTCCGGGTATCTTGAACTCGCCCGGGAAGACGGCGACCCCGAGCAGTTCGACCGAATCGAAGATGCACTCAGCCGAATGGAGCGGATTATCGGTGATCTGCTGTACCTCGCCCGCGAGAACGAACAGATACGCGAGACCGAACCAGTCGAACTCGAATCGGCGGTCGAACGAGCGTGGCAGACGGTCGATGAGACCACCCACGAAGCCACACTCTCAGTCGATGGAGACATCGGAACGATAGAGGCCGACCAAAATCGACTGTGTCAACTCTTGGAGAACCTCTTTCGCAACGCGATCGACCACGTAGGGACCGACGTGCGTGTCCGCGTTGGGTCGTTGGACGACGGGTTTTACGTCGAAGACGACGGGCCTGGAATCCCCGAATCTGAGCGAGACAACGTCTTCGAGCAGGGGTACACAACTCGGAACGACGGGACCGGATTCGGTCTCTCAATCGTGACGGAGATCGTCGAAGGTCACGGCTGGTCGATTGCCGTCACTGAGGGCGAGTTGGGTGGTGCGCGGTTCGAGATATCCGACGTGCACTCGGATGAAAAGCCCGACGCCGCCTAATCGCGCTGTGCGACGCCGAAGACTGCCAGCGCGCAGATCAGGCTGACGTGTCCGATAACCACGAGTCTGAGGAGGATACCGTCGGGTGCATCGACGACCGGAATAGCAACGAACGCCCCCGCGCCGATGACGGCCAAGACAGCGGCGAGTCGTCGATCCCACTTCGGGTCGTACTCCCAGTCTGCGAACTGCATTCCCCAGCCCTCGTCCGTGGGGCATCGTTGTCGCTTGATCCCGTCCGCTGTACGGACCGCACGGAACCGAAGACGGACACGGACGATCATCCATCCGACTGTGCCACCACCGAGGAGGACCTTGAGTCCGGCACCCGCGGCGAGCATCCAGACGGCGGCGACGAGTATCGGAATCAGGAAGGCGGCGGCACACTCAGCGGCGTCCACGCGAGGTGCCGAGACTGGCTCGTTCGACTCTTCCTCGACAGCACGGCTTGCGCACTCCTCAGACCTCGATTGCTCGAGAGTCATCGGTTATCCGGCTCAACTCGGAGGTACGAGGTTCCATGCCGGTAGTTGTACAGTTCGACGGCGACGCCGACGACGGCCAGTCCCGTGAGTGCTAAGATGAATACGTTCGGTCCCCAGATGATGGTTAGCAACCCGAACAACAACGCCGTGTAGACGGCTGACGCGAGATTGAAAAGCGGGTGTTCGCGCACGGCATCGAAGATACTCGCACCGAAGAAGATGGCGACGAGAACGGTCAGCGAGACGTATTCGACCGTGATCGCCCGGTCTGTAGTCACGACGAAGGCTGCGGCAATGACTCCGAGGACGACGAAGATAACCAGCCTGGGCAGACTGATGCGGTCCGCAACGGTGGAGGGCACGGTACTCGGAAGTTGATCATCGCCCTAAATATGTATTCTGGTAGAGATTATTTTCGGCGGGACGCAGGTACCGAACTGGTTCGCGCTTACGTTTCGATTCGCTCTGCGATGTCGTCTAACTCCTCGTCTGAGAGGTCAGGCCGACTGCCTGCAACAGCGTGGATGGGGCCGCCGCCGTCGCCGTCGAATCGCGGGACGAGATGAACGTGGACGTGCGGAACTTCCTGTCCGGCCGCCTCACCGTCGTTGACGCCGACAGTAAGCGCATCAGCGTCCACGGCGTCCTCGACGCGCGGAGTGAGTTCGTCCACGGCGGCCCACAGGTCGGTGGCAACGTCGTCCGGCAGGTCACGGAGTCGTTCGTGCGCCTCTTTCGGGACGACCAGCGTGTGGCCGGGCGCGAGAGGGTTCGCATCGAGGAATGCGAGGACTGTGTCTGTCTCGTAGACGATGCGCGCTGGAATGTCTCCGGCGGCGATCTGCTCGAAGATGGTGGGTTCGCCCATGTCCGATTCGTCGGGTGGATTCGGCAAGTAGGTTCGGGTCGTGCGGACTGCCCACAACCTGCTGGACGGTTGTCGTCGCTGCCGGAACGGTACCGGGGCGTTCCAGAAGTAATATCCGCTCGCCCGGATACGAACACGTATGGACGCGTACGACCTGATCACCCGGAACGCCGCCGAGGTGGTCACGGAGGACGAGGCACGTTCGTTGGCCGACGACCCTGACGGAAAGCGAGCCTACGTCGGCTACGAACCCTCCGGCGTCCTCCACATCGGCCACATGCTGACGGCCAACAAACTCATCGAGTTACAGGAGGCCGGATTCGAAGTCGTCGTTCTCCTCGCCGACGTTCACGCCTACCTCAACGACAAGGGGACGTTCGACGAGATACAGGAGACGGCGACACGGATGCAAGAGCAGTTCGTCGCGTACGGACTGGAAGAAGACCAGACGGAGTTCGTCCTCGGGTCGGAGTTCCAACTCGACGACGACTACACACTCGACCTCCACGCGCTCGAACTCGAAACGTCGCTCTCGCGTGCCGAGCGCGCCATGGCGGAGATCAAAAGCGGCGACACCGTCACCGTCGCCCAAGCCGTCTACCCCCTGATGCAGGCGCTCGACATCGTCTACCTCGACGTCGATCTCGCAATCGGTGGGATGGAGCAACGGAAAGTCCACATGCTCGCCCGCGACACCCTCCCGAGCATCGACGCGGACGCGCCGACCTGCCTGCACACGCCGCTCATCTCTGACCTCTCGACGGGCGTCGGCAAGATGTCCTCGTCGTCGGGCGTCTCCATCTCGATGGAAGATTCCGAGGAGGAACTCCGCGAGAAGGTGAACAAGGCGTTCTGTCCGCCGTCACGCGATCCCGACCCAGACGACGACGGCAACGAACGCGACAACCCCGTGCTACAGATCTTCGAGTACCACGTCTTCCCCCGGTTCGGAGAAGTCGTAGTCGAACGGCCCGAACAGTACGGCGGAAATCTGACCTACGACGACTACGAGTCGCTGGCCGAAGATCTCGACGCCGGCGAACTCCACCCCGCGGATGCCAAAGGCGCACTCGCAAACTATCTGAACGAGCTCGTCGCGCCCGGCCGCGAGAAGATTCAACAGCAGCGTTCCTAACGCCGACCGCTTTTCAATCCCGATATCGGTTCGTCGTCTCCGGAGAGTTGCGACTGAGAGACTCGAAATATCGAGAAGCAGTATTTTTGTGGCTTCGAGAGTCGAGCGACGCCGATCAGGCCATGCCGAACATGCCCATCACCGACTGGACGAGACCGGAGGCGACAAGACCGAGTCCGGCGACGACCAGTGCGATTCCGGCGGCGACGATGGGTTCTTGATAGGCGACGATGCCGATACCAGCAACGAGTAGAACGACACCAGCGATACCTTTCGTACCGAGTTTATCGAACATACCGCGGGTCACGGCGACAGTCACCTAAGCGTACCGCTCTGCAGAAGAAACCGAACAGCGGTTTTAAACGACGCGAAAACGAATACGGTGGCATGAGCGACAACGAGAACGCGGGCCGACGTGACCTACGAATGCCCGACGACGACGAGGAGTTCGCCGTCGTACAGGACATGCTCGGCGCGAACCGAGTCAAAGTGCGCTGTGCGGACGGCGTCGAACGAACTGCCCGAATTCCCGGCCGGATGCAAAAGCGCATCTGGATTCGTGAGGGGGACGTGGTTCTCGTCGAACCGTGGGACTGGCAGGATGAGAAAGCCGACGTGACGTGGCGCTACGAGAAGTCCGAGGCCGACCAACTGCGCGAAGAAGGCCACATCGCCTGAAGAAGCAGTCAACGATTCGTCCAAACGGAGTGGGGAGAACGCATCCCTAGACTGGCGATCGGGATTATATATCAGATAACGAATCGCTTAACCAAGAGCTGCTGGAGTCGAATTCCGAACACGAGACCTGTGACGCTTTTCCGTCGGGCCGTCGTAGGCCAACGTAGATGACCGAGAGCGAAGAGTTCGGCCTCGTCGAGCCGGCGGAGGCGGGGACGCCCGGTGACGAGTGGGAATCGATAGATGTCACCGATACGGAGGCGGACCGTATCGCCCGAAAGCGTGACCGAAAGTTCGACGAGTTCCGAAAGCGGTTGAAAGACGCCGACCAGTTCAAGGTCGAACAGTCGGTGTTCGATGACGCGACGTTCGCCGCCATTTACAAACTTGTCCAAGATGGGCACATCGATGCGTTCGGCGGACCCATCTCGACGGGCAAAGAGGCGAACGTCTACGAAGCACTCGGTCCAGAAGATACCGACGTCGCAACCAAAATCTACCGCATCAACGCGTCGAACTTCCGGCACATGCGCGACTACCTCGAAGGCGACCCGCGCTTCGAGGGCATCGGCAACGACAAAAAACGAGTCGTCCTTGCGTGGACGCAAAAGGAGTTTGCCAACCTCGAACGCGCCCGACAAGCGGGCGTCCGCGTCCCCGAACCCATCGCTGTCGAGCGGAACGTCCTCGTGATGGAACTGGTCGGGTTGGTCGAAGACCGAGCGCGCCGACTCGCCGAGGTGAGCGTCGAAAATCCCCAGACAGCGTACGAAGTCGTCCGCGAGTACATGCGCCGGTTGTACTCGGCCGGGTTGGTTCACGGCGACCTCTCGGAGTACAATATGATCATCCACGACGGCGAACTCGTCATTATCGACCTCGGACAGGCAGTCACCGTCCACCACCCGAACGCCGACGAGTTCCTGCGGCGGGATTGCCGCAACGTGGCGAAGTTCTTCTCCAGACAGGGAACAGACACCTCCGCAACCGACCTGTACGAGTTCGTCACCGACGTGGACGCGGACCCGACGGGTGATCCCGACGTGGATGAACGGGACGCCGGAACCGACGAATAAAGCGGTCCGTCGAAGACCCCTACGCGGCCACGAGACGCGGCCACACGGCCCGAACCGCCGGACAAACTCTTAAACCGCTTCGCCGGATAGCGGGTGGTATGCAACACGTGAAGGTCCCGCAGGACCGTATCGGTGTCCTCATCGGTGAGGGCGGCGAGACGATGCGCGAGATAGAGCGTCGGGCGGAGGTTCGGTTGGATATCGACTCGGAAAGCGGTTCCGTCGCTATCGAAGAAGTGGGTGACCCTGTGACCGGAATGGTCGCACCTGATGTGATCCGTGCGGTCGGCCGCGGATTCACGCCCGAAGCGGCACTCTCGCTTCTCGATGACGAGATGCGAGCGTTCGAACTCATCGACCTCCAGCAGCACACGCGAAACAAGAACGACCTCCAGCGACAGAAGGGCCGACTCATCGGAGAGAACGGTCGTACGCGCGAACTAATGGAGGAGCTAACTGGTGCGGAAGTCGTCATCCGTGGGACGACGCTCGGCATCATCGGCCAGCCCGAGGAAGTGGAGGCCGTCCGTCGCGCCACCGGGATGATTCTGGACGGCGCACCACACGGTGCGGTGTACTCCTTCCTCGAACGCAAGCACAACGAACTGACGCGCGATTTCGACATCCAGCCGTCCGACTGAGAGAACAGTCGCAACGACAACCGTCCGACTGAGAAGACAGTAGCGACAACCGTCCGACCGAGACGGACAACCCGTCTCGCTCTCGTTTTTACCCCGTCCGCAGAGCGACGCCTTTGGTGATCGCAGGCGAAAACACGCTATGCGCGACTTCGAAACAACGGAGTTCGAGACGATGGCGGGCGTTCGCGTGCCTGCCGTCACGGCCGAGGAGATGCGCGAGGGAGACCGCATTGCGGTAGACGAAGTCGGCCTCGAACTCCTGCAGATGATGGAGAACGCAGGGCGTGCGTTCGCGGCGACGCTCCGCGAAACGGCGGCAGACACCGAGCGAGACGGCCGATTCGTGGTCCCCACAGGAAACGGCGGCAACGGTGGTGGGGCCTCTGTGCCGCTCGACATCTGTCGAACGACGGGCAACCGGTGACTGTCGTCCTCGACCGAACCGAGACAGCGTTGTCCGGGGCCGCCGCCCACCAGCGACGAATCCTCGATGCGACCGACGTTCGGGTCGTCTCCAAACTGTCGGCGACGACTAACGCAGTCGAATCGGCGGCCGTCGTCGGCGATGCACTCGTCGGGTATGGTCTCACAGATGCCTTGCGAGGACGAGCGGCGGAACTGGTCGAGTTAGCGAACGACAGCGGTGCGCCGCTCGTCTCACTGGATGTTCCGTCCGGAGTCAACTGCCTCGGGGTATCCGCCTTGAATTTTCGATGAATGCGACGACGGGGGAGACATCGAATGTTGCGGCGACGGCAACACAGGTGCTGACGCTCGCATTACCAAAAACGGGGTTGCAAGGCGTTTCAGAACTGCTGCTGGCAGATATCGGAATTCCACGAGGCGTCTATCGTCGTCTCGGACTCTCGTACGACCCGCCGTTCGATGGTGCAGACCGCGTCCACGTCCGGGCCGTCGATTAAGTATATATAGGCACCCTGTCGTGCCAACCATTATCACGATAACAGCGCCCCCGTGTGCCGGTTTGACGATGCACGTGGGAAAGTTTTTTATAGAATCGCAAACAACCAACGGACCGAGTATGTCTCAGCGAATGCAGCAGGGGCAACCCATGATTATTCTGGGTGAGGATTCCCAGCGCACACAAGGAAAGGACGCGCAGTCGATGAACATCACGGCCGGGAAGGCTGTGGCCGAAGCCGTCCGGACCACGCTGGGTCCGAAGGGCATGGACAAGATGCTGGTCGATAACTCCGGCGAGGTCGTCGTCACGAACGACGGCGTCACGATTCTCAAGGAGATGGACATCGACCACCCGGCGGCCAACATGATCGTCGAAGTCTCCGAGACGCAGGAGGACGAGGTCGGAGACGGTACGACGACGGCCGTCGTCATCGCCGGTGAACTCCTCGATCAGGCCGAGGACCTCATCGAACAGGACGTCCACGCAACCACCATCGCCCAAGGGTTCCGCCAGGCCGCAGAGAAGGCCAAAGAGGTACTCGAAGGCGACGCTATCGACGTATCCGAGGACGACCGCGAGACGCTCGTCAAAATCGCCTCAACGGCGATGACGGGCAAGGGCGCAGAGTCCGCGAAGGACCTCCTCGCAGAACTCGTCGTAGACTCCGTACTCGCCGTCGCGGACGACGACGGTATCGACACGGACAACGTTTCCATCGAGAAGGTTGTCGGCGGTTCCATCGACAACTCCGAACTCGTCGAGGGCGTCATCGTGGACAAAGAGCGCGTCCACGAGAACATGCCCTACATGGTCGAGGACGCCAACGTCGCACTGTTCGACGGTGCCCTCGAAGTTCGTGAGACCGAAATCGACGCCGAAGTCAACGTCACCGACCCCGACCAGCTTCAGCAGTTCCTCGACCAAGAGGAAAAACAGCTGAAAGAGATGGTCGATCAGCTCGTCGATGTCGGCGCAGACGTCGTATTCGTCGGCGACGGTATCGACGACATGGCCCAGCACTACCTCGCCAAAGAGGGCATCCTCGCGGTCCGCCGCGCGAAGTCCTCTGATCTCAAGCGTCTCGCCCGCGCGACGGGCGGTAGCGTCGTCGGCTCGCTCGACGACATCGAAGCGGACGACCTCGGCTTCGCCGGCTCCGTCGGCCAGAAGGACATCGGCGGCGACGAGCGCATCTTCGTCGAGGACGTCGAAGAAGCAAAGTCCGTCACGCTCATCCTCCGCGGCGGCACCGACCACGTCGTTGACGAAGTCGAGCGCGCTATCGACGACTCCCTCGGCGTCGTCCGTACGACGCTCGAAGACGGGAAGGTCCTCCCCGGCGGTGGCTCCCCCGAGACCGAACTGTCCCTGCAGCTCCGCGAGTTCGCAGACTCCGTCGGCGGCCGCGAACAGCTGGCCGTCGAAGCGTTCGCCGAGGCACTCGACGTGATCCCGCGCACGCTCGCTGAGAACGCCGGTCTCGATCCCATCGACTCGCTGGTTGACCTCCGCGCCCGCCACGACGGCGGCGAGTTCGGTGCCGGTCTCGACGCCTACACGGGCGAGGTCATCGACATGGAGGAAGAGGGCGTTGTCGAACCCCTCCGAGTCAAGACGCAGGCCATCGAGAGCGCGACGGAAGCGGCCGTCATGATTCTCCGCATCGACGACGTGATCGCCGCTGGCGACCTCACCGGTGGCCAGACTGGCGACGACGACGACGATGACATGCCCGCTGGCGGTGCCGGCGGCATGGGTGGCATGGGCGGTATGGGCGGCATGGGCGGCGCCATGTGAAGTTCGGCAGGAACGAACCTCACACGCCCCACGCCCCGACCCTAACCTGAATCGTCGCGCAACTGTCGGCCCCACGCCGAATCTGATTTCTTTCGACGTCACACCCGAAAGCGACGCGTTTTGCGGTCGCTCAACGGTCTCCATGAATAACAAAAAGAGCGCGATGGGACTCCCGCGAACGCAGTGAGTGGGAGTCAGTCGCGCGAGCGAGGTCGTCGGCCGAGCGAGCGCGACGGGATTCGAACCCGCGACCATCGGATTAGAAGTCCGACGCTCTGTCCAACTGAGCTACGCGCCCTCAATTTCACACACTCGCCGGGTGTTCAAAAGCCATGCGGGTTCCGTTCGTTATCCGTCGAAGCGGTACAGCGATGTGACGTACGGCAGTCGGTTGAACATCCAGTAGGCGACCGGGAGACCGATGATAGTCACGGCCAACAGCGCAGCGATGTTCGCCCAGAGGAAACTGAGCCACCAGCCGACGAACACGAAGTAGACGGCGCGGACGAGAAGCGAGCGCTGTCCGCGACCGGAGTCGGGTTCCGACAGCGACCGCGGTTCTTTCAACGTTAGCACCGTCGGCACGAGGTTGATGAGTTTGATGCCGAGGGGAAGCAGAATGATAGTCGCGTTCAGCGCCCACGCCACGTTGATGACGATGGGCGTCGCCCACCAGCCGACGAACACGAACCACAGCGCGCGAACCAAGAGGGAACGGTCGCTCATAGTCGCAGAGACGGCGGCGGCCCGGAAAAACATCGCGCCCGGGCGAAAGCTGAGCGGCGTGCGACGGTCGGACGAACGGCAACCCTAAGTCCGACAGACGAGAAGCGACCGACGATGAAGGTCATCGGAACCGTCGGTCTCCCCGGAAGCGGGAAGGGAGAGGCCGCGTCGGTCGCCCGGGAAGCGGGGGTCCCGGTCGTGACCATGGGCGACGTGATTCGCAACGAGTGCCGAGAACGCGGCCTCGATCCCGCCGAACACCACGGGAGGATAGCGAAGGCTCTCCGCGAAGAGGAGGGGTTAGACGCCATCGCGGCCCGGTCGCTCCCGCTCATCGAGGCAGAACTCGAAGATAGCGACGTGGTTCTCGTGGACGGTCTCCGCTCCGAATACGAGTTAGATCGCTTCGAGGATGCGTTCGGTGACGACTTCGTCCTCGTGAGCATCGAAGCGCCGTTCGACCTCAGAGCCGAACGGCTGCTCGACCGCGGCCGCGACGATAGCGACGTAGACCGCGAGGCCTTGAAAGAACGAGAGGAACGCGAACTCGGGTTCGGCATGGGGACAGTGATGGACCGTGCGGACGTAGTGATTCAAAACACCGACTCGCTCGAACGGTTCCGCGAGCGAATCCAGACGCTCCTGCAGGACGGCCCCGACGCCGTCGAGTCGGACGAATCGGAAGTGGAGGGCAACGCATGATATACAGCGCTCACGCGCGCATCGTCGTTCCGGTGCGCGATACGGAAGTGACGGACCGAGTCGAAGACGCCGTGCGAAATATCTTCCCGAACGTCGAGTTCGAACGGGAAGCCGGTCAAATAGTCGGAGAGACGCACTCACTCGAGGAGTTCTCCGAAAAGCTCCACGAACAAGCGATTCTCGACACGGCCCGCCGGGAGTTCTCGAAACGCGACGACGAGAGCGGATTTTCGTTCGCGCTGAAGAAACAGGCGGCGTTCAAGGATGTCGTCAACTTCTCCGTCGGCAACCCCGACGAACTCGGCGACATCGAGGTACACGTCACCGTCGAGAACCCGAGCGTCGAGGAGTTTATCGACCACATCGCGCCACCGACGGAGGAGGGGCGGCCGGTTCCGCCGGACGAACGAGAGTAGGCGAGTTAGAGCCGGTTAGGTAGAGATTATCGGTCGTTAGGGGACGAGCAGAACGACCAGCGCGAGGCCGATGAAGACGATTTTCAGCGCCGTGTTGACCGCGACGACCTTTGACCCGAAACGCGCCCCCCAGATACCGTACTGAAACGGGATCGAGCGTTTGAACGTCGAGACGGCAAAGGAGACGATACCGCCGACGAGCATCGTCGCCACCGCGGTTCGCGGCGTGAACGCCTCACCGACGAGGGGAGCGATAGTCGCCGCGCCGACGGTGGTGTCGAACGCGAACACCGCAATCACCGGCACGGCCGCGCTCGGGAGTCCGAGCAGACCAGTAACCGACCCGGTCACGTCAGTAACGGTCTGAACGCCAGTCGTCCGTTCGAGAAGCCACACCGCCGCGTTCGTCTCCACCAGTGCGGTGACGAGGAAGTAGACGATAGCAAGGCGGGGGACGAGGCGCTTCAGTTTCGGCCACGTCTTCGCGCCCGCCTCGCGGATGACGGCGCGAGTCGTCTCGGGCGTGTCGAACTCGGCGGGGCCGCGGCCGTCTGCTTCGACAGCAGCGTCGGTATCAGCGTCTGTGGGAACGTCGTCCAGTCGAGCGTCCGCTCTCGAAAGCAACATCCCACCAGCGAGGACGCCGGTGAGGGTGATCCCCAACGAGATGGCCGCTCGCGCGCCGACGTACATCAGGCCGACGCGGAGGCCGAGGATGGGAATCAGAACGGGCGCGTAGAACGTGAAGATGTGCTGGACGAAGCCGAAGAACGTGTTGATCGTGACGGCGACGAGCGTGGCGGTGTCGCTCAGCCGTCCGGATTCGCGGAACTCCGCAAGCATACCGTACCCGGCGGTGGTCGAGGCGGCCGTGGTGAGAATAGCCGTCCCGACCTCGTCGGGGAGGTTCGCCGGACGAGTGAGATACTTCGAGAGACCCGCAACGTACTCGACGAGACCGAATCCGACGGCGAGGTTGGCGACGAAGACGCCGACGGCAACGAGGACGGCGATTCGAGCGACGCGCGGCAGTACCTCGACGAAGATGGGCCACAGAGTAGCGAGAGATTCGACCGACTGCACGGGAGGAGATGAGGACTGACGCACCTAATCGGCGTCGGTTGGTGCGTCGCCCTACACGAACACCTGGACGGACACGAACAGCACCACCACGCCGAGTACGTCACAGGAGTTCGTCACGAGCGGAATGACCACGTCGTCCGGGTCGAGTTCGAACTGGTAGGCCGCGTACGTCGCCGCCAGCGTAACGACGACAGCGAGGACGGCGAGGACGACACCAGAGGCCAGAGACACCGAGAGAACAGTCCAGACGGAAAGTCGCGTTCCACCGAGGAGTGAAGTCAGCCCCCACGCGCCGACACCGACGAGAGGAAAGACAGTGACGGAGAGAGCAACGGTGGCGATAGCGTTACCCACGAGTTCCTCGTCGGTCGGATCGAACGAGAGCGTCCCCAGATGAAAGGCGGTGGAGAGACGCGCCGCGAGAATGCTCCCGAGATTACCCGCCGTCCCGATGGTGACGGGAACGAGCGCGAGCAGCGTCGGGTACTGCAACAACTGCGCCTCGAAGCTCCCCAGAACGAGTCCGCTCCCGAGTTCGACCAGCGTGAGCGCGAGAAGAACCGGAAGCATCGCCCGCGTGATGGCGCGAACGGTCCACTCGGTCGGCACTCAGAGAACACCCCCGATTGCGAGAACAGTCCGAACGGCGACGAGGAGAAAGAGGATACCGAACACGTCGCCCGTCGTCGTCACGATAGGGCCGACGAGCGTATCGGGGTTGCGCCCGCGACGGTAGCCCGCGAAGACGACAGTAACGACGACGGCGATGAGAACGGCACCCGAGAGTAACCCAGCGAGGACGGCGATACCGACGAGAACCGGAAGCGGTGCGACTCGGTTCCCGAGGGCGGAAAGCACGAGGAAGACGGCGACAGCGGCGAATGCGGAGGCGAGGAGACCGTTTCCAAGAGCGGCCGCGGCGGCGGCACGGAGGCGGCGGTCACCGGCGGTGACGCGCGGTTCGATGAGACCCTGATGGAGTGCGGTGGCGATGCGCGCCCCGAGCGACCCGTAGACGTTTCCTCTGGTGGCGAGGAGAGCGGGGACGAGGACGATGAGACCCGGTACGTCGCGGAGTTCCGCACGCATGCCGCCGAGAACGATACCCGCGATGAGACCACCGACCAAACTGGCGACGAGTGCCGGGAGCGCTTCCCGGTACGCCTCCGTGGCCGCATCGCGGATGGTCATACAGAGTTCGACGGACGCCGGGATAAAAAGTCGGACGTATCAGTGCGTGGCTATCCGGTGGTCAAACGTCTGAACGGTTCAGTCACCGAACGGACCCATGCCGCCGAGTCCGCCGCCACCGCCGCCGCCCTGATTCTGGAGTTTCTTCATCATCCGCTGCATGTCGCCGTCGCCCATCCCTTGGAACTGCTTGATGGTTCGCTCCATCATCTTGTGCTGTTCGAGCAGTTCCTGAACCGTCTCTTCGTCCTTGCCGGACCCGCGGGCGATACGGCGGACACGGGAGGCACCGATAGTACGCGGATTCTCCAGTTCAGCTTCGGTCATCGAGTCCATGATGACATCGAACGACCGCATCCGGTCTTGCGTCACGTCCATCGCGTCGTCGGGCAGTTGGTCTTTGAACCCGCCGCCGAGACCCGGGATCATGTCGAGAACCTGATCCAGCGGTCCCATCCGATTCATCGCCTCCATCTGCTTTTGCATGTCCTTGAGGGTGAACGACCCCTTCATGATGTCCTCGGGGTCCCAGTCGTCTTCCTCCTCTTGGGTCTCGGCCATCGCGCGTTCGACCCGTTCGGACAGTTGCTTCAGGTCGCCCATCCCCAACAGACGGGAGATGAAGCCGTTGGGTTCGAAGCGTTCGATATCTTGGACCGTCTCACCGGTGCCGAGGAAGCCGATAGAGGAGTCCGTCTCGTTGACAGCCGTCAGGGCACCGCCACCCTTCGCCGTCCCGTCGAGTTTGGTGATGGCGACGCCGTCAATGCCGATGGAGTCGTCGAACTGCCGGGCTTGGTCTTTCGCGCCCTGCCCGATTGCGGCGTCGAGAACGAGTAGCGACCGGTCGGGGTTCACAGCGCTGTCGATATCCTCGATTTCGTCGATCAGCGCGTCTTCGAGGGCGTGCCGACCGGCGGTGTCCACGATGTGGATATCGGCGTCCTCGGTGGCTTCCAGTCCGTCGCGGGCGATTTTGACGGGGTCCTCCTCGTCCGGGTCGCCGTAGAACTCCACCTCGGCGCGTTCGCACATCTGCTTTGCCTGGTCGTACGCACCGGGTCGGAAAGTGTCCGTCTGGATGACCGCAGCGCGGAGTCCCTTCGTCGAGAACCACCACGCCATCTTCGCGGCGGTAGTCGTCTTCCCCGACCCCTGCAATCCGGCGAGGAGGATAGTCTGCGGTTCTAGCGGGATATCGGTGGATTCGCCGATGAGGCCGACCAGTTCCTCGTAGACGATTTTGAGGACGTGGTCGCGGGCGGAGGTTCCGCCGGGCGGTTCTTCGTTTAGCGCACGCTCTTTGATGGACGAAGAGAGGTCCATCACGAGATTCACGTCCACGTCCGCAGAGAGAAGCGAGCGTTGAATCTCGCGGACGATCTCCTCGACGTCGTCCTCGTCGAGGCGGGACTTCCCCTGCAGTTTGTCGAGACTGCCGCGGAGAGAACTCCCGAGATTGTCGAGTACCATTGACTCTCCCTACGCCGCCGCCCGTGTAAAGGCTTTATCCGTCGCTCCGCTGCACGTTCTTTCCGAACTGGACCAACAAGGAGACAGCCCCGAACAGCCCAAACGCTTTCTCCGAACCGGGCATCGAGAGAGACGATGACGCGTATCCTCGTCCTCGACGACCCGGCGCACGGTATCCCCGCCTCCGAGTACGCCGACGAACTCAGAGAGCGCCTTCCGGAAACGACCGTTATCCACCGTGAGACGACTGAGGCGACTGTCGAAGCAGCCGCCGATGCTGCTGTGATTACGGGCATTCACCTCCCCGACGACGTACTGGAGGCCGCAGCGGAACTGCGTCTGTTCGCCGCCGCCTCGGCTGGATACGACCACCTCCCGCTCGACAGACTCCGGGAACGCGGTGTCACCGTAACGAACGCCTCGGGCGTCCACGGTCCGAACATCGCTGAGCACGTCATCGGATGGCTACTCATGCTTGCACGCAGTCTCGACGAGGGCATTCGACGGCAGCAACGCCGAGAGTGGCGGCAGTTTCAGGCGTTCGGCGAGTTACAAGGATCGACCGTCACGGTGGTCGGTCTCGGCGCGATAGGGCAGGCAATCGGAGAGCGTCTGGATCCGTTCGGCGTCGAAACCATCGGTGTGCGCTATACACCGGAGAAAGGCGGACCGACAGACGAAGTGATTGGGTTCGACGAGATAGAGTCCGCACTCGTTCAGACGGACTATCTCGTCCTCGCCTGTCCCCTGACCGAAACAACGGCGGGGTTAATCGACGCCGACGCTCTCAAGTCACTTCCGACGGATGCCGCTTTGGTGAACGTCGGGCGCGGCGGCGTCGTCGATACCGACGCGCTCGTTCGCACGATTCGCCGGGATCGCCTCCGTGCGGCCGCACTCGACGTGACCGACCCGGAACCGCTTCCGCACGACCATCCGTTGTGGGACTTCGAGAACGTCCTTTTGACACCGCACGTCTCGGGATACACGCCGCAATACTGGACTCGCCGGGCGGACATCCTCGCGCGAAACATCGAACACATCTTCGAGACCGGCGAGTGGACCGGATTGGAGAATCAGATTTCGCCCTGAGCGGAGGAGTTTTGTCGCTCTGTTGGAACGGCAAACCAATGACGGACGTAGTCGCCGGACTGTCGCTCACGACGTTTCTCGCCTTTTGTGGGGCCGCCGTCGCACTCATCCTTACGCCCGGACCGGACACGATGTACGTTCTCGCTCGTGGGATGCAGGGTCGCAGCGCGGGCGTCCGATCAGCACTCGGAATTTCGACTGGCGTGCTCGTCCACACCGCCGCGGCCGCACTCGGACTCGCGGCGCTCCTCAGGGCCGCACCGACGGCCTACCGACTTGTGAAGTACGCCGGCGCACTGTATCTGATTTATCTCGGTCTCTCCGCCCTCCGCGATGACGAATTCGACCCGACAGTTCAGACTGATGCAGAAGGAAGCTTCCGACGCGGCGTGTTCGTCAATGCCCTAAACCCGAAAGTCGCGCTCTTCTTCCTCGCGTTCCTCCCGGGGTTCGCAGGGAGCGGTTCCGGTGCGGAACTACGGATGTTTCTCCTCGGTGGAACGTACGCCGTACTGACCGCACTCTATCTCTCGGGAGTGGCGTTCGCTTCCGGGCAGATGGGCAGTATGCTGGCGTCTTCGCGCTTCTCGTCGGGGTTGAACTGGCTCGGCGGCGGTGTGATGGTCGCACTCGGTGTCGGCGTCGCTGTCGAGTGAGAGGCGAATCTGGAGTGGAAACAGGGGGGTTCCGAAGTCGGATCGACGTGCGAACCGACGTCGGTTGATTACTCGTCTTCCCCGAGGAGGCGTTCGACCATCCGCTCGGGGTCGAACTGTTCGATGTCGTCGTAGCCCTGTCCCACACCGAGGAAGAGAATCGGTTTCCCCGTGACGTAGGCGATCGAGATAGCCGCGCCGCCATTGGAGTCGGCATCGGCCTTCGTCAACACGGCCCCGTCGATCTCAGCGGCCTCGTTGAACTGCTTGGCACGTTCGACGGCGTCCTGTCCGGCGACGGCCTCGTCGACGAACAGCGTCAGGTCGGGTTCGACCACGCGGTCGATCTTCTCCAACTGCGCCATCAGGTCGTTGGACGTGTGCAGTCGGCCTGCAGTGTCTCCGAGGACGACGTCGATATCGTGCGCCTCGGCGTACTCAACGGCGTCGTAGATGACTGCCGCCGGGTCACCACCCTGTTCGTGGGAGATGATTTTCGTATCGAGGTTCTCCGCGTGCTTGCGAATCTGCTCGTTTGCTCCCGCACGGTAGGTGTCGCCGTTCGCGAGCACGACCGAGAGGCCCTGTTTCTCGAAGTAGCGGGCCATCTTGGCGATACTCGTCGTCTTCCCGACGCCGTTGACGCCGGTGAAGATGAGCGTGACGGGCTTGTCCGCCTCGGCGATTCGCTGATCGAAGTCGAACTGGCCGACGCTGATCACGTCGTAGAGGGCGTCGTGAAGCGCCTCCTGGACGAGTTGGCCCATCGTCTCGACCTGTCGTCGCGTCTCGCCGACCATCTTCTCGCGGATGGTGTCCAGAATCTCCTCTGCGACGTGCATCTCCACGTCGCTCTCCAAGAGCGCCATCTCCAGTTCCCAGAGGGGGTCTTCGAGGTCTTCCTCCTCGATAATGACCTTCCCCGTGGCGAACGCCGCCGCGCGCTTGAGTCGGCCCGCGCCGGACGACTCCTTCTGTCCGGATTCAAGGGCTTCGTTTGCGGCGTCAGAGGCGAGTCGCTCCCGACTGGACGCCGCTTCGTCCGCTTCGTCCGCAGCGGAGTCGTCCGCCGTGTCGCCACTCTCGTCTCCCGTCTCGGGCGTCTCAGAGTCCGGCGCAGGCGACGCTTGGGCATCAGCCGTTTCCGCCTCCGTCTCGGACGTTGTGTCGTCCGCATCCGAGACCGTGGCACTGTCGGCCGTCGTCTCAGTGGGTTCGTTCTCGCCGCCGACGGCCTCCGTGGCGTCCGCGTCGTGCGTCTCGGCGTCCGGAGTCTCTGTCTCGGTATCCGCGTCCGTGGTGTCGGCCGCTGCCTCCGCAGCCTCAGCTTGCGCTTCGGCCTTCTCTTCGGCGGTGTCCTCGACGTTCTCGCGGAAACTGTTGAGCTTCTTTTTCAGTCCGTCGAACATGTGAAAGTGAAAGCGTGTGAACCGGGGTCGAAGACGTTACTCGTCGTCGTCTTCCTGCATCTGCTGCATCTGCTGCATCTGCTGTTGCTGCATCTGCTGTTGCATCTGCTGGGCCTGCTGTTCGAGTTCGGAGCTCTCGTCTTCGAGATCCGAAATCTCGCCCTGAACCGCTGCGATGCGCTCGTCAATCGAGTCCTGCTTCAGGCGGAGTGCCTCGATGGCGTCGTCCTGCTCTTGCTCTGCGGCGTAGTCGCCGCCGAGACCGACGATGACCTCGTCGATGTCCTGCACGTCGGCACGGAGGTACGCGCCGCCGCCGAGGGGAACCTGAACGGTCGAACCCGTCTCCAGCGTCTCGATAGCCTCGATGGCCTCGTCGATTTCACTCTTCTCCTGCTGAAGGTCCGAGACGTCGCCTTCGAGCTCTTCGATCTCTTGCTCGATGGCCTGCAGTTCCTGGGAGAGCTGCTGGAGTTGCTGCTGTCCGCCACCCATCATTGTGCGGACACCTCCGTAATCTCGATCTGGGTACGCTTGAGACCGTGCTGGCTCCCGATGTTCGAGAAGACGCGGTCGCGGGCGACGTTCTCGTTGGGTGCGTCGACGACGGTCTGGAACTCGCTGTAGCCGTCGCGGCTCTGGAACTGGCCGCTCACAGTAAATTGGCTCATACCCGCATCCTCGGCCCGCGAGCGGGAAGTATCTTCCTACTCGGAGAGGGGAACGGCAAGACGGCGGCCGAATCGGAGGATAGCGGCGATGCTCAGAGACGAAAAGAGCGGAGAAGAGAAGACGCGCGGCGGTCAGTCGAGGTAGCCGAGCGTGTCTTCGACGCGGCCGAGTTCGGGACCGGTCGTCTCCTCGCCGACGACGTATCCGAACTCGTTTGCGACCAGCCCGGATCCGACGAGCGGTGCGCCGTAGTTGACCGTACCGATGTCGGCGCGCACGTCGAGGAGTTCTTCGAGCGCTTCCAACTCGGGTTCGCGGGACTTGGGATGACAGAGTACCCCGTCGTTCGTCGCCACGGCGGCGGTGCCAGCCGTGCGAACGTCCGCGAGATCACCGCGTTCGGCGGGTACGTCGAGTGCGTCTTCGACGACGGCGAGTGCCTCGTCGGAGAGGTCGGGATGGACGTACGCACCCGAATCGTTAGCGAGGACGACGTTCCCGGCGGCGTTGATGCGACCGGGGAGTTCAGTTACGGGGACGCCCGCAACGTCCTCGATAGTCTCCTTCTCTCGCTCGGTAGCGCGGGCAGACACGAGGATTCCGTTGTCGTTGCCCATCGCTAAGGCACCGACTGTTCCGGATCCACCGACGGTGGTTCTCACCGCGGGGACGTCCAGTTCCGCGGTCATCGCGTCAACGACGTCGTCCTCGGCGTCCGGTCGGACCAACAGCACGTGGTCGGTCACACAGGCGAAGACGCCGACGTACGCCGAGCCAGCGAAGGAGGCGCGGAGCACCGTTATTCGGCCGGTTCGGCTTCGACGATCTGTTCGCCGTCTTCGTCGAATCGAGCGGCGCGAACGCGGAACTTGCTCGGCGGGGTCTGCCGACCGCGGCCGCCGATTTGCTCGTTAATTTCGGGTTCGAGACGGACGTCCTCGGGATCGACCGAGAAGTGCTGTGCGAGGTGTTCGCGGATGATCTTCATCGCGCGGCCCGCACGCTCGTACGAGGGGACGGCCTTCACGTCACGAAGCGGTACCGTAATGACTCGTTCTTCGAAATCGCTTGCACTCATTGCTTACTCGTCCGTGTCACTCCGCCGCCAGTTGCGACGCTTGGGGTTTCGCGTGACTTCCATGTCAGTCTTCATCATGACCCACGCCGGGACACGACTGTTCTGACGCTCCAGTTTGGCCAGCCGCTTCTTCTTGGCCTTCGACTTCTTGCTCATGGTGTCCGGAACTACCCTCGGCCTGCATAAAATCTTGTTCCTTCGGTTCCGCCGGAGAGAGGGACGCTCAGGGGCTCGATACCGGCGGTCTCACGCGGTTTGAGCCGTCACCGAGCGACCGAACGAGTCATGCCGGAACCGAGTCATTCAGGATGGCCTGATACCTCGAATCGCACGATGCGTCATCGGACTACTGCCGCCTTCGTCTTCCTCTCTGCGATATGGGGAACCGCCTTCGTCGCCACAAAGGTCGGTCTCGCCTCGTTGCCGCCAACCTTGTTCGCTGCGATGCGATTCGATATCGCGGCGGCCGTGCTGTTCGGCTTCGCCTTCATCCGAAGCGACCGACTCCGCCCAACGTCGCGCACCGAGTGGTACCCGATCATCACCGGTGGGATGCTCAACATCGGCATCCACCATGCCTTCCTGTTCTCCGGGCAGGCGTACATCGATAACGCCGCTGTCCCCGCTGTTCTCTTGGGCCTCATTCCGGTCATCACACCCGTACTTACACGACTAACCACCTCGTCCGAACGCCTCTCGGCGGTCGGCGTCGTCGGCCTCGTCCTCGGTTTCACCGGCGTCGTCGTCATCGCCGACCCGAAGCCGGAAGCCCTCCTCTCTTCTGACCTCATGGGCGTCGGACTCGTTCTCGCGTCCGCGGTGGCGTTCGCACTCGGGGCGGTTCTCACGCACGGGTCCAAGTCGGAACTGCCGTTCTTTTCGATACAAGCGTGGACGATGCTCATCGGAGCGGTCTTCCTGCACGCGACGAGCGTCGCCCTCCCGTGGGAATCGTTCGCCGGCGCGAGATGGACACTTGACGCAGTCATCTCTCTCGTGTACCTCGGCGTCGTCGCCGGAGCGGGCGGATTCGGGCTGTACTTCTGGTTACTCGACCACATCGGTCCCATCGAGGCGAGCCTCTTGGAGTACGTCATTCCCGTCTTCGCCGCCATCGGCGGGTGGATTATCCGCGGAAACGCTATCGATACGAACACGGTCATCGGATTCGCCGTCATCTTCGTCGGCTTCCTCCTCGTCAAGCGTGCGGACGTTCGACGGGAACTGGTTCGACTCCGAGAACGCAGTCGGACCGCAGCAAGCGACGCCGACTGAAACCGAGTCGCTGAGAAATCAATCGAGCGGATACCGGCGCACCGTCTCGTACCGCGGACCGTCGTTCGTCAGCGTACTCTGTTTCAGCCGAACTTCCTCGACGTGAAACGTCCCGAGATCCGGGTCTTCCTCGCGGACGACACGCTGAACGTGGTCTTTACCGCGTGCGTCGTCCATTCGTGCGATAGTCACGTGTGGCGTGAACGAGTGGTCTTCCGGATCGAATCCACGCTCGACGGTCTCGCGTTCGATGGCCTCCGCGAGGGTGGTCGTCTTCGCCGCACCGCCATCGTCGCGGACGCCCGCCCAGACGACGCTGATATACTCGATGGAGGGGAAGACGCCGAATCCGCCGACGGTGGCATCGTACGGATCTACGTCGGCAGCAGCTATCGCCGCCTCCAGCGCCTCGTCGATGTCTTCGAGGCGGTCCTCGTCGGTGTCTCCGAGGAATTTCATCGTCACGTGCGCCTGTGAAGGGTCGGTAAAGCGAAGGCCCTCGGCATCAGCGAAGCGTTCCTGCGCCGCCTCGACTGACTCGGTGAGCGAGTCGGGCAAGTCGATGCTCACAAACAGTCGCATACAGGAAAAACGCGCTCCCGTCGGTTCAACGTTCGGCCCGAGCGCACCGCCTCACCCTACTGGTCGCCGTATTCAATCCCGAACGTTTCCCGTAGCAGACGACGGTACTCGGCTTCGTCCACCGACTGCTCGTCCGTCTCATCCCCGCGCGTTCGACTGAAGACCGTCGGTTTCAGCTTCGCGTGTCCGTCCGGCGTCGGCTTCACGACAACGGGGTCGCCCGTGAACCCCGATTCAGGTGCCGACTGGAGGTAGTCGCACGTCGCCGCGAAGTAGTCCAATTCCCGTCGCGTCGAGTCGAACACGTACCGGTCCTGCCAGTCGTCGGACTCGCAGTACTGCAAGAGGTATTCGGCGTCTGGTCGGTCGCTATCGGCGGTTCGCCACGCGACGCCCGCCTCATCTCGGTCAACCGACTCGCCGAGCGGAACCGGGCGGCGGAGCATCGGCGCACCCATCCCGGCATCAACGAGGTGGTCGTCACCGTTGAGAGTCACGAGGAGCGGGTGGTGGTTCGCCGGGAGTTCGAGGTCGGAGACCATCCGCGCAGCGACGCGGGTCACGTCGAACCCGAGTTCGGTGAGCAACCAGCCGAACAGCCCGTTCAACTCGAAGCAGAAGCCGCCTCGGTGCCGTTCGACGACTTTCTCGTAGAGGGCCGGGATCGAGAGAACGATACCCTCGCCGTCGCGGGCGCCGTGCGGATCACCGGTGATAGAGAGCGTCTCGAACGGGACCGAAGTCACGTGTGCACGCTGGAGGCGTTCGAGCGCTTGGAACGTTGGGTCGGCGACCCGGTCGGGATCAACGGCAAGACGTTCGAGGTATCGGTCCGGATCCATCGTGTCAGTACACCAAGGGCGAGAGCGATAAACGCTCCCAGAGCCGAGCAGCTTCGAGTCGGGGCGTTGGTCTCCGTCTCGTTCGGCCGTCCAATATCCGCGTGACGCAGTTCTTAACCGTCTCGACACCCAAATCCGCCGCATGGCAGAAGACGGCGAGCGAGACAGACCCCATCGTTTCTCTGAGGGACAGGGGTTCAGCGAGGACTACGAGGAGTTCTCGCTCGACCCGCCGGAACTGAACGTCGATCCGGCGAAGGTGGACCCCGTCGATACGCGGGTCATCACCGACGAACTCGACGAACGGAACATCGCAAAAGACCAAGTTGACGTCGAACAACTCGTCGATGTCGGCCTCTCGTACATGCAGATCAACCGCTTCGAGGAGGCCACCGAGACGTTCGAGCGCGCCGCCCAGTTCGCTGACGAGGATTCCCTCGAAGCGCAGGAGGCGTGGGTGAACAAGGGTGCCGCACACGCACAGCTCGAAGAGTACGACGAGGCAATCGGCGCGTATAAAGAAGCCCTACGCATCGACGACGACTCCGAACACGCGGCGTCGGCCGAGACGAATCTCGCCTACGCCCTCTGGCAGTTCGGCGAAACCGAAGAGGCGCTCCACCACGCAGAGCGTGCTGTCGAAATCGACCCGCGATTCGCACAGGCGTGGTACAACCGCGGCTTCTTCCTGCAGGAACGGGGGCTGAGCGAGGACGCCGTCAACGCGTTCGACAACGCCATCCGCCTCGGAATGCGCAACGCCGATGTCCTCGAAGAGAAGGCCCGAGCGCTGGAGGAACTCGGCCGCGAGGACGAGGCCGAACAGGTCCAACAGCAGGCTGACGAACTCCGACAGCAGCAAGAACAGGAGCTCATCGAGGACCGGTGATGCTGCTCCGAGAACGAGAAACGCCGGAAGGGCTACTCGTCTCCGTCTGTGACCGTGATTGCCTCGGCGAAACCTACGAGGACGGTCAGGTATCCCTCGAAGTAACCGAGGAGTTCTACGGCGGTGAGGAAGCCGACAAGGTGGACGCCGACGCCGTCGTGGACAGTCTGACGCGTGCGACAGTGGCGAACATCGTCGGCGAGCGCGCGGTCGGCGTCGCTATCGATGCGGGTATCGTAGACGAGGAGACGGTGCTGGACGTCGGTGAGACGCGACACGCACAACTGCTTTGGATGCGGTAGCAGCGACGACGAACGGCGATGGCGTAACGGCGACCGTAACGGCGATGACGTAGCGGCGACCGTAACGGCGACGACGTAGCGACGTTCGGTCGAATATCGGACCAAACGTTACCGATTTTGGTTTCGTTATACTGTCGATACCGAAGCGGTGTTAGTGTTGGGACTGTTAGAGAGGCGTAATGGGAGTGCAGGAATCGTACCCGATAGATGTCGCCACCATCCGTGAGGATTTCCCGATTCTCGACCGGAAGGTCGGCGGCGACTTCACAGTTCCCGGAGAGGGCGACGGCGACAGCCTACCGCTCGTTTATCTCGACAACGCGGCGACCACACAGACGCCGAAACAGGTTGTTGATGCCATCGTCGAATACTACTACGGCTACAACTCGAACGTCCACCGCGGCATCCACCACCTGAGCCAAGAGGCGTCGGTCGCCTACGAAAACGCCCACGACCGCGTGGCGGAGTTCATCGGTGCCTCGGGTCGTGAGGAAATCGTCTTCACGAAGAACACGACCGAGGCGATGAATCTCGTCGCCTACGCGTGGGGTCTCGAAGAACTCGAACCCGGCGACAAAGTCGTTCTCACGGAGATGGAACACCACGCCTCCTTGGTGACGTGGCAACAGATAGCCAAGAAGACGGGTGCATCCGTCGAATACATCCGAGTAGATGAGGACGGTCGCCTCGATATGGACCACGCGGCGGACCTGATAGACGAAGACACGAAGATGGTCTCCGTCGTCCACATCTCGAACACCCTCGGGACCGTCAACCCCGTCTCCGAACTCGCGGACATGGCCCACGAGGTTGGGTCGTACATCTTCGTAGACGGCGCGCAGTCCGTCCCGACGCGACCCGTTGACGTGACGGACATCGATGCCGACTTCTTCGCTTTCTCGGGCCACAAGATGCTCGGCCCGACGGGTATCGGCGTCCTCTACGGCAAAGAGGAGATTCTCGAAGAGATGACGCCGTACCTCTACGGCGGTGAGATGATTCGACGCGTCACCTACGATGACTCGACGTGGGAGGACCTCCCGTGGAAGTTCGAGGCCGGAACGCCCGTTATCGAACAGGGCATCGCGCTCCACGCGGCTATCGACTATCTCGATGAGATCGGGATGGAAAACGTCCAAGCGCACGAGGAACGTCTCGCAGCGTACGCGTACGACCGACTGGCCGAGTTCGACGACATCGAGATTTACGGCCCGCCGGGTGACGAACGCGGCGGCCTCGTCGCGTTCAATCTCGACGGCGTCCACGCGCACGACCTCTCCAGCATCCTCAACGATCACGCTGTCGCCGTCCGCGCTGGAGACCACTGCACGCAACCCCTGCACGACAAACTCGACATCGCCGCCTCGACTCGCGCGTCGTTCTACGTGTACAACACGTACGATGAGGTAGACAAACTCATCGAGGCCGTCGACGACGCGCGGACGCTGTTCGCCTGAGCGAACACGTCGCCGAAACGGATCTTTTTCCCTCCGTTGCACTTACCGAGCCTGCACACTCGACAGTGCGGGGATTGACCGCCCCGGAACCCTTATCCGGCGAACTCGCATACGAGCGAACACAATGGGCATGGGCTCGGACATGTATCGGCAGCAGATTCTGGATCACTACAAGAACCCCCGGAACAAGGGCGAGATGGAAGACCCGACGTTCTCACACACCGGGGAGAACCCATCCTGTGGCGATACAATTACGATGCAGGTGAAACTGGAAGACGACGACGAAACGATTGAGTTCGTCGCGTTCACCGGCGACGGCTGTGCTATCAGTCAAGCGTCGGCAAGCATGCTCTCGGAGCGACTGCAAGGGACGACGCTCTCGGAGTTAGAGGAGATGGACACCGACGACGTGACCGAGATGCTCGGCGTCGATATCTCTCCGATGCGTATCAAGTGCGCCGTCCTCGCTCGGCAGGTTGCCCAGGACGGGGCGGCTATCTACGAAGGTGACGCCGAGAAGGCGACGACGACGACCGAAGCCGACGACTAACTTCTCGCAGACGGTTGCGTCACGCTGTGCAACTCGTATCGAAAAAGAAAGAAAGATCACTTCTGGTCCCGCTCGGTCGCAGACGCTTCCTCGCGGGAGAGCAAAACGTCGTTACTCCGGCTTCAGACCGCCGTTCTGTACCCGCCCACCTTTTGCGCTGCGGGCTGCGAAGCAGCCCTCGGCAAAAGCTGGACCAAAAGCACTCGTCGCTCCCGGGAGTCGCTCCTCGGCCCGCTCGGTCGCAGACGCTTCCTCGCGGGAGGGCAAAACGTCGTTACTCCGGCTTCAGACCGCCGTTCTGTACCCGCCCACCTTTTGCGCTGCGGGCTGCGAAGCAGCCCTCGGCAAAAGCTGGACCAAAAGCACTCGTCGCTCCCGGGAGTCGCTCCTCGGCCCGCTCGGTCGCAGACGCTTCCTCGCGGGAGGGCAAAACGTCGTTACTCCGGCTTCAGACCGCCGTCCTGCACGCGCATGATCCCCTCACCGTCGGCGAGGTTCGGCGCGTCCACGAGGCGGACGATACGCTTGTCACCCTTCGATTTGCGGAGGTAGATACGGAACGTCGAGGTGTGGCCGAGGATGTTGCCACCAATGGGCTGGGTCGGGTCACCGAAGTACGAGTCGGGGTTCGATGCGACCTGATTCGTCACGAGGACGGCGGTGTTGTACAGGTCACCGATACGCATCAGGTCGTGCAGGTGTTTGTTGAGTTTCTGCTGGCGCTCTGCGAGTTGACCACGGCCGACGTACTCGGCACGGAAGTGCGCAGTCAACGAGTCCACACAGAGCAGGCGGACGGGGAACTCGTCCTCTTCGTGATCGCGTGCGAGTTCCTTGGCCTTCTCGGCGAGCAGAATCTGGTGGTTGGAGTTGAACGCCTTTGCGACGTGAATCTTGTCGAGGAAGTCGTTGAGCAGTTCCTCCATCGCCGCCTCGTCGTCGGGCGACCCCTCGATTTCGCGCTCGTCCATCGTGGCCTGGATAATCTCGTCGTCAAGCCCGCGGACCATGTCGTCGATACGCTCCGGACGGAACGTGTCCTCGGAGTCAACGAAGATACAGGACCCACCGAGACCGCCGTGTTCGGGCGGTAGCTGGACGTTGACCGCCATCTGGTGTGTTACCTGCGACTTCCCGGCACCGAACTCACCGTACACTTCGGTGATAGACTGGGTTTCCAGTCCGCCGCCGAGAAGGTCGTCAACCTCGGAGATACCCCACGAGAGTTTGCCGATCTGCTCGCGTCGTTCGAGAACCGCCGAACCGGTCTCGAAGCCACCGATATCGGCCGCCTCGCGTGCGGCGTTGATGATGTCCGAGGACGTGGATTCACCCACGTCTGCGGTGTTCGAGAGTTCACTCGGACTGGCGACAGCGATAGCCTGATAGCTTTCGAATCCGGCGTCGGTAAGTTTGTCTGCGGTAGCGGGGCCCACACCCGGGAGACTTTCGAGATCGTCTTCTGGCATCGTATGCAGTCCTGTGGCCTATAGGTACATAAAGTCTCGTTAACAGCGGAGTGGAAGTGAAACTGGAAGGCGGCGACGGGATGACGTTCACGGCGGAGTGAATGTTTAACTTCAAAGAAATACGGCGACAGCGGTCAGAAAGCGTGATTCTGCCCAGAAGGAAAGGCACTTAGCAATGAGCGGCCCAGAAGGTGGCAATGCCCACTAGACGCGCTGTTCTCGGCGTTATCGGGGGCGCACTCGTTGCAGGATGTGCCGGAAATCGTGGGACGAGTGACAACACCGAGACACAGACCAGTGGCGAATCGACCGCCGACGGTGCTACTGCACCATCGAACGAGACGCTTGCAAATGCGACGGGAAGCAACGAGACGACTACCGCGGTCGGCAACGAGACGAATGCGACCGGTGGCAACGAAACACACAACGAAACGAACTTCGACCAACCAGCGGTAGAAACTCCTGAACCGGCCGCCTGTTCGCCTGATCCGCGTCCGCCCGCAACGGATGGTTCGGCCTACCCCACCCATCCGGGCGACGTGACCGAACTCTCGGCGCTCCGGTTCGCGCAGGCGTACGAAACAGCGTTAGCAAAAAACCGCGTCGCCGCCGAGACACCGACGGCCGAGGTAGTTGCCGTAGAACCAGTAGACAGCAGTCTGAAAGCACCGGGAACCGACGAGTGGTACGTCGTCTCCGTGACCATCCAACTGACGACGCGCACGGACGGCGAAAAGGAGACGAGTCGAGTCGGCGGGACGTATTACCTCACCGAGGAAGTGGCGATGCGAGATGCGGGCGCATCGGAGGTAGACGGCGATGTGAGCGGAATTAAAGGGGCCGTCGTTGTCGCCTGTCCGTAACTACTCCCAGGGGTGCCCGCCCTCCCGGTCGGGCCACATGGGATACCAGTACTCTTTGTCGGGTTCGAGTTCGAGTTCGCCGTCGAGGACCGACTCCAGTTTCATGAGGATACGGTCGTTCTGATTTCGGCCGCGTTCGGGCGCGAACGGGTAGTACGCGCCGCGTCGGAACGAGTAGATCCAGTAGGCGCGGTCGCCGTCGCGTTCGAAGCCGAAGACGGCCGCGAGAAGACGCGACCCGTACCCACGTTCGATGAACTCGTCAGCGGCAAAGTGGATGCTCGTCACGAGGTCTTCAGGGTCGTCATCTTCGAGAACGACCCACTCCCAGCCGTGTGAATCCTCGTAGAGTCGGAAGTCGGTACCCGTCTCCTCCTCGCCCGCTTTGAGGATGGCTTCGACCTCCTCGACAGTCTGGGCGAAGTCAGTGCTGTCCACCGACGAAAAGCAGAGGGCCGCCGCACCGACCGGGTCGAAGTCGAGGTCGGCCTCCATCGTGATGTAGGCGGTACTCATCCCGAACAGGTCTTCGGGGTCCGCCTCGCGGGTCGCATCCGCCTCTGCGCTGATGCCGAGAACCGAACGAATCGAGTCGAGAAATCCCATTTATGCCGTCTCCATCTCGCGTTCCAGTTGGCGAAGTCGCTCGATGCGGTTCTCCGTAGACGGGTGCGTGCTGAAGACGCGACCGATGAAGTCGCTCTTGATCGGGATGATGAAGAACGCGTTCATCTCCGACTGCTCGCGCAGGTCATCCTGCGGCACCTTGTCCATCCCCCCGGAAATCTTCATCAGAGCCGACGCGAGAGCCGAGGGTTGGCCGGTAATCACTGCAGCACCACGGTCCGCGGCGTACTCACGGTAGCGTGAGAGCGCGCGGATGAGGACGAACGAAACGATCCAGACGACGAGCGAAACGGCGATAGCCGCGATGATGCCGCCGCCCTGTCGGTCGCGGTTGCCGCCACCGAACCAGAAGCCCCACCGGACGATCATGAATGCGACTGTCGAGAGGAACGACGCGATGGTCATCACCATCACGTCACGGTTCTTCACGTGGGCGAGTTCGTGCGCGAGGACGCCCTCTAACTCGTCGCTATCGAGCATCCGCATCAGACCAGTCGTCACACAGATAGCCGCGTTGTTCTGTGATCGACCGGTAGCGAAGGCGTTCGGGACGCGCGAGTCCACGACCGCAATCTTCGGCTTCGGCAGGTCGGCCTGTTGGGAAAGCCGCGAAATCGTCGCGTGCAGTTCCGGATACTCGTCTTCGGAGACCTTCTTGGCACCCATACTGTACAGCGCGAGTTTGTCGCTGAAGAAGAACTGCGCGAACAGGAACACGGCGACGAACGGAAGGACGATGAAACTGTCCGTGTACACCAGCGCCCCAACAAACACGATGTAGAGGGCAAAGAGGAGGAACATCGTCAGCACCATTCGGCCACGAAGTCCCCAGTCCGGTTTCCAATCCATGCCCGTGTCTTCGTGTTCGTGCTTATAAACGCTGTTGGAGTGAGAAGATCTGACGCACCCGCGTACGCGACGGCGCAGAGGTTTTTATCGTCTCCTCCCGTCGATTTAGGCATGTTCACAAATCGCACAGAGGCAGGAAAACGGCTCGCTGAACGATTGCAAGAGGCGGCCGTAAACCCTGACCTCGTCCTTGCCATCCCGCGCGGTGGCCTCCCCGTCGGACGCGCCGTCGCGGACGCACTTGGCGTTCCGTTGGACGTGGTGGTCGCCTCGAAGGTCGGCGCGCCGGGGAACCCCGAACTGGCTATCGGGGCCGTCACGGGCGAGGGAGACCTGTGGCTCAACGATTCGCTCGTCGAGCAGTTCGGTATCGGAGACAGGTATATCGAATCCCAACGCGAGAGAGAGGCCGACGTCGCCCGAGAGAAAGTGCGTGCATACCGTGGTGGAAAGCCGGTACCGGACGTGTCGGGCAAGCGTGTCGTTATCGTAGACGACGGCGTGGCGACGGGTGCGACAGCGCTCGCCTGCCTGCAACAGGTCCGAAGCGGCGGCGCAGCCCGCATCGTCTTTGCCGTCCCCGTCGCTTCGGCGGCGACGATTCCGCGTCTCCGCGAGGTCGCAGACGACGTAGTGGTCGTGGAGGTGCCCGAGACGTTTGCGGCCGTCGGCTACCACTACCGTGACTTCGGACAAGTGACGGACGAGGAGGCGTTAGAATACCTGGACGACGAGGTATGAAGTTCGTCGCGCTTAAACGCGTTCGGCCGTTATCGTAGTCGATGAGTTCAGGCGACTTCTGTCCGCGCTGTGGGGACCCCGTACCGGAGCGTGAGGAACCGCTCCCCGGAATGCCCCGTGACCGCGACGCGGTCCTTTGCGACGCGTGTTACTTCGAGGATTTCGACCTCGTAGACGCGCCGGAGCGTATCGAGGTTCGCGTTTGTTCGCAGTGCGGCGCGGTCCACAAGGGGAACCGCTGGGTGGACGTCGGCGCCCGCGACTACACCGACGTCGCCATCGAGGAGGTTTCAGAGGCGTTGGGCGTCCACCTGAAAGCGGAGGACGTTCAGTGGGGCGTCGAACCCGAACAGGTGGATCAAAACACGATCCGGATGCACTGTTCGTTCTCCGGATTCGTCCGCGACACCCACATCGAGGAGACGGTAACGGTGCCGGTGAAGATATCGCGGCAGACGTGCAAACGATGCGGCCGCATCGCCGGTGGCTACTACTCAAGCATCGTCCAGATTCGCGCTGAGGAGCGCGACCCGACGAAAGAGGAAGCTCAACGCGCGGTCGAAATCGCGGAGTCGTACATCGAAGAACGCGAGGAGACAGGCGACAGAAACGCGTTTATCTCCGAGATTTCGAATTCGGGCGACGGTCCGAACATCAAGATATCCACGAACCAGATGGGTAGCGGCGTGGCGAAGCACGTCGTGCGCGAACTCGGCGGCAACGTCGAGGAGTATCCGACGCTCGTTACGGAAGACGGCGACGGCAACGAGGTGTACCGCGTCACCTACGCCGTCCGCCTGCCGAAGTTCACGCCGGGCGAGATCATCGACCCGGACGACGACGACGGACCGGTGTTAGTCCGAAGTGTCCGCGGGAACCTGAAGGGCGTCCGCCTCGACAGCGGCGAACAGTACGAATCGCAGTTCGAGGAGGGGGAAACGCCCGACGCGCGCCGACTCGGTACCGTCGAAGACGCAGCGGAAACCACCGTCGTCACCGTCGAGGACGAGAACGCCGTACAGGTCCTCGACCCCGAAACGTACGAATCAAAGACGATAGCGCGCCCGGACTACTTCGATAGCGACGCGGCGATGGTCCACGTCCTCAAAAGTCGTTCTGGACTGCACATTCTTCCCGACGAAGCAGTAGAAAACGGCGAAACGTCGGATTAGTCGGCCCGAGCAGGCGTCTCGGTCGTCGCGGCGGTCACTTCCTCTTGCTCCCGGACCTCGACACCGTGTTGGTGGAGCGCAGACACGAGCGCTTCCTCGGAGCGGCCCGCACGGGTAGCCGCCTGTGAAAGCGTCAGCGTTCCGCTCTGGTACAGCGTCATCGCCGTCGTCAGCGCGTGTGTGTGCATGGCCGTATACACCCACGGACAAACCCAAGGGTGTTAACTATTTCGTGAGAACGCTTGTCAGACCGACGCGTTACGGGACGAATAATGGAATATTGAAGAAAATATTCGGTATATAAGAACCCATATGACCACATGTATTAACAATCATTAAGTAAATGTCCGGCGTCGGTTCTGTTCAGTGTAAATACTGCCATACGGATCGGTCGGAAAGACTGAAATCCCTTGAACAAACACGGGAGGTGTGGAACGACAGCAGATACTCGCGTTAGTACTCGTGGTCTTGATGCTCGGGTCTACAATCGCGTACGGGGCCAGTCTCCTGTTCTAGGGGGGGAAACTGTCCGTCAGCCGTCGCCCCAGACATCCGAGAGGGGGTGGTTCGACCGGTCGTCGGCGTCGTCCGACTGACTTCGAGAGCGACTGTTTTCGCCACCAGTACCGGAACGGCCGCGACTCGAAGTCGATCCAGACGACTGTCGAGACGAAGACCGTGACGAACCCGACGACCGGGACGAACCGGACGAAGACCGCGACGGCGACGAACGTGGCGACGGACGCGACCCCGATGACCGCCCGCGTCCGCCCGCAGCCTCTTGATCGAATTCGGGCAAGTCAGGCGTACTCATCCGCCGGACCTGTTCTGCAAACCACTCAGGCATCTCAGAGCGGGTGCGGTCGAACAACTGAAGGAGCGACGAATCTGCGAGATACGTTGCCCCGTAGTCGTCAGGTGCCCGGACGACCCGGCCGCACGCCTGAATCACGGTTCTGAGCGCCGCGCGACGATACCACGACCACTGCCCGTCTTCGAGACGTTGGGCGACGCGCGAATCGTTCGTGTTGAGATACGGCGCTTTACAGATGACCTGCCAGCGACACAGATCACCCTTCAAGTCGAGCGCTTCCTCCATCTTCACTGAGAGGAACACGTCCGCGCCCGAGGACGCCTTCCACGTCTCCAACTCGGCGTCCCGGTTCGCCTTGTCGTGCCCGCGGATGCGACCGCCGAGACCCAACTGCGCGAGTCGCTTCCGAAGTTCAGACTGGATGGCGTACGAGTGACAGTGGACGAGGCCCTTTTCGTCTGGGTGTTTCGCCATCAGGCGAACGAGAAGGCGAGCGATCTTCGGAATCGTCTCGTCGCGGTGTTCGTACGTCATCTTTCCCTGCGTTACGTCGTACAGCGGTCGGTTCTCAACGGGGAACGTGTGTTCGACATCCACGAGCGCGACGTTCGACGGATCGAGACCGACGCCGCGACAGAAGGCGTCTTTGTTCAGAATCGTCGCCGAGAGCAGAGCGAACTTGTTGCCCCGGTCCCAGACGGTGTGTTTGAGGTAGCGCGCCGGATCCAGCGGTTTCGCCGTGATCGGTTCGCCCTCGCCGCCGAACTGGTCTACAACCCACGTCGTCGGACTTTCGGGATCGCGGTAATCCTCGATAAACCACTTCAACTCCGAACGGAGCTCCTGTAACCGGTCGCGCCGTGACGCCTCTTCGGGTGTGAGTTCGGATTTCGTCAGGAGTTCGTCTTTCGCGTTCGAACACACCTGTAGCAAGGCTTCGGCGAACCGAACAGTCCGTTCGAGCGGGTCGTCTGCCGTGGTCACGTTGGGTACGCCCACATCATCCCAGACGGGCACCGTATTCGGGTTCAGATCGATAGTCGCGTACATTTCAGCCCATTCTGCCAGCCCGTGGGCTTCGTCTATCACCACCACGTCGCGCTGTCGAAACACGTCGGAGCCGGCGGTCTGCATGAAGTACGCGAGCGTCATCGCCGCAATCTTCCGGTTCGAGGCGATGGCGCGGTCCGAAAAGTACGGACAGCGGTGCCTGACGGTGCAGTCGAACCCCTTCTGTCGCGCACACGGCGCACGGTCAACGGGCGTGTCCGTTTCACCGTTCAGAATACAGGTGTAGTTTGACTTGCCACGGATGATGCTCAGATCTTCGAGCAACTCGTCTTCGGCCACGTCGTCCAACTGCGACACCTGCGGCGTCGTATAGTAAGCGTCTGTCGCCTGCGCGGGTTTCGCTTCCTCCGTCGTCCGGGCGGCACCGGCGATAGAGCGTGCGAGAAGAGACTTACCGCTCCCCGTCGGCGCGCGGACGAGAACGACGTCGTTCCCGGCGGCGAACGCGTCGCGGATATCGCAGAGCGCTTGTTCCTGTGCCCCGCGATAGCTCGGGGCCGGAAACGACGGCAGGATTCGGTCGGGGTCCACGTCCGTGACTGTCGGTCATCGGGCGTAAAAGGTTCGTTCCCGGCGGGGCCGGTTCCGCGTTCTCACAGCGACCGTACGTCGTCGCTCGTTACCACGCGGTCGTCAGGCAACTGGTCGATGCAGTCATAGCAGAGGAAGAACTCGCCGCCGTCTTCGAGTTCGAGTGTGATCCCCTGCGTGGATTCGTTCGAGAACGACCAGAAGTCGCCGATTCCGCCGCCGATACGGACAGACTTCCCACAGCCGTCACACGGTTCTGTCGTCACGTCTGAGGAGACGGCGTCGAGAAATAAGAGTGGTCGGTCTGCACAACGCGGAAGCGACCGGCAAGCGTCGTATCTAGACACCGGAACAACCGACCGCGATACCGCTTTTCTTGTGAGGTAGTACCGTAGTTCATGGGCATGAAGGTCAACTGCGAGGGGTGTGCCGGGTGCTGTATCGACTGGCGTCCGGTGTCGCCTGCGCCTTCCAATCACGAGCGTCGCGGCCCAAGAGAGCCGTTAGACGACGTGTACAACCTCGTTCCGCTGACACGCGACGAGATTGCGGCGTTCGTGCGCGACGGATTCGGCGACGTGCTAGTCCCGCGGATGTGGGAGGCGACGCCGGACGCGGACGCCGCTGTCGAGATAGACGGCGTCGAAGTTGCGGCTATCGGCGGGAAGCCCGCGTTCTTCGTCGGCCTCCGGAAGCCGCCGAAGCCCGTCACACCGTTCGGCACCGAGCAGACGTGGTTGCACGCCTGCGTCTTCTTGGATCCCGAGACGCTCCAGTGTCGCATCCACGGCGACGAAATGTATCCCAGCGAGTGCCGCGACTATCCCGGGCACAATCTGGCGCTCGGGACAGAATCGGAGTGCGAGCGCGTAGAGGAGGAGTTCGGGGACGACAGGCTGCTCGACGGTGATGCGCCGGACGTGAGCGGACTGCTCCTCGGTCCGCACGCCGTCGGATCGAAGGTGTTCGCCTATCCCGACCCCGAAGCACTCGCTGGAACGGTCGAGCAGATGCGGCGCGGCGACCTGACCGATGCAGACCGCGCGGCGTTCGTTGGTGTTGCTGTCGGGTCACGCCCGGGTTCGACGGACGTTGATACGGCGCGCGTCGAGGCGGTGAAAACGACAGTCCTCGAAGCCGAGTCGTGGGCTGGCACGGCCGCCGAAGCGTGGACGGAACTGTCAGGTGTTGTTGGCGACGACGCGGCGGACGCTCCAGACGGTGCGAGTGTCGAAGTCGGTCGCGGCGCACCGGAGACAGCTGGTTGGGATGACGCCGAATATTCTGGATGGGACGACGCCGAGTACTCTGGATAGGACGACCGCGGATACTCCCGGACGAGACGACGGCGGAGGAGCGCCGTCTCCGTATCGGCGCGAACTGTTAACACGGTACCGTCCGTTGGAAGCGATATGAAAGTCCTCGTGACGGGAGCGACAGGATTCGTCGGCAGTCGTCTCGTCCGCGCCCTCTTAGACGACGGACACGAGGTATCGGCCCTCGTTCGAGATGCGTCGAACGCGGAACTTCCCGCGGACGTGCACGTCATCGAAGGCGACCTACTGGAGACGGGTGGCTTCCATCTCGTCGATGACGGAGACACTGGAAACGGCGGAAACGCCGACCTGCGCGAAAGCGACGACCGGACGTTCGAGGACTGCCTTTCTGCGCTCGGAATCGAGGCCGCGTACTACCTCGTCCACTCGATGCAGTCGGGGTCAGACTTCGAAGAACGCGACAGACGTGCCGCACGACACTTCGAGCGAGGGGTTTCCGCGGCAAGCGTCGAACGAGTGGTCTACCTCGGTGGACTCGGTGAGGAACGCGACCACCTCTCGCCGCATCTGCGTTCGCGGCGCGAAGTAGAGTACGTTCTCGGCGAGGGCGATTACGACCTGACGACGCTCCGGGCCGCCATCATCATCGGCGACGGAAGCGCGAGTTTCGAGGTGATTCGCCAACTCGCCGATCGCCTCCCGGTGATGGTGACGCCGCGGTGGGTGGATACGGAGTGTCAGCCCATCTACGTCGATGACGTGGTGGCATACCTCGTCGGCGTGCTCGACGCACCCGAAACCGCCGGAGAGACATACGAAATCGGTGGTCCCGACGTGTTGACCTACGGCGAAGTTCTGAAACGGGTCGGCGAACACCTCGACCGTCAGACGCGCCTCGTCTCAGTCCCCGTGTTAACTCCACGTCTCTCCTCGTACTGGGTCAGTCTCGTCACCAACGTCCCCACCTCGGTTTCCAGACCGCTCATCGAGGGCCTGAAAAACCCCGTTGTCGTCCGCGATGACAGTATCAAACGACACGTCGAAGTCGAGTTGACACCGTTCGACGAAGCGGTTACGCGTGCCCTCGGAGCGGTCAGCGAGTCCGACACTGAACCGGCGGTCGAACCGGTCGAAACGGTGGGCGAAGACGGGTCAGATCTTGAATCGAGTGCGGGTTCGGCCGATACCTGAATGTCGCGCCCCCCAGGAGAAGCGAGGATGACCCGCACGCAGTTCGGTGAGACGTGGGTGTACGAGAGTATCGTCGGCGCGCTTCCGGGAATCCACCTGACGGATGGGGAAGCCATTGCTCTGCAACTCGGTCTGTTCGAGGTGTTTGTCGTCTTCTTCGCGTGGGCGTACGACCTCTGGGAAGCAGTTCTCCCGGGCAGTATCGCGGTCGGCGTCGCAGCGGTCGGAAGCGTCGTGATGCTCCGGATGGGCCAGACGACGAGAGAGACGAATCTCCCCGACGCTTACACGCGACTGCTGTTCGGATCGAGCATCGAAGTGGTTCTCGGCGTCTTGGCGTTCGTCGCCCTCGTGACACATCTGTTCGTATACGACCCACGACAGAGTGGAACAACGCTGTTTGTCTCTCTGTTCGGCCGAGAACCGCCGGTTATCGTCGTCTACCTGACGCTGTTAGTTCTCTGGGACCTCTGCTACCGCATCGGAACGTCGTGGTGGGCCGCCATCGTCTCGCTGTGGGGATCACTGCGGTTCACTGTGGACTCGACGACAGCGCAAACGCTCCGCGTGGCTGACGCATGGAACGTTATTTTCGGGATCGCACAACTCGCACTCGTTCCGTTTATCCTCAACCAGCGAATGCTGTTGCTCGCTGTGGCCGGTCACGTCGTCGCCGTTACGGTCGTCTCGACGGTTGCCGCAGTGACTATGAGAATCGAGTGATTGGATTACGTGTCCTTCATTTCACGGAACTTGTCGAGGAGTGCTTCCGTGGAGTCGCCGGAGTCGTAGGTTACCTCACCGTGGTATACCGTTCGGTCGTCGTCGAACGTCGCATCGACTGAGCCGTTCTTTCGCTCTCGGCGCTCGTGTTCGTCTTCGTCGTAGGCACCCATTGACATGATACACCATAACTTGGGAATCTTAGTCACATATAATTATCGGTGAAGGATATCTCTGATGACGCGGAACCGATAAACCGCCTCCCGAATAAGTAGGCCGCGTGGCACGCCCGCTGCGATTTCGCTATGCGCCGGGACGATGGGATGAGGCCCGCGTCCGGCGTGACATTTACGACGACCTCGACTCGAATCTCGGCGCGACGAAGGAGACGCCGTGGTTCAAACCGCCGGCCGACTTCGAAGCAGTGCGGTTCGAGATGAACAACGGAGACATCGCGCTGTTCTGCTGGAACGACGACACCGCATACTGGATGGGAAACACTGAGACGCCCGAAGCGCTCTGGCGGACGGACAAAAAGGGCTTCTCGGAGGTCCCCCACAGCGTCTCTCGGTGGGTGACGCGCGAACTGACCGCGCAACTGCACGAGGAGTCGCCGTGGTTGGAACCGTATCCGCATCTCTCGTGGTTCTTTCTTCCAGTGTTTCTCTCGAAGGACGGCCGAGAGACGACGCGTGAGTTCTTCCACGACCACGCCGCTGGGTTCCCCGACGCGACGCGCGACGAGGCGTTATCGTTCTACGAAGGGTTCCTCGCTACGGGTGTCCTCGACGACCACCGCGAGGTGATGGCCGGCAAACTCGGTACCTCCGAGTATCTCGATCTGACGCGGATGACTGCCGCGATGGGCGAGTTCAATGCCGGAAAACTCCTCGTTGACGCGGGCTACGACATCGTTCCCGAGATAGACGTCACAACCGGGCACGCCATCGACTACCGCGCCTCTCGGAACGGTGACGGGACACTCGTCGAAGTGACGCGACCGCTTCCGACGAGTAAGCGCAGTGCCGGGACGCCCGTCGCCGCGGTGCGCGATACCGCTGAGACGAAATCCGGCGGGCAGTTAGAGGAACACGGCGGCGGCGTCGTCCTGTTCGTGGACTGTTCGTCGTTCCCGGACGATGACTGGTTCTCCGTCCGCGACGAGAAACCCGAGGTTCACCACCGCCCGGCCGTCGTCTTCCGCGTCCGACCGTCCGGCCGATTCGAGGGCTACACGAAGGGGCGCGTCCCCCTCGACATTCCGTTCTAGAAAGAGACCTGTTGCGGCCCGTCCTCTCCGAACGTAGAGACGTCACGGTCGCTGTAATAGCGACGACCGATAGCCTCGTGGCCCAAACCGCAAAGGAGTGCGTTGCGTGCATCGTCGGCGCAGGTGTACGTCTCGAACCCCGCACGGGCGAACACGTCGCCGAGTTGCTCGCTACCGTTGGGGTGTTCGATGGTCTGGTCGCCGTATGCCTCGATGAGTTCTTCTGTGGTCGCCGGGAACTCGTGGGCGTTGATGAGTTCGTCGGTACGGTTCAGGCGCATTACACCCAGTCATACCCTATCGCTATTCTTAATGATTTTCCATTATCGTGATTGTACACATAATATACCTAGTGTGTGTTGGTATGGCATATTAGGAAATGACGGAAAACGCTTTCACCGACGACCGACCACTCACGGCCGTGATTCGAGACCGGAACGGCGATTTCGACGGCGACGAACCCGTGGCGGACCTCCATCTGCACACAACGGCGTCCGACGGCGTCTTGACGATTGCAGAGGTCCCCGATGCAGCCGTCGCGGGCGGTGTAGAGGTCGTAGCGGTGACGGACCACGACCGTGTCCATCCGGACCTCGACGCACCCGTCACCGAGCGCGACGGCGTGACGATGATTCGCGGGGTCGAACTGCGCGTCGAAACGCCCGAACAACGACTTGATCTGCTCGGATACGCCGTCCGCGACACGCCGGCCATTCGAGAAGTGACAGAACGCATTCAGACCGACCGGAAGGAACGCGGTCGGAAGATTGTCGAGAACGTGGAGTCGCACCTCGACGTCGAACTCGACATCGAACTCCGCGAGGGAATCGGCCGTCCGAACATCGCCCGTGCTATCGAGGGGAGCGACGCCCCATACGACTACGAAGACGCGTTTGCCCACCTCATCGGAAACGACGGCCCATGCTACGTCCAGCGGTACGTCCCCGACTTCGAGACGGGTGTTGCGGCCCTCAGAGAGTCGTGCGCCGTCGTCGGTCTTGCGCACCCGTTCCGCTATCCCGATCCCGAAGCAGCGCTGGAACGCGCCGCTGAACTCGACGCTGTCGAGCGATTCTATCCCTACGGCGGTGGAAGCGCGGCGAAAGAAGATGTGGAACTAGTCGAGCGCATCGCCGCCGCCAACGACTTGCTCTTGACCGGCGGGAGTGACGCGCACGATAGAACGCTGGGTGTCGCGGGTCCAACCGAGGACGCGTTCGCCGCGTTCGCCGCGCGCGTGCCGGGCGTCTGACGCGGAGTCTCGGTCCCGATAACCGGGAGCGTAGAGTTAAATCGGGTGAGGAACGAAGGGGGAGTATGAAGTGCCACTACTGCGAGCGAGACGCCGCGTACGCCGCCGAAAAGGATGGGATAAAGGTGGGTCTCTGTGAACGGCACTTCCGAGAGCGTGTCGAGGAACTCGCTGACTCCGAGGAACTCGCCGCCCTGCGGGAGCAAATCGACATTGACCGAACGGAGTAAGCGTCTGTAAACGAGACCGCGGTTGGAATCGACGTCTTTCCACGACCGACCGTGGAACGTTCTGCGAGCGTAGTCAACCGAGGAGGAACCACGCGAAACCGAAAAGTGCCAACGCGGCTCCGCCGACTCGATTGAATAGGACCTTCCAATCCGACGGTTCGACCTCTGACCACGAGCGCTTACTACCCAAAGAGTCGAGTCGCTCTTCGAACCGGGCGAGGCGATACGGGAGCAGGGCCATCGGGAGACCTAGAATAACAAAAATAATACCTTGAGGATTTGCCATATTTGGAAAACTAGTCAATTGAAAGATAATTTTTGCGGGAGAACCGTTCAGAGATAGCCTACACCAGCGTATCGAAGTAGACGTACAGCGCCGCGAGGATCACCTCGAACGAGAGCGTGCCGACCGCCGAGAGGGCGACAAACTGCCGGTCGTCCATCTCGGCGAATCCGGCGGGGACGGTGAGCATCCCGCGCGTGAACAGCAGGGTGTTGCTCACCGGAACGACGATGGGACCCCAGCGTTCGAACCAGCCGTCAAAACGGTCCAGTTTCGACTCGCTGACGGCGAACCATCGCTTCTGGAGGAGGTACTCGCGGCCGCCGCGTTGGGCGACTTTGAACAGGGCATACTGTCCAATAGTCGCCCCGAGGACGGCGATCCCGATGACCGCGACGGCAGCGTCGGTGCCGAGGAGGACGAGCGAACCGGGGACGATGAGTTCGCTCGGCATGAAGTACATCAGCATCGCGCCTTCGAGGACGAACACGCCGAAGAGGACGAGATAGGCCCACTCGGAGTGCAACAGCGCCTGCAGTTCGTCGGGCATCTGCGCCACCTGAAGCGGGGCCTGCATCGACCGGGAGTATCCACGAATCATTAAAACCAGTTTCGCTCCGAGAATCGATGACATACCGTTGTCAGGGAGTCCATCGCCGGGAGCGATGCGATTTTTCACGTGGGCTACGAACGGCGAGTATGAACCTCACCGACCGCCCGCGACGCCTCCGAACCGACGGCATCCGGTCGCTCGTCAGCGAGACGAACCTCTCGGCGACGGACCTCATCGCGCCCGTCTTCGTGGACGCGACGACGGACGAACGGCTTCCCATCGAGTCGATGCCGGGGCACGAACGCGTCCCCGTCTCCGAGGCAGTCGCGCGCGTCGAGGAAGTCCTCGAAACGGGCGTCGAGGCGGTGATGCTGTTCGGCATCCCCGAATCGAAGGACGAACGCGGGTCCCGTGCGTGGGCCGAAGACGGCGTCGTGCAAAAAGCGACTCGGCGCGTGACGGAGGAGACGGACGCCTACGTCATCACCGACGTTTGCATGTGTGAGTACACGAGTCACGGTCACTGTGGAATCGTCGAGGACCACGCCGAGTCGGATCCGACGCTGACTGTGAAAAACGACGAGACGCTAGCGTTGTTGGCGAAGACGGCCGTCTCGCATGCCGAGGCGGGCGCGGACATGGTCGCACCGAGTTCAATGACCGACGGGATGGTCGGCGCAATTCGGGAAGCACTCGACGAGTCGGGACACGAGAGCGTCCCGATCATGTCCTACGCCGCGAAGTACGAGAGCGCGTTTTACGGCCCGTTCCGCGACGCCGCCGACGGCGCGCCCGCGTTCGGTGACCGGCGACACTACCAGATGGACCCCGCAAACGCCCGGGAGGCTATCCGCGAGGTGACACTCGACGTAGAACAGGGTGCGGACGTGTTGATGGTGAAACCCGCGCTGGCGTATCTCGATATCGTGCGCGCGGTACGCGAGGAGTTCGACCACCCAGTCGCCGCCTACAACGTCTCCGGCGAGTACGCGATGCTCCATGCCGCCGCCGAGAAAGGCTGGATGGACCTCGACGAGACGGCGTTCGAATCGCTGCTTGCGATGAAACGTGCGGGCGCAGACCTCATTCTCACCTACTTCGCAGAAGACATCGCGGACGCACTCTGAGCGTTCTGAGAGTCAGCGCGTGCGACGAGAGTCGTGGTGTTTCGCAGATTTTGCGTGAACGTTCGTCCACTTATTTTGCCGTATTGCCCGTCAAATAGAGCAGAAAACGACCTTATACACATTGTATTGTTCGGTAAATCGTTCACTCGTCCATATTACCCAGTGAAAAGTGGACAATTTTGTCACATACACTTATGTAGTGTGTTCTCATGACTATCTCGCGTGAATATGATCACGAACGGAGCAGTATTGAGCAAAATAATAGACAAGCGTTCACCCATGGAGGCAATCGTATGAGTGTCCCGTTACAGGCCGACGCTTCAACCATCGCCGCAGGCGTCAACAACGTGTGGATATTGGTCGTGACGTTCCTCATCTTCTTCATGCAACCGGGGTTCGCTCTGCTGGAGGCAGGGCAGGTTCGCGCGAAGAACGTCGGCAACGTCCTGATGAAGAACATGACCGACTGGATCCTCGGAACGCTCATCTACTTCGTCGTCGGCGCGGCGATAGCGACGATTGTCGGTGGGCTGACCTCCCCGGGACCGTTCAGTATCTCGGCGGCGTTCGCGTACGTTAACGATCCGACGGCGTGGATCGGCTGGCTGTTCGGTGCCGTGTTCGCTATGACGGCCGCGACCATCGTCTCCGGGGCCGTCGCAGAGCGCATGGAGTTCAACGCGTACGTGCTGTTTACGGTGCTGATGACGGCGATCATCTACCCCGTCGTCGTCGGCTTCACGTGGGGCGGCGGCCTGCTGTCCTCGGGCGGATTCCTCGGAAACGTTCTCGGAGCGGGCTACCTCGACTTCGCCGGTGCGACGGTCGTCCACATGTGCGGCGGCGTGGCTGGTCTCGTCGCCGCGAAGATGGTCGGCGCACGGAAGGGTCGCTACGATGCGAACGGCGAAAGCCAACCCATCCCCGGCCACTCGATGCTACTTGCCGTCCTCGGGACGTTCATCCTCGCGTTCGGGTGGTACGGCTTCAACGTCGGCACGCAGGCAACCATCCTCTCGGTTGCTGACGACGGCAGTCTGACGTTCATGGGCGCGGCGCTCGGCCGCGTCGCCCTCGTTACCACCCTCGGCATGGGCGCTGGCGGGGCGATGGCGATGCTCATGTCGGCGCGCTACCAAGGCAAGCCCGACCCGCTCTGGACCGCGAACGGTCTACTCGCGGGGCTTGTGGCCGTGACGGGCGCTGTTCCGCACGTCACGTGGTGGGGCGGTGCGCTCCTCGGCGGCCTCGGCGGCTTCCTCGTCCTCCCCGCGTTCCGCTTTACCGTGGATACGCTGAAAGTGGACGACGTGTGCGGCGTCTTCGCAGTTCACGGCGTCGCCGGAGCGGTGGGAACGGCACTCATTCCCGTCTTCGCCGTCGGTGGATTCTCGGCCAGCCAGTTTGCCCTACAGATTCTCGGCGTCCTCATCATCGCCGCGTGGACCGTCACAGCGTCGGGCATCGTCCTCTACGTCCTCGACCTAACGGTCGGACTGCGTGTCGGCGAAACCGAAGAGGCCGAAGGACTGGACCTCGGCGAACACGGCGTCTCGGTGTATCCGGAGTTCGTCGCCGACGGCGAGAGTCCGATGGCCGACGGCGGGTCGTCGGTTCGGACCGACGGCGGCGAGTTCGTCGCCTCCGACGGGGGTGAACGCGAATGAGCGAGAACGACGGCATCAAGATGGTGATGGCGATCATCCGTCCGGACAAACTCGCGGATGTAAAACGCGCGCTGGCGGAAGTCGGCGCGCCGTCACTGACGGTCACGAACGTCTCCGGCCGCGGATCCCAACCCGCAAAGAAAGGCCAGTGGCGCGGCGAGGAGTACACGGTTGATCTCCACCAGAAAGTGAAAATCGAGTGTATCGTCGCAGACATCCCCGCTGACGACGTGGTCGATGCCATCCGTGAGGCAGCGCACACGGGAGACCCCGGCGACGGCAAAGTGTTCGTCCTCCCCGTCGAGAGCGCCGTCCAAGTTCGAACTGGGAAAACGGGACGCGACGCGGTGTGAGGCGGGTCCCACGTCGGCAATGAGTGAGCCGGCGTCTCTCCCGCCGAGAACGCGAAATCGATGAATCGCGTGGGGGCGACAGAGACGAAAAGACCCAAGCGTTCCGCCGCCCCGAGAGCGAATGTGGAACTGACGCCGGTCACCGCAGTCGGGCTCGTGGTCGCACTCGTCGGCTTCGAGTTGCTACACCGACTGCGTAAGCGGTTCGGATGGACCGGCGGGACGCTGTCGGACCACGCGTGGAAGTGGGTTATCCCCGTTCTCGTCGTCCTCGTCGTTCTCGCCGAAGGGAAATCGTTCGACTCTATCGGATGGCACGTCGAATCAACGCTTCTTCTCGTCTGGCAGACGGCAGTCGGTCTCGCGGTGATGCTCGGATCGAATCTGCTCCTCGCACCGCTGTGGGCGCGCGTCGGTGACGGTGGCGAGAGTCTCGCCAAGGGGATCGGTTCGTTTGCGTCGCTCTCGATGCCCGAACGCCTATTCGTCGCGGCGACCGCGGGCGTCACAGAGGAGATCCCGTATCACGGGTACGCCGTCGAACGACTCGCCGCTCTTACCGGGAGTCTCCCCTTCGCGGGCATCATCTCGTTTCTCGCGTTCACGCTCGGCCATCTCGGAGAGACGTGGGACCGGCAGGCTGTCCTCCGAATCGCCCAGCCCGCGCTCGTCACCACGTTACTCTACCTGTGGTTCCGGTCGCTTCCGGCACTCATCGCCATCCACGCGCTGAACGACGCCGTCGGGTTGCTTGTGGCCGACCGCTACGCGCCAGCCGAGGAGGAAGAAGAAGAGGAGACACCGCACGTCGTTCGTTGGCTTGAGGGCGAACAGTAGCGTCAAACGGCGTACACCGACATCCCGAAGGAGGCGCTTCGATCCCGATTCGAGCGACGAACCCCGTAGTTCTTTTTCCATACCGGCCAAAGCTTCGCGCATGAATCACGACGAGTCCCGCGCGTTGTACGACCGTGCCCTGTCGGTCATGCCCGGCGGTGTGAACTCCTCCGTGCGCGCGACGCAACCGTACCCGTTCTTCATCGAACGCGGCGACGGCGCACACGTCGTCGATGCAGACGGGAACCGCTATCTCGACTACGTACTGGGATACGGACCGCTCTTGTACGGTCACGATATGCCCGAACCGGTTCGCGCCGCAGTCCAATCGCACGCCTCTGAGGGACCGATGTACGGCGCGCCAACCGAAGTCGAGGTCAAACACGCCGAATTCGTCTCCCGGCACGTCCCCTCGGTCGAGATGATTCGCTTCGTCAACTCCGGCACCGAGGCCACCGTTTCGGCGGTCCGCCTCGCCCGTGCGTACACCGGACGCGACAAGATCGTGATCATGCAGGGCGGCTACCACGGTGCGCAGGAGTCTACACTGGTCGAAGGCGAACCCGGCGACGTACACCCGAGTACGCGCGGCATTCCCGAGTCGTTCGCAGAACACACGATTCCGGTGCCGTTCAACGACTTCGAGGCCGTCCGAGACGTGTTCGAGACGCACGGTGACGACATCGCCGCCGTTCTCACTGAACCGATCCTCGGCAACAAGGGCATCGTGATGCCCGTTGATGGCTACCTCGAACACCTCCGCAACCTGACCGAGGATCACGATGCACTCCTCGTCTTCGACGAGGTCATCACTGGCTTCCGCGTCGGCGGCCTCCAGTGTGCTCAAGGGAAGTTCGGAATTACCCCCGACGTGACGACGTTCGGGAAGATCATCGGTGGCGGCTTCCCCGTCGGCGCAATCGGCGGCAAGTCTGAGATTATCGAACAGTTCACGCCGTCCGGAAACGTGTTCCAGTCAGGGACGTTCTCCGGACACCCGGTGACGATAGCCGCGGGCTACGAGTATCTGAAGTACGCGGCCGAAAACGACGTGTACGACCACGTCAACCGACTCGGTGAGAAACTCCGCCGCGGAATCACGGATATCGTGGAGGACCAAGCACCCAACTACACCGTCGTCGGGACCGACTCGATGTTCAAGACCGTCTTCACGCGCGAGGGGCCGGCGGACCTCGACGGATGTTGCCCTGCCGGGTGCAAACAGCGTGAATCTTGCCCGCGATACGATTACTGCCCGAAGAACGGTGCGGATGTCGCCAAAGCGGACACGGAACGCTGGAAACGTATCTTCTGGCAGGAGATGAAAGAGCAGGGCGTCTTCCTCACTGTCAACCAGTTCGAATCACAGTTCGTCTCCTACGCGCACACCGACGAGGACATCGAAGAGACGCTGGAAGCGTACAAAGAAGCGCTCTGAAACGGACAATCGCGGACCGACCACGCATCCTATCCGGTGTCGAGGTTTTTGTACTATCAGACGCTATCGCATGGTATGGATAGCCCTCCGCACAACGCCGGTGACGACATCGATACCGGCAGTCACGACGATGACAGCGCCGGATATGATGACGGCAACACCGGATATGATGACGACGGCACGTCTGTCGGAACCAGCCCACGGACGACCGACTACGAAGATCCGATAGGCGACCTCTTGCCGTACGCGTCCGTGGACTCGAACTGGTGGTACTGGATCGCCGCACCGATTGCGCTCTTCGTCCTCTCGCTTGTCGGCGGAATACTGTTCTTCGTCGCATTCCTGTTCGACATCCTCCTTACGGGCGGCATTCTATCAGTCACAACAGGAATCCTCTTCGCCGGCATCGCCAGCCTCATCGGTCTCGTCCTCTCGGTGATGTTCCCTGTCGCCGTCTACGTTGATGCGCGGGCACTCTGCGAGGCCCCGGAGTCGTCGTGGTCACCCGACCCAGTTCTCTACGGTCTCGTCGCCCTCGCGGGCGTGGTCGTGACCGCCTTCACGGTTAGCATCCCATTCGGCATCTACTACCTCTACCGGCGGCACGTCGCCGTCGGCACGCCCTGAGCGCGACGTCGAATTCACTCCAAACTGCCGTTATCTCTCATCTCGCCTGCTGACTCGTCTTCGGGCCACCAGTAGTTGAGAATCGCCACCGCGAGCATGATCGAACCGGCCCAAAAGAGAAGCAAGCGGAAGATGACCGCAAGAGACCCGCTCGTGTTTGGTTCGAGAACACCCGCAAGTCCGGCGGACGCAGCGAAGATGAGCATCGAGACGAGTCCAGTGGCCCAGATCCAGAACGCCGATACCTCAGGATAGCGCGCGTTCGTCACCACGAGGGCGACAAGCACGAAGATTTGTGACACGAGTTGGCCGAACGAGAACGGTTCGGCGACGAATACAGCGTTGACGATGGCTGACAGCGGCGTGAACATCGTGCCGAAGGCGAGCCAGAGACCGACGAGATAGAAGAGGTCCGAGACGCCCGAGGCGAGACTACCGATTGCGCTCGACTCGCCCGATTCGTCGCTCATTCCGACCCCTCCACGGCGTACAGCGTCTCGTCCAACCCAACGTAAACGGTGCCGTCCACGACGGCCGGCGACCGGGCACGGCCGCGACCACTCGCCGCGTCGAACCGTGCAAGTACCTCACCGTTGGTCGCGTCGAGAACGACGAATCCGGCCGGCGTGGCGGCGTACAGCGTCTCACCGACGACAGCGGGGGTGCACAACGGGTCGAGCGGTGTTTCTCGCCGCCAGACGCGGTCGCCCGTCTCGGTGTCGAGTGCGACAGCGAACGTCGTCTCCGCCTCTTCGTCTTCTGCGACCGCGTAGACACGTTCTCCGTCGGTGACCGGGTGAATACTGGCTTGGTACGTTCCGATGTCTCCCTTCCAGCTAACGTCGCCGTCGGCGAGGGAGACAGCGTACAGCGGCCCGCTCCCGTAGAATACCGCGTCCGTGCCGATGCACGGCGTGAGGTGGCTCGGGTGAGCGACGCCGAGCGTCACCGACCACTGGAGCCGTCCGGTCTGTGCGTTTACGGCGACCAGTTTGTCCGGGCTGTCGCCGCGACCGACGAGAAGTCCATTGCGGAACGCAAACGGTTCGACTTTGGTCGAAAGCGGGGACCGCTCACGTTCGAGTCCGGTCTCGATATCGACGACTCGGGTGCCGTCGGTTCCCTGCCAGTATACGGTGTTTCCGACGCGGCAAAACAGACTGTCGCCCGGAGAGGAATCGTGTGACCAGCCGATTTGCCCGTCGTTCGAGCCGAATCCGAACGTATCCACGCGTCCGGGAATGAGGACGCCACCACTGAACGCGACGGGCGATGCAGAAAAGGAGACGCGTCGTCGCCACGGCCGCTGTGTTTTGCCCGGGAATCGCCATCGAACGTCACCGGTGTCGCGTTCGACGGCGAGAAGCGAGTTGTCGGCGGCGACGTAGACAGCACCGTCTGCAACGGTCAGTGATCGGTGGCCGTAAGCAACGTCGGGGACCGACGTTTCCCACGCGAGCGAAAAGTCGCCGCGGGGGGCGATTCCATCCGGGTCGAATCCGGTTCGCGCGGGATTGCGGCCGGGCATCGGCCACGCGTCTAAATCCAAAGCGGCGTCAGACTCGGGGGTCGCGGCCACCGACGGATCAAAAGCGGCGCCAGCAGCGAAGAAAAGGCCGCTCGCTGCGAGCAGTCGGCGGCGGGTGAGGCGGGGAGGGCGCACACAGAACTAGATGCCTGATTTACATTTAGTCACTCCGGTGTGACCGGAATCAACGGCGGAGCAACGGTCTCATCGCCACGGCACACTGCCACGTCCGCGAACGCGAACTGGTGGGCTTTTCACGCACCAGTGCCCACGTTTCTACAGAGATGAAACGCGGGACGCTCCGACTGGCGACGCGAGGGTCAGACCTCGCACTCCGACAGACGGCGAGTGTGCGCGACACCCTCGCTGACCGTCGGTTCGACGTCGAACTCGTGGAGGTGGAGACGCGCGGCGACCAGATACGCGACGAACTCCTCCACAGACTGGGAAAGACCGGCGCGTTCGTCCGCGCACTTGACGAACGTGTACTCGACGAAGAGGTGGACGCCGCCGTCCACTCGATGAAGGATATGCCGACAGAACACCCCAGAGACCTCGTTGTTGCGGGCGTCCCCGAACGCGCCCCGGCGAACGATGTCCTGCTCACGCCTGACGGGACGGCGTTTGAGAACCTGCCCGCGGGGTCCGTCGTCGGCACGTCGTCACTTCGACGGAAGGCACAGATACTCTCTGCGCGTCCCGACCTGGAGGTCGAACCCCTCCGAGGGAACGTCGATACGCGCGTGGAGAAGTTGCTCGCACCGACGCTGCAGCGCGAACACGAAGCCCGCGTCGATGACGACAGCGACAAGAAAGCGAACTCGGCCGAGGCGTCTGCCTCCGGCGAGGAGTACGAGACGGATTTCGACCGCACCATCGAGGAGTGGTTCGATGACCTAAGCGAGATAGAGCGTCGCTCGCTCGAACGCGACGTGGAAACGGAGTACGACGCCATCGTCCTCGCGGAAGCGGGCCTCAAACGGTCCGGTCTCCTCCACCGCGTCGAGTACGACCGCCTCCCGCCGACGGAGTTCGTCCCCGCGCCCGGACAGGGAGCCATCGCTGTCACCGCCCGACGCGACCACGAGAACTTAGACCGAATACAGGATGCACTCGACGACCCGCGGACGCGAGTGACGACCACCGTCGAACGAACTGTCCTCGCGGAACTCGGCGGCGGGTGCATCGCCCCCATCGGCGTCCACGCGAAGTTGCAGGGTGAACACGTCCACGTCACGGCACGTGTGCTCTCCACCGACGGTGAAGAGGAGGTCTCGGCCAGTCGGAATCTCCCCGTCCACAACCACGCGAACGCGGCCGCCGAGTTCGCAGAATCGCTCGCCTCACAGGGTGCCGCAGACCTCATCAGTGAGGCACGCGATGACGCCCGAGACGAGGAAGACGAGAAGTGACGATGAGTGTCGGAACCGTCTATCTCGTCGGAAGCGGACCGGGCGACCCCGACCTCATGACCGTCAAGGCCGCACGACTGCTCGAAACCGCAGATGTGGTACTCCACGACAAACTCCCCGGTCCGGAGATTCTCGAACGCATCCCCGAGGAGAAACGCGAAGACGTAGGGAAACGCGCAGGCGGCGAGTGGACGCCGCAGGAGTACACAAACCGGAGACTGGTCGAACTCGCTCGCGAGGGAAAGACCGTCGTCCGCCTGAAAGGGGGCGACCCGTTCGTGTTCGGCCGCGGCGGCGAGGAGATGGAACACCTTGCAGCAGCGGACATTCCGTTCGAGGTCGTACCCGGGATCACCTCGGCTATCGCCGGGCCGGGCACGGCAGGCATCCCTGTCACCCACCGCGACCACGCTTCGTCCGTCTCGTTCGTCACGGGTCACGAGGACCCGACGAAAGAAGAGTCCGCCGTAGACTGGGACGCGCTCGCCGCCACCGGCGGCACCCTCGTCGTCCTCATGGGTGTCGGGAAACTCCCCGACTACACCGCGGCGCTCCGTGAAGCAGGGATGGACCCCGAAACACCCGTCGCACTCGTCGAACGCGCGACGTGGCCCGAGATGCGGGTCGCCACCGGCACTCTCGATACCATCGTCTCGGTCCGTGATGAGACGGAGATAGAACCGCCGGCCATCACGGTCATTGGTGAGGTGGCAGGAACGCGCGAGAACGTCGTCGAGTTCCTGCGAAACCGAACGGGAGCGTTCGAGGACGAGAGCGCAACGCAGGAGGCCGACGAATGAGCCAGCAGGTCCGCGTAGCCGTCTTCCGGCCGGACGACGACCGGATGAGCGACGCCGTAGAACTCCTCGACTCGCTCGGCGCAACGCCCATCCCGGATCCGATGCTGGCTGTCGAACCGACAGGTGCGATGCCCGACTCGGGAGACTACGTCATCCTGACGAGTAAGACCGGCGTCGAGCTTCTCGCGGAGGACGGCTGGGAACCCAACGGGTCTACGCTGGCCTGTATCGGACCCGCGACGGCCGACGCCGCCCGTGATTCCGGATGGAGCGTCGATATCGTCCCCGAAGAGTACACCTCATCGGGACTGGTCGAGCGTCTCCGTGACGACGTGGCGAACGCGACGGTCGAAGTCGCCCGGAGCGACCACGGAAGCGACGTACTCACCGACGGCCTTCGTGAAGCCGGTGCCGACCTTCACGAGACGGTTCTGTACCGACTTGTCCGCCCCGAAGGCGCGGGTCAGTCAACGGTGATGGTCGCAGGCGACGAAGTCGAAGGCGTCTGCTTCAGTTCCTCGCTGACGGTGGAGAACTTCCTCGATGCCGCCGCCGAACGCGGCGTCCGCGAGGAGGTCATCGAAGGGCTGAACAGCCTCGTCGTCGGCGTTATCGGCCCGCCGACGCGTGAGACAGCCGAATCGTACGGCATCAACGTAGATGTGGTTCCGGAGAACGCCGACTTCGAGGAACTCGCGTGCGCCGTCGTTGAGACGGCTGCGCCGACGTACCACAAGTAGCGTCGCACGTCTCGCTGACGACGCTCACGTTCCGACTAGTTACCCAGAACGTAGGTTTAAACCCGAGACCGCGAGAACTCTCTCGTATGAGCGCGGACGGTGTCACAGAGTCGAGCGGCCCGGTACCGGAGATGAGCGACCACGCCGCCGACTGTGCCGCACGGTTGCGCGACGCCGACCGAGTCCTCCTCGCTTCGCACATCGACGCCGACGGTCTGACGAGTGCCGCCATCGCCTCCTCGGCGCTCGAACGGGCCGGGATTCCGTTCGAGACGGTGTTCTCGAAGCAACTTGACAAAGAAGAAGTCGCCAGCATCGCCGCCACGGAGTACGAGACAGTGCTTTTCACCGACTTCGGAAGCGGGCAGTTGGACATCATCGCCGACCACGAAGCAGCGGGCGATTTCACACCCGTCATCGCAGACCACCACCAACCCGCCGACGCCGACACCGAGTTCCATCTCAACCCGCTCCGATTCGGTATCGACGGTGCCTCGGAACTCTCCGGTGCAGGCGCGAGTTACGTTCTCGCGCGGGCGTTAGAAGACGAAGACGGAGCGAACCGCGATCTCGCCGCCCTCGCCGTCGTCGGTGCGGTCGGTGACATGCAGAACTCGCAGGGCGGCCTCCACGGCGCGAACGCCGGTATCGTCGCCGACGGTGTCGAAGCGGGCGTCTTGGAAGAGACGACGGACCTCGTTATCTACGGCCGACAGACCCGTCCACTTCCCAAATTCTTAGAGTACGCAAGCGACGTTCGCATCCCCGGTATCTCGAACGACCAGAACGGGGCCATCGAGTTCCTCTCGGATCTCGACCTCGATCTGAAAGCGGATGGCGAGTGGCGGCGGTGGGTCGATCTCTCGATGACCGAGCGGAAGACCGTCGTCAGCGCACTGATGCGCCGGGCCATCGCGTCGGGCGTGCCAGCAGATCGCATCGACGACCTCGTTGGGACGACGTACTCGCTACTGGCCGAGAAAGAAGGGACTGAACTCCGCGACGTGAGTGAGTTCTCGACGCTCCTCAACGCCACAGCGCGGTACGAACGCGCCGACGTGGGACTGGCCGTCTGCCTCGGTGACAGAGACGACGCGCTCGAACAAGCGCGAACGCTTCTGCGAAACCACCGACGAAACCTCTCAGAGGGATTGCAGTGGGTGAAAAACGAGGGTGTCACCGTCGAGGAGAACGTCCAGTGGTTCGACGCCGGAACCCGAATCCGCGAGACCATCGTCGGCATCATCGCCGGGATGGCCGTCGGTGCGTCGGGTATTCGCGGCGACATCCCGATTCTCGCGTTCGCCGAGAAATCCGCCGAGGAAGTGAAAGTCTCCGCACGCGGGTCGCACGTCCTCGTCCGAAAAGGGCTGGATCTTTCAGTGGTGATGCGCGAGGCGTCGCGTGCTGTGGGTGGCGACGGCGGCGGTCACAGCGTGGCCGCAGGTGCGACCATTCCTGCGGGAACCCGCGAGGAATTCGTCGCAGAGGCCGACCGAATCGTCGGCGAGCAGTTGGGCTAGGTTAGAGAACAAGTGGTCAACCGAGTTCTAACGTGCGGCGCAGTAACGCTGTCCCCACCAGCACGGCACTCAGCCCGACGAACGCGAGCGGGATGCCCATCTCGACGCTGGCGTCGGTTGCACCGATGAAATCGACCGGCTGAGCGCCGTTGAGCGGCCCGACATACCAGAGCGTCAGATACGAGAGTTCGAAAAGCGTCGTCGAACGACTCCAACTCCCCGCTGCGGTCGCTAGAGACGGGGCGAGCAGCACGCCGCTCACAAAGCCGAGCAAGGCACCCGTGTGACCAGTTGCGATGTACACTGCGAAAACGCCGCTTCCCACGCCGATTGCGACGATAATCCCGCTGAGCCACTCTGCGATGAGTTGTTTCAGCGGGTACCGCGAGGAGAGAACGAGCGGCAACACTCGATGCTGAACCGGCCGAACGCCGATGTCGGACCAGACGATCAGCGGCCAGATAGCGGCTATCGGAAAGACGAACGTGCGAACAGGTTCGACCGAGATGTTCGCGGCTCCCGTGGTGACGAGAGTGACGACCGGCACGCCGACGAGGAGGATCGCTCCGCCGTACCACCACCACGGTCGGCCACGAAGTGCAAGCCGAAGCTCCGCGACGAGCAGGCGATGAAATCCGCCAGCATCACGGGTCGCAACGGGCGTCAACGAGAGTGACTCGATAGCCGGTCGTTCGGATTGTTCCCCGTCACAGTTGGTCTGCTTCCCACCGAGTCGGGACAAGAGAGCGGACAAGAGAGACGACAGCCCGTTTCGTACCGATGGTACAGACGCCCACAAGAGCCATCCAGAATCCTCAGCCGGGTCGGTTTCATGCAACCGGTCGAACGGAACGGTCGAAACGAGAACGATACAGAGTCCGCAGAGAACCACTCCGAGTCGCTGCGGATACACCCACAGCGGCCACGCGCCGCCGTTCCAATAGAACGCCCGCGTCGCTTCCAACGTCCCAACCGATGGCAACCCGCCTGCATACACCGGCTGCTGAGCGAGCAGTGAACTCGCTGTCAGCGTGTAAATGGCGATGTAGCCCATCAGATCGAGACTTTTGACCCAGAGAGGCAACTGACCGGGCAGCATGTCCCCGACAGGGGTGAGAGTTGACCCGAGCACGACAGGCATGAAAAGAAAGTAACAGATATTCCCGAACATCCCGTTCAGGGGATCGACGGTTTCGGAGAAGAGTGCTAGCCCGGAAACGAGCGCAGCGACCGGGAACGCAAAGGCGAGAAGCGGGATTAACAGCGCTGTTAGCGTCGTTGGTCCGACTCCGTGGACAGCGTGATTGGCAATCGACGAGACACCGAGCGTCAGGATAAGCACGCCTCCGAAAGCGAGATTGCTAAGCCACTTTCCGAAGAGATACGTCCGATCCGAAATCGGAGTGCGTGCGACCAGTTGTGCGACGCCGTGGTTCCGGTCGCGTTGCAGCGCGTTTTTCATCAGATAGAAGCCGCCGAAAAGTAGCACGATGGCACCGGTTATTCCCGCTTTCAATCCGATATAGGCCGCCGTAGGTTCTCCGTGAAACGCCTGTAACGTCCCATCCGAACGGACCTGATAAGCGAGTTTGACGCCGCCAGTGTTGACCAGATAACCAATGGAGGCGATCACAGCGAGTACGACGGCCAGTTGGCGTGATCGAGCGCGCTGTAGGAAATCCGCTCGCGCCACGTGGTACGCCTGCCGCAGTCTCGTTCGTCCCACGTCAATCCCCGTCAGACCGGTCGATCATGTTGATGTACGCATCTTCGAGCGTCGCCGAAACAGGCTCAGCAGTCTCGGGTGGCTCTGTCTCGGCGATCAGGCGAACGTCAACACCGTCTGGCCGCTGTACCGAACGGCAGACCTGATACCGCTCTCGGAAGGCCGCTACCTCCGCGCGTGGAATCTGACACGTGAAGACGTTCCCTGCAACGCGGTCGATGAGAGATTCGACACTCTCGTGAGCGAGAATACGGCCGTTATCGAGCAGTGCGATTTTGTTTGCCGTCGCTTCGACATCGGGGACGATGTGCGTCGAGAGGATGATCACTCGGTCGTCACCGGTGTTCGACAGAGCGTTCCGGAGTCGGACGCGTTCTTCCGGGTCCAAACCGACCGTCGGTTCGTCAACGACGAGCAACTCGGGATCGTTGAGCAGCGCTTGTGCAATGCCGACTCGCTGATGCATCCCGCCGGAAAACGTCTTGAGCTTGCGATCTCTGGCGTCAGCTAAATTGACGAGTTCGATGAGTTCTGTGATCCGCGCGCTCGCCGTCTCGCTGTCGAGTCCGCAAAGCGCCGCGAGGTATTCGAGGAATTCGGAGAGCGTCAAATCCGGATAGGTCCCGAAGTCTTGCGGGAGGTATCCGAGAACGGGTCGAACCGCATCGGGAGCGTCAACGATATCGCTCCCGTTCCAATATGCGGTGCCTGCCGTCGGCTTCATCACCGTCGTGAGAATGCCCATCAACGTTGATTTTCCCGCTCCATTCGGTCCGAGAAGCCCGTGAATACCCTCATCAAGTTCGAGAGAGACATCGCGGATCCCCCACGTATCCGATCCGTACTGCTTGCTGAGTCCGTCCGTTCGCAACATCACGAGAGCTCACCGTCGTTGATCCGCATGAATCGGGCGGAGGGCTTCGAGAGACCAGACATCATCTCTGCTGTCCCACTGGCAGAAAATGAAGCCAGAGTCACGACTGCAAGGTCTGCGGCTGTAGTTCAGTGTTTAAATACCCGAGCCAGAAATCGGCATAGTAGTGTGCGTGGACCCGGAGATAAGTGCGATTGCCGGCGTCATCGACGACCAATGCTCTCGATGTATCCTCGTTCAGGCTCACGAACAGTATATGTCCGTCAGTGAACTCGCCGACCGGTGTAACGTGTCCGAATCAACGATTTATCGACGACTCGACCCGCTCCGTGAACACGGGTTGATCAGCGAGCGAAAGCGGCCGGAAGCGGACGGACACCACTTCACGGAGTTCCGAACGAATCTCGACCGCCTGAGCATTCAGATCACCGCTGATGGATTCGATATCGAGATACAACGCCGCAAGCCGATGGCAGAGCGCCTCACAGACCTTGTCGAGAAACTATGATAGTGCCACTGCAACCGTTCGACGTAGCGATCACGATCGAGACCGTCGTTTACGGCGTTCTCGCGTTCATCATCTTCAGTACGATGGTGAGTATCACGGTGATCTCCTATCAGGGATATCGACGGTATCAAAGCCGTGCGATGAAGTTCTTCGCTCTCGGATTCGGGTCCCTGCTACTCACGCAGGTTCTTATCCTTCCAGCGAGCCACCTTCTGGAATTCGACCCGTTCATCGAGCAGACCAGTATCCAACTGACACAGGCCATCGGCGGGTTGTGCATCCTGTACGCCATCCGACTCAATAATTGAGTGTTGGAGACGCCACGGCTTGCTGGTCTTGCACTCGATCAGAGAGCCGAGTTCGTCACAGCGAGCGTTGCTGGCAGGGGCGACTACGGAAAGTCAACAACGCCGAGTTGCCGAAGCAGCGTCAGGTTATCCGAGAGGAACCATCGCTCGGCGATCAACCCGTCTTCGATGCGGACGAACGCCATCTGTTGGACCTCTATCTCCTTCGCTGTCGGTTCAATGCCCCAGAGGACTCCGCTGTGTGTCCCTCGGCTGGTAATATGGAGAGCGACTACGTCACCGTGAACGACACTGCGCTCGACTGTTTGCGTGATATCAGGGAACGCGGAGAGAAACGACTCGTAGGATTCTCGGATTGCCTCTAATCCTTCCTGGGACCCGAACGGATTGTGATCAACGGCGTTCGGTGCGTACAGGTCACCAAGTACGTCGAGGCCACCGTCACCGAAGACATCCTCTGGAATCCGACGTGCAATGCGCTCGTTCTCCCGTTCTTGAGGAGTAAGCGAGTCGGTTGTCATCGATCTGTCCCACCGTGAGTACGGGAATCGGTCGTCGAGTGTTGTTTCATTTCGACCACAGTGAGGAGAGAGCCGCAATGAGCGTAGGAATGACTGGGAACAAGTTGCTCTCTTTAAATGTAGTTAGGAATAATCTCTGTCAATGCCGCACCTAAAGATCAAGCTAAACGGAGAGAAAATCGGGGGATGGCTCGCAGAACTCTCAACGGAATTTCCTGCTGATGTGTTCCGACTGCTGGCGACGCAACTCCGTGACCAAGGAGCGCTTGTCACGCTCGAAGTTCGGACACCCGATGGTGGCGACGTAATCCAAGAGTTCGAAACAACACCCGAGGTCGGTAACGTAGAAGTCCTTCACGCGGATTCACAGGTCGTACTTCTCCAATTTCTCACCAAGCATTCGAGAGCCTACGACCCGCTGTATGAATCCGGTTGTATCTCGATTTATCCGACAACCCTCCAAAACGGCTGGTTTTCCGTACACGTTGTCGCCGGTCACGACAGTCTGTCGAGCTATGTGGAAGAACTTACAGCAGCGGAAATTCCGTATCAGGTACTCTCTCTGTCCCAGTCCCACGACACCGCCACAATACTAACGAACCGACAGCGGCAGTTCATCGAGACAGCCCTCGAAGAAGGATTTTACGACGACCCCAGAGCGTGTACGCTCACCGAACTCGCAGCGACACTAGACATCCACAAGTCCGCTGCGAGTAGACTCAGACACCGTGCAGAAAGCCGTCTGATCACCCACGTCGCTACTGGTTTTGCACAATAGGTAACCGGTGTCGGTAGTCGCGGATAGATTACGAATGTAGCCGAACCACGCCGCTACCGAGTCTCAGCGAACGCCGGAGTGAGCCAGGGTTAGTCGGTGGATAGAGCCATCGCTCAGCATGAACAATATGAGCGATGAGGCAAGCAGATCTGCCATCGCAACAACGGCTCTGGATTATCCTTGGATTCATTGATAGAGGGCGATCTAGTCCAAGTACACTTTGCGAGGTTCTCTCCTCGTAATGTTTCTCCTCACGTCTGTGATGCTGGTTCACGAGGTACGGCAGACCGAATCAGCCTGAATAGGCCCTCTCCGAACGTCGAAGAAACCTTACTGATAGTCGCCCTTGAGTAGGTATGGGGAAATGGTTTCGGCTATACACTAAAATACACACCTACCAATATGCGGTTCTCGGAATCGTTGGCATCGTAGCAACAATCATCTTCGCCAGTCCGGGAACCGACTTCATTCACGTCGGCCGACAGCGGTTGGACGTATTCTACATTTCCCTCGCTTTGTTCGGAGCGCTATTCGTCCTGTCAGTGACCGATGAGTACAGTCCAGAAGACTACGGACTCTATTCGTCGAAATCTGAAAAGTAGGGCTCCGATACTAACCAATACGTGATGCCTCCGCCCTATGAATCTGGCAGTTAGTTCTGTGAAATTCTGACCACCATTCTGTATAGCATTATAAGATATACAACTGAGTTCATCCATCCATGGGTCAAAATGCGCATTCTTGGTTTAGAGTCGCTATTGACCTCCTCCCGCGCCTAAAGACGCGGGAATCCCACCACGGGATTTCAGGCCGGTCGTGGCCCTATGGTCCGTCAGCGTCCTAATACCACCGAGAGAATGGTGGGAAATCCAGACGTGGCGTTGTCGGTGGGTGTGTAGGCTATTGTCCGCTTGACCCCCGCCTAAAGACGGGGGTATGCGCTCGTATCTTTATCACACAAACTCGCTGCGCTCGTGGAACAGGCGTTCACTTAGCTCGACGCGCAGTACTCCTCAAAGACGAAGTAACTATCAGAAGATTCGCGTACTTCTGTAGAAGCAGTTCCAAACTCGCCAGCAGCCGACTCACCCACGATCTCGACCGGGCCTCTGATGAGTAGATGGAGAATGCGTCACCAGCAAAACACGTTAGCGGAAATACACACCCACAAGGAGGCAGACCGACGCCACCAGCAACAGTCCGCCACTCAAAACATCTCTAAGGATCCCAGAGACGCCAGGATCCGTCACTATTCCAAACGTACTCTCAAAAACGATTGATTGGACCACTAAAGCCAATCCTCCAATCACCCTCAACAACCGTGCTCTGCTACCGTCTTGAATAGTGTTCATTATGTGCCAATACTCGCGGAGCTATTTAAAAAGAGGAGAACACAGAATGTTGACGGGGTCCAAGCTAATTCCCAAACCGGATGACGGGCGCGTAGGCCACCATTCTCACAGAGACAGTACATCAACGGAGTTTGAACCGTTCACGTCGTCTTGAAACCGAGAGCACACTCTCACCAGCCAGACAGACAGTTCTGGAAGCCAAAGCGGTGTTCTCGACCGTCTCACCGATTCTGAAGTAGAATCCTGTTGAATGGACAGAAGGCATGGATAAATCAGATAATGCTATACCGAATAGAGTGCAATCCAGTTCGACGTCGAATCGGAACATCCGTGCTGGCAAACACCACCGCAGACCAACCGTCCGACTTTTCTTCTCGAACGGAAAATCCCGAGTATGGCCGATTTCGACCCGGAGAAGTTCGAGGACAAGTACGTCCACTACTTCCCGCAACTCCAGCGGGCGTACAAGAACGCGTTCAACACGATGAACGAAGAGTACGACTCAACACTCATCCACGCCATCGACCAGCAGATTCTGAACGAGTCCGAACCGATGTACGAGGACGGCGATTTCCACATCCAACTGCCGGAGAATCCGAGCGAACGACTGACAGGTGTCGTCGTCGAAGACGAGAAACTCGACGCCGTATTGGACCGCTACCTCGACGAACTCGTGGCCGAACACCGACGTATTTTCGGGCTAAACGGGTGAGTCGTTCCCCCGAACCAAAGGTCTAAGCACGTCCATCCCGAACCGCGAATCATGAGTACGGACGCGAGCAACACCGACGACGACCTGAAAGAGCGCGTCACCAACTTCCTGCGTCGTAACTTCCCGCAAATTCAGATGCACGGTGGCTCCGCTGCCATCCAGCACCTCGACCGCGAGGAAGGCGAGGTCACCATCATGCTCGGGGGTGCCTGCTCCGGGTGCGGCATTTCGCCGATGACCATCCAAGCGATCAAGAGTCGGATGGTCAAGGAGATTCCCGAGATCGAAAAGGTAAATGCAGAGACAGGAATGGGCGGAGACGGTGGCCACGATAGTATGTCTCCCTCGTTCCCCGGAGAGTCGAGTTCCGACGATTCCGACAGCGACGAAGGCCCACAGGCCCCGTTCTAACTGATTCGGTCTCTCCTGCAGGTGACGCAGGAACCGGAGGCTCTTTCATACCGTCTCCATGAGAGGTGGGTATGAGTAGCGAGTCGCCCGAGAATGTTCTCTTTGTCGTGATGGATACGGTCCGGAAGGACCGACTCACGCCGTACGGATACGACCGGCCGACCACCCCAAATCTCGAATCGTTCGCTGAGGAGGCGACGGTGTTCGAGCAAGCAGTTGCACCAGCGCCATGGACGCTTCCCGTCCATGCGTCTCTTTTCACCGGTATGTATCCCTCTCGACACGGCGCAGACCAAGAGAATCCGTACCTTGAGGGTGCGACCACGCTGGCACAGACACTCTCTGCCGCCGGATACGACACCGCCTGTTACTCCTCAAACGCGTGGATCACGCCGTACACCCACCTGACAGACGGGTTCACTGACCAGGACAACTTCTTCGAGGTGATGCCGGGCGACTTCCTTTCGGGACCGCTGGCGAAGATGTGGAAGACGCTGAACGACAACGATTCGCTTCGAACGCTGGCGGACAAACTCGTCAGCATCGGCAACGTCGCGCACGAATATCTCGCAGGGAGCGACGGAGCGGACTCGAAGACGCCCGCCGTCATCGACCGGGCGATGACGTTCATCGAGGGGTCCGAACAGTCGTTCACGTTCATCAATCTCATGGACGCCCACCTCCCGTACCATCCGCCGGATCGGTTCGCACGGGAGTTCGCACCGGGCGTTGACTCGACGGAAATCTGCCAAAACTCCAAGGAGTACAACTCGGGCGCACGCGACATCGACGAGGAGGAATGGGAGGCCATCCGCGGCCTCTACGACGCCGAGATAGCACATATCGACGACCAACTCGGCCGCCTGTTCGACTGGCTGAAAGAGACCGGCCGCTGGGACGACACGATGGTCGTCGTCTGCGCCGACCACGGCGAACTCCACGGCGAACACGACCTGTACGGCCACGAGTTCGGCCTCTACGACCCGCTCGTGAACGTCCCCCTGATGGTGAAACACCCTGCGTTAGAGGAGGACCGACACGAGGACCAAGTCGAACTCATTGACATGTACCACACGGTTCTCGACGCACTCGATGTCGAAGGCGGCACGCCCGCCGAACCCGACGACGACGCCGTCGCACTCGACCGAACGCGGTCGCTTCTCTCTGCGTCCTACCGAGAGTTCTCGAAGGCGTCGAACGACGACTCCGGACAGATTCGAGACGGCGAGTACGCCTTCATAGAGTACTCTCGCCCTGTAGTGGAACTGAAACAGTTAGAGGAGAAAGCATCGAGTGCAGGCATCACGCTTTCGGAAGATTCACGCTTTTACTCGCGGATGCGTGCCGCCCGACGGCCCGAATCGAAATACGTCCGCATCGACCGCATCCCCGACGAAGCCTACCGTTTAGACGAGGATCCCGACGAGACGGAAGACCTCTCAGAGGCGGGCGACGACGTCATCGAAGCAACCGAATCCGCGCTCTCGAAGTTCGAGTCGAACATCGGCGGCGCGTGGACGGACGCCCTCGACGACGACGTGTCAGACGACTCCGTCGAGCAGATGGACGAAGAAGCGCAGGAACGACTCCGCGACCTCGGCTATCTCGAATAGCTGACTTCAGCCTATCCATCACTCGCGGACGCCGCGGCCTGCTTCCCACGTCCGAAGTAAGTCAGCGAGCGTCCGGTTCGTCGGCACCGACAACCGGTGTGCATCGGCGCGTGCAACCACGACGCCATGGATAGCTTCGACCTCGGTTCGGCGCTCGTCATCGACGTCTTGGAGCATCGACGACCGGTTCGCGCTCGTCGCTTCGACTACCTCATCAAGCGCCCGTTCGGCGCGGCGATTCGAGAGCGAGACACCTTCGGCACGAGCGACGCGGGCCGTTTCGCGGGCGGCACGGTGGGCGAGTTGGTGACCCGGACCGTCTGCAAGCGCGCCGTTCTCGACGCGAGCGAGGGCGGTGACGGCGTTTATTCCGGCGTTGACCGCGAGTTTCTCCCAGAGTCGTCGCGGCATATCGCTGGCGACGAGCGTCTCGATGCCCGCGTCGCGGAACGCCTTCCCCACACGTTCAGCGCGCCGGTCGGTGCCGCCGTCTCGTGCGCCGAGAACGACCCTGCCGATACCGGTGCATTCGACGTGGCCGGGTTCGCGGAGGCGTGCGCCGTACGTTGCGGTTCCGGCGAGAACGGGTGCATCGAGTCGTGCCGCGAGTTCGTCCTCAGTAAGCCCGTTCTGGAGCGAGAGTACCGCGTCGAACGCGCCCGTACTGAGCGCGGCCGCGGCCGTGGGCGTATCGAACGATTTCACCGTGACGACGGCGAGGTCCGCACGGTGGCCGTCGGACTCGGTGGTCGCATCGGGCGCCGTCTGCGCTTCGATAGCGCCGGAGACCGTGACGCCGCGTTCGCGGACGTGGGAGACGTGCGGATCGCGGCCGACGAGCGTCACGTCGTGAACCCGCGCGAGGAGTGCGCCAACGAGGGTTCCCAAACTCCCGGCACCGAAGACGAGTACGTCCATGCGAAGCGATAGATGCGGGGCGAAAAAAGCGGTCGGGTCCGGCGGTCCGACACAGCGACAACCGGCCGTGTCACGAGCGAGGACAACCGACCGTATCAGTCCTCGGTCCAGTAGTACAGTTCCTCTTTGGGTGCATTGCAACCCGGACAGGAGTCGGGAAGCTCGTCCAACGTATCCATCTCACCGCAGTTGGCACACCGCCACATCAGTTCTGCCTCTCCGAACTCATGTCCCGCCCGTTCGTGTTCGATAGAGAGGCTGGCGATTCCCTCCCGTGTCGTCACGAAGAACCCGTCCTCATCGAAACCACGAACGGTTCCGAGTTCGTCGCCGTCCTCGGTGTACACAGTCGTACCGATGCTTGCGATTGATTTCTCCCCGGACATGTGTCACAGTATGTCATCCGAAGCCATAAATTCGATTACCGGTGTTCCGGGTCGAGACAAAGACAGGAACATCGAACTGAGCAGATATCTGAGTGGAACCGCACCGAAGACGGCGACACGATGGCGACACTCGGTACGGCCTGCGTTCGCGGACGTTACATGAAGTCGCCTAACTTCGACGCTTTGTTCTTGTCGTTCTCGAAGACGCTCTCCAGACTTTTCTCCAAGACTTCGAGACGCTGTTTCGTGTACGGCCGACAGTCGAACTCTTCTGCCACCTGAATGGCGGTGTCCATGTACTTGTTGACGGAGCCTTGATGGACCGTCAGATTGACTCGGCCGCCACATTCCCGGCAGTCGCCCGTCAGCGGCATGCGCCGATATTTCTCCCCGCAGTCGAGACACCGCGTCTCCTGGCGAGAGAACGCGCGAAGGTTCCCGATCAGGTCAGGTAGGAAGTGGTATTCGATGACGCGTTCGGCAACGTCCGTCTCGTCCACGGCGCGGAGTTTCCGCGCGAGTTCGAGTTGCGCGTCCATCTTGTCCATCATCGACCCGAGCGTCTTGTACGCCGAGAGGTCCGGGCCGAGAGCGATGTCGGAGGTGTCGTGGGTGTGGTCGAACCCGCGGTACTCGTCATCAGTACCGAGGGTGTCCTCACCGAGTTGAATCAGATCCTCTACCTCACCGGGATCAGCCATCTCCAAGGTGGCTTCGTAGAACTCAGTCGGATACTGCCGCACGATGTCCATGTTGTGCGCCTCGTCGTCGATTTCGGACGGATCGATGCGCGAGGACATCACGAGCGGCGCGTCCATCTGTCCCCCTCGTTTGTCCGGGAGGAACTCCTTCGAGAAGTTCAGGAGACCGTCCATGAGGAGCATCACGCAGTCTTCGTCGCCGTCGCAGTTCCGCCGCTTAGCGGCGTGAAAGTACGGATGCGCGTAGCCGACGGCCGCTGAGGTGAACCCGACCACCCGCCCGACGACGGCGGCGGAGGTGTGCGGAGCCATCCCGAAGACGAGTTCGCCGACTAAGTCGTCGCGCTCGGAAACCTCGTAGAACGGCTCTAATCCGTAGAACTCCGTCAGAAGATCGTCCACGAAATCGGCCGTCTTCAACATGTGTTCGGCCGCACCGTCCGAGAGGACGATATCCTGCACTTTGAGTTCGACCAGTTGATCGTCGAACTGCAAGGGTTCGCCGTTGATGTCGGTCTCGTAACCGAGTTCGCGGAAGTGATCGGCCGTGACATCTAGTTCCGCGGGGCGAACCGACGTGACCGGCAGGTCGGTCATGTCGTAGCGGACAGTCCCGTCTTTGAACGACGAAACGCCGTGTTTTGCTCGCAGAACGCCCTTCTCGATAGGTTCGGGTGTTTTATTCGAGGATGTGAGGCCTTTCACACCCTTGAGGATGGGGTAGGAGGACTCGCGTTCACCGAGGTTTTCCAAGGCGGCACGGAGTTCGGCCCCGATATCGATCGCGTACCAATCGGGACTCTCTACCTCGCGTTCACAGCGTTCACAAAAGACGCGTCCCGATTCGTCGGGTTCGACAACGGTCCCGCACTCCTCACACTCGTAGTGCGGTTCAGTGTGTGTCTCACATTCCGGGCAGACGTTTTTGTACGTCTGCGTGCCGCAGTCAGGGCACTGTCGGTCACCGACGAGAACGTTCACCTCGCCGCGGGCGCCTCGTTCGTTGCGTTCGCGGGCCGCCTCACCAACGTCGCGTTGGCTGCCGCCCATTTCACCGATGGGGAACAGAGTGTGGACCGCAGGCGAGAGATCACGGGATTCGGACTTCTCCGGGCGACCCATTCGGTTACCGATTCGCGTGGGTGCGCGCTCGCGCACGTCGAACGGTGCGACTTCGTTGACCGCCTTCACGGCGTTGTCGCCGCCGTCCCACTCGCGCGCCTCGGCGGAGAGGTCGTCCCACGTTTGCTCTAACTCCTCGGTGAGACCAAGCGACCGGACGAGCGGTCGCCACTCCGGAATCCGGAGTGTCTCTTCAGTCTGCGTGTGTTCGACGAGGAGTTGTTCGAGCGTTCGTGTTACGTCTTCGGTACGGTCGAGTTCGAGGATGCCGTCGGTCGGATCGGTGTCGGTCGGTCGGACGACGACTCCCCCATCGGCCTCCACGTCCGCGATTCGCCCGGACGAAACGGCGTCAGCAAGCGCTTCGAACTCCGCGACGCTCACGTCGTGCCAGAGGTAGGTGTAGTCGGGGTGGAGATGGCAATCGTACTCGGTGGCCCACTCGAAGGCACGTTCCGGCGTGGGATGTTCGAGGTCCACGCTCGGATCGTCTTCGAGAGCCTGAATCGGCGCACCCGCCGCCTCGAACTCCTGTACCCACCACTCGTAGACGTACGAGGCTGGCGCGAGCGGATGGTTGTTCTCCACGAACTCGCCGAAGTTGACGAGATACTCGCCGAGGTCGATGATTTCCTCGACACCGTTTCGGACTTCGAGCGCTTCCTCGGGGTCGTCGATACGGCGCACGTCGCCGTTTGCAAGTCTAACAGTCGGCCCTTCGATGGAATCGACCGGGATGACCCCGCCCGCTTTCCCGGGGCGTTCGGTCTTTATCTGCGTGCCCGTAGCGAGGAAGTCGTCCACGAGGTGCATCGTCGCGGGATGAACGCCCGCCGTTGCGAACCCGTGGTTCCGAGACCGACCGTATCGCAGTCGGAACCCACCCGCTTCGCTCGGATGGCCGAAGACGGGGCGACCCGCGATGAGGTCACGGAGGTATTTCGTCGCGGGATCGACGCGTGCAGGACCGGCCGGTTCGGGTGAGTCGGGCGTCTCCCCGTCGTCGGCCTCGTCGTCCTCGGCGTCGGCTTCTTCGTCGTCGCCATCGTCGTCCGCGTCCGCTTTGTCGCCGTCGTCCTTGCCGATGGTGCCGTCGATGAGGTCCTGTAACCACGGCCAATCGACTTCATCGAGTTGGCGAGTGTAACGCTGAATCTTCGGTGCCTTCAGTGCGATACCCTCGGCCATGACGAGACACATGCCACCGCGGGCGGAGTTGGTGTCTACCCGTTCGAGATCACGGAAGCCAGACACCTCCTCGTCGCCCGTCGCCTCGCCGTCAAGCATGATGGGCATGTGTTCGGCGATGAATTTCGTCTCCTTGTCCTTCGGCGAGTACTGAAGCCCCGTCTCCTTGTCGTAGAGGTCGATTTCCTCGGCGTAGCGTTCGACCTCGATGTCTCGCGCTTTGTACTCCTCGATGCCGAGAAGCGACCGAGCGTAGTCGGCGACGAGAACTGAAAGTGCCTGTGCGGTCCCGCCGGCGGAGCGAATCGGCCCGGCGTAGTAGACGTTGACGAACTCCGTTCCGTCGTCGTTCTCCAGAATCTCCACGCGGTCGATCCCCTCGATGGGTGCGGCGACGACCCCCTCGGTGAGGAGGGCGACCGCTGTCCGAACCGCACCTTCAACTTTCCCCGCACGGGAGTCGTAGTCACCGACACTGCCCTCGACGAAGTCGTTCACCAGTTCGAGGGCGGCCTCCTCGCGGGACATCTGCCCTTCTAACTCGCGGACGCGTTCTGCGACGCCCGGAATTCCGAGGATGTTCTCCACCCGGTCGGCCATGTCCTTGGCGACTGGAATCTCGACTTCGGGTTGCGGGTCCCGGCCTTGCCCTTTCGCTGCGCGAGCGAGATCGAACGCCTCGTCAAGACGGTCCTCGATTCGCGCGAAGTACCGCTCGTCGTCCTCGTGCACGTTTACAACCAGAGGTCGAGGTCGGTTACGTCGTCGTGCTCGCGTTCGAGCGGTTCGTCGAACGCGCGGATGTACACCTCGCCCGCGAAGACGGTTGCGGCGTTGAGGTGACCCGCCAACGACTGCCCGCTTGGCCGCGAGAGGACGGCGTGCGTGTGGGCAAACGGTTCATCGTCCAAGAGGGCGATGTTACCGACGCAGGCGGCGACTTCCAGCGGTTCGTCGAACGTCACCGACCGGTACGCTTGGTCGTCTTGGTCGTAGAACCACACGTCGGCATCCTGCACCGCGCCCATGGCGTTGAACCACGCCGACTCGATATCTTCGAGGTGGGCAAACTCCTCGATTTCCTCCCGCCAATCCGCCCCATTGTCCAGCGAGACGAGGAACTCTCGACTGGATTCGACTGCCCGATAGTTCATAGACAGGTGCTCGTGTGGGAGCGCCAAAAGTGTTCACAGTTGCTGTTGGCCAGCGCAGACGAACCCACTCGGCACGGCAGACGCTCGGGGAAGAAAGTAGCAAGGAGAGCGCCGAACGACGCTCTCGTCTCGAAAACCGAGTTATGTTGGAACCGACGGACGTGCCGCGCCCGCCGGTTCGTGGGCCCTTAGGCCCAGTCTCGAAGTGACGGTGCCTCCTCTACTGTCATCGAGAGCCACGCGTTGTCGCAGGAAATGTCTGCGATAATGAACTCCGAGCGAGCAGGCGTGGAGTCCACTGAGGCCATCACCTCAGCGCGCGACGCGTCGGACGCAGCCGTCACATTCGGCGTCATGTTTGACAGTCGGTAACACCCATACATAAACTCGTCGGAACGACATTGCCGTTCCTTAGAATTGAAAACGAGGCGCAAAAGTAACGACTACCACGCTGTCCGCATAACGTACCGTATTCACCGCCTATGGACCTCGACTCGGATACTATCGATTCCCGCCCGAGAGACGACACCGAACCAGACGACGGGATGCCGCCCGTCGGTCAACTCCTCCGAGCCCTCCTCGATGCTGCTACGTGGGGTGTCGTATTCCTCCTCGGTGGGTCGGTTCTTCTGGGACTCATCGGGCTAGTCATCGGCAACGGTCTCGTCGGATTCAAGCGGGGCCTGTTTATCTTCGGCTTTCTCGCAATGGGCGGGTCACTGCTCATGCTTCGGCCGAAGCGTGCGTGGAAGCGCGGCCGCGACGAGGACGCTCCCGGCGCGCCGACCGATGTTCCGGACGGTGCTACCGAGAACGACAACGTCACGGACGGCGACAGCGGTCCCGTGACGCTGTTGCCGGATTCGCTCGCTCCCAACCCGGTGCATCGGTCGTCGTGGGGGCTCCGTGTGTTCTTTGGAGGTATTTGGGCGCTCGTGGCCTCCTATCTCATGGAAACGGTATTCGGCGTCGTCCCGGTCTGAATCGGCGGCGACGGGAAGCCGGCGGTTCAGAATAGCGAAACGACACCACGAAACCACCGCGGGAGCGGGTCGCACGCCTTCGCAGACTACAAGAGGAGGCGGAAAGTACGACGGGGTATGAACGTAGCCGACGCGATGACCCCACGAGAGGACGTGGTGACCGTGGAACTTCCCGGCACCCGCGACGACGTTCTGGAGTATCTCCAAGAGCGCGGCTTCTCCTCTGTTCCGGTTGTCAAGCGAACGGACGACGGCGAAGCCTACCGCGGCATCGTCACCCGTCAGGACCTCATCGAACACCCGGACGAAAACCAACTGGCCGTTCTGATGAACGACGTGCCGACGACGACGGCGGATACGTCCGTCGAAGACGTGGCCCACATGATGGTCGAGAAGAACGCTCGCCGTGTGCCCGTCGTCGATGGAACGCTCGAAGGTATCATCACCGTCACCGACGTGATTCGCGCCATCGCTCGCGGCGAAGTCGAACTCGACGCCGGCGCGGCCGACGTGGCTACCAGAGACGTGAACACCACGTACGAGGAAGCGCCGCTGACGGTCGCCGAACGCGAGATTTTCTACGCGAACGTCCCCTACGCCGTCGCTCTCGACGAGACGGGCACGATGTCCGGCATCCTGACCGAAGTGGACATCATCGACGTGGCCCGCGTCGTCGAAGGCGAAGATGACACGGGTGACTCCGTGGCAAATCAGGACGACGACTGGATGTGGGAGGGAATCAAAGCCGTCGGTAACCGCTACATCCCCACCCGCAACGTCGAGATTCCGGCCGAACCCGTCTCGACGTTCATGAGTACGGATCTGGTCACCGTCTCGAAGCGCACGTCCGCCGTCGAAGCGGCGCAGGCGATGATCACCAACGACATCGAACAAATCCCGCTCGTCGGCGGCGACCAACTTACCGGCATCGTCCGCGACGTGGACCTGTTGGAGGCGTTGTAGATGACCGCGGACCGAACTGAGGGCGAACGCCTTACCGAACTGGCGAAGCGCCGCGGCTACTACTTCGGTTCCAGCGAAGCCTACGGCGGCACCGCCGGATTCTACACCTACGGCCCGCAGGGTGCCGCGCTGAAGTCCAACGTCGAAGACGCGTGGCGCGAGCGCTTCACCGTCCAAGAGGGCAATCTCGAAATCGACGCGCCGACGATCATGCCCGAACCCGTCTTCGAGGCCTCGGGCCATCTCGATACCTTCGACGACATGCTCGTCGAGTGCCCCGAGTGCGCCGAGTCGCATCGCGCGGACCACCTCATCGAAGACAACTCCGACCTCGAAGACGCGGAGACGCTCTCGCTCGAAGAAGCCGCAGAGGAGATAGCCGCTCTCGACCTCGTCTGCCCGAACTGCGGTGCCGAACTCGCCGGGCAGTCGGTCGATAACTTCAACCTCATGTTCGAGACGAACATCGGTCCCGGTTCCTCGGACCCGGGCTACCTCCGTCCGGAGACGGCGCAGGGCATCTTCGTGGAGTTCCCGCGCATCAAGGAGTACGCCCGGAACCGCCTCCCGTTCGGCGTGACGCAGGTCGGCCGCGCCTACCGCAACGAGATTTCGCCGCGGAAGAGCATCGTCCGCACGCGTGAGTTCACGCAGGCCGAGTTAGAGCAGTTCATCGATCCCGAGCGTGACGAACCTGATCTCTCCGCGGTCGAAGACGTGGCAGTTCTCCTCTACCCCGCGACCGAACAACAGAAAGACGACGGCGACTACATCGAGACGACCATCGGTGCCGCCGTCGAAGACGGCAGTATCGGTAACGCGTGGCTGGGTTACTTCCTCGGCATCGCTCAGGAATGGTACGAGCGAGTCGGCGTGGATATGGACCGTTTCCGCTTCCGTCAGCATCTCGCGGGCGAACGCGCACACTACTCCAGCGACTGCTGGGACGCAGAGAGCGAAGTTGACGGCGACTGGATCGAGATTGCGGGCTTTTCCTACCGGTCGGACTACGATCTCTCGAAGCACGCCGAGTACTCCGAGGAAGACTACACGGTCTTCCGGCAGTACGACGAACCGAAGACGGTCGAACGCGCCGTCGTTGATCCCGACATGTCCGTTCTCGGCCCCAAATTCGGCGGCGCGGCAGGCGACGTGAAAGACGCGCTCGAACGCTTGGCCGAGCGCGACCCCGACGCCTTCGACGGCGACGAAGTGACCGTCGAGGTGGACGGCGAGACCCATACGGTCGAAACCGACGTGACGAACTTCGCCGTCGAAGAGCAGACGATAAACGGCGAGCACATCACGCCGCACGTCGTCGAACCGTCGTTCGGCGTGGACCGAACGGTGTACACACTCCTCGCACACGCGTACGAGGAGGACGAGGTAGACGACGAGGAACGAACCTACCTATCGCTGTCTCCCGAAGTCGCCCCGCGCGACGTGGGCGTCTTCCCCCTCGTGAGCAACGTCCCCGAACTGGTAGACCTCGCAGACGAAATCGTCGATGATCTGCGCGCCGCCGGACTTTCGGTCGTCTACGACGACTCCGGTAGCATCGGTCGGCGCTACCGACGACAGGACGAGGTTGGCACGCCGTTCTGCATCACCGTAGACCGCGACGGCCTCGAATCTGACGGCGAGACTACCGTCACCGTCCGCGAGCGCGACTCCGGTCGGCAGATCCGCGTTCCCGTCTCCGCACTCGCCGACGAACTCGGCGCGGTCCGTGGCGGCGACCGAACGTTCGACGACCTCGCCGCCGAGTACGACGAGTTAACCGACGACTGATCAGACGTGAGTCCCCGCATCTCAGTGTCAAAGAGCGAGGTCAAACGGCGTCTGGTCCACGCCAGCGGTGCCGCTCTGCCCTTCGGCTACGTACTCGACATCGTTTCGTGGGCGCAGTTGCGGTACCTCATGGTGTTTCTCACCGTCGTCGTCGCTGTCCTCGAATTCCTGCGCCTCCGTGTCGGCCTCGACTGGGCCATCTACGACGAACTCACCCGGTCGTACGAGCAGACGAATCTCGCGGGGTACGCGCTGTACATCTTCAGCATGACCGCCGTCGTGCTCGTCTTCGAACCGTACGTCGCGGTGCCGGGGATGTTGATGCTCGCCCTCGGGGACCCAGTGAGCGGACTGCTCGGCCGGACACGAGAGGCAGGCGAACCGAAACGTCTCGGAACGCTGGCCGCGATGTTCATCGTCTGTCTGGCCGTCAGTGTGCCGTTCTTACTCCCCGTCGCGGGAACCATCGGTGTCATCGCCGCCGTTGCAGGGTCCGTCGGCGCGACGATTGCCGATGGGATGAAGCCGGTCATCAGAGGGAGCGTCATCGACGACAACGCCTCGATTCCGCCCGCGGCGTGTCTCGCAATCGCGGCCGTCCTCGCGGCGACGGGGGCGGCAGCGGTTACATAACTGGGCGAACGGACGACGGCGACGACGACCGGCGGCCGGAGAGTGCTTTTATTCCGTGCTACCGAACCACATGTCGTGACTGTCTACGAGAGCGATCTTCCGGGCGTCGGAAAGAAGCACGAAGTAGAACTCGGCGACGGCGGCCGTCTCATCATCGTGACGCACAACAGCGGCAAGCGGGAGGTGTTCCGCAGAGCGGACGCCGACAGCGACTCGGAGAAACTGTTCGAACTCTCGGACAAGCTTGCGCGACAGGTGGGGACCCTCCTCGAAGGTGCGTACTTTCAGCCCGTCGAGACTGACCGGATAGAGACGCTGTTAGGAGACAACACGCTGTTAGAGTGGGTCGAAGTCGGCCCCGACTCGCCGATTGCGGGGCAGACGCTGGGGGAGTCGAACCTCCGGCAGACGACGGGTGCGTCCGTCATCGCTATCGAACGCGACGACGGGGTGACTGTCTCGCCCGGCGGCGACACCACCATCGAAGCGGGCGACACGCTCGTCATCATCGGCCCGCGGCAAGCGTGCCGTGACGCACTCTCGACGGTACGCGGCGACTGATGGCGGCGGATCTTCTCGAACTCGGACAACTGTTCGTCGTTGTCGCCGTCACCGGCGCGATCGCGCTCCGCGTGGGCCTCTCAGTCATCCCTCTGTACGTCATCGGCGGCGTTCTCGCAGGACCGTTCGTCGCCGGGCGACTCGGATTGCCGTACGTCGAGAACGGTGAGGTGGTGACGCTGTTCGCGGAGGTAGGCATCGTCCTGCTCCTCTTTTTCCTCGGCCTAGAGTTCAGCCTCGACCGACTGCTCGAATCGCGTACCCGAATCACGCGCTCGGGCGTCGCCGACATCGCGGTGAACCTCCCAATCGGGATTGGTATCGGTCTCCTTCTCGGATGGTCGGTCGTCGAGTCGTTGCTCCTCGGTGGCATCGTCTACATCTCTTCGAGCGCCATTATCACGAAATCGCTCATCGATCTCGGATGGATTGCAGATCCGGAAGCAGAGCCGCTGTTAGGAACACTCGTGTTCGAGGACCTGTTCATCGCGGTCTATCTCGCCGTCGTTACCTCGCTGGTCCTCGGTGGTGACGGAATCGGGAGCATCGGCCGGTCGCTGGCTGTCGCGTTCGGCTTTCTCGGTATTCTCCTCGTCGCCGTCCAGTACGGGAATCGGCTGTTCGCGCGTGTCCTCGACGTGTCCGGCCAGGAAGCGTTCGTCCTGCGGACGCTGGCCGTCGTCGTCCCTATCGCGGGTGCGGCGCTGGCACTCGGCGTCAGCGAGGCCGTTGCGGCGTTCTTCGTCGGGATGGGCTTCGCTACGAGCGGCCATCGTGAGAAGATAGAGCATCTGCTGACACCCGTCCGCGACGTGTTCGGCGCGGTGTTTTTCTTCTGGATCGGCGTCGGAACCGACCCGACTCTCATCGGAGCAGCGGCCGTACCGCTCGTGCTTGCGGTGGTGCTGACGACGCCCGCGAAAGTCGTCTCGGGCTACCTCGGCGGCCGCGTCTACGACCTCTCGAAGCGCCGATCCCTCCGAGTTGGCGTCGGGATGGTGCCCCGCGGTGAGTTCTCCTTGGTCATCGCCGCACTCGCCGCGAGCGGAACGACACCCATCATGCGCGAGGTGATTCCCGCCTTCGCCGTCGGCTACGTCCTCGTGATGAGCGCCATTGGGACGGTGCTCATGTAGCGCTCCGCAGCTGTGGAGCGCCTCGTATTCCGCGGCGCTGAGGAAACAGAACCGATGGGTGGCTAGTCGCCCCCGATTCGGTTGGGCGTTAATTGGCCATCGCGTCAGCAGTACACTGGAACTGGATGTCGAACAGATCCTGTACCTGGATTCGCTCTTTCGGACCGAGGTTGTCGAAGTCGGCACCGTACCGTTGCCGAGCGATCTCTTCGCGCGTGAGGACATGTTCGGGCGCAAAGCTGTCGGAGAACGGCTGGCGGTTGTATATCTCTTGCACTTGGCCTGTCGTTTCAGTGCTGAGTGCAGCGAAGTCGTAGCCGTACTTCGCCTGCGAGATTTCGTCGCGGGTATACGTGCTGTTCTGCTCCACCGAGCAGGCGAACTGCTCGTGGTATGTGTTTTCGATCTCGATGATTTGCTCTCGGTTCACGTTTTTGAGTCGCTTGTCGTACTGTTGCCGAGCGATTTCCTCGCGCGTCAGAACGTCCGTCACATTCCGTTGTCCCGCGAACGGCTGGCGGTTGTATATCTCTTCGACTTGACCGGTTGTTTCGGCGCTGAGCGCAGCGAAGTCGTAGCCGTACTTCGCCTGCGAGATTTCGTCGCGGGTCAATCGCTCCTCGTCTGGGACCTCGCGTTCGATTGGGAATCCAATCGTGACGTTCTGATTAACGGTCACGCGTACTTTCGTTCCGTTTTTACCCTCGAACACTTGCGACTGAAGGTTTCGTTCAGTAGTGACAAGTTCTCCGAGCGGGATTCCCAACTGATCGAGAAGACGGGCAGTGTCTTCTGCAGTGAAATTAGCACCGGAATCCGGACCCGGTATCGCTTGCGTTCCATTGGCATCTTCGTTGTACTGGAGGCTGATGGCGACCTGCGTCACGCCAGCGTTGTTGACGTTTATCGCCGAGGAGTTGTTGCCGGTCGCCAGCGCGTTCTGATTGACGAGTACGAGGTTTTGTGCAGTGTTATTCCCGGAGGTGCCGTTAGCACCTCGGTTGTACTGGAGGCTGATGGCGACCTGTGTCACGCCGGCGTTGTTGACGTTTACGATCACGGTGTTGTTCGCACCGGTGGCCGCGTTCTGTGCAACGACACCTACGTTTTCACCGCGGTTCGAATTCGGCGATGATCCTGGCGATTCATCGTTCGTTGCCGCCGTGTCACTGGCGGCGTCAGCGTTCGACTGACCCGTCTCGGTGGAGGACCCACTCGATTCGTTAGACGGCTCTGTTTCGTTAGATGGGCCTGTCTCGGTGGAGGGTTCTGTTTCGTTAGACGGTTCTGTCTCGTTCGACGACTCTGTCTCAGTGGTTGGCTCTGTCTCGTTCGACGACTCTGTCTCAGTGGTTGGCTCTGTCTCGTTGGATGACTCTGTCTCGTTCGACGACTCTGTCTCAGTGGCTGGTTCTGTCTCGTTTGAGGAGTCATTCGATCCGTTAGCTGACTCTGTCTCGTTCGACGACTCTGTCTCAGTGGTTGGTTCTGTCTCGTTTGAGGAGTCATTCGATCCGTTAGCTGGCTCTGTCTCGTTGGACGTTCCCGTCTCGGTGGGGCCAGCTTCATTGGATGGATCACTTGAAACAGCGGATGACTCCGTCTCGTTGGGGGCAGTCTCATTAGATGACTCCGTCTCGTTAGACGCTCCTGTCGCGTTTGATGACTCACCCGGCTCCGTGGATGATGTCCCAGCCTCACTGGATGGCTCCGTTTCGTTGAGGCCGGTCTCGTTAGATGACGCTGTCTCGTTGGGTGTCTCTGTCTCGTTGGATGACTGCATCTCCGTGGATGCCCCGGCCCCGGTGGACGGCTGGGTTGCTTGCTCGACCGACATCATCGGAGCCGCATCGATACCGACGACACCGAGACTCGAAGCGCCCAGAAAGAGCATCACCAGAACAATAGTGAGCAGTTTCCGTGTCATCGTCCACCGGATGTCTTCGCGGGGATTGCCCGCCTCTCCGTGAACTGTCGCATCCATTCACGGCGTGTCGGGGACCACGATGTGCTCTCGATCATACAGATTCAATAGAGAATTACACAAGAATCTGATATAGTAAGTCACTGTTAATTCAGCGAGTAATAGAGGTAGTAACCGCGTTATTCCCCGCAAAACCGAAAGTGGCCTGAACAGACAGTTCGGTTATCTGATATTGGAATCGGCGGCAATCAGATACGCAGGCAGTCGCAGACACTCCCGGTAGACGAAGGCTACAGCGGGGAGCGTCGGACGGCAAACGTTGCACCGCCGAAAGCCTTTAATAGACAGTACTCGCTTTGATTCCCTGATGACGCGGTTCCCACCAGTCGCTATCCGCGACACCTCGGGAGCCGCGGCTTCGGGCGTTTCAGCGTCCGAAACGACGATTTCTCTTCCAGCGCGCGACACGAGCGCGCGACGACGACGACCGGCCCTTTAGGGCCAACTATACTACACTTTCGACGGATTATCGGACTCACTCCAAAGCTCTTAGCTTGCGTATAGACATCTCTACCCCTTAATTTCTCTATTTAACACCGTGTAATTTATTAGCCCCGGACAGCGACAGAGAAGTACATGACAAGCGTGGCACTCGCGTTCAGTGGCGGATTGGACACAACAGTTTGCGTCTCACTACTACAGGAAGAGTACGGATACGACGAAGTGGTTGGCGTCACCGTAGACGTCGGCCAACCGGAATCGGAGTTCGAGGAGGCCAAGGAGACGGCCGACGCGCACGGACTGGACATCCACGTCGTGGACGCCAAAGACGAGTTCGCGGAACTCTGTTTTGACTCGGTTCGCGCGAACGCGACGTACCAAGGCTACCCACTCGGGACGGCGCTCGCACGCCCGGTGATCGCAGAGGCCATTCTCGAAGTCGCACAGGAAGAAGGCTGTGACGCCCTCGCGCACGGCTGTACCGGAAAAGGGAACGATCAACTCCGCTTCGAGGCCGTCTGGCGTGCCTCAGATCTCGACGTTATCGCCCCCGTCCGTGAGATGGGCCTGACTCGCGAGTGGGAAAAGCAGTACGCCGACGAGAAGAACCTCCCCGTGCAAGCGGGTAACGACGGCGTCTGGTCCATCGACACGAACCTCTGGAGCCGTTCCGTCGAGGGCGGCGACCTCGAAAAACCGGGACACGTCCCGTCAGAGGACATCTACGAGTGGACCGAACAACCCGGAAGCGAGACGGAGTGTATCGAAATCACGTTCGAGGAGGGCTACCCGGTTGCCCTTGACGGCGAGGAGATGGAACCCGTCGAACTCATCGAGACGCTGAACGAACTCGCCGGGCAGTACGGTGTCGGGCGCACGGATATGATGGAAGACCGTATGCTCGGACTGAAGGTACGCGAAAACTACGAGCATCCGGCGGCGACGACGCTCCTAAACGCACACGAGTCACTTGAAGGGCTCGTCCTCACGAAAGACGAACGCGACTTCAAGACCACCGTGGACAACGAGTGGGCGCAGAAGGGCTACGAAGGTCTCGTGGAGGCACCGCTGATGGCGGCGCTCGACGGCTTCATCGAGCAAACGCAAACGAAGGTGACCGGCACGGTAACGATCAAATTCGAAGGCGGGCAGGCCCGTCCGGTCGGCCGCGAGTCCGAGTACGCCGCCTACTCCGAGTCGGCCGCCTCGTTCAACACCGAAACCGTAGACGGGATCACCCAAGAGGACGCCACCGGCGTCGCCAAGTACCACGGCTTCCAGACGCGCATCGCCAACGCGGCGTTCGAGTCCGCACAGAAGGAAGCGCCCGAACTCGCCACTGACGGCGGCGTGAGCAACGACGGACAGTAAACGATGAACGAGGAGGGAGGAGACGAAGGCGTGGTTCGCCGCGACCGCTTCAGCGGCGGCCCCGCCCGCGGCTTCATGTCGAGCCTTGCGGCTGATGAGCGCATCTTCGCCGCCGACGTGGCGGTTGATCGCGCGCACGTGGTGATGCTTGAAGAGCAGGAAATCGTCGAGTCCGACGTAGCCGCGGAGATTCTGGCCGCCCTCGACGACGTCGAGAGCGAGGGCCACGCCGCACTCCCCGAGGGTGAGGACGTTCACGAGGCTATCGAAACGGCCGTCGTCGAACAGGTCGGTCCCGACGGCGGGAAGATGCACACTGCACGCAGTCGCAACGACGAAGTGGCGACGTGTATCCGCTACCGCCTGCGCGAAGACCTCCTCGACGCTATCGAGGCGACACTCGCACTCCGCGAGGCTCTCGTTGATGCCGCCGAAGCGGAGGTAGAGACAGTGATGCCGGGCTACACGCACCTGCAACCCGCCCAACCCACCACCGTCGCACACTATCTGCTCTCGTACGAAGCGGCGTTCGCCCGCGACACCGCCCGTCTCCTCGACGCCTACGACCGGACGAACCAGTCGCCCCTCGGGGCGGCCGCGTTCGCCGGGACGCCGTTCGACATCGACAGAGAGCGGACGGCAGAACTGCTCGGTTTCGACGGCGTCCTCCGCAACTCGATGGATGCCTCGTCGGCGCGCGACTTCCTTCTCGAATCGGTGTCGGCGCTTGCGACGCACGCGACGACACTTTCGGGATTAGCGGAGGATTTGGTCATCTTCTCGAACAAGGGGTTCGTGGAGCTATCGGACGACTACGCCTCTACCTCCTCGATCATGCCGCAGAAGGTGAATCCGGACACGCTCGAACTCGTCCGTGCAACCGCGGGCGACGCGGCGTCCGGACTCTCCGGACTGCTGACGACGTTGAAGGGACTTCCGCGCGCGTACAACCGCGACCTCCAGCGTGCGACGCCGCACGCATGGGATGCAGTCGATTCGGTGTCCGAGGCGACAGCCGTCGTCGCCGGTGCGGTGTCGTCGGCGTCGTGGCCGGAGGAGACACTTGAGTCGGCCGCAGGCGACGGCTTCTCGACGGCGACGGGCGTCGCCGACGCACTGGCGATGGCCGGACTGCCGTTCCGCACGGCGCACGAAGTCGTCGCGGCCGCCGCCGAACGCGCCGAGGGGACGCCCGACCTCGCAACACTTGACGCATCCGCGGAAGAGGTATTAGATGCGTCCCTCTTCGAGTATGTGAGCCGTGCGGACGTACAGCAGACGCTCGACCCAACCCACAGCGTCGAGAGCCGTGACTCCACAGGTGGTCCCGCACCCGCCGCAGTCACAGCGCAACTCGACGAAGCGACGGTCGAACTCAACGACCACCGCACGGAACTGAACACACGCACTGACGCGCTCGAATCGGCGACCGAGAAACTAGCGGCGGAAGTAGCGGTGATTACTCGTGACTGAAACGGATACGACGCAGACCGCCACGCACTGCATCGATCAGACGCCAGTTCGACCAGTCCCGCGACCGCCGCGACGACCGTCCCCGTCTGGGGACAAATAACATATGAAATCTGATACTGATTTCACACGGCCGGTTTGTTCGACCCAATAAGCACCGTTAGACCCCTCTCTGTTTACTTAATTTATCTGATAAGTTCGGTGGATTTAAGTCTCTTCCTCGCCGAGCGGAGAGTACAATGGCAGACACCATTACCGCAGAAGACCCGCTCACTGGCGAAGAAATAGAGCTCCCCGGAGACGTCGAAGTCGGGGAAATCGTGGATAGTCCCGCCACGGGCGCGGAACTCGAAGTTGTCTCCGTCGATCCCGTGACACTCGAAGAAGCGCCCGAACTCGAAGAGGACTGGGGCGAGTAAGATGAAGGTTGGACTGCTCTACTCCCGGATCCGCAGAGACGAGAAGCTCCTCCTCACGGAGCTACGCGAGCGCGGCCACGAGGTGGCGAAGATAGACGTCCGGAAAGAGCAGTTCAACATCTCGGAACCGCCAGCGGCGTTCGAAGACGTGGACATCGTCCTCGACCGCTGTCTCGCAACGAGCCGTAGTCTGTATACGACGCGCTTCCTCGACGCCTACGACATCCCTGTCGTCAACTCCGCCGACACGGCTGACGTGTGCGCGGACAAGGTGAAAAACAGCCTCGCCTTAGAGCAGGCGGGCGTTCCCACGCCCAACACCGAAGTCGCGTTCACCACCGACAGCGCGATGAAATCCATCAAAAAGTTCGGCTACCCCTGCGTCGTCAAACCCGTCGTCGGGTCGTGGGGTCGGCTGATGGCGAAGATAGACTCGCCTGCGGCCGCCGAAGCCATTCTCGAACACAAGGCGACGCTCGGCCACTACCAGCACAAAGTGTTCTACGTGCAGGAGTTCGTGAAGAAACCCGGCCGTGACATCCGCGTCCTCGCGGTGGACGGCGAACCCATCGCGGCGATGACTCGCTCTTCGGACCACTGGCTGACGAACGCCGCGAAAGGCGCGGACGCGGAAGCGTTCGAACTCGATGACCGCGCGAAAGAACTCGTACAGAAGGCGTCCGACGCCGTCGGCGGCGGACTGCTCGGCGTGGACCTCATGGAGACGGGAGACGATTATACCGTCCACGAGGTCAACCACACCGTCGAGTTCAAAGCGCTGAACAACGCCGTCGAGAAGGACGTTCCCGCGGCAGTGGTCGATTGGCTCGAAACGAAAGCGAACGGCGACGCGAAAGTTGCAGAGGCGACGGCATGAAGAGAGAAACGACTGAAAGCGAGTACACCGCCGCCGTCGTCGGCGGAACCGGCTTCACGGGCGGCGAACTGCTCCGCCTGCTCTACCAGCACCCCAATTTCGATGTCGTACAGGCGACCAGTCGCTCGAAAGAGCGCAAAACCGTCGGCCACGTCCACCCGAACCTGCGCGAGATGGACCTGCGCTTTACCTCGCCGGAAGATCTCGAATCCGTGGACGTGCTGTTTGCGGCGACGCCGCACGGCGTCTCGATGGAACACATCGACGCGTTCCAAGACGCCGCGGATACGGTCGTTGACCTCTCGGCCGACTTCCGACTGAATACGGAAGCACAGTACGACGAGTGGTACGACGGGCACGTCTGCCCCGAATATCTGGAGCAAGCCGAGTACGCACTGCCCGAGATAAACCGCGAGAACCTCGCGGGAGCGGACCTCATCGCCTCCGGCGGGTGCAACGCGACGGCGACTATCCTCGGTCTCAAGCCCCTGTTCGACGCCGACGTTCTCTCCGGCGACGAGCAGGTGGTCGTGGACGTGAAAGTTGGCTCCTCGGAAGGTGGCGCTGGCGGCGGCGACGCCTCCAGTCACCCCGAGCGCTCGGGCATCGTTCGCCCGTACGCGCCCACCGGCCACCGCCACGAGGCCGAAATCGAGCAGTTCCTCGGCGTCTCCGTCTCCTTCACCGTCCATGCCGTGGACATGGTCCGCGGCGCGAGTGCGACCTGCCACGTCTTCCCCGAATCGCCCGTCTCGAAGGGCGACCTGTGGAAGGCCTACCGGGGAACCTACGCCGACGAACCGTTCGTCCGCACTGTCGCGGGCGGCGGCGGCGTCTACCGCTATCCCGAACCGAAGTCCGTGGCCGGAACGAACATGGCCGAAGTCGGCTTCGAACTCGACCCCTCGAACCGGCGCGTCGTCGTCTTCTCGGCCATCGACAACATGATGAAAGGCTCCGCCGGGCAGGCGGTCCACGCCGCGAACGTCGCCCTCGGGGTAGAGGAGACAGCAGGGCTGGAGTTCACCGGTCTGCACCCGGTCGGAGCGCCCTGAATCGACTGCCCACGCGAAGAAAAACCCGCTCGACAACACCGCACCACCACCTCACTATCAGTTTCACACAACCGATGACACACTACACCCGTGACGAACTTGCCGCGTTACACGACGAACTGGCCGACAACGAACCCACGCTCTGCGCCGACGGCGGCACTGTCCCGGCGGACGACCCGCCGGTCGTCGTCAAAGTCGGCGGCGCACGAGCAGTGGACCCGGCCGGTGCCGTCCAAGACGTTGCACACCTCGTCGCTAACGGCCGCGACGTGGTCGTTGTCCACGGCGGTTCGACCGCGGTAGACGACACGCTGGAAGAACTCGGGGAGGAACCCACCTACGTCGAGACGCCGTCGGGCGTTGTCGGGCGCTTCACCGACGAGCGCACCATGGAAGTGTTCTCGATGGTGATGCCCGGCAAACTCAACACCGACTTGGTGACGACGCTCCGCGAAGCGGGTGTTGACGCCCTCGGTCTCTCGGGCGTTGACGGTGGTCTACTCACCGGACCCCGTAAATCCGCGGTGCGCGTCGTCGAAGACGGGAAAAAGAAGATCAAACGCGGCGATCACTCCGGGAGGATCACCAACGTGAACGCCGATCTGCTGGAGACGCTCATGGCAGACACCTACGTCCCCGTGGTCACCGTGCCGATGCTGGCCGACGACGGTGTCGCGGTCAACGCCGACGCGGATCGTGCGGCGGCAGCCGTCGCGGGCGCACTCGGTGCGGAACTCGTCGTCCTCACGGACGTATCGGGCGTCTACGAGGACCCCGACGACGACTCGACACTCATCGAATCGGTGACGACGGCCGACGAGTTCGAGGCGCTCGAATCCGCCGCTGAGGGGTTCATGACGAAGAAGGTCATGGCCGCAAAGGAGGCGCTGACCGGTGGCGCGATGAAGGTTATTGTCGCTGACGCCAACGTGAACGACCCCATTATAGAGGCACTCCACGGCGGCGGGACGCACGTGGACGCCGCCGCAGTCGGCGGGGCCGACAACAAGACTGACGACAGTGACGCCGACGCCGAGGAGGTGGACGCATGAGCGGATTCGTCTTCAACGAGAAGCCGATCAATATCGAATCCGGCGAAGGTGCGTACCTGTACGGCTCTGACGGCACAGAATATCTCGACTTCGGCGCGTCGTACGCCGTCGCTGCACTCGGCCACGCCCATCCCGCCGTCACCGACGCCGTGCAGAAGCAAGCGGAGAAACTGACGTACGTGCAGGCGTCGTACCCTGTAGACGTTCGCACCGAACTGTACGAGAAACTGGCCGCCGTCGCGCCCGACGGACTGGAGAACGTCTGGCTCTGCAACTCGGGGACGGAAGCGAACGAGGCGGCGATGAAGTTCGCTCGTTCAGCGACGGATCGTTCGAAGATCATCGCCACCAAACGCGGCTTCCACGGCCGGACGATGGGTGCGCTGGCGATGACGTGGAAAGACAAGTACAAGAAGCCGTTCGAACCCCTCGCTGGCGATGTCGAGTTCGTCACCTACGGCGACGAGGCGGAGTTGGCCGAAGCGATAGACGAGGAGACGGCCGCCGTCTTCCTCGAACCCGTGCAGGGCGAGGGGGGGATCCATCCCGCCGGGACAGAGTATCTACAGACGGCCCGTAAGCTGACAGAAGAAGCGGGCGCGGCGCTCGCGTTTGACGAGATTCAGACCGGAATCGGCCGGACGGGGACGCTGTGGGCTTGCGAAGGTGCGGGTGTCACCCCTGACATCCTCACCTCGGCGAAAGGCATCGCAAACGGTCTCCCGCTCGGGGCGACGCTGGTCGCAGACTGGATCGCCGAGAACCCCGGAAACCACGGTTCGACGTTCAGCGGCGGTCCCGTCGTCTGCGCGGCGGCGAACGCAACCCTCGATACCATTGTCGAAGAGGACTACCCGAGTCACGCCGCGGCCGTCGGCGAGTATCTGAAGGCCGAACTGGAGGCGGCCGCCGAGGAACACGACCTGCCCGTGCGCGACGTGCGCGGACAGGGACTCATGCTCGGCGTACAGGTGAAACGCGGTGCGAATCGCGTGCTGAAGAACCTCGCTATCAGCGAGCAGGTGTTGGCGCTTCCGGCCGGACGGACCGTCGTCCGTCTGTTACCGCCGCTCGTCGTCACCGAAGGCCACGCCGACGAGTTCGTCGAGTCGTTCGTGGAGGTGACGAAATGAGCGCCGAACTCGATGACGAAGCGTTCGACGTGCAGACGGACCTCACCGACGGACTCGACGAGGCGCAGGCCCTGCTTGCTGATCTGGTCTCGATACCATCCGTGTCCGGTGACGAATCTGCCGCCGCGGAGCGTCTGAAATCGTTCTTCGAGACGCACGACCGCGAGGTGTGGATCGACGAGGTGGGAAACGTCCGCGCGCCCGCCGACGACTCGGTGCTTTTGACCTCGCACATCGACACCGTTCCCGGTGAAGTTCCCGTCAAAATAGAAGACGGCGTGCTGTGGGGCCGCGGCAGCGTTGACGCCACCGGACCCCTCGCAGCGATGGCTGTCGCCGCCGTCGAGACCGGCGTCTCCTTCGTCGGCGTCGTCGAGGAGGAGACGAGTTCGACGGGCGCGTGGCACTTGCTCGAAGACCGCGAGGAACCCGATGCAGTAATCAACGGCGAACCGTCCGGCTGGGACGGGATCACGCTCGGCTATCGCGGGTTCCTCTCGGGGACGTACGTGGCCACGAGCGAACTCGGCCATTCATCGCGCCCGGAGAACAACGCCATCCAGTCGGCCGTCGATTGGTGGTCGCGCGTCGCCGACTTCTTCGAGGCGGAAGACGAAGATGGCGTCTTTGATACGGTGACGACGAAACCAGTGAACTTCGAGGGCGGGCCGACCGAGGACGGACTGGCGGTCGAAGCGACCGTAGACGTGCAGTTCCGCGTGCCGCCCCACCTCACCATCGAAGATATCCAAGAAGTCGCCGAGGGAGAACTCGTCGAGGGAAGCGTTCACTGGGAAAAGCCCATCCCGCCCGTTATGACAAGCCCGCGGACGGAAGTCGCGCGGGCGTTCCGCGTCGCCATCAGAAACGCCGACGGCGACCCGCGACTCCTGCGGAAGACCGGCACCAGCGACATGAACATCTTCGCCAGCGAGTGGAACTGCCCGATGGCGACGTACGGTCCGGGTGACTCGGACCTCGACCACGCGCCGAACGAACATCTCGATTTGGCCGAGTACGACGCCGCCATCGAGGTGCTGACCAACGTCTGCGAAACGCTCACGGAGTGAGAGGAATGCTTGAAACGACACACTTTCTCGACATCGACGACTTGACGACGACCGAACTGCACCACGTGTTAGACCGCGCCGCCGCCATCAAGGCCGGCAAGGAGGACCCGCGACTCGAAGACCAGACGCTCGGCATGCTGTTCGAGAAGCCGAGTACGCGCACGCGGATTTCCTTCGAGACGGGGATGACGCAGTTAGGCGGTCACGCCATCTTCCTCGGGCCCGAAGACATCCAGCTCGGCCACGGCGAACCCCTCTCGGACACCTCGCGCGTTCTCTCGCGTTACGTGGACGTAGTGATGGCTCGTCTGTTCGACCACGAGGACTTGGTGGAGATAGCCGACTACGCCGACGTGCCCGTCGTCAACGGCCTGACCGACGATGCGCATCCGTGCCAGACGCTCGCGGACCTGCTCACGATACGGGAGGCGTTCGGCGGATTCGAGGACGTGCAGGCGGCGTGGGTCGGCGACGGCAACAACGTCGGCCAGTCGTTCGTCCTCGGATGTGCGATGGCGGGACTGGACCTCACCGTCGCCACGCCTGAGGAGTACGGGATCGACGAGGAAGTGCTGGCCCACGCCGCCGAGTACGGTGGCGAACCGACTATCGCAGAGACGCCCGCACAGGCAGTCGCCGACGCCGACGTGGTGTACACCGACGTGTGGATTTCGATGGGACAAGAGGACGAACGCGACGAGAAAATCGCCGCCTTCGAGGGCTATCAAGTGAACGAGGGCCTGCTGGCGGAGACGGACGCGGAGGTGATGCACTGTCTGCCCGCCCACCGCGGTGAGGAGATCAGTCACGACGTGCTCGAATCGGACCGCGCGCTGGTCTGGGATCAAGCCGAGAACCGCCTGCACGCACAGAAGGGGCTGCTGGTCGAACTGTTGAATAAGTAGGCGAGGTTGATTTTTATAGCGAGTCGAGAAGGGGCGGCTTCAGAACCGGTCGCGAACCGCGGAATACGCCACACCCACCACACCGCCATAGACGACGTGCCCGACGAGACTCGTCACGTTCACGTTCGGAAGCGGCGGGTTCGCCGGAGAGCCGACGACAGAGAGCCAAACAGGCATGACGAAGACGGCTAGCACCGCCCAGAGGGCGACGCCGTAGGCGACACCGAGTCCGAGACTCTGACCCGTCGAAAGGTTCCGTGTGGCCGCAACAGCCGCGAATACGACACCGAGAATCGCCCCGTGTGCAACGTGGATAGTGAACCCCGCAAGACCGCCGCTGAAGAAGTACATCGACGGAATCGCCACTTCGAGAGCGGACCGCATCTGCACCACCATCATCGCGCCCATCACGATTCCGCCGATAATCCCGGCGAGGACGCCCGCCTGCCAGTCATCGTTCGAAGTCGATTCAACCGTCTGCATGGTTGCCTCCGTTGCCATGACTGAGCATAGCCCCATACGATGAGATAACGGCATCTCGGACAGGTGTGGCCGCCGCACGACGGGGATACCTTTAGGTAGATAGTGAGAACAACAGTCCGAGTTAGAAAAGAGCGTTACCGGCGCAAGCGGGGGTATGTCGCGCCGAGAACGATACCGTACAGCACGTGGCCGACGAGGCTCATCAGGTCGAACGCGGGAAGCGACGGCGCGCCCGCGAACCCGACCGCCGAGAGCCAAAGCGGCATCACGAACACCGCGAGAATCCCCCAGAGAACAACGCCGTAGGCGGTTCCGGCAATCGCCGCGCGGGTGACCGTGCGCCCGGGGTCAGGCCAAAGGCGAAGGACAGCCACGAACACGACGCCGAGGAGCGCCCCGTGCGAGAGATGGATACCCATTCCCGCCATGCCGCCGGAGAGGCCATACATGCTCGGGATGGCGGCCGTCAGCGCTGCGGGAGCGGAGATGGCCAACAACGCGCTGAACGCGACGGCACCAAGAAGCCCGGCGACCACACCGGCCTGCCAACGCTCAACCCCAGTCGTCAGTTCCGACTGTTCATCTCGTTGCTGCTGTTCCACTGATCCAGTCGTTGCTTTTGTAGACATAACGCCGGATAGAAGCGCTCTGAGAGCATAACCCTCTCTCGGTCAGGACACCACCACGCACAGGACCGGTCGGGTGCACGAAACGCGGTCGCACTCAACGGACTGCAAGCGAGTCAAGGTTGCAGTGATAAATCGAAACGCCCCGCAACCAAACGTCCACTCAACCGGGACGTTATAACCGATGCCGCGCAAGAACGCATCGTGGCAGAGACGAGCGGATACATGCGGTTCTTCCCGTACGACCGCCCGTACCCGAACCAGGGCGAAGCGATGGACGGCATCGCAGAGGCCCTCGAAGCGGAACGCGACGTACTCGTCGAGGGTGCGCCGGGGACGGGCAAGACGCTCTCGGCGTTGGTTCCCGCCGTAGAGTACGCCCGACAGGAAGACAAGACGGTGGTCATCACGACGAACGTCCATCAGCAGATGCGCCAATTTGTCGAAGACGCGCGCGCCATCACCCGAACGGAGCCGATACGCGCCGTCGTTTTCAAGGGGAAGTCGTCGATGTGTCACATCGACGTTGAGTACCAAGAGTGCCAGACGCTCCGCGATACGACGCGAAGTCTCGTCGAGAAAGAGCAGGACAAAGCGGAACTGTCCGAGCAAGCCGACGCACTCGTAGACCGGATGCGCGCGGGCGAGCAGGGCGCAGCGGACGCGCGGACGGCCGTCACCGACGAGCTCGATACGCTCGAAGACGAACTCGAAGACCTGCGTGAGGGCAACATCTGCGAGTACTACTACAATAACCTCACCGAGGACACGGACGAGTTCTTTTCGTGGCTGTTCGACGACGTGCGGACCCCCGAGGACATCTACGAGTACGCCGACCAGCGGAAACTGTGCGGCTACGAGCTGCTGAAAGAAGGGATGGAAGAGGTGGATCTCGTCGTCTGTAACTACCACCATCTGTTGGACCCGAACATCCGCGAGCAGTTCTTCCGATGGTTGAACCGCGAACCCGAGGACGTGATCACCGTCTTCGACGAGGCGCACAACATCGAGTCGGCCGCGCGCGACCACGCCAGTCGGGCGCTGACCGAGAACACCTTAGAGCAGGCGTTGAACGAACTCGAAGACACCGACGACTCCCGCGCCGACTCGGCGGAAAACGTCATTTCGGCGTTCCTCGATGCACTCAAAGAAACGTACGACGAGGCTTTCGGCTTCGGCGAACGCGAACAGGTCGGCGAGGACTGGTACGACCTACCGATTGCCAACAACGACAGGCGCGACGACCTGACGCTCGCGTTTCTCGACAGATACGAAGGCCGGGGGATCAGCACGGAAGTCGAGTTAGCGCTCCAGTTGGGCAAGCGCCTCGACGACGAGTACGAGGAAGCGTACAAAGATGGCGAGGCGACGACGCGACAGGAGTGTCAGACCCTCCAAGCCGCCACGTTCATCGACACGTGGATGGCCGACGGCGGGAAGTTGGGCCAGCATCCCATGTGTTCGGTTCGCCGCGACGGCGGCACCGACGAAGTGTACGGTCGCGCCGAACTGTACACCTGTATCCCGCGGGAGGTGACCGAGACGCTGTTTGAGGAGGTACACGCGAGCATCCTCATGTCGGCGACGCTCCGGCCGTTCGACGTGACCGAAGACGTACTCGGGCTGTCGGATCCGGCGACGATGGCGTACGGACTGGCGTATCCAGAAGAGAACCGGCACACGATTGCCGTGCAGACGCCCGCACTGTTCAGTTCCGAACGCGAGGAACCAGCGACCCAAGAGACGCTGACGCAGGTACTCACGGATGCCTCGCGGTTCACACCGGGGAACACGCTCGTATTCTTCCCGTCGTATGCCGAGGCGGAACGCTACCACGAACGCCTGCAAGCACGGATGGATGTAACGGACCGTCTGTTCTTAGACGAATCAGGGACGCCGACTGAAGAGATCCGGTCGAAGTTCGTCGAGAGTCAGAGCGCGATACTGCTCACTTCGTTGTGGGGAACGCTCGCAGAGGGTGTGAGTTTCGACGGCGATGATGCCAGAACCGTCGTCGTTGTAGGCGTGCCGTACCCGCATCTCTCAGAGCGGATGGAAGCGATTCAGGACGCCTACGACAGAGTGTACAGCAGTCGGCGAGAGGCGGGGTGGCGCTACGCCGTCGAGATTCCGACCATCCGCAAGACGCGGCAGGCGCTCGGACGCGTCATCCGGTCGCCAGACGACTTCGGCGTGCGCATCCTCGCGGACAAACGCTACACACGCGCGAGTTCCGAGATGGGTAAGTACGGCGTGCGTTCGACGTTCCCGCCCGAAGAGCGTGCTGAAATCGTAGACGTCTCCGCGGAGAAGTTGAAGTTCGCCATGTTGAATTTCTACGGCGATCACGACGCCTACGACGGCGATCCACCCCGACCCTGAACGACCACATTACTGTCAACTACTAGAACATCCGAGTCGTTCATACGCGTCCAGGCTAACCCCCACGCGATGAGTACGCGACCGCCGGGGCCGAAGGGCGTGCCGTTGTTCGGAAACAGCCGAGAGTACGCGAAGGACCCGTTCACGTTCCTGAGGCAGGTTTCGGAAGCGTACGGCGACGTGGTGTACTTCGGTCTCGGCCCGCTCGACACTTACATGCTCACCAACCCCGCCGACATCGAACGGGTGTTGGTGTCCGAAGACGCGAAGTTCCACAAGCCCGACTTTCAGGACGACGCCATCGGGACGCTTCTGGGTGACGGACTTCTGCTGAGCGAAGGCGAGACGTGGCGGAAACAGCGCGAACTCGCCCAACCGTCGTTCGACCCCCGGCGCATCGCAGCGCTGGGCGAGACGATGACCGATCACGCGACGGCCATGGTCGAAGGGTGGAACGACGGCGAGGTGCGCGACGTACAGTTGGAGATGGCGCGCGTCACAGTGAAAATAATCGTGGACGCCATGTTCGGGTCGTCGCTTGCGGACGAACGCGTCCGGACAGTACAGGAGAATCTCGAACCCCTCGGCAAGCGTTTCGAACCCGACCCGTTGCGGTTTCTCATCCCTGACTGGGCACCCACGCGGGAGAACCGCGAGTACAAGCAGTCCATCTCGATTCTGGAGGGAATCATCGACGATGTGGTAGCCGAACGACTCGGGACTGAAAACGACCCATCGGCCGCAGTGGCAGGCGAAGACGGCGCGCCGATGGACCTCCTATCTGTTCTCCTCCGGGCGAAACAGCGCGGTGAACAGACCGACCAACAGATACGCGATGAAATGATGACGATGCTGTTGGCGGGCCATGACACCACCGCACTGACGCTGACGTACGCGTTCTATCTGCTCTCACAGCATCCCGAATCGGAGGCGAAAGTGCAGGCGGAGGTGGACAAGGTGTGCGGCGGCGAGACTCCAACTGTCGCCGACGTTCGGCAGTTCGACTACCTCGAACGGGTGCTACAGGAGGCGATGCGCCTCTATCCGCCCGTCTACGTCATCTTCCGCGAACCGCAGGTGGACGTGCGTCTCGGCGGCTATCGGATCCCATCGGGGTCTGCTATCATGCTCCCGCAGTGGGTGGTCCACCGGTCGCCGCGGTGGTACGATGCGCCTACCGAATTCGACCCGGACCGGTGGCGTCCCGAACGGCGGGCGTCGCGCCCGCGCTTTTCGTACTTCCCGTTCGGCGGTGGACCGCGTCACTGCATCGGCAAGCAGTTCTCGATGATGGAAGCGAAACTCATCCTCGCCACCGTCGCGCAGGCGTACGAACTGGATTACGTGCGCGACCGACCGTTCAGCCTCCGCGGGTCGTTGACGATGCATCCCGAAGAACCGATGGGAATGCGACTGCGGGCGCGGTAGGGGATTCGGACACGATAGGGAGCTGCGGACGCGATAGGGGACTTCAGGTACAGTAGTGCTCACCGAAGCGGAATGCGCGCGGCATCCTCGCGGTACCGCGAGTCCCACACGCGAACCTCCCCAACGGTCCAGCGAACGGCTTCTATCTCCCGTTCTGCGAGTGCCGCCGCGTCGTCGATGCGTCCCCCGCGAGCGAGCGTCACGTGAGGCGTATATTCGTCACCCTCCATTCCTTCGACAGTCCCGAACTCCGTGCAGAGTCGGCGGTGAAGTTCGTGGAGACCGGAACTCTCGACGCGGAGATAGACGACCGGTCCGTCCCCGCGTGTGGGGCGTTCGAAGTAGTCGATACCGTCGATTCGCGCCTCGAACGGGGCGACACTGCGAAGCGTCTCGCGGAGTCGTTCACGGAGTCGCGGGAGCGAATCAGCGTCCGGATCGAGATTCGTATCGAATCGCTTGACGACGAGCGTGTGTCGGTCGCGGACGGCGTCGAACGGAGTCAACGCGGGATGGAGGTCTCCCGCAAGGCGTTCGACCTGACCGGGAACAGGCACGTTGAGGCTGAACACGTCCGAGCGTCGGTGTCGTGGGTGAAAAGTCGTCGGATTCTACGGGATCAGATTCGATCCAGTAGCCAGAGAACGATCAGGACGAGAATCACGACACCGAGAAGTGGCTGGAGGGGACCGAGAAGGTGCGTAACGAAGCCGACGACATCGCCGACGATTTTGAGGACGAGCCAAATCACGACGAGGACGAGGATCAGTTTCAGAAGGTCTTCCACGTCGATTCCGCCGCGCGTTCCGGGGAACATAGGAGCCACGTCATCCTCGAACTGCAAGTGTCTTGCGGGGAGCCACTTCAGATACGCCGAACCGGAAACAGCAGAGATAGGATCCAGTCGAATACTCGTGACGGCGTTCTATCCGAGCAGTGGCGTATGGTTGCCGTCGCGTTTGTGGACTTCGGGATACATCTCGAAGTGGTCGTAACGGCGGGAATCCCGGAACTTCCCGAAGCCGACGACGTGGAATTCCTCGGGCGGGACGACGCCCATCTTCAGGAAGCAGTCTCGGACCTGACAGCGCAGGTGGTGATCGAGATATGCCGGGAATTCATCGAACGATTCGGGTGCGTACGGGAGCAGTGACAGACGGGCATCAGCCTGGTGAGTGAACGGTGAGTCGGCTTCATCGACCTCGTGTTTACCCAGTCGATTCGGATAGCCGATGTGGAGTCCGGAAACACCAGTAATCGTCAGGTTTGTTGTGAGGTCCTCGCGAGTGACGATAGCTGCAAGATCGTCTCCGAAGGCTTTCCAACGGCTGAGCGTCTCGTCGCTGAGTTCCGAAACGGGCTGGACTTCGGCACTTTCCTCAAGATCGAACCCGTGGGCAGTCGCCAGTGCTTGGGCGCGCTCTGCGACATCTTCACCGACGGCTTCTAAGCCGAGATAGATCTCTGGTTCGTAGACGACTGCATCCGGTTTGCGGACGCCTGAGGGGAGTTCTCGAGGTCGCTCGGTGTCGTCGTGGTGGCTGCGGAGTTGCCTGTAGAGCGCTCCAAAGTACCGCTTGAATTCTGCCGGTGACAAGTCCGCGATGGCCCGGCGCACTGCATCCACGTACGCCGGATTCTCTATATGTTCGACGGTGTCGTACCCCCGCTGGGCGAATACGTAATACTTCGCGTAGCGTCGCGCTTGATTATTGTATTCGTTCTCCTCGGAGGTACGGCGATTGGCATCGTCTGCGTACGCATCACATTGGTGGTACGGGATATCTCCTGAATTCTTGTCAATAGTCAATTCATGCTCTGAATCAAGGTTATCTGTAATATACACCTTAACATAATTCTCGTCTTCACCTTCGATAGTGGATTCCATCATTGACCACCTCCACTATACGGGTCAGAACCACCATGATCGTTCCTTGCCTCGATGAACTCTTGATACATCTCGGCCATTTCGTAGTACATCTGCTCTAGTTTGTCGGCTTCGCCACCGGGACGATTATTCATCATTGTCCCGACAAACTCTCTGGAAACGGTTTGGGCAATGGAGGTAACGCCCCCTATAAACGCGGCTGCGCCAGTCGCTTCTGGACTCCCAGTCATGGCACCGATACCGAGGCCGACACCTACGCCGGTCGCCCCCTTCATGCTGGCACCTTGCCAATCGAAGTCTTCGGGTGCGCCCGGCGAGGCTTCCAAGAGCGTTCCCATCATCTGCTCTTGGCGGTCTTCGATGTTCTTGATATTCGTCTTGTGGGTCTCGATACTCTCATCGTGCTCGCTGACTTGCTGTTGGAGGTCTTCGACCGCTCCGTACAGCATTCCGTCATCGGCTTCTGCGGGCATCCGCTGAACGTGCACGTCTGAGTGCTCCATGCGATGCACGCCGATTTTCCCGCCTTGCATTGCGTGCTAGCGGACCCCTCGAATACTGCGGAATAACTTCATGGCCGGTCAGGCCTTGGTTTGAACGTTTTTGTTAGCGGGCTCGTGTTCGTAGGCACCTTCGGGTGTGTTCTCTACGTACCACGTGTCAATCTCGGCGTTGGGGTCGAAGTATTCATCGTAGATGTCGTAGCTGGCGTATAACCCCGTGGCTTCGTGGCGACCGTGGCCGAGGATACGGAACTGCTCAGGTGGTGCGATTCCCATAGTGAGGTAGCAATCCCGAATCTGGCACAGCAGATGTCTGGCGACTTGGGCCTGCAGTTCGGTAATCGAGTCCGGCTCGAAGGGGAAGATTTCGATGCGGGCGGCCGGGTCACGACCAAGGTCAGGTTGGTCTCCCCATTGGGTATGGTACTCGCCCGGCGGGTCATCCCAGTGTACATGAATACCCGAAGTAGCTTCCAGTAGGAGTCCCTCGCTGAGGCTTGGGAGTGAATCAGAGTCCCGGTCGGATGCCTCTGCGATTAGTTCTTTGAAGGTCGGAACGTACTCTGCTCCAACCAGGGATTCTCCGCCAACGCCGACAGACTTGCCGACCAGTTCCATCAGTTTGGGATCCGCAAGGAGATCAGCCGCGATTGTCCCCAGAGTCTCGTCTTCAAGGCCAACGTAGATGTCTTTCTGATAGACTGTTCCACCGCCCTGTTCGGGAACGCCCTCGGGCATTTCGACCGGCGAGTCAGCAGTTCCATTGATACTCTGGAAGTGCTGATAAAAGTCGCCTAAATGGGTTTCCGCAGTTTCGGGTTCCAGTGGTGTCAGAGCAATTGCGGCTGCTATGATCCGATCTGGGTTCTCCGTTGGGGGAATCGTGTCGTATCCGCGCTTGCGGTACACCCAGTACTTCGCAAAGCGGCGAGCCTGATTGACGTGGATGTTTCCGGCTCTTGTCCGCTCACTCGGGTCATCCGGGTAGCCATCCTGTTCGTGGTAGGTGATTTCGCCATCGAAGTTGACAGAAATCCCATGACTCACTTCGTTATTATCAATAACTCTCAGTCCGACACCACCATCATCTTCCCCGCCAAGAACTGCTCTCATTTGCTCACCTCATCAGCAGAAGGGACTCTCTCTGGCCGGTCTCCCGACCCAGTCCCATCAGACACTTCTTGGGCAACCCGTCTGGCTTCGTCGAGCCATGTTTCTGGTGGGTCCATTTCAGCGAGTTGGCCCTTCCACGAGTCCGGGAAGTTGGCCTCGGCGAGTCGGTCTTGGAAGTTGCTCTCTTTGAATTGCTGTTGCGCGTTGTTTTTCGCGGCGCGTACGCCTTTGACGCCCGGAATGATGTTTGCGTAAGCCGCCATTTGAGCTTTGAACCCTTCATAGGCAACTTCGTGGCCGTCAATATCATCCCAGTTTTCCCGGATCTCCTGCAACTGCTCGCCTTCCTCCAGCATCTTCGGAATCATCATCTGACTGGCCACCAATGCAGTTGCACCGCCAAGAACGGTTTCTGCGCCAGGCATCCGCTGAACGTGCACGTCTGAGTGCTCCATGCGATGCACGCCGATTTTCCCACCTTGCATCACGCGCTGGGCGGTTTCTTCGGCTTCCCGTTCCAAGCGTGGGTCAGGATCAATCTCTAACTCGCCTTCTTGGGGAAGCATCGACACCGCGCCGCCCGTTTGCTGGCGCACGTGTGCTAACTCGTGGGCGAGAATATGCTGGCCTTCAGCACTCGATGGATCGTACTCGCCGTGGTTGAACGCGATGTGATTGCCGACGGTAAACGCGCGGGCGTTGATATCCTCGCAAGCTTTCGCGGCCGATGGACCCGTGTGGACGCGTACATCGCCCAGATTGTCGCCCATCCGATCTTCCATCGCGCGCTGGATGCTCGTGTCGAGTTGCTGGCCGGGCGAGGAAATCACGTCTCGCACTGAGTCGGGCACGTTCGCGTCACCAGCCTTGCTTGCTTCGTGATGCGCGCCGCGACTGCGCTGGACGGATTTAGCGTTCCGGCGTTCGATGTCCTTTGGGACTTCCGCGGGCCGTTCTTTCTGACGCTGGCGGAACGCGCGCATGTCGCGTGGCTTGCCCATCGTATCGACGGTCATGCCTTCGTCGGCCCACTGCCGAACTTGATCTGCGCCGTGTTTCTTGGCCAGTCGCTGAATCTTCGTATCCAGCCCATCCATGTAGATCTCTACCCCGAAGCGAGACTCACACTCTTGGGGTGTTAGCGAACCACCGCCACCACGACTCTGATTTCGATTCGAGCCTCCCGTCAGCTCTTGAATAGACGGAACGGACGAGGACTCTTTGCTCGGAGTCGTCCGTTCGTTCGCAGACCGAAATCTCATTCTTACTGCAAACTTGATAGCCATCCTATATAATTATTCGTTCCTCGGCTTCGTGGTGTGCAAATATGGGCGACGGATCGGCGTGGTTACCGGTCATCTCAGATATTCGCAGCCAAATATCGCTAAAAGATGATTCCAGGTGTTTGTGTTTTTCTTGAATCGGGGTACTGAACAATTCCATGTGAAAATGAGACGTACGCTTAATGTCGTCGGGACTAAAATACGGGTATGGCCAACCTCTTCCGCCAACTCGGCCGCATGTCCGCTCAGGGACCGCCGGACTGGCTCCTGACCGGAATCGGGCTGATCGTCGGGTTTGCCGCCGTGTTGGCGGTATTCGGATTGGATCCTGTCGTCCTCATCAGCGTTCTCGCCCTCATCCTTCTCGTAGCGACAGTTCTCAGCGCCATCGAAATCGTCAACGCCTACGAAAAGCGCGCGTTGACCGTGTTCGGAGAGTACCGCGGCCTCCTCGAACCGGGATTAAACATCATCCCGCCGTTCGTCGCGCGCACGTACACGTTCGACATGCGTACCCAGACGCTGAACGTGCCGCCGCAGGAAGCGATCACCGAAGATAACTCGCCGGTCACCGCCGACGCTGTCGTCTATCTGCGCGTGAAGGACGCCAAGAAGGCGTTTCTCGAAGTGGACCAATACAAGACGGCGGTATCATACCTCTCGCAAACGTCGCTTCGGGCCGTCATCGGCGATATGGAACTGGACGAGACACTGTCGCGGCGCGAGGAGATAAACCGCCGCATCCACAGAGAACTGAACGAACCGACGGACGAGTGGGGTGTCGAAGTCGAATCCGTCGAAGTGAGCGAGGTGAAGCCGTCGGCAGACGTGCAGAGCGCGATGGAAGAACAGTCCTCCGCGGAGCGCCACCGTCGCGCCATGATTCTGGAAGCGCAGGGGAAACGACGCTCTGCCGTCGAACGGGCACAGGGAGACAAGCAGTCGAATATCATCCGCGCGCAGGGTGAAAAGCAGAGTCAGATCCTCGAAGCGCAGGGAGACGCAATCTCGACCGTCCTTCGGGCCAAATCCGCCGAGTCGATGGGCGAGCGCGCCATCGTAGATAGAGGACTGGAGTCGCTGCAGCGCATCGGCGAGTCGCCCTCCACGACGTACGTCCTCCCGCAGGAACTCACCAGTCTCCTCGGACGGTACGGCCGCAGACTCACGGACGCGAGCGTACAGGAAGCGCCGGGATTAGAGAGTCAGGATTTCGACATGGAGACACGCGAACTCCTCGGACTAGATGACGTAGACGACATCGCCGAGGGAGTCGAATCACTCACGAACGGCGACACCAACAACACCGAAATACGTCTCGAAGAGACAGAAGAAAACTAAAACACCGCACCGAATCAGACACAACGCCGCCTTCGTCGCACAACGTTTATGAACAATCATGCACATATTTATCATATGAGCCACGAACGCGGTTCGACCGGGCCGCAGGGAGCGTCGGTTCCGCGACCAACGACGGCCGAAACGGGAGTTATCGCTCGGTTGAAACGCCACCTTCGGACGTGGCCCGACCGTTACGTCGAGATGCGAATCGGGACCGTTACAGCGAGGTACATGGATTCAACGGCGACGAAACGGACGGCTGACTGACCGAGTCGGATACGTAACCGACGGCGAGGCCGCCGGAGCCTCGGCGGACGGGACAAATTCTACGAGCGTCGAACAAGTCCGAAGTAGACGAGCGAAGGCGTATAGTGTCAAGTAGCGCAACTGACGGGTGCCGTATCCGGGAACGCACTAACGGGTGCCGTATCCGGGAACGCACTAACGGGTGCCGTATTCGGGAACCTAACGGTGACGACCATACGACGGGCAAAAATCGAATCGGGACCCGGACGCTACCGGGTCGTATGTGATCGAGTGTCGATTAGGCGATGCCCGCAGCCATGAGGAACAGCGCGACGGAAATGACGGTGAACAGAACACCGACGAAGTTCTTGATAGTGTCCGTCTCCAGCGCGTTCGACACATAGGGGGCAATCTGGCCGCCGATAACCGTCGCCGGGACGGTGAAGACGACCATGTTCCACGGCGTCGTCGCCAGACTCAGCGAGTGACCGCCGACCAACCCGCCACCGAAGACGTGAACGAGGGAGGCGAGGACGGCAGTGAGTGCGACGACGATGTGGTTTGTACCGATAGCGACGCGGACGGGGACGTTCGTCCCGAGCATCGAGATGATGCCCAGTTCACCGACGCCGAACCCAGCGAGACCCTGGAACAGGCCGCCGATGCTGTAGTTACCGAACCGGCGGAGGTATCCGCCGCGCGTGTAGGTGTAGTCGTCGCCCTCACGGTCCACCCGGGTGACGGTGCCGTTGTCGTCCGTGCGGACGCCTGCCGGTCCGAGTTTCCCCGCGTCGTTCGGCAGGTCCGTATTGAGAGAGCCACCGTCTGCAACCGCCTCGGAGTCGTCGCTACTGCCCGCACCCTCGTGTCCAAGGTCGGCGCGGAACAGCAGGTACGCCGACGCCAACAGCGCGAGACCGAGGAGCGAGTGGAACACCATCTCGGGAATGATGAATGACAGCAGTGCGCCCGCGATGACGAACGGAACCGACCCGCCGACGAGCGTCAGTGCCAGTCGGCGGTCTACGAGACCGTACTGGACGAACGCAACCGCCGAACTCGACAGGCCGAACGCCTCACTGATGAGACCAACCTTGACGATGGTCGTGGGTGAGAGCGGTTGGGCAAACTGCGGGAAGATGAAGATAAGGAACGGCACGAACAGCGCCGAACCGCTGATACCGACCGTGTTCACGATGGTTGCTCCGGTGAGGAACACCGGGAACAACCACCAGTATTCGAGCCAGTGGTCCAAACCGCCCGCGCCGTCCGTCGGGGCCCACAAGAGGACGGCCGTAACGAACACGACGGGAGCGATGAGGACGAACAGGTGTTGATGTCTCAAGAACGACTTCTGTAGCCGACTGTAGGAGTCAATATTCATTGTACTGTATTAGTTGTCCAGACCGCTCACGTCGGTTCGTGGCCGGGGTGAGAGAACGAGTGCATCGGGGCTGTTCGGTACGGCATCGGTGCGAACAGGCATTCAGGATATACCCCCCGTCGGAAGTGGGACGTGACGGTCGAGTTCGACGCTATGGTTCGTCGAATGGCAAACCATCGTGACGCGGCCATAACGACGAACCAGTAAAAAGTCTTGAGGTTACAGACAGTATTCGTGACTCAGTACCAAGCGAGGAGCGAGAGCTGTTTATTGACCGCTAGACGGACGATTTCGCGTTCGAGAACCCTACCAACGTCGAAGTCGGTCTCAGAAATCGTCCGGCGGTGCGAGGCCATCGTCGTCCGTGGGGACACCGTCGTCTAGTGGGTCCGCCTCGGGTTCGACGCCCTCCTCCTCGTCAAACAGGTCGAACTCTCTCCGCAGGTCGCGGATGCGGTCGCGGATGTCTGCGGCGAGTTCGAACTCTAAGTTGTCTGCGGCCTCCTGCATGCGGTCTTCGAGGTATTCGATCTGTTCGCGCGCGTCGTCTTCGTCGGTCGGTTGCTCGGATGCCGACCGAGTTGCACTCGTCTCGCTTCCGGGGAGATTCGTCTCGCCAACGGCTTTGTCGATGGTTGTCGGTTCGTAGCCGTGTTCTTCGTTGAACGCTTGCTGAATCGCGCGACGGCGCTGAGTCTCTTCGATAGCCGCCTCCATGGAGTCGGTCGTCTCGTCGGCGTAGAGGATGACCTCACCGTTGACGTTACGGGCCGCCCGACCCATCGTCTGGATCAGCGTGGTCGTCGAGCGGAGGAAGCCCTCTTGGTCGGCGTCGAGGATGGCAACCAAGGAGACTTCAGGAATGTCGAGGCCCTCACGCAGGAGGTTGATACCGACGAGGACATCGATGTGTCCGAGTCGGAGGTCGCGGATGAGTTCGTGGCGCTCCAGCGTATCGGTCTCGTCGTGCATGTACGCCACGTCTACCCCCGCTTCTTCGAGGTACTCGGTCAGATCCTCGGCCATCCGCTTCGTGAGCGTCGTCACCAGCGTCCGCTCGTCGCGTTCGATTCGGGTGTCGATCCGATCCAGCAGGTCGTCCACCTGCCCTGTGGCGTCGGCCAACTCGACTTTCGGGTCTACGAGGTGGGTCGGACGGACAATCTGCTCGGCGATCTGCTCTGAGTGTTCGCGTTCGTAGTCGCCGGGCGTCGCGGAGACGTACAGCGTCTGGTCGGTCTTCTCCTCGAACTCCTCGAACGTCAGCGGGCGGTTGTCGTACGCGGTGGGAAGACGGAAGCCGTTTTCCACGAGCGAATCTTTCCGCGCTTTGTCGCCCGCGAACTGCCCGCGAATCTGTGGGAGCGTCTGGTGGGACTCGTCGATAACCGTCAGGAAGTCGTCGGGGAAGTAATCGAGAAGCGTGTACGGCGCGTCGCCCGACTCCCGGTTCGACATGTGGACGGAGTAGTTCTCGATACCGGAACAGTAGCCCGTCTCCTGTAACATCTCGATGTCGAACGTGGTCCGTTCTTCGATTCGCTGGGCGGCGACGAGGTCACCCTGCCGCTCGAAGTACCGGACGCGCTCTTCCATCAACTCCTCTATCTCGGATATCGCTTGTTCGAGTTGGTCCTCCGGGATAGAGTAGTGCTCCGCCGGGTGGATGAGAACCGCAGGTTCGGTCGATTTGACCGCTCCTTGGAGCGGGTCGAGTTTCTGCATCCGGTCGATTTCGTCGCCCCAGAACTCGATGCGGACGGCGTAGCGGCCGTACATCGGAAACACCTCGACGGTGTCGCCGCGGACGCGAAACGTCCCCTGTTGGAAGTCCACATCGTTTCGCTCGTAGTTCAGATCGACGAGGCGGCGAAGCAAGTCGTCGCGGTCCATCCGGTCGCCCACCTCCAGACGGAGCGACATATCGGTGTAGTTTGCGGGATCACCGAGACCGTAGATAGCCGAAACAGAGGCGACGACGATGACATCATCACGGGTGAGGAGCGACCGAGTGGCCGAGTGGCGCAGACGGTCGATCTCCTCGTTGATGGACATGTCCTTGTCGATGTAGGTGTCCGTCTGTTCGATGTACGCCTCCGGTTGGTAGTAGTCGTAGTAGGAGACGAAGTACTCTACTGCGTTGTCGGGAAAGAGATTCTTGAACTCCTCGTACAACTGCGCGGCGAGCGTTTTGTTGTGCGCGATGACGAGCGTCGGTTTTTGAATCTCTTCGACGGTCCACGCAACAGTATTCGTCTTCCCCGACCCGGTGACGCCGAGGAGCGTCTGTTTCTCCATTCCCGCCTCGAACCCGCGGGCCAACTGCTCGATGGCTTCGGGTTGGTCCCCGGCGGGGTCGAACGGCGCATCGACGCGAAAATCGCGGTCCACCTCAGGGTGGTCCGGGGTCAGGGCACCGCCGGAACCGGACGTGTCACTCATCGGTCTTCGGTTCGGGTTACACGTACTTGAGACGGTCGGTCACCCGGTTTTCCACCGCATCAAGCGCGTCCGAGTTCGACGCGAAGACGGCCGCCGTGGCAAGTGTTTTGCGCGGAGAAACCATATGATACAGCATGACACGTGAACTACTCAGTGCGGCGAGCGAGGAACTGAGCGATGCCGCAGACACCGCAGAAGACGAACTACGGGAACGGATCAGCGACCAAGCTGACGCGTTAGCAGCGCTCGCAGAGGCGGACCGAGGGCCGGATCACGGCCGGTTGGCACGACATATGAACGCCCTTTCGGAAATCGCAGAGCAAGCCTCCGAGGACATCGAAGAACGCGTCGAGTCCGCCCGCGACAAAGTGTCGGAGTACCGCGAGGGCGTCGAAGGCGTTTGAGACAGGTTCACTAACCCCTTTGTTTCGGGTGGAGATTGAAACCCATTCTCAGAGATTGCACGGGCTAGAAGCGGGTGCAGACGTAGGATATTGGAGAGAAGCGTGCAGCGTGTACCGGAAACGAACGGGTTCTGTCTGGTGCGAGAGCGATGTGAGAGCGGAAGCGATGCAGAGCAGTGAGCGTGCAGTGTGAAGTACCTCGGGGTCAAGCCCCGAGGCACTCGCCTTGTCCACCTGGAGAAACTGTGTGAAAGTCATCTAAAAGCGGTGTGGGGGTGTGTACCTCGAGGCTCGCAGTCGCTCGCTCGCGGCCGTTCTTTGGTCAAGATTTGTTCGTGGATTCGAGGCAACGGCTTCCTCGTCGCCGAGGACTCCCGAAAAGAACGGTAGGAGTCTAGCAGACGTTCTTCGGCTTCACGCCCATGCGTTCGAGCGTTTCGACGTAGTCGTCGTACGCCGCCTCGACGACGGCGTCTGCGGCCTCGTGTGCGGCGTCCCAATCATCGTCGCTCTCGCACACTTCAGCCAGCGTTTCGACGACCCGGTCGCGTTCGTCTTCTATCGCGGAGCGAAGCGTGCGGAATTCGGAGGCGGTCGTGGGGTCGGCGTCACCGACGAAGAAGCCGACCATCTGTCCGGCGTACTCGGATACGACAAGGTAGCGACCGAGGAGACCACCGATGCGGCCCGGTGTGTCGTCCTCGAATGCGAGACGGTCGTACAGCGCGGGGTCGTCGCCGCGGTCGTACCCGTCGGGTTCGGCCGACTCGGCGTGGTCGCGCATCTCGTCTGCGAGGTCCGCGAGAAGCACCGCGGCGTCGCCGTGTTCGACCATCGCCCAGTCTTCGAGCACGTCCGCGGCGGCGTGTTGGTCGTCCGCGGCGGCGGCTCGAACCGCATCGGCCTCCATCTCCCCGCCGGTGAGAGCGTACAGCGCCTTCGAGGACCCGAGACGAGAGAAGGCTGTTTCGTGGTCGTCACGAATTCGGTCTACGAGGTCGTCTCCGTTCATGAGTCGTGGTACGACGTGTCCCCGTTTGTAGCCATCGACACCCGTAATCCTATGATGATTCACTGAGACGAAGCGACCGTGAATATCTCAACTGCCCTCCGCGCTGGTGTTCGAATGCTCTCAGAGCGTTCCGCGTCGGTGCTTCCCGTCTACCTCCTCACTACGGGGTTGTTCGGTATCGCCCGCATTCCGATTATGCTCGCCGGGTTGGCCGCGCTCGCCCTCATCTCGATAGATGGCCGTCTCGGGGATCTCCTCACGACGCTCAAGGATATTGATCTCTCCACAATAGATTCCCAATCACCCCCGCCGGAGGTGACCAAAGCGATGGAGAGCCTCATCTCGCCGGAGATTGTATTACTCCTTCTTGGCGGCGTTCTCATCTCACTCATCCTCGCGTTCGTCGCCTCAGTGCTGGCAAGAGCCACAGTGCTGAACGCGATTGTCGGACTACTGCGCGACGAAGACGGCGTTCGCGCCGCCATCGTCGGCACACGGGAAAACTGGCTATCCTTCCTCGGCGTCCGATTCCTTCTTTTCGGTGCGCTGGCTGTCGTTACCGTTCCTATCGGGATTCTCGGATTGGGACTCATTGCCGTCGCTGGCGCGGTCGGAGTCGTGGGGATGGTCCTCGGCGGTCTGTTCTCGTTGCTGTTGGTACTGATCGTACTCGCACTGTTCGCATTCACCGAACAGGCTATCGTCGTCGATGATGTCGGAACGGCCGGCGCGATCCGCCAGAGCGTCAAATTTCCGTTCCGTCGTCCCGGCGCGTTCGTCGGCTACATCGCCGTCGCCCTCGGTGTCGGAGTTATTGGCACAGTGGTGCTAACAGCGGCGTCGTTCAGCGAGGCACCGCGTGTGACTGCACTCGTCGGACTCGTCTTGCTTCGACCAGTGCTCGACGGCTTCAAGACGGCGTTATATGCCGAGCGCGACTTATCTGCTCACGAGACGCCATCCCTGGGTAATCGGGGTTGGCAGGCGTTCGGCGGCGGACTGCGGGCACTGGGCGCGTTCGTCCGCGATCACCCGCTGGCGAACGCCGCTTCGGCCGTCATCTTCGGTGCCGGTATCGTTGGCGGATGGGCGACCACCGCACCGTACGGTCCGTCACTCCCGGTTCAAGGGGAGATCTCGAACGTGTTCGGGTCGCTGCCGGTCGGGACGTTCGTCAATCTCGCCGTGAACAACTGGCTGGTCGCGGTCGATACCGCCTACAGCGGCGTTGCCGTCGGCGTTCCATCGGTGGTAAACTTAGTCTTCAACGGTGTTCTCATCGGCGCACTCGGCGGCGTGTTCGACCCGACGGCGTTCACCGCGTTGGTCGCCCCGCACGGTATCATCGAGGTTCCGGCGCTCGTCCTCGGCGGCGGCCTCGGTCTGTGGTTGGGGGGCGTCGGCTACCGCACGGCCCGCGGACAGACCGATGCTGACGGCCTCGCAGCGGCACTTCGACGGACTTACCGAGTCCTTCTCGGTCTGGTTACGCTGTTCGTCGTCGCCGCGTTCATCGAGGCGTTCCTCACGCCCGCTATCGCGTCGGTCATCGTCGGCTAGTCGGCAAGCACAGCGACTCGGAGCGGCATCGCATAAAAATCAGATCGGGGTGTGCGGGCGTTTAATTGCCCTGTGTACGGTCTCAGTTGCCCTTCTCGATGGGCGCGCCGACGAGGTTGCCCCACTCGGTCCACGAGCCGTCGTAGTTGACGACTTCGTCGTAGCCGAGCAGTTCGTGGAGCGCGAACCACGCGATGGACGAGCGTTCGCCGATCCGGCAGTAGGCGACGGTGGTTTCGTTGCCGTCGATACCCTGGTCGGCGTAGAGTTCTTCGAGTTCCTCGGCGGACTTGAACGTCCCGTCGGCGTTGACCGTCGCGGCCCACGAGATGTTCTCCGCGCCGGGGATGTGACCGCCGCGCTGGGCTGTCTCCTGCAGTCCCGGGGGTGCGAGGATTTCGCCGGAGAACTCCTCGGGCGAACGAACGTCCACGAGGGGAAGGCCTTCGTCTACGGCGTGCTGAACATCGTCGCGGTACGCACGGATGGACTCGAACGGCCCCTTTGCGTTGTATTCGACGGCGTCGAAGTCGGGAGCTTCCTCGGACAGCGGGAAGTCGTTCTCAAGCCAGTAGTCGCGGCCGCCGTTCAGCAGGCGAACGTCGTCGTGGCCGTAGTACTTGAACTGCCAGTAAGTGTACGCCGCAAACCAGTTCGAGTTGTCGCCGTAGAGGACGACGGTGGAATCCTCGCTAATTCCGTGACTGCCGAGCAGGTCCTCGAATTCCTCCTTCGTGAGGATGTCACGGGTCGTCTGGTCCTGCAGTTGCGTCTCCCAGTTGAACCCGATAGCGCCGGGGGCGTGGCCCTCGTCGTACGCCTCGGTGTCAACGTCTACTTCCACGAGTCGATACGCCGGGTCGTCGGACTGGAACTCGTCGAGGTGGTCCTCCACCCACTCCGGCGAGACGAGAACGTCCTTCGCGTAACCGTCAGTTGACATTGCATTTCTCCCTATGAGCGCATCCGGCTTAATCCCCCCATCCACGGCGTGTACTGCCCACCATCACGTCAGGAGGATATTGTTGCCGCATCAACCGAGCATGACACGTTTTCGGGATGGGTAGCACTCGGACACAAGGCATGCGAGCGGTTGCGAAAGGCGAACACACAAAAAGTGTCAAACGAATATCGGCAACATGTTCTCCTTTCTCTGACGCGCGGCGAACGACTCCCCCATCAACCGGGTTGAAGACACCGTAGCGGTAACGTCGTCGTATGTACGAAACCGTCGTCGTGTCGCCCGATTGGGTCGAGTCACGACGCGATGAGATTCGCCTCGTGGATGTGCGAGACGCGTGGGAGTTCGACGGCATCGGTCACGTTCCCGGCGCGGTCAACATCCCGTTCGACGAGTTCCGGTCGGCAGACGGAGACGAAGGGATGCTCCCCGGTGCGGACGTGTGGGAGTCGTTGCTGTCAGCGGCGGGCATCGGCCCGGACGACCACCTCGTCGCCTACGACGACACGCACGGCGTCTTCGCCGCGCGCTTTCTCGTCACTGCCGAACTGTACGGCCACCCGACGGAGCGTCTGCACCTCCTAGATGGCGACTACAGCGCGTGGAACCGCGACCGCGAGACGACGAGTGCGGCGACGGACGCGACAGAGACGACGTACGAAATACGCGATCCCGAGCACTCGCCGTTGGTGGAGTACGAGTTTGTACTCGACAGTTTGGACGACGAAGCGGCCGTCGTCGTGGATACGCGCGAGGCGTGGGAGTTCGAAGAAGGCCATCTGCCCGGCGCGGTCAACCTCGACTGGCGCGAACTCGTTGATGACGAGACCCGCGGGCTCAAACCCGCCGACGAACTCGAAGCCATTCTCGATGAAGTCGGAATCACACCCGACCGACGCGTCGTGCTCTACTGCAACACCGCCCGACGCATCAGCCATACCTATGTCGTGTTGCGGTCGCTGGGTTACGAGAACATCGCGTTCTACGAGGGAAGCCTCACCGAGTGGGAGGAACGCGGCGGCCCCATCGAGACGGCGGAGTGAGCGCGCTTAGTCGTCTTCAACCGGGACAGCGTGGAGTTCTGTCGTGAGCAACGACGCGGCTTCCACGAACAGACCGACGACGAGTGGACCGGCGACGATGCCGACAGCACCGAGAGTGAGCGTCCCGCCGAAGAAGCCGACGAAGTAGAGGCTTCCGGGGATATCAGCCGTTTGCTTGGCGAGTGGCGGACGAATGAGAACGTCCGGAAGCCACGCGACAAGGGCACCGCCGACGGTGACGACGAGGAGCGCCTGAACCGTGTGTCCGAGCGCGAGTTGGTACGCAGCCAATCCGAGAAGAAGGAGCGTCGGACCGACAATCGGAACAAACTGAAGGACGGCAGCGACGGTGGCGAGTGTCACGACAGCGTCGTAGCCGAGGAAAAAGAAGACGGGCACCGCGAGGACGAACGTCCCAGCGGCTGTCGCGGCCTGTAGAACGTAGATAGCGAACAGTGTGTCTCGCGCGCGACTGTTCAATGCTCTCGCAGCCGACTGGTACGACGACGGAACAACGGCGAGCGCTGCCTGCTGGGCGTCCTCGCCGTGGTAGAGCAGTGAATAGACCAAAAAGACGAACAGCGTCACCTTCACCAAGAGGACGGGTGTCGCTGCCGCAACAACCGTTGCCAGCTGTCTGAGATACGCCACGGTGAACGTGGTCACTTCCGCGAGTGTGAGAGCGTACGTCATCCCGAACAGTTCGAAGCTGAGGTTCGACGGGAGGAGACCGACGAGCGTCGTCAACGAGTCGAAACGGAGGTAAACAACGATAGCGAGCGGTGTGAGCCCAGCGAGTACCGCAAGAAACGCACCCGCAGTGGCGAGACCACTCGCAGCACGAGGTGACCAACCACGGCGGACTACCGCTTGTCGAACAGGCCAGAGCAAGTACGCGACGGTGACAGAGAAGAAGACGGTGCCGAGCACAGAGCGGAGGAGGAACGCGGCGGCGACGCCCGCGAGAACGAACAGACTGCCGAAGACGTACCGACGTTCGAGTGTCACGCATGGAGGTGCGCGTGGAGAAACAAAACCGTTCCTCCGCAAGACACCCGCAGGAAAGACGAGCATCGAGGATGACGCAGGTTAAGTATGACCAAGTGGGACTACTCAGTAATGAGACGACGGAGCTTCCTTACGGCGGCAGGCGCAAGCGGTGTTGCGGCCCTCGCCGGCTGTGTCGGCAACGGTGACGGAACAGAGACGGACAGCGGCGCAACGGAAACTGAAACCGCGACGGAAACGACGACGGGAACGACCACCGGAACGGCAGCGGAGGAACCGCCGGAGTTGGTCGTGGGGACGTACAGTTCGTTCGTTGACGCACCGAGTACGAGTCCGGGACCGTGGCTGAAAGAGACGTTCGAGTCGGAGTTCGACGCGACGATTCGCTACGAGACACCCGACAACGAAGTGAACCACTACATCGAACGCGCATCCCGCGGCGTCGATATTGCGGCAGACCTCTACGTCGGTCTCGACGTGAACATGCTCATCCGCATCGACGAAAACCTCGATTCGCCCATGTTCACGTCTGTCGATGACCTCTCGAACCGCGGCGACGTGAAAGAGTCCCTCGAATTCGACCCGGATGGTCGTGCCGTCCCGTACGACACGGGCTACATCTGCCTCGTCTTCAACAAGTTGTTCGGTGACAGCGAGTTCACCGCTCCGGAGACGTTCGATGGGCTTCTCAAAGAGCAGTACGCGGACGACTTACTCGTTCAGAACCCCGTTTCCAGTGCAACGGGCAAAGCGTTCCTCCTGCACAGCATCAAGGCGAAAGGCCGGGACAGCTACCTCGACTTCTGGCAGAAGCTAAAGGAGAACGGTGTGCGCGTCCTCAAAGACTGGGGCACCTCCTACGACGCCTACTCGAAAGGCGAGGCTCCGATGGTCGTCTCCTACTCCACCGACCAAGTGTACGCTCACGAATCCGGCGAAGACCTCGCAAAACACCAACTGCGCTTCCTGAACGATCAGGGCTACGCCAACCCCGAAGGGATGGCGCTGTTCGAAGGCACCGACCAACCCGAACTCGCGCGGACGTTCATGGACTTCATGCTCCGGCCGGAGATTCAAGCGGAAATCGCCGTTCGTAACGTCCAGTACCCGGCGACGACGACCGCAGAGTTGCCCGAGTCGTTCGGCAAATACGCGCAGGCACCGCCCGAAGCGGTCACGTTCAACTACGACACGCTCCGAGACAACCTGAGCGACTGGACCAACGCGTGGGAGCGGCAGTTCATCGGGAACTGAACGCAAGAGACAACGAACTAAACACAGACAACAGACACGAGTAATTGATACACGGATGAACGTCACGGCACTCGCTCGATGGACCGAACGCCGTGCGTTGGGTGTCGTCGCCGCCGTGACCGCGGCTATTCTGATTGTTCTCTTTTATTACCCCGTCGCCACGGTGTTCGTCGATGCCGTGTACGTCTCCGAAGCGTGGACGCTCACGCCTCTCGTAGACGTTCTGACATCACCGTTCTTCCAGGGACGGTTCCGTTTTACCGCGTATCAGGCGCTACTCTCCACCGTTGCGTCTGTCGCACTCGGTCTCCCTGGTGCGTGGGTTCTGTCGCGTTTCGAGTTCCCCGGCCGTGAGACGCTTCGCTCGCTCACCATCCTCCCGTTCGTCATGCCCTCTATCATGGTCGCCATCGGCTTCGTCGCCACGTTCGGCCAGAACGGGACGCTCAACGACGTGCTGACGGCGCTCGGTCTTCCCAAGGTAACGCTTCTGTACTCGCTTCCGGCGATACTCGTCGCACACGCCTTCTACAACGCACCGCTCATCACCCGCGTGACGACGGCGGCGTGGGAGAGTGTGGACGCCTCCGCCGTTGAGACGGCTCGAACACTCGGCGCGTCGCCATATCGCGCCTTCTTCGACGTTGTCGTCCCACAACTCCTCCCGGCAGTCGCCGTCGGCGCGACGTTGACGTTCATTTTCACCTTTGCCTCCTTCCCTATCGTCCTTGCTCTCGGCGGGACCCAACTCGCTACCGTGGAGGTACTCATCTACTCGGGTGTGCAGAACCTCGACTTCGCGGAGGCGGCGTCGCTGGCAGTGGTGGAAACGGTTCTCTCGCTGGGACTCACGTACGCATACCTCCGATACGAGGCGAGTCGAGAGTCGAGCGGCCGTGGCGCGCGTCCGCAACGCCGTCGGTCCATATTGCCGTCGTCACTCTCCGTGAGCGAACTCGCTACCACGCTCGCTCTCGTCATCTATGGCATCGTCACGCTGATCGTATTCGTTGCACCCATCGCATCGATGCTCCTCGCCAGCGTCACCGGTCCGGAAGGTGGGTTCACGCTGGACCACTACCGGTTTCTCATCGAACGACAGCAGACAGGTGCCACCTATCAAGTCCTTCCACTGACGGCGATTCGGAACTCGCTCGTCTTCGGACTCGGAACGCTCGCGCTCGCTCTCCCGATGGGCGTCGTAATGAGCGTATTGACGACGCGCGACTTCCGCGGGCGGAAGATTATCGACGCTCTCTCCATGGCACCGCTGACGGTTTCAGGCATCGTCGTCGGTCTCGGACTCCTCCGCGGTCTCGTCTTCGGTGTCGAGGTATTCGGTACGCGCGTGCAGGTGACGGGCGCGTTGGCCATCGTCGCCGCACACGCCGTCGGCGCGTACCCATTCGTCACGCGGAATGTTGCACCACTCCTCGGTGGATTGGACCCACAACTCGTGGAATCCGCGCGGACGCTGGGCGCGAGTCGCGTTCGCGCCCTCCTCGATATCGAGTTGCCGCTTGTCGCCGCTGGTGTCGTCGCGGGCGCGGCGTTCGCGTTCGCAATCAGTATCGGCGAGTTCGACTCGACGGTCATCCTCGCGGAAGGATCAGCCAGTTACACGATGCCCGTCGCCGTCCAGCGCTATCTCGGGCGACGACTCGGCCCCGCGACGGCGATGGGGTGCGTACTCCTGCTCGTGACGAGCCTCAGTTTTGTCGTCATCGAGCGCTTCGGCGGACGAACCGGCGGTCGCGGCGGATTCTAACACGCTATCGGTTACGACTGGTTCAGACCCGCCACCGGTCGAGCGACGTGTTTGGTAACGAATCTCCACCCGAAACGGAGGGGTTAGTCGAAAACAGGGAGGCAGCTGGGAAGAAAGTGGTATCAGCGGATCAGTGCGAGACGCCGACGGTGAGAAGCGTCCCGAACGTGCGGTAGCGTTCGACCATCGCCTCGCGGGTCTCCCAGTTGTCGGTCGGGAACTCGTCTTCGTCGGGGATTTCCGTCTCTCTGTCCGGGATGTTGTCCTGTTCGGCCACGAAGAGACCGGCCTCGCGGAACGCCTCACGGTACTCCTCGCCGGTCCATCGCGTCATCTCTACGGAGATGTTCTCCTGCCACTCGTGCGAATGGACGTTCTCCTCGTAGTAGTTGACCGCGCAGAAGAACGTCCCACCGGGGCGGAGAACGCGCGCGACTTCCGAAAGCGTGTGATGTGGGTCGGCGGCGTAGTAGAACGCCTCCATCGAGAACACGTGGTCGATGCTGTCGTCCGCGAAGGGGAGTTCGTCGAAGTCACCGACGAGGTATCCGATTTTCTCGTCGTCGGTGTACGACTGGGCGTTTCGTGCCATCTCCGGCGACCCATCGAGGCCGTACACGCGGCCTGCCTCTTTCGTCTCGCGCAGGGCGCGTCCCGCGTACCCGCTCCCGCATCCGAGGTCCAACACCACGTCGTCGGGTTCGACGGGCATCCGTGCGAGGACGTGCTTTGCCGTGTGCCAGTGTCGGTCTTCCATCCCCTTGTCGCGGCCGTCGGCCGCCCACGCATCGAATTCGTCTCTGACGCTCATGTCCAGCGTGTCGATGGCGAGCGACTAAACGTGACGGGTTTCGGGTGCGTCGTCTCCGCCGGACGCTTTATACAAAGCCGTCTCACAAACGGGGTATGGTCGGAGTACGTCGCCGATTCGCGCTCTCGGATACGGCCCAACAGATCGTCGGGGGCTTCCTCCTCGCTGGACCGTTCGTCGTCACCGAAGAGGTATGGAGTCTCGCGGCCAGCATGTCTGCCGTACAGGGAGTCTTCACTGTCGTCATCGTTCTCACTGTCGGGTATGGTGCGCTCTACAAGGCAGACGACAGAGATCCCGACCGCGAACGTGACCTGCTCGGCGTCCCAGTTCGGTTCGTCTCGCTTATCCTCGTCGCTTATCTCTCGGTACTCATTCTCGCCCTCGCGTTCGACGCGCCGGGAACGTTCCTGTCGGATATGACGGGGAATGGGGCGTTCACCGTCTTCGGGTTGAGCCTCCAACTCGACGTGTTAGAAGTCACGTTGAAAGCGACGAGTATCGGTGCCGTGTTCAGTGTCATCGGTGCGGCGACGGCCGACAGCGTGTTCTGACGGTCGCCACGAAGCAAACGACCCGACCACAGAACCACCTCCCGCCTAGAAACCGCAGGATGCGATAGAGACCCACCCGCAGTCTTAAGGTTACGCAGTCGGAGCATTCGGTATGGATTACACCCTCGCCATTGAGAACACGCCGGACACGATTCCCGGCGGAACAGGTATCCTCCTCCTGCATCCGAGTATCGGCGAGACGGACCGCATCGATACGGATTTTCTGAAGACAGACACCGACCACTTCCTCGTCGTCTCCACCCGAACGACGGCCCGCGAGGTAGAGCAAAAACTCGAACACTACGACGTAGACGAGTCCCGCGCGGTGATTCTCGACACCCTCTCAGTTGACCGAGGGTACTCACGTCGAGGGTCCAACCACGTCCACTACGTCTCTGCGCCAGACGACTTAGACGGTATCGTCGAACAGGTTCGGAACTTTCTCGAATCGCACGACGGCAAACTCCGCGTTAGTGTCGATTCAGTGACTGAATTGGCCTACTACGCCGACGTAGATCGCGCATACGAGGCGACGAAGCGACTCCTCGACCTATTGGACGAACACGACGCCGTCGGCCTGTTCCACCTCTCGAACGAAGTTCACGAGGAACCGACGCTCGAACGCTTCCGCGAGTTGTTCGAGGGCGTCGTCGAACTCGATGTTGGCGGCAACGTCTCAAGCGAGTTCTGAGCGGACAACGCCGGTCAGTTCTGAGAGCAGCATCAGCGAGTGCTGAGAGAGCAGCGTCAGCGAGTGCTGAGAGGGCGGCGTCACAGAGCAGAACGCGACCGATTCACCCCTCGTCTTCGACTGCGTCGGTGCGCTCCGAAGAGTCGTCTTCGAGTTGCTCGAACGTCTTCCGCGCCCAGCGAACGCCGTAACTCGATCCGTATTCGAGATACGCCTCGGTGTCGAGGGCGACGAACGGTGCGGGAAGGTCGAGTCCGTGTTTGACGGCCGAACAGGCGTACTCCGTCGCCTCCGCGAACGATGTCTGTCCGCGAGCAACAGCGCGCGGGAGGGTGTCAAGCCGACCGGTTAACCGCTGTCCGGCGTCCCACCACGCGTCGTAGAGTCGCGGGTGTTGATCCTCCCACGAGGCGAACACGTCTCGCGTCTGGAGTCCAACCCACGCATCGTACAACGCCGCCGCAATCTGGTAGACCTCGTTCGGTGAGAGAGGTACCGCAGCGTCGAGTTCGCGGTACTGCTCGCCGAAGAAAGGAAGGAAGTGCTCAGGCGCGTCAGTCCCGAGTTGGACGAAGGCCTCGGCAAACAGAAAATCCAGGAAGTCCGTCGGCGTCCCCTCGGCGCGCTTTTTGGCGATGACACTCGGCGGGGCGGTCTGGCGGGTCCAGACGACCGTCCCGTCACCGGGCATGCCGATAGTGAAGTCACTCCCGGCGTAGCGGGTGAGGAGTGCGGGCGCGTCTTCGGGCAGCCACTCGGACGGATACGTCGCCGGATCGAGCGAATCGACGAGGAGTCCTAAATCCTCGGCCGCGGCGGGCGGAATCGTCTCGAAGTCCGCCGCCGCAGAGAGGACGAGCGAATCCGGCGCGTGTTCATCGCGGACGGCGGCGACGTCGTCTGCGAGGTCACGAGATTCGAACATAGTCCCGGTTCGAACCGCGGCGCCTTCAGCAGTGTGTTCGGTATCGCGGGGTGGTCCTCAGGTGCTCGGCCGACAGCCACCTCTCCGCGACTCCGCACCCTTCGCGCAGTTCGCACCGTCCGCACAGGTTGGAGTTATCCGAACGCGAGGACGGCGAGAAGTGCGATGGCAAGAAACGCGGCGACACCGACGGTTCCGATGACGATTTTCGTCGCTTGGCTCATAGTGACACGCAGTGAGTGCTGGCGCTTAAAGGCTTCAATATCGGTTACAGTCGCCTCGTGCGTCGGTCGAATTCGGAGAAAATTACTCGTTTTCGTATCCCCTCCTCAGTTCGAGTGGAAACAGAGGGGTTCGAGTGATTCGGGGAGGGAAAACCCGGCTCAGTCAGCCGCAGACCCGACGTTCGACTCGTGGGCGACGTGAATCCACTTGCCGCTGTAGTACCGCGCGACGTTGATGACACCCCGCACGTACATATCTGCGAGGATAGCCGCGTAGACGGCCCACAACCCCCAGTCGAGGCCGGGGGAGATGGTGATGCCGAGGACTGCGATGGTGAATCCAGCACCGGGGGCGAGAAACGCGATGGGAAGGCGGACAAGGTACGTCCCGACGAGGCCGCCGTAGAGCGGCCACCGGGTATCGCCTGCGCCGCGGAGTGCGCCGCGCATCGTCCGCGAAACACTGAATCCAGCCACCCCGAGACCAAACACACGAATGAACCGTGCCGTCAGCGGGATATCGCTCGCGCCAAACACCTGCGCGATTGGCGTGGCGGCGACGAAGATGGCCGCCGCGATGAGCAGTTGCGTCACAAGTGCGATACGGAGCGTCTGCCAGCCGTATTCGGTTGCCTCGCCGTCGTCGCCGCCGCCGATTGCTTGCCCGACGAGTGTCGAGGCGGCCGTCGAATAGCCCCACGCGGGCATGAGAGCGAGGAGCATCACGCGCCGACCGATAGCGTAGGCGGCCACGACGTTGGTTCCGAGGAGGCCAAGGACGAACAAAAACGGGAAGCGGCCGAACGTTCTGGAGAGTCGAGTTCCAGCTAATGGAAGGCCAACACGGACGATTTCGGAGACCACATCCCAATCCCACTGCTTGCCCCCGAAGCGGAGGCGCACGTCCCACCGGCCAGAGGCGAGCAGGACGAAGAAGATGACCGCTGCGAGCGTGTTGGCGGCGACAGTGCCCCACGCCGCACCCTCGACGCCGAGTGCTGGCGCGCCGAACAGACCAAAGATGAGGACGGCGTTGAGGATGATGTTCGTCGGCAGGGTGAGCAGACGGACGTACATCGGTGTCCGGGTATCTCCGACGCCAGCGAGTGCGCGCGCGGCAATCATACTCCAAAAGCGGAACGCCACCGAGAGCATGACGATTCGGAGGTACGCGCTCCCGAGTTTGATCGTCTGTAAGTCGTTCGTCAAGAGAGCGATGAGCGGTCTCGCGTACATCCACCCAGCGATAGAGATAGGGACTGAGATGAGCAATGCGAGCCACAGAGACTGTTTCACCGCGAAATCAGCGGCGTCGTAGTCGTTCGCGCCGACGAACCGCGAGACGACACTGATCGTCCCGCTGGTCAACGCGAGGGCAAGTCCGAACGGAATGAAGTAGTACTGAAAGCCGAGTTCGAGACCCGCAACAGCCGCATTACCGAGCGCGATACTCACCATCAGGAAGTCCGCGATACGAAGCAGTGTTCGCATCCCGCCCGTGACCATAACCGGAACAGCGAGGTCGAACGCGCGTGACCCCTTCTCCCGATCTACAAGGCCGAGTCGCGCCAAGAGTGCCGGAAATTGCATCAGTGCGTCGTGAGCGCGACGCTGGAGAGACGGTGCCATCGTCTAAACAACGGACTCGGGGCGTGTATCAATTCACCAACCGGTTGATAGCTCCGGTACTGACGTGCGAGCAGCGAAGTGTAAAGTGCGAGCTGTAGGATGGTGTAGAACCATGAAAGTTCGAGTGGAAACGAAGGGGTTCGGAAGAGGCGGAAGGAAGTCGAAGAAGAGAGGTCGGAAGGGTCGGAGAAAGCCGAAGACGAAAGAGGTCGGAGAGAGGGTCAAAGACGAAAGAGGTCGGAGAGAGGGTCAAAGACGAAAGAGGTCGGAGAGAAGAAGAGAAGTAGGGAAAAAGAGGAGAAAAAGCAGCGAGAGGGTCGAATGATGGGACTGACAGCGGCTCTCAGCGGTCGTCGTCGTGACTATCCCACGTGTCGGGGACTTCGATGACGTACCGGCCGTCCTCACGGAGTGAGATAATGTACTCGGGGCGGTCGTACAGTTCCATCAGGTTGAGTTCGTACTCGCCGGGTGCGACGATTTTGATGCTCTCGAACTGGTCGTTCAGTTCCTCGCGGAGTTCGTCGAGATCCGGTCGGTCGTCGCTCTCCGGTTCGATAACGCGTCCGTCCGCGTCCGACGGTCGGTCGTCGGGCTGTGCGGCGGCTATCTCGTCGGGAGAGACCACGTCGGACCGTGCACTCGCCTGTGCGTCGTCCTCCACGTCGTCACCGAACACCGATGGGTCGGCGGCGGATGATTTCGCTTGCTTCGAGGACGGTGCAGGCTCATCCGACGGAGCAGGTGTCCCGGTCGGTGTCTTCGTCTCCTTTGAAGCAGTTGTCTCAGGAGACGCCGAAGACGAATCCGTCGGCACCGACGAATCGCTCTGAGCGTCGTCTGAGGACTGCCGGTCCGACGGACTGGACTGCCGTGCTGATGAGGAGGACCGCCGTTCCGAGGGACGCCGTTGTGCGTCGCCGGTGCGTCGGCGATTCTCCCTGAGTGTCGTCTCGTCGTTTGCGTCTTCGACTTCGCTCGCAAATCCGCGCGAGTTCGCCCATTCTCTGAGCGTCTTCTCGCTGCGACGAGCGGAGTCGATGTTGTCGTTGGTCTGGTCCGCTGATCGGTTCTGTGTCTTGTGACTGCGTGTGTCGGATCGTCCGCCATCGTCAGCACTCCCAGACGGCGTCTGGTTGGCTGAGCGTCGCTCTTCGACGTCCGCCGCACGCGATGCGGCGCGTTGCCACGTCGTCGAGCCTGCCGTATCGTCCGAGGCCGATTCCCGATTCGTATTCGGTTCCCGGTCGGTCGTCGCATCGGCGGCGCTTCCCGACGAAGGTGTCGTACCGGACGACGACGTCTGCTGACGGGTCGTCGTCTCTGCGGCGTCGTCACTGTCAGATCCCGAAGGGCTGAACTGGAACTTGTTCCCGCCGCAGTTGGGGCACCCCGACAGCATCTCTTTCGAGCCGTCGGCGAACACCTTCCCGCAGTTCGTACATTGATGGGGCATGTGTGTTCGTTCTCGTCGTCTGTTGTTGTCGCGGCCGCCGAGCGTTCGAGTGTCCGTCGAAACGCGCCGTCGGCGTCGGTTAGTGGGTCGTTTTGTCGTCGTAAGGGCCGAGTCGTTGTCAGTCCGTTACTACTTCCGAGAGACGAGTGCGCTGATGAGGTTCTCGTCTTTGTGGAGCGTCTGAATCTGGTTAGCCGGGCCGATGACGGTGAGCTTCTTCGTCTCCTCTTTACCCATCAGACGGCCAAGGAATCCCTGTCCGCCTTTCGATTGTGGGTACGACTCGATCTCGATACCGTTGAACTCGTCGGGGCTGATTTCCGTCATCGTCACCTCGATGAGCTTCGACTCTTCGTCCGGCGAGAGGCCTTCTTCGAGGATGACGATGTTACCGTCGCGGACGCCATCCAGGATGAGACGTATCTTCTCCATGCTCGCCAACCCGTCCATACGGGCAGCGCTGATGAGGTCGATCTGTACCCCGTTGTCGCCGGTTGTGACTTCAGGCACAGTACTCACCCAAAGTACTCCGCTATCTTGTCGTACACTTCGTCCATGTTGTTTCCTTCAAGCGCGGAAAGCGGGACCGTTTCGTGCTGCGGGAACGCGTTGGAGATGCGTTGGACGTTCGATTCCTCCAGGTCCGTCTTGTTCGCGAAGATGAGTACGGGCAAGTCTTGGCTCTCGATAATGCCGATGAGCATCGTGTTGACCTGCGTGAACGGGTCTTCGGTGCTGTCAAGCACGTAAACGACGCCGTCAACGTCTTCGCGTAACCAGTGCATGGCCTCGGCGACGCCTTCCGTGGCCTCACGGGACCGGCGGACGGCGTCGTCTTTCTCCATATCGTGGTCGAGGAACTCTTTGTAATCGACTTTCGTTGTCACACCGGGCGTGTCAACGATGTCGATGGTGACCTTCTTCCCGTTGCGCTCAATCTCCACGTTTTCCTTTCTACGCGCGCGGCGCGTCTCGTGGGGAATGTGGCTCTCGGGGCCGACGGCGTCACCAGTCCAGTCACGGGCGATACGGTTTGCGAGAGTCGTCTTCCCGGCGTTCGGCGGTCCATAGATGCCGATACGTCTCGGCTCTGCGTCCGAGAACATGCGGTCGACGACCCGTGAAATGCTGTCTCTAAGTTCTGTGAGCAGTCCCATCCTGTCCTCCCGCACCTCCCGAGTTATCGTCGTGGAGGGGCGTATGGAGTACTCACATTTCTGAGGTCACTTAAGCACTACGTCAGACGCCGGTCACATTCACGTCTCCTTTATCAGACCGAATCCGAATTAACGTCAGCATACAGTCCGAACCGAAAACGCACGACAGAAAGAGCATACGAATATTTTCGAGATTAACACGAGACAGTCGGCATTGACACGATATGGGGAGAATCCTGACAAAGACGTTGTTTCCACGTCTTATGGTGATCACCACGACATATGGTAACAAGAGGCTAGATTAATAAGTATCATCGGTTCTGGCGCTTCTCTTCTGTCGAGAGTGTGTCTCCCTTTCAGTTGAGCTTGTTCTTCAGTTCGAAGTGAAACGTCCCCATCCCCGGTGTTTCGGGTCGAACTGATGTGAGAGTAGGGTCGTGAAAATAGCCGATTCGAACCGTCATCGTAACGACTACCAATGTATATCCGAATGGAACTGTCGTTCGAAGTGAAATTGGGGGTAGTGTCGGCGGAACACCCCCACCCCTTCGTTTCGGGTGGAACTCGAAAAGACCACCCCCGGTGGCTCGTGGAGAACACTAGTGGCGCATTAATACAAAGAGATAGTTGTTGCAAAATACTATTCTTCTCTACTACGGGTCCTGTTGAACGGTATCCATGATAAAACCCTCGCTTCGAAATAGTCGGTTCGAGGCCCCCCCACCCCTGTTTTCACGTCTCGACCTGAAACGAAGGGGTGGGGGAGGTCACCCACCCCACCGTTTCGAGTCCATAGCCAATCCCGACCACCAAAAAGCCCAATCTCAGCTAGTACAACCCATTATACTCAGTGATCTAGACCCGAAACACTCCCCTTGAAATCCCCTCGACCCCTCCTTTCAACTCGAGCAACCACTCCCCAATTATTTCTACACATTAGAATAAATCGAAATAATAACAATAACAATAACAATAACAATAACAATAACAATAACAATAACAATAACAATAATTAATCCACAGTGTTGTCCTTACGTTGTCCGCTCGCTTGCCCTCGACGGAACACGATAGGAACTGATAGACAAGTTTTTTGTAGCACCTGTTCGTTTGGTTCGTCTGCATCATCTGGACGCTCCACTGTCGTGCCTCTCGTGGAATACCGCAGTCTCATGCGGTGTTTCGACGGTTAAGGGCCACTGACGGAGTGTATTCCAGTCGAAACAGGGGGGATTCACATATGGATGACGACACACCGAAACGAGACGACGGCACACGGCAGATAAACCACTCCGACACCGACGACGTGGCCTCCACGGAGGACGATTCATCGTCTGCGGCGTCTGGAGGAAACACAACATCTGGAGAACCAGTGTCTGGGGACGCGAAGTCCGAAGAGGCACTCGATGGCGAGGGATCACCCACTGACGAGAACCCGGCCACTGACGATGACGAGCCGGTCACAGCTGAAGATATCGACATCCGCGAGAGTATCGGCCCGAGTGGGTCAACGGACGGCGAAACGGACGATGATTCTTCGACTGACGTGAGTCTTGACGAAGTTGTTCTCGACGACGGTGGCAGTGACAGCCGTGGGCTGTTCGACGACCTTCTCTCAGGTGAACCGATTTTCGAGAACAAGGAAGTTCTTCGTCCGTCGTACACGCCGCACGAACTCCCTCACCGAACCGAGCAGATAAACCAGATGGCGACGATTCTCGTCTCTGCTCTCCGCGGCGAAACGCCGTCGAACATTCTCATCTACGGGAAGACGGGAACCGGGAAGACGGCGAGTGCGAAGTTCGTCAGTCAGGAACTGGAGTCTACTTCGCAGAAGTACGATGTGCCTTGCGAAGTCGAATACATCAACTGCGAGGTAACAGACACCCAGTACCGCGTCCTCGCCCAACTCGCAAACAAGTTCATCGAGAAGAACTTCGACGTCATCGAGAACGAACTCGACCGCCTCGAAGACCTTCGCACGCGTGCGAGAGATACGCCTGATCTCCTCGCAGACACCTCCTTCGACTCCCTCGACGGCGTCGAGGAGCGTATCGAGCAGTTGGAGACAGACTGCGAGGAGATGGAGACGGTACCGATGACGGGATGGCCGACCGACCGCGTGTACTCGACGTTCTTCGACGCGGTGGACTACAACGAACGCGTCGTCGTTATCATGCTGGACGAAATCGACAAACTCGTCGAGAAATCCGGCGACGACACTCTGTATAACCTCTCGCGGATGAACTCCGAGTTGTCCAACTCGCGTATCTCTATCATGGGCATCTCGAACGACCTGAAATTCACCGATTTCCTCGATCCACGGGTCAAATCCAGTCTTGGCGAGGAAGAAATCGTCTTCCCGCCGTACGACGCGAACCAACTCCGCGATATTCTCCAACACCGTGCCGACGTGGCGTTCAAATCGGGCGCACTCACAGAGGACGTGATTCCGTTGTGTGCTGCGTTCGCCGCGCAGGAACACGGAGACGCCCGCCGCGCACTCGACCTCCTGCGAACTGCGGGTGAACTTGCTGAACGCGGACAGGCCGACACCGTCGAGGAAGCCCACGTCCGGCAGGCGCAAGACAAAATCGAACTCGACAGAGTCGTCGAAGTCGTTCGTACGCTCCCCACGCAGTCGAAAATCGTCCTGTTCGCCATTATCCTCCTCGAAAAGAACGGCGTCCGCAACATCAACACCGGTGAGGTGTTCAATATCTACAAGCGCCTCTGTGAGGAGATTGACGCCGACATCCTTACGCAACGGCGCGTGACGGACCTCATCTCTGAACTCGACATGCTCGGAATCGTCAACGCTGTCGTCGTCTCGAAAGGTCGCTACGGCCGAACAAAGGAAATCTCGCTGTCAGTCCCTATCGATGAGACGGAAGCGGTCCTCCTCTCGGATTCACGCCTTGGCGATATCGAGAACGCACAGCCGTTCGTCCAAGCGCGGTTCGATAACTGACTGCTGTTCGAGTTCGATAACTGACTGCTGTTCGAGTTCGATAACTGACTGCTGTTCGAGTTCGATAACTGACTGTTGTGTGAGTCCGATAACTGACTGCTGTGCGACTGTGACTGATTCTCGACGCGAACGTCACACGACGCTGACTGTCTGATTCGTGGACTCGAAACCGGGGGCAGTGTCTGTTTGCGCGTTAACCGAATCCACATGCGCACTCACTGGCATCGGGGCAAACATCCCCGCCAGTTCCAGTCGAACGTAGCCGAGATACGGGATGCGAACGTGCGCGACACCGTCTATCCATTCGGTTTTAACGGGTTCTGCGATACCACTGGCTTGGTCGTAGCGACCGTTGGCGTCACCTTTCGTGATGAACCCCGCGTGCGGTGCGGGACAGTTGCGCAGTTCCGCACAGCTATCGGCGTTGATGTAGTTGGGATTCGCCTTATCGTACCAGTTCTCCTCAGCCTCGACATAGAAGCGCGCCCGATGGATGATGGGCGACCCGGCCCGACTGGGCGGGTCGTACACGATGACGGATCCGGGACCGTTGAACGAACTGAACCCCTTCTCGCTTCCAATATCGACCGTCACGATTCCTGTATCCCCGTAAGCGTAGTCAGGCGTGAAGCGGTCGGGTGCGGTGATGAATATGAGGTCACCGCGGTACATGTGGGGTTCCATGCTGCCGCTCTCGACGGCGACCATCGGCGGCCAGACGCCGCTGATAGCGAATAGGAGGAGCCCGATTGCGACGACGGCAGAGACGCTCACTAACGTCTCGCGGACGAACAGAAGGATACCGTCTTCGGCGTTCAGAAATCGGTGGAGGAACGTATCTGACGACTTGACACTCACAGCATTGGGTTCTGGGCGAGGTGCGTCGTCTGTTGTGTCCCTCTCGCCCTGGTCGTCGTTCATCTGTTCTGTCTTCGCTGTCGTCCAGTTTCAACTTTCTGGGAGCAACCCCCGTCTCGGTTTTCAATATGCTTTTCTTCGACCTTGCCCTTCGACCGGTGTGCCTCTGGAGACGCCGACGCGAATCGTCCGCGAACTCGCTCGTCACGGGTATAACGCCGAACGGGAGGCCGTGACGCTCATCGCGGGCGCGGCCGACCCCGAGACGACGCTCGCGCGGGCGATAGAACACGCAGGTGCTGACGCCTTCCGCGTCACTGCCGCCGACGTTCGCGCTGTCCTCGATAGCGGGCCGAACGCCACCGATGCGCCTATCTCGGCGTCTTCCACCGCCGCCACGCCCTCCGACACCACCACGACTGACGCGGACGCCCTCTCCGAGTCCGAATCTGCCTCGACTGATCGAAGCTTAGACCCCTCTAGTTCGACTGGAGAAACGAAAGCCGAAACGACGACTTCGGGCCAATCGTCTCCACCCGAAACAGGGGGGTCGAACAGTAGTAGCGGACGTCAATCCGATCCATCGCTTCGGTCGCTCTCGATCACGAACGACATGACGGGGCAGAGTACCGGAACGGGGGAGTACGGTGACTTCGTGAAGGTGTTCAAAGACCGATACGAGAAACTCTCACGGCAACTCCGTGGTCGTGTGAACCACCGGCCGGCGGAAGCGATCCAGTCGATGCCCGGCGGAAGCGACGCGGCGATGGTCGGACTCGTCAACGATATCCGTTCGACCGCCAGCGGTCACTGGTTGATCGAACTCGAAGACACGACGGGGACGTTCCCCTGTCTCGTGATGAAAGATCGGAAGTTCGCATCCGCCGTGGACGAACTCCTCATGGACGAGTGCATCGCCGTCGAGGGGACGCTCGCAGACGATTCGGGTATCATGTTCGTGGACTCGATGCACTGGCCGGACGTGCCGCGAACGCATAAACCGAACACTGCTGACAGACACGTTCAAGCCGCACTCATCTCTGACGTTCACGTCGGCAGTCAAGAGTTCATGGCGGGCGCGTGGCACCGCTTTGCCGACTGGCTTCACACAGACGCGGCCGAACACGTCGAGTACATTCTCATCGCGGGCGATATGGTCGAAGGCGTCGGTGTCTACCCGAATCAGGACGAGGAGTTGGATATCGTTGATATCTACGACCAGTACGAACAGTTCTCGGAGTACCTCAAGGAGGTACCGGGGGATATCGAGATTGTGATGATTCCGGGGAACCACGACGCGGTCCGCCTCGCGGAACCCCAACCCGGATTCGACGAGGAACTCCGCGACATTATGTCCGTCCACGATGCACGTATCACCAGCAATCCCTCCACAGTCACCGTCGAGGGTGTGAACGTGCTGATGTATCACGGTGTCTCCTTAGACGAGGTCATCGCCGAACTGCCGTCGGAGTCTGCGAGCTACGACGAACCCCACAAGGCGATGTATCAACTCCTGAAGAAACGCCACGTCGCGCCGCAGTACGGTGGACACACGCGCCTCGCGCCCGAGGAGCAAGACTATCTCGTCATGAAGGAGGTTCCCGACATCTTCCACACCGGCCACGTCCACAAACTCGGGTGGGGGAAGTACCACAACGTCCTCGCCGTCAACTCCGGCTGCTGGCAGGCGCAGACTGACTTCCAGAAATCCGTCAATATCGACCCTGACGCGGGATATGCGCCTATCGTAGACCTCGATACGCTGGATATGACTGTTCGCAAGTTCTCCTGAGTCAGACCGCATCCGTCTGAACGAGCGCCGTTCGACTCGACCTATCCACTCATGGGTCGATCTGGAACCGCACCGTCTCCTCGTTCATGAACGCCGGACCGGGTCCGACGCGTTCGAATCCGGCGCGTTCGGCAGCCTCGTGGAGATCTGTGTCCGACGAAAGAGCGAGAAACTCCACGTCGAGTTGTTCGTTCGACGCGAAACGGACGGGTTCGCTCAAGAGGTGCTCGACCGCTTCGACGGACCCGCCGACCTGGGTCACGTGGACCGTCGCGTCGCGCACGTCGAAGGCGACGAATCCGAGGAGTTCCGCCTCCGCCGCATCGGCGTCGGCGTTCGGATCAGTCGCGTCGCGGTGCCGTTCGGCGACACGGACTGTTCGGTCGTGGACGACGTTTCGCATCACGTCAGTCGGAACGTCGGCGATGGCGGCCAACGATTCGGCGTCTGTTTCTAAAGCGTCGCGTACCTCCGCGTCCATACTGTGCGTTATCACCCATCACGGATAAATACAACTCTATCTAGTCGGTTTAACCGACAGGTTCGGCTCAGACATTCGACTCACTGGTTCGACAACCGGACTGTCGACGTCGGCAACGGTTGAAGGGGGAGACACAGTTATACGCGGGCCTGCGCTACCCCCGGCTATGCTTACGCACCAGTCTCAGTTTCACCGTGCGAATCGACCGGAGGGACACCCGTGCGAGTAGTAGCGAAGTTCGGGGGTACTTCCCTCGGAAGCGGTGACAGAATCAACCGCGCGGCGGACTCTATCGCCGCTGCAGTCGAAAAGGGACACGAAATCGCCGTCGTCGCCTCCGCGATGGGGAACACGACGGACGACCTGCTTGACGAGATTCGGTTCGACGCAGACGACCGCGACCGCGCCGAAATCGTCTCGATGGGTGAACGAACCAGTGTTCGGATGCTGAAGGCGGCCCTCGCCGCCCGCGGCGTGAACGCGCTGTTCGTCGAACCCGGCGCAGACCAGTGGCCGGTCATTGCAAACGACCTCGGCGAAGTCGATGTCGAGGAGACGAAGCACCGGGCCGCCGATCTCGCGGCAGACCTCGACAACGTCGTCCCGGTAATTACGGGCTTTCTCGCCGAGAACCATGACGGCGAGATAACCACGCTCGGTCGCGGCGGGTCCGACACGACGGCCGTCATGCTCGGTCGGTACATGGACGCCGACGAGGTAGTCATCGTCACCGACGTTGAAGGCGTCATGACCGGCGACCCCCATGTCGTCGAAGGCGCACGGAACGTCGGGCGCATCACCGTAGACGAACTCCGGAACCTTTCGTTCCGCGGGGCCGAAGTCGTCGCACCCTCCGCACTTTCATACAAAGACGACAACCTCGCCGTCCGTGTCGTCCACTACCAACACGGCAACCTGCTGACCGGCGGAACTCTCATCGAAGGCGAGTTCCAGAACCTCATCGACATGCAGGAGGACCCTCTAGCCTGTGTCACCGTCGCCGGCCGTTCCATCCGGAACCGACCGGGTATCCTCGCAGATCTCTCGCAGGCACTCCGGGAGAAGGGTGTCAACGTCGATGCCGTCGCCTCCGGCATGGACTCCATCACGTTCTACGTCGGCGAAGACCGAGCCGAGGAAGCCGAGAACCTCTTGCACTCTAAGGTCGTAGACGACCAGTCGCTCTCCTCGGTGACAGTCGATGACGACGTCGCCGTCATCCGTGTCACGGGTGGCGAACTTCCGAACCGTCCGGGTGTTATTCTCGATATCGTCCAACCGATCTCGGAGGCCGGAATCAACATCCACGACGTTATCACCTCCGCGACGTCCGTCGCAATCTTTGTCGCGTGGGACGACCGCGAGGAGACGCTAAAAATCGTCCAGAACGAGTTCTAAGCCCAGTTTCTCCTCGTCTTCGGCTGTCTGGCTCACGACTCTTCGATTTCGACGGCGAGTTCCATCCGTCGTTGATTCCGCCGTTCGAGTGCACGGTCACGGAGCTTTGTCTGCGATTCTGACGGACAGCGAAGGCTGGGAACCGGTGCCGGCGTCTCGTTCTCGTCCAGTGCGACGAAACTGAAGAACGAACTCGCTGTCTCACGCTTTTCACCCTCGCTCGGTCGTTCGGCGCAAACGTCCACGTGGACATCCATGCTCGTTCGACCGGTGTCGAACACGTAGCCCGTGACGGTCACGACGTCACCGAGTTCGATGGGGGCCTTGAAGTCAACGTGATCCATCGACGCCGTGACCACTTGCCGCTTCGAGAACCGACGGGCGGAGATAGCCCCGCAGATGTCCATCCAGTGGAGAACAGTCCCTCCGAGGGCGCGTCCGAGGTTGTTCGTATCGTTCGGCATCAGTATCTCGCTCATTTCGGTGAACGACTGCTGGAGTGACACCGTTTCGCCGTCGGTCCGTTGGGTCGCCATACGGGCGACTCCGGACGACTCACACAAAATACTACCTGGATTGCTTTATTGAAAGCGAGATTTCATAACTTCGTGTATTCGACAGTGGTCATCGGCTTCGGACGCTGACGAACGGAATCGTTCGTTATCGCTATGAACTGGCCGTCTGCTCCCGATTTTCCTCGGGAAGATCCTTCACATTTGGCGGCGTGTTTTGTCGTATGCGCTCATACAAAGCCAAGATGGTCGAACCGATCACGCTCCCCTCACGCGAGGAACGTGAGGCGGCACTCGACGCGGCAGGATACAACGCGTTCAACCTCGATGCTGAGGACGTATTCATCGACCTTCTCACTGACTCCGGGACCGGAACGATGAGCGCCGATCAGTGGGCTGCGCTTATGCGCGGTGACGAAGCCTACGCCGGGAGTCGGAGTTTCTCGGAACTCCGCGACGCCGTCCGCGACGTGATGGGCTTCGAGTACGTCGTCCCCACGCACCAAGGCCGCGGCGCTGAGAACGTCGTCTACGGTGTCCTCGTTGAAGAGGGCGACGTCGTGCCGAACAACGCACACTTCGATACGACTCGCGCCCACGTCGCCAACCAAGGTGCGGACCCCGTAGACTGCCCGCACGAACTCGCTCACGACGCCGATGCCGACCATCCGTTCAAAGGCAACTTCGACATCGACGCCGGGTGGGAACTCGTCGAAGAAGTCGGCGAAGACTCGATTCCGGTCGTCGTTCAGACCATCACCAACAACTCCGTCGCCGGACAACCCGTCAGTGTCGAGAACACCCGCGAGGTGGCAGCGTTCGCTGACGAAATCGACGCGACGTTCGTCATCGACGCCTGCCGCTTCGCTGAAAACGCGTACTTCGTCCAGCAACGCGAAGCGGAGTTCTCCGACGCCTCTGTCGCCGAAATCGCCCGCGAGCAACTCTCCTACGCCGACGCGGTGACGATGTCCGGCAAGAAGGACGCAATCGTCAATATCGGTGGCTTCGCCGCGATGAACGACCCCGAACTGTTCGAGTTGGCAAAACAGCGCGGCATCCTCTACGAAGGCTTCCCGACCTACGGTGGTCTCGCCGGACGCGACGTGGCGGCGATGGCTGTCGGTCTCCGTGAAGCGGTCGAACCACCGTACGTCGGCGAACGCGTCGAACAGGTGGCCGAACTCGGTCGTCTCCTGACCGATGCCGGAATCCCTGTCTACGAACCGACCGGCGGCCACGCCGTCTACATCGACGCCGAAGCCGTTCTTCCTCACGTCCCGAAAGACCAGTTCCCCGGACAGGAACTCGTCTGTGCGCTCTATCTCGAAGGCGGCGTTCGCGGCGTCGAACTCGGTGGATTTGCCTTCCCCGGCACCGACCGACCCGACTTGGTCCGACTTGCGCTCCCGCGCCGGACGTACTCGCGGGAACACCTCGAACACGTCGCCGAGACGGCCGCCGCGGTGAAAGAGTCCGCAGCGTCCTACGGTGGCCTCGAAATCGTCGAGGAACCGCCAATGCGCGAACTCCGGCACTTCTCTGCGCGTCTGGAACCCACCGAAGCACCCTCGTCGGCGGACTGAGTTTCCGGAGCGTCTGCGGGTTAACTCGCGTTCGGTGCGATGCCGCCCTCGTTTCTCGTGAGGAGGTACAGTGCGAACGAGGAGAGCCAGTGTGACCCGGCGTAGTTGTCGGTAAACGCTTGTGATAACCCACGCTCGGCGTGTTTCTTCGCACTTCGCTCGAACGCCTCGGCATATCGGTGCCCATCCAGAGTGGTTGCCAGTCCGGCCAGACTCCACGCTTTCGAGAGATTCAGTCCGACGAGGTGAATGGCGACTTCCTCATCGGGATCCGTTTCGGCGTGTACGGGTTCCAGAAGCGTATCGTACGGCTTCGTGGTTATGTCGGGAAGGAACCCATCGATCCACGTTCGAAACTCGTCTTCGTCGTATACGCGTCGCATCAGGTCTGCTTCCGTCAGTGTCGGAGACAGGAAGTCCCACCCGAGTGGCTCGTACTCGACGGGGTAGTTTCGGTCCTGTGCGAAGAACTCGATCGCGGTTTCGACGACGGCTGACTCCAGCGACTCGTTGGAAGTCGTCCTCGCATAGTCGAGGATGCAGTGCAGAGCGAACGCGGAGTTTTCGTGTGTTCCGACTCTGAGCGGCTGTTCTTGAGAGAGAAACTCGGATTCGATGAGGGCGATAATCTCTCGTTCTAACGGTTCGATAATCGATTTCCACTCGTCCGCGTGGTCGTCGTCCCACAGCGTCAACTCGGATGCGAGGTGTAAGAGCCACGCCCATCCGTACGGTCGCTCGAACGTTCGGTTCGCCTCGAAGTATTCGATTTCTCTCTCGATATTTTCAGGCGTAAACCGCGCGTCGATACGCTGTTTAATCTCGGATTCTGCGGGGTGGCTCTCGAAGACGCGGAGTTGACGGAGTAGCGCCCAATGACTGTGGACTGCAGAGTGCCAGTCGTAACAGCCGTAGAACACTGGATGGTTGTTCTTTGGCCGCTCGACGCCGTCCGGAGAGTCAACCGACCGGACGTAGTGCGGGTATTCGGTTTCGATTGCGTCCAATGGGTGTTGTGAGAACGTTTCTGCCAGCTCCGGGTCGAGCCACTCGCTTCTGCCCGAAAGAAGCGTATCGGTATCCACAGTCTCAAAATCCATTGTCGGATTATTTTCCTATCGCTGTATTATATCCGCTGAAAAAACGTGACTATGAGGGCGTCGGGGCTGTGAGTGGATTGCTTACTTTCCGTCGTACAGCCGACGACCGATTCGCTCTGGTAATCCGGCTTCCGTCACCGCATCGACGACCGCTTCGATGTCGTAGTCAACGCGCCGTTCGTCCACTGTGAGGTCGTCTAGATCGAGTATTGCGTAGGCGGCGCGTGGGTCGCCGTCGCGGGGTTGGCCGACGCTTCCGGGGTTCATGACGATGCCCTCATCGAACACGCGGTGGCCTTGTACGTGTGTGTGACCCAACACGAGAACGTCCTCGCCGTCGAGGAAATCAGCCTCGAACTCGTCAGGGTAGGTGTATTTGTCCTGTATTCGCGGATGATCGTGAGTGAGTCGAACGCGGCCGTCGAACTCGGTGCGTTCGTCTGGCAGGTCGGACAGCCACGTCATCGCGTCGTCGTCCAGTTTCTCGCGGGCGTGCTTGACACCCGCCGCGGCCATGGCGTTGAACCGGAACGTCGTGTCTGAAGCGACTGCCCTGTCGTGATTGCCCATCACCGTCGGCACGTCGCGGGCACGGAGTTCGGCGACGCATTCGGCGGGCCACGGGTTGTACCCCACCACGTCGCCCGCACAGAGTATCGAATCAACGTCCGGCATGTCGTCGAGAACAGCGTCGAGTGCGACTCGGTTCGCGTGAACATCCGAGATGACGGCGACTCGCATGGGCGTGACTACACATGCGACGCTGAAAAGCGGTACCGTGACGAGGAGTGTGGCTATTCGTCGTTGTAGAATCCCACGTCCACGTCGCCGTCGTCGTAGGTGACGCCTGCCGCGCAGACGGCGTGTTCGTAGTCCATTTCGTAGGCGCGCTCGGCTAGTTCCGCGGGTGATCCGTCACCGTCGAAGACGACTACTGCGGGGTCGTCCTCCTCGTAGGTGGCGACGAGCATCGGATTCTCCGTGACCGGACGGACGAGCAGAGCGTCTCGACGGACGATGCCGATATACGACTCTTCGCCCACCACGCCAGCGATTCTCGGCGTGTCGTAGTCGTCTTTCTCGTAGTCCATCGCCAGCAGCGACTCCGCGAGGGCGTCGCGGGCGGGGTAGCCGAGGTCTAACTTTTCGGCGATGGGGTCTACGTGCGACCCGTTGCCGACGACGACGCTGTCGCCGCCCTCGCGGACGCAGTTGTACGAGATGTATGGGTTGTCCGTCTCGGGGGCATCCGGCGTCGGAGCGACGGTCAGCGTTCCGTCGCGTTCGACGACCTGTCGGTTGGGGAACGACCGAGAGGAAACACGATACGCGCCGAAGTCGGGTCCGATGACGATGAAGCGACCGACGTACATACACGACAGTGCATAGACCGACGATAAATAGGTGGTGGATTGTACACGTTCTTATGTCGTGCTGTGGACTAACACGGCGAACCGAACGCGCAACGCTTACAAAGGATCCCGCGCTACGAACTGATGCGATCGAAGTCCCATGGGGTAGTGGCCAATCCTGTTGCCTTCTGGGGGCAACGACCCAGGTTCGAATCCTGGTGGGACTACTTCTCCGATTTCTCGTATCCTAGCTTCGCCAGTCGCGGTGCTTCCGTTCAGGTCCGCTCGTAATCCGACAGACCCACAGACACTGAATTTCACACCGCACAGACCTCAAACTAATTCGAATCGTTTTAGTCCCCGTCTACGTTAGTCAGCAATCCCCAGATCGGTTCAGCGTCGTCGCCCCGAATTTCATCTCGACGCTCGAACCCGACGCCGTATCACGTTTTCCAGTTGAAATGAAGGGGTTGGAACCGTTACTCACGAGTTCGAATCTCCACATGAAACAGGGGGGTTCCGATTACTTCTCGACGTTCAGCAACGCCACTCGCTCGCAGACGAGCGATTCGAGATCACCATCGACAGCAGCGAGTTCGGCGTCAGTCACGTCGAAAAAGTCCCGCACGCGTTCATCGTCGTACCGGCCGAGCGTTTGACGCTCCGTAAACAGGTCGCGCAGTTGCGCCGCCGCTTTTGCTTCGTCGCCGCCGTCAACCAGTGCGACGACGGGCGTTTCACCTTCGGAGACGCCCATCGCCAACGCGTCGTCAATCTGTCGCCGCCCGGCCGCGTACAGCAGCATCTCAACCGCTCTGTCGCGAGCGACGTTCTCGCCGCGTTCGATGGCGCGGTCCGCGAGTTCGACAGCGCGACGGAGATGTTTCTCGCTCACGACGTACCGCGCGTCGAACACCTGCACCGTCGCTCCCGTCTCGTCTGCGATTGCGCCTACGTCGGTGACGAACGCGTTCACGTCCTCGACGGTGGCGACACCTTCGATGAACTTCATCCGAAATCACCCAGACTCGCCTGCTCTTGTGGGTCGTCGGCGCCGTCGCCGTTCTTCTCACCGTCGTTGCCGTCACCGCTTCCGCCACCACCGCCTCGGTCGCTTTCACCGCCGGATCGACGACTCGCTCGTTCGAACGTCGCCTCGGGCATTGCATCGGCGGACGCCTCCTGCACGTCGTCCATCGAGGGGTCGCGCCGACCGGCCGCTTCGAGGACGTTTTCAGCCGTCTTCCGCCGTCCTCGAAGCGCGGCGAGGACGACGGACTTGTCCGCTTCTCTGAGGTCGTTCCGCGTCTCGATACCGGCCTCGAACAGACGCCGAGCGCGCTTTCGTCCGACACCACGGACACCCGCCAAGTTGAGGAGTTCGTCGCGGACGCCGTACTCTACGCGTTTTTTCGCCTCGCGGACGGCAACGGTCGCCGAGAGATCTAACTCGCCCGCGAGTCGCTCGGCCGCACCGAGTAACCACTGCGCTGTCTCGACCTTGCCACGAATATCGCCGGGGCCGACGCCGTAGCGTTCTGTGATGCGGTCTTCGTCTACCTCGCTGGCCCAATCTTCGAGCAGTCGGGCGGTTTTCAGCGCCGAAAGCCACTCCTCGAAGCGTACGTCTTCGTACTCCGACGGCGTCTTCCCGAGCAGTTCGGGTTCGCGTTCGTAGCACTCCTCGGTGTACGTCTCTCTGTCGCCGGATTTGAGGTAGAGTTGATACATGTCCGGCGTGCGCGAGACGAGGTGAAAGAGGCCGAGTGCGGTGGGGTAGGTCCGATCAGTCTCTATCGGCTCCATGTCCTCACCGTCCTTGTCGCCTACGCCGCCGTCTGCGTCTACCATTTCGCTGGCGCGCTGGAATCCGCTCGCCTCTGCCGCTTCCTCCGTCTCCCGGGATGTGTTCGCTGTCTCGGGTTCGGGCGCGATGCCTTCGAGCGCTCGCAGTTTCTCCTCGCGGTGGTCCGCACCCCATCGCAGGCCGTCGATAATCTCGGCGGCGCTCATCGGGTCGAGGTAGAGACGCGAGACTGTGTGACCGATTCCAGTGGCGGTTAACTGTTCGTCCTCGCGTTCGATGAAGCCGTTCGCTTCGAGATACTGGAGGACGTTGTCGGTGACCTGTTCTAATCGCCCGGGTTCGTCCGTCTGCGTCGCGTACAGCGTTTGGTCGAGGAAATCGAGCAACCCCTCGCGCGTGTGGGCGAATCCGGAGGCGATGGTTGCGAGCAGATGCGTTCGTAGCGCGGGTTCGGCGGCCAGTTTCGACCGCACCGGCTCCGCATCGGCCCAGATGTAGCGTTCGAACAGTTCGTCGCGCGTGTCCGAATCTTTCGCCAGCAACACTGCTTCGCCGTACGGGTCGAGTCCGGGTCGTCCGGCGCGGCCCATCATCTGATGGACTTCCAGCACGTCCAGCGGTTTCATGCCGCCGAACTCGCCGTCGTAGCGTCGCCAGTCGCGGACGATGACGCGACGACTCGGCGTGTTCACGCCCGCCGCCAACGTCGGCGTCGCAGAAACCGTCTTTACGAGTCTGTCGCGGAAGGCATCCTCGACTAGACTGCGGTGTTCGGCGGCGAGTCCGGCGTGATGAAAGGCCGCGCCTTTCGCCACACAGTTGGCGAGCGTGTCGCTCGTCTCCGCGTCGGACACGTCGCGTATCTCTTGTGCTAACTCGGCCAACTTGCTTCGCTCCTCGTCGGTGAGTGCGCGCGACGTCACGTCTTTCAACCGCTTTGCGGCCGCCTCGGCGTTCCGCCGGGAATTGACGAAAACGAGCGAGGAGCCGTCTTCTTCGAGCGTGTCGGCAACGAGCGCGGCCGTCTTCCTGTCGCCTTTTCCGACCGGAACTTCCCGTTGCGTTCCGTCGTCGAAGGAGATGGCGTTGCCGTAGTGAACGCCCATCTTCAGATCGATGGGTCGCCACTCGGACTCGACGAGGGTGGCGTCTAACCACGCTGCCACGTCGTCGGCGTTGCCGACGGTGGCCGAAAGCGCAACCACTTGGAGCCCCGGATTTATCTTCCTGAGTTTGCCGAGGGTCACTTCGAGAGTTGGGCCGCGGTGACCGTCGTTGACGAGGTGGACTTCGTCGCTTACGACGCAGGAGAGGTCTTCGACCCACGGTGCGTTGTTTCGGATGAGTGAGTCCACCTTTTCACTCGTGGCGACGATGATGTCGCGTGAGGCCAACCACTCGCCGCTGGAGTCGTAGTTACCCGTGGAGACGCCCACGTCGATACCGAACTCCTCCCAGCGTTCGAATTCGGCCTTTTTCTCCGAGGCGAGCGCACGAAGCGGAACGATGTACAGTGCCTTCCCGCCGCGTTGGACGCTCGACAGCATCGCCAACTCCGCGATAAACGTCTTCCCCGAGGCGGTGGGGATGGAGGCGAGGACGCTCTCGCCTTCGGTCACGCCCGCCTCCACGGCGTCGGCCTGCGGGGGGTATAGCTCTTCGATGCCCTCGGATTGCAACTGCTCGGGCACCCCCTCCGGCAGGCCCGGCACGTCCTCCGGTTTCATTGCGCCGGAGTAAGCCGTCACCCGGTTTAAAATGTCGGACCTGTCTGCGGCGAGACCACGAGAACGTGCCGTTCTCACCATGTCGCGTCGTCACCGATATGTACGCCCTCGCGTAACTTCGAGTATGAAGATACGCTACGACCGCGACACCTGCATCGGGATGTTCCAGTGCGTGGACGAGTGGGACACGTTCGAGAAGAACCTCGACGCGGGCAAAGCTGACTTGGCCGGTGCCGAGGAAGTCGAAGAAGATATCTTCGAACTCGAAGTTCCCGAAGACGAGGAGTTCGAAGCCGAGTTCGCCGCCCGCGTCTGCCCTGTGGACGCCATCGAACTGTACGACGACGACGGCGAACAGGTCGTCTGACTCGTTTCTCGGAGCGCTGGTGCTGTGACGGCGGGCACCTCGTGGAGAAAAGCGCCAACTCAACAACGGAATGAGCACACTCGGTACGTGAGCGCTCGCATGATTTTCCTCGTATGAGAGGCGGGCACAACCGTTATGTATTCGCGCGAATATTTCTCTCCCGAAACCATGACCCGAAAGACCCACGGCCACCGTCTCATGGAGTGGGCTGACCTCGTCGGCGCATCGGTCCCCGATTCGGTCGCCGACGATGGAGACGAACCGACATTGCCCGCGTGGGACGACGCCGACGTAGAACGCCGATAACACATGTATGACGCGGTGAGACGGCGGCGTCTACTTCCACCGCGGTTCGCCAATACTTAACCGCCATCACGACCAAGCGGGTGACGATGGCGGCCGCCGATGACCCCGCACACGTTGATCATCCTCTCTTGAGTCCGTCGTTCATCGAGCGACGACTGTATCAGATTCGACTGGCGAGTGCTGCACGCGACGCGCACACGCTGGTTTGTCTTCCCACGGGTCTCGGCAAGACCACAGTCAGCCTCCTCGTGACTGCTGAGCGACTCCACGAGGTGGGCGGCAAAGCGCTCTTTCTCGCGCCGACGAAACCGCTGGTCCAGCAGCACGCCGACTTCTACCGCGAAGCCCTCGAAATTCCCGACGACGAGATTGTCGTTTTCACTGGCGACGTTCGCCCCGACGACAGGGCGGCCCTCTGGGATGACGCTCGCATCGTCATCGCAACCCCGCAAGTCGTCGAAAACGACCTCATCGGGAATCGAATCTCCCTCCGAGAGGTGACGCATCTCACGTTCGACGAGTGCCACCGCGGCACCGGCGACTACGCGTATGTCTATATCGCCGAACGCTACCACGCCGACGCCGAGCGTCCACTTGTCACCGGGATGAGTGCGTCGCCCGGCGGCGACAAGGAGTCAATCCTCGAAGTTTGTGAGAACCTCGGGCTAGTCGAAGTCGAGGTGATGACGGAGGAGGACGCCGACGTAGACGAATACACGTACGACACCGACGTCGAGTGGGAACGTATCCAACTCCCCGACGAGATTCTGGCGATACGTGACGCCGTCAACGAGGTCATCAAGGACCGACTGGAGAAACTGAAATCGCTGGGCGTGACGAACACCACAAGTCCGGACGTGTCCCAAAAGCAGTTGAACGGGATGCGAGCGGAGTTGCAGAAGTTGATGAACAACGACCAGTCGGAGGGGTACAAGGGTATGTCAACGCACGCGGAAGTGATGAAACTCCGGCGTGCCGTCGAACTGGTCGAGACGCAGTCGGTCGAATCCGTCCGACGTTACTTCGAACGCCAGCGGAACGCCGCACGTTCTTCGGGTGCATCGAAGGCGAGTCAACGACTCGTCGCCGAACCCAAAGTCCGAGAGGCGATGCGGAAGGCCGAGTCGTTCGACGGCCTGCACCCGAAGTTCTCGCAGACGCGTATCCTCCTCGCACAGACGCTCGGCATCCAAGACGGCGAACGCGTCATCGTCTTCACCGAGTCGCGTGACACTGCGGAGGCCCTCACCGACTTCCTCTCGGAGTCGTTCGACGCTCGGCGATTCGTCGGACAGGGCGACAAAGAGGGTTCCGACGGGATGACGCAAAAAGAGCAACAGGAGACGTTAGACGAGTTCCGAAACGGCGAGTTCGAGGTCCTCGTCTCCACTTCCGTCGCCGAAGAAGGACTTGACGTACCCGAAGTCGATTTGGTGCTCTTTTTCGAACCCGTTCCGACGGCGATTCGCTCCATCCAGCGGAAGGGCCGAACCGGCCGCCAAGCGGAAGGACGTGTTATCGTCCTGATGGCGGAGAACACGCGCGATGAGGCGTACTTTTGGATCTCTCGCCGCCGCGAGAAGGAGATGAAGTCCGAACTCCGCGACCTGAAGGGCGTCGCAGACGAGGTCGAAGAGGAACTCGACGACTCACAGAAAGGTCTCGACGCGTTCTCAGGCGGCGATAGTGCGGGCACGGACGACGGAGAGTCGTCCGGAGCGATAGCGAACGGCGGAACTGCGGCCGCAACTACTGAGACACCCGACGCGTCCACTGCCGAGGCTGATTCCGGAACCGACGGCGGAACCGCCTCCGGAACCGACGCTACCGACACCAACTCGAACGATGACCAAGCCGGATTGGATTCGTTTTCCGCGTCGGACGAGGAAATCGCTCGCGCCGACGAGGAGAGCGAGGCCGCGGTAGAGGATGGAGACGGTACCGTCGCCACCGCCGGGCGAGACGACGAGGTTGTCGAAATCGTCGTCGATCAACGCGAACTCGACTCGAACATCGCAAAGGATCTCTCGACGCGCGACGGCATCGAGACGCGACTGGAGACGCTTGCCGTCGGCGACTACGTCCTTTCGGACCGCGTCGCAGTCGAGCGGAAGTCCGTGTCGGACTTCCTCGACACCCTGACTGGCGGTGACCGCTCGCTGTTCGAGCAGATCGGTGACCTCTCTCGCGCGTACGCACGACCAATCCTGATTCTCGAAGGTGAGGGGCTGTTCGAGGAGCGGAATATCCACCCGGGCGCGATTCGCGGCGCACTCGCCTCACTCGCGGTGGATTTCGACGTGAGCGTCCTTCAGACCCGTGACGAGGACGACACAGCCGAACTGCTCCTCACTATCGCCACGCGGGAACAGACCGAACGCGAACGTTCGGTGAGCGTCCACGGCGGCAAGAGTACGAAGACGCTGAGTGAACAACAGGAGTACGTCGTCTCCGCCATCGCGGACATCGGCCCCGTCACGGCCCGCTCGCTCTTAGAAGAGTTCGGTACCGTCGAAGCGGTGATGACCGCCCGCGAGGAGGACCTTCTCGAAGTGTCGGGAATCGGATCGGTCACCGCTGAACGTATTCGGGACGTTATCGGATCCGAGTACGAATAGCGGATATATGTGCTGAAACGACTGTTTAGAGGTAAAGACAGTCATAACCTCGAACTATCGGAGTAACTACTATATACTCTCGGCACTAATTATTTACTACACAATGAGTACTGATTCACCGAACGATGGCGCGGCACGGACGTTCTACGGCGACCCCCAACACGAGACAGGTTCGTACTCCGACCCCGAGCGGCTCGGTCTCGCTGCTCCGTCGCGTCAATCCGAGTCCGAGCGTGCGCTGTACGGGTACGCTCACCGCGCAAGCGCAGACCGGAGACGTTCCGCTGGCGTGCGCTCTGCCGACGTACAAGCGACGTAAAACGGTCGATTAGCTCGGACTTTTTCTAACTCAGGGATCGAGCGCCAGTCCACAGCGTTCTCTCAGGGGATGATTGTGGCGGCAACGCTTTCGTGCCGAACCACCGTTTCTGCCGCACTTCCGAGGATAGCGCGTTCGATGGCTCCATCCCCGTGGTGGCCCATCACTACGTGGTCGAAGTCGCGTTCGTCCACCAGATTGAGAATCTCCTCACCGACCTGTTTGCCGGGAACGACGTCCAACTCGATAATCGACAGCTCCGGCTCCGTACTCAGATCGGTTCCTTCGATTATGTCGCGTGCGCGGCCTAAGACGATGTCCGTTGCGTCGGTTTCGGCATCCGAGAAATGAACGACGTGGAGGTCCGCCTCGAATCGAACCGCAAATTCGACGGCGAACTCTGCGGCGCGGATACTGCATTCGGACCCATCGATTGGCGCGAGAATCTTCATGTCAAAAGCTACGAGGGCGAGAAAGAAAGAGATGGCTGTGCTTACCGGTCGAGCGCATCGAGTGCCTCGGCCGCCTCGCGCGCCGCTTCGAGGTGTTGTTTTGCCCGACGCGGTTCGTCAATCTCCGTCGCGCGGCGCGAGTGCTGGGTAATCGCTTCGAGGAGCGATTCTCGTGCCGTTTGTGCCGATGCACCCGACGCGCTCGATGCATCTGAGACACCCGACGAGCTCGTCGTCGCGGCCCTTCGCGTTTCAGTCGAGTCGGTCTGCATCTCAGAGTCGGACTGTGGCGTTCGTTGTGGGGATGCCGGCTTCGAGACGCCCGTCGCGTCCGGCGTCGTAACCGCTTCGGCAGTTTCGTTTCCCGACTGGCTCGCATCCGCGGCGTGTTCCGGTGCTGGCGATTCGGAGTCCGCCTGCTCGCCCGTCTCGGCTGCCTGCGTCGTTCCGTCGACACCTTGTCCGTTGGCTACGTTCGCGGCCTCACCTTGCTCTGCGTCCGCCTTCGCCTGTTTGTCTTGACACGTGGGACAGAACTCGGCTCCCTGATACCGGAAAATTGGCGTTCCGCACTCGTTGCAGTGCTTGTTCGACATCGTTGCGCCTTGTAGGAGGAGTTCGCTCATCCGCTGTGTCTCTTGGCGACGCTCCGTATCTTTCTCGTACTTCTCGCGGAGACGCTGTCGCTCTGCTTCCTTATCGAAATCGCTCATACACGAGACGAACGCGCTGTGCGTCGAAAAACCCACCGGGAGCGACGTTCCGTCGCCTTCTTCCGCTTACAATTCGACGGATGACGAACCCCTCATACGACGATACAGGCGCAGAGAAGGCTGTTCCGAAGCGTTTAATCGGAATCCGGAGCGTCATTTACGTGGTATGACGAAAGTTAGCGTGGTCGGTGCCGCAGGGACAGTCGGTGCCGCCGCCGGGTACAACCTCGCACTTCGGGACATCGTGGACGAACTGGTCTTCGTCGACATTCCGGACATGGAGGACAAGACGGTCGGGCAGGCAGCAGACACGAACCACGGAGTCGCGTACGACTCGAACACCGAGGTCTATCAGGGCGGCTACGAGGACACCGCCGGATCAGACGTGGTCGTCATCACGGCGGGCATCCCGCGTAAAGAGGGACAGACCCGCATCGACCTCGCGGGCGACAACGCACCCATCATGGAGGACATCGGCTCCTCGCTGGCCGAGCATAACGACGACTTCATCTCGGTCACCACCTCGAACCCGGTTGACCTCCTGAACCGCCACCTGTACGAGGCGGGCGACCGCGACCGACACAAGGTCATCGGCTTCGGCGGCCGACTCGACTCGGCGCGCTTCCGCTACGTTCTCAGCCAGCGATTCGACGTCCCCGTAAAGAACGTCGAAGCGACCATCCTCGGCGAACACGGCGACGCGCAGGTCCCCGTGTTCTCGAAGGTTCGCGTTGACGGTACGGACCCCGAGTTCACGGCCGACGAACGCGAGGAAATCCTCTCGGACCTCCAAGAGTCCGCGATGGACGTTATCTCGCGGAAGGGCGCAACCCAGTGGGGTCCGGCGACGGGCGTCGCCCACATGGTCGAAGCCATCGTCCGCGACACGGGCGAAGTGCTTCCGGGTTCGCTCGTCCTCGACGGCGAATACGGCTACGAAGACACCGCGTTCGGCGTCCCCGTCAAACTCGGCTCCGACGGTATCGAGGAAGTCGTCGAATGGGATCTCGACGACTACGAGCAGGACCTCATGGACGACGCCGCCGAGAAACTCCGCGACCAGTACGACAAAATCGCATAACGACCCGCCCTCGCGGTCGTTTTCGATAGCGGACGTTTCAAACATCCATTATTTTGACCCCGCCGATGCAATACTAAGCTATGGCTACCGAGTCCGCTACTCCCACTCATCTCGATACGGGGTCGCAGACGGTCGAAACACGCCGCGTTGGCGTCTTTCTCGTCGTCGCGTTCGGCGTCGCGTGGGCCACCGCGGCCGCCATCTACGCGACCGGCGGACTCACCGACAGTCCGATACTCGTCCCCCAACTCGGTCTGACTCTCTCGGCGATTCTTCTACCGACGGCGTACATGTTCGCTCCCACGGTCGGCAACCTCGTCGCACGACTCGCTACGGGAGAGGGTCTGTCGAACCTTCGACTCAGACCGCGTGTTTCCGGTTCACTCCGTGTCTACGCGGCCGCATGGTTCGTTCCCGCGGTTCTCACGCTCCTCGGTGCAGCGCTCTACTTCGCGGTCTTTCCCGAGCAGTTCGATCCGTCGCTCTCGGCGTACGCGGCGGCCCTACAGGCCGCTGGCGGCACTGTTCCGATGGACCCGTGGACGCTCGTTGCGATACAGGCCGCGTTGGCGCTCACTGTCGCGCCGCTTTTCAACGCCATCTTCGCCTTCGGTGAAGAGTTCGGCTGGCGAGCGTACCTTCTGCCGAAACTCCATCCGCTCGGCGCGCGCAAGGCCGCACTTCTCGTCGGCGTCGTTTGGGGCGTCTGGCACTGGCCGATTCTCGCCATGGGCTATAATTACGGGTTCGGCTACACCGGCGCGCCGTGGACCGGTTTTCTCGCCATGTGCGTCTTCACCGTCGCCACTGGTGTCTTCCTCGCGTGGGTCACGCTCCGAACGGACAGTGTCTGGCCCGCCGCCATCGGTCACGGTGCGATAAACGCGATTGCTGGACTCGGAACGCTGTTCGTCGTCGGCCAACCGAACACGCTGTTCGGCCCGACCCCCGTCGGCGTCATCGCGGCGCTTCCGTGGGTCGTACTCGCGGCGTGGTTGCTCCTGCGTTCGGATTCGTTCGCGGCGTGACCGCGATTCACCCGGTGAGGACGCTCGCAACTGACGGAATCACCTCGACGATGCCGACGGCGACGCCGTAACACGCCAGTGCGTGCGCCTTCGGTGAGTGGTCTGCGACACCCGCCTCCCTGTTCACGAACGAATCTCCCTTCGAGACGTACAGTGCGGCTCGGTTCAGCAGGCACTTCTCGAAGAGGTTTCCAGTCGTCGAAAGCTCGTAGGCGGACTGAACGGCCCGTCGCTTCGTGTCGAACAACAGTCCACCGGAGACGGACGATTTACCCGACAGCTGTTCGACCGCTGCTTTGCCGGTCTCGAATCCGTGAAAGCTGGCGACCGCTTCGGCGAGGCGGATCGTTTCGAGTCCGGGCAAACTGTCGCTCCGTGCCCAGTCTGCGTCGTCGAGACTGTCTTCGCCGGGACGGAGCGTCATCAGTCGGTTCAGCCCCGTACTCCGCGGTGGTGGCGACTCTGACTCCACATCGATGCGGTGTGAGTCATACCACTCGTAGTCGTGCGAGAATTCCGCCGTCTGCTTTCGGTATGTCGCGCGGGCTGACTGGAGACCGATGGGTGTCGGGTCGTCCTGCTCCGCGCGGAACGTCCGGTAAAACTGCCGAGCATCGCTCAGAAACCGGACCGACCGCTCGTGGTTCCGGACGGCGTGCATGATTGCATTCTTCCGAACTGACGCGTCCAACTCGGCTAACTCCTCGCGGTCGAGTTTCGCGTTTTTCCCGGCTATCATCGACGTGTGGAGCCACCGTTCGGCAAGTTCGATCCACGCAATCGTCTCCACGGGGTCGTCGCCCGTGTACTGAACCGCCTCTCGCACCTCGTCGATTTCGGGGGCGGGACCGACGTTCGCGCGCGAGTCGTCGAGATGCACGTCGTCCAGTCCAGCGACGGCGGCACCGAACGTCTCGGCGACGAACCTGACGTAGTATCGAACTTGCTGAAGGGTGTCGAACGTCGGCGGCGTTCGACCATCGAGGAACTCGCGGGCATCTTCGAGGTAATCCGGGCCGCTCACGATCCGCTCGCTGTCGAATACGTTCGCCTCCTGTGCGCTCTGGACGACGGGCGTAGCCCGTTGGAGTAGAGCCCGGAGGTGCTCGACGGCGTCGTCGCGGTGCTCTTCGCGGACGTGCGCCACGTCGTGGTACACTGCCGTGCCCGGAAACGGAAGAGCGGATGCACCGCTGGCAGTACAGCCGGCGAGTGCAGTGATCCCGGCAGCTGCGACTCCTCCACGGAGGAGAGACCGACGTGAGAGGGAGGGACCGTTCATGAATATCGGTTGACTGATGTGTGCTATATATCTTCTATCTGATGCTCATCGTATAGACGATGACAGCGACAGAAGAACATCGTAAGAGCGACTGCCCACCCGACGACTGGAGTCTCGCCGAATCAGGAAATATTACAAAATTGATATTCATGCTCATACTAACGAAAACGACTGAACACGACTTCCGGGTTAACAGGCTGTTACGGTCCAGATATGGTGTGCGTAGTTAGGCGTGAACCGACCCTATAGCGGTATGTATGAGTGCAGATGTGTACCGGTACGGCATCGTGGACGGCGTCGCCGTGTTCGACCTCACGGAGTTCGAAATCAGCGGGGACACACTGCTCGAAGAGTTCTTTGGGACGGTCCAGAACGTGTTTGTCCGACCCGACGTTACCGCGTCGGTGTTCGTCTTGGGCGATGAGGGCGGAATCAGCAAGCGGTTCTTCCAACGTTTCGATTTCCTCGTCTCACGGATCGAGGGATACGAGATAGGGCGCGTCGCTCTCGTCGGCCCGTCGGCAAAACAGGTCGCTCTCCGCGGTCGTTTCCGTGGGTCTGACGTGATCGTCGAAACGCCGGAGACGCCGCAGGAAGCGATGGACTGGGCGAGAGCCTGAGCGCCGAAAAAATACGGTTCGGATTCGATTCGATTTGAGTTCGGCTCGGAGACTTAGTCGCTCGTCTCGTTGGCCGTCTCGTCGGCCGGTTCGTTGGTCGCTTCCTCGGACGCTTCCTCTCGCGTCAGGTCATACTGGAAGCTCATGGTGTTCTCCGGCATGACGCGGAGCGTCCACTCGCCGGCCGCCGGTTCGTCAACGCGGTAGACGAACTCTTGGCCACCGCTTCGGACGGCGTATTCACCGTCTTGCTGAGAGGCACGCGGAGAGCGACGGTCGCCGAGGTCAACGTGTCCGCTGTCGGTGACACGGACGCGCTCGGCGTTGACGACTTCACCGTCGGGCGAAACGAACTCCACGTCGAAGCTCACTTCGTCGCTGTTATCTGCGTTGTAGCGTTCCGGCATCAGCGTCAGCGACAGGTTGTCGGTCTCGTCACTCACCTGGAAGCTGGTCTCGAACGGCTCCGAGGGCTGCGTCCAGACGACGAAGTTCGCGTCGATGCGCTGCCAGTAATCATTGCCTTCCTCGCGGTTCGGATCTTTCAGACCCAGGTTGATCTCAGTGTCGTAGCGACCGCGGTCTGCGTTCTCGGGCGGCGAAACCGTGACCGAGACGGTCGCCTTCTCACCGGCTGCGACTTGGCTCGGACTATCGATGTCGATCCACGAGGGGTTCAGTTTGTTCGGGCAGTGGCCTCTGCAGTGACGACGCTCGGTCTTCACTTCCGGGCTCAGGGGGACAGCGCTGTCACCGGTGTTCTCGATGACGACTTCGCGGGTGAAGCTGTCGCCGGCCTTGACCTGGCCGTTGACGTAGGTGTCGGACAGAATCTTCACCGTCGGTTCACGCCAGACATCGGCGGAGATGTGGGTCGAGTGGATCGGTCGAGCCGGACGGCCCGGATACGTCACCGTCTCGTCGGTGAACGCGACGCGACCGCGGTAGTCAGCTGTTTCCACGTCCTCGGGAATCTCGACGCTGACGGTGTACTTGGCCGTCTCACCGGCGTCGATGCTGGAGGGACCGTCGATGCTGACCCACTTTTTCTCCATCGGGTACTCCGACATCGGCGTGGTGACCAGGTGCGGGTTGACCTCGACGGACTCCTCTTCTCCGTTTTTCACGGTGACCGTGTATTCGAGGGTCTCGCCGGGCTTGGCATCCCGGTAACTGTCCTCGGCGTCGATGAACAGTCGGGTGTAGTTAGCTTTCGTTTTCTCCTGTGCGGCGGCCGCCGATGTGTTCTCCGCGGCGGCGGCCGCTGTATTCCCGCTGTCAACAGCCGGAACGGCGGCCGCTGCGGGAATCGCACTCAGTACAACCAGTGCGACTAACAGTAAATTGTGTCGTCGTTTCATGATTAATTTAGCCACAGCTCACTTTTTCGACCAAGCGATGGAGGGCTTGGGGAACTTGGAGCGGGGGCTACAGTCAGAGAGTTGTAGGATTATTTTAAATATCTTTTGTCACGTCCGATATCGCTACCTATCTGGAATGGCTTCGATGAGTCCGAATACGGCTCATTCGCCGCCGGACAGTCGCTGTTTGAGTTCCGTCGCTGTCTTCTCACCGACGCCCGGCACGTCAGTCAAGTCCGCCGTCGTCGCCGCCCGCACGTTTTCGACACTTCCGAACCGTCGTAACAGGGCACGCCGTGTCTTCTCACCGACGCCTGGCACGTCGTCGAGGACGGTCCGAACGTCGTCGCGGAGCGTCTGGTGGTACTGGACAGCAAAGCGGTGTGCCTCATCACGGACGCGTTGCAGAACGTGCAGATGCGGCGCGTCCGAGGGCCAGTCGTATACACCGTCCGGCGTGATGACCAACTCCTCGTCTTTTGCCAACGCGATGGCTGGCACGTCCCACCCAACTTCTGTGAGGGCGTCTCTCGCCGCCCCGAGTTGGCCGTCGCCGCCGTCGATGAGGAGTAAATCGGGGTCCGGTCTGTCGTCTCGCCCTTCGACGGCGCGTTCGGCACGCCAGCGAATCAATGCCCGCATATTCTCGTAGTCGTCGTTGCGTTCGGGCAGTTTCTTTCGTCGGTAGTCTGCCTTCTCGGCACTTCCGTCCACGAAGCACACGTCGCTGCCGACGACGGCCTTCCCCTGTGCGTGACTCACGTCGAATCCTTCGATACGAGACGGGCGTGGGATGTCGAGTCGCTCTGCAAGTACGGCGAGTCCGTCGTCTCTGGTCGGGCCGCGGCGGGCGTTCTTCAACGCCAAATCGATAAGTTTCGCTTCCCGGCCGGCACCCGGAACGCGAACGCTCACGCCCTCGACGTTCAACCACTCTACCACATCGTCGTCGTCCGGGCGTTCCGAGAGGAGAATCGCGTCGGGTAACTCGCGCTCGGCGTAGTACTGCGTGAGGAATGCTGAGAGGACGGCTGCGGATCGCTCACCTCCTTCTGGTGCATCGAGCCGGTGTCGGGATCGGTCTACGAGCTGGCCGCGTTCGCTGTGCAGGCGGGCCACTGTGGCTGCATCGCCCTCGATGGCGACACCGAGAACGTCTACCGCCCGTTCGTCCGATTGCGACGTCACTGCCTCCTCGCCTGCACCGTGGAACGATTCGACGGCTTCCAGTTTGTCGCGGGCGTTCGCCGCCCGTTCGAAGTTCTCCGCCTGCGCCGCCTCTTCCATCGTTCGACGGAGCGGGTCCGCGAGAACGCCCGTTTCGCCCTCGAAAAACCGAACGATAGATTCTACGTCTTCGCGGTAGTCAGATTCAGCAATCTCGCCGGTACAGGGAGCCGTACAGAGGCCCATCTCGTAGTCCAAACACGGCCGGTCACGGTTGGCGTACTTGTGATCCGAACAGCCGCGAACGCCGTACGTCTCGCGGAGGGCCTTGACGACCGTCTCGACTCGCCCTTTGTCCGTGTACGGACCGAACACCGTCGCACCCTCCTCGGGATCCCGTGTCACCTCGATCCGTGGCACTGGATGATCCGTGAGTTGAACCAGCGGGTAGGACTTGTCGTCTTTCAGGCGGACGTTGTACCGAGGTTGATGTCGCTTGACGAGGTTCGCTTCGAGGAGGAGCGCCTGCGTCTCGGTGTCTGTGACGGCGAAGTCGATGGCTCCCGCGCGTTCGACCATCTGGCGGATGCGTTCGCCGCGTGGGTCGGCGTAGGATCTGACGCGGGCGCGGATATCCACGGCCTTCCCGACGTAGAGGACGGTGTCACCGTCGAGAAACTGGTAGACCCCGGGGTCTGTCGGAAGGTCGGTCGCGCGTTCACGAACGTCGCTCGCATCCATCTCCCGCAAATAACGCGCCGACGGGCTTGAGACTGACGTGCGACGAATCTGTCGTTACGTCGCACTCGTCGCCGTTCTGCACCGATCGAAAACAGCTCACCAACTACAAACGTCAGCAGTTGTCGCCGTCCACGTCGTTCGCTGGTACGCCGCTTCGGCGATTAATCGACAGTTGCGAGCTTTTACCAGACTGCCACGTTTTGTTGTCGATGAACTGATTGGTACCGCTGCCGTCGAGTCGATTCGTGTCGTCGCCGTTGAGAGCCTTCTTGAATGCACGTGCGGCGCGTTCGACATCCTGTCCCAACAACGTCACGTCGTATCGACCGTCTTTGGTCTGGTCGATCAGTCCGCCGTTTTCGAGCTTCGGAAGGTGGACGTGACCGAGCGATATCTCTACTTTTTTCGTCTTTGGATGATTTGGAACGTCAGCACGCAGCAGACGCTGCCGGCGAACGACAATTCGCCGCGCGAGTTCGTCACGGGCAAGCGGGCGTTCAGCACTGGTAAGCGTTATAAGTACATCTCTTCGACGTTCGGACGATAACAGTTCGTACAGTGTGTCCATGGCTTCCCTCCCCATCCCACCGTGACAACTCTTCCCAACACAATTAACGTTTTCCCGAGTAAATGTCAATGTATCAATACCAAAACCGTACGCCGGTAGGTACAAACGTCCGCTGAGTGACGTGATCGTATGGGCGACGCTGACACCGACGCGGAGGAAACAGTTCGCTGTTGGTTAGTCGAACGTACGTACACCGACCGCGACCTCATCGATCTCGTGTACGCGACGCCGGACGGTAGCCGCGTCCGTCGCAAGCAGATTTCGGCGACGATTATGCGCCAACGTGGCGCTGAGGCGACCGCCGCGACGGATGTTTCCACCGCAAATCTCGACCCCGTAGCAGACGACCAGACGCGAGAACGCTACCGTGCCGAGGTAGAGCGTGTTCGGGCGGAGTACGACCCGGACGACGAACTGTAGTCCGAATCGGAGTCATCGGTTCGGGATGGTTGTACCCCGTTAGCTGAATTGAGGCGCTAAGCCCCCTTCCTCAGCGAGCGCCGACCGAACGGGAGGCGCGAGCAGGGAGGGGATACAGCGCCGCACAGTTCTCATACACGATTCGGTGGCAGGCCCACAGGCCCACGCAATCATAACGTTTTTTCAGTAGGGTTGTATAGTATTGGCCGAACCCAATGGAGTACGACCTCGACTCGGGAGCGCACTCGACGTATTCCCTGCACTACCACCTGATACTCACCACGAAGTATCGGCGCGGAGTGCTAACCGAGGAGCGAACCCAATTCATTCACGAGGTCATCAGCGGGTTCACGGACAACTACGGTGTCGAACTGACGAACTTCGACGGCGAGGACGACCACGTACACATCCTGTTCCGAGCGAAGCCAACCACAGACCTCGTGAAGTTCATCAACACGGCCAAGGGCGCGACCGCCCGCCGTATCCGCAACGAGTACGCGGACGAACTCAAGACCGAACTGTGGGGCGACTCGTTCTGGAACGACTCGTATTGCCTCATCTCGACGGGGCAGGTGTCGCTGGATGTGCTGAAACAGTACGTAGAGGACCAACGCGAGTAGAATGTACTACGCCTACAAGTACCGCCTCAAGCCGTCCGACGCCAACCGTGAGGAGTTGGACCGCCACCGAGACATTTGTAGGCAACTTTACAACCACACGCTCTACCGTCTCAACGAGTACCAAGACGAACACAGAGAACTGCCGTCCATGACCTCCCTGCGGTCGGAACTCCCCGACCTCAAGGAGTGGTGGGACGACCTCTCAGACGTGTACTCGAAGGTTCTCCAAACCGTCGTAGAACGGCTGTTCGACAACCTCAAAGGCCTCTCCAAGCTCAAGGAGAACGGCTACAGCGTCGGCCAACTCAAATGGAAGCCGCCACGAGAGTTCCGCAGTTTCACGTACAGCCAGTCTGGCTTCAAGCTCGACAAGAAGGGCGGTCAGACTGTGCTGTCACTCTCGAAACTCGCGGACATACCGATTCGGCTCCACCGCGCCATCCCCGACGACGCGAAGCTCAAACAGGTCACAGTCAAGAAGGAACAGACGGACGAGTGGTTCGCCACCTTCGGCGTCCAAATGGACCGTGAACCACCCGAACCGCCTGAGAACCCCGAGAAGTGCGTCGGTATCGACGTTGGGATTCTCAAGTACGCCCACGACACCGACGGCGCGGCGGTCGGGTCGCTCGACCTCTCAGACGAACGCGACCGCTTGGAGCGCGAGCAACGGAAGCTCTCGCGCAAACAGCACGGGTCGAACAACTACGAGAAGCAACGGCGTCGGGTCGCGGAGTGTCACGCCGACCTCCGACGGAAGCGCCGCGACTTTCTCCACAAGCTCTCGGCGTACTACGCTCGGGAATACGACCTCGTAGCGGTCGAAGACCTGAACGTGAAGGGGATGATGGAAAGTCCGTCGAACAGCCGCAACACTGCGTCTGCCGCGTGGCGAACGTTCCTCTCGTTGCTCGAATACAAGTGCGAGCGTGAAGGAACGCACTTCGTGGCGGTCAACCCGAGAGGGACGACCAAAGAGTGCGCGTCGTGCGGCGTTTCGACCGACAAGCCGTTGTGGGTACGTGAACACTCCTGTCCCGCCTGCGGGTTTGAGGCGGACAGGGACGCGAACGCGGCATGGAACATCCTTTCTCGCGGTCTACAAGATGTAGGAGTGGGACACTCCGAATCAACGCCTGTGGAGACTGCGCTCCCTGTGGATACGCCTGTATCTGCAAAGCGCGTCGTGGAAGCAGGAAGCCCTACCCTCAAGGAGCGAACGGCGTCAGCCGTGAGCGAGTAGGGTAGGGTAGTTCACTACGAGCATCGGTACACAGAGACATTTGGTAGTTCGACCAGTCCCAATCTCAAGCTTGATTTTTGCACCAAACACTTTATCCCGAAACCTGACTACCCTCGCCCATGGCCGCCATCGAACTCGACAGGGTGACAAAACGGTTCGAGGAGGGGGGGAGAGTATCACACCTTCTCGACTCCATTCGGGGTGCAGACGGTTCCAAGGGTGTTACCGCAGTCAGGGACCTCTCGCTGACGGTTGAGGAAGGCGAAGTGTTCGGTTTCCTCGGTCCGAACGGAGCGGGGAAATCGACGACGATCAACATGCTCCTCGACTTCGTTCGACCGACAGAAGGAACGATCAGCGTCCTCGGCTTTGACGCTAACGACCAGAGCGTCGATGTCCGTGCTCGAACCGGTGTGCTTCCTGAAGGATTCGACGTGTACGAGCGACTCACCGGACGAGAACACGTCGAATTCGCCGCCTCATCGAAGGGTGTGGAGATGGCAGCTGCGGCGACGACGGAATCGGAGGGGGAAACAATGGAATCCGAGGAATCAGTGGGCGAAGAGAAGGTAGATGCCGTCCTCGACCGCGTCGGCTTGGCCGCCGCCGCAGACCGGAAGGCAGGAGGGTACTCGAAGGGGATGCGCCAGCGTCTTGCGCTAGCGATGGCTCTCATCGGTGATCCTGATCTGCTCATCCTCGATGAACCCTCCAGCGGACTCGATCCTGCGGGTGCAAAAGAGATGCGCGACATCGTCGTCGAAGAGGCCGAACGCGGCACGACGGTGTTCTTCTCCAGTCATATCTTAGAACAGGTCGAAGCCGTCTGTGACCGCGTCGGCATTCTGCGCGACGGCGAACTCGTCGCCGTCGATACCATCGACAGTCTGCGCGAGAAGTCCAACGCCGACTCGACGCTCAACGTCCGTGTTGCCGGCGACGTGACGACAGTAGACACCGATGCCGTCACCGCACTCGACGGCGTTCACTCCGTCACTGTCGAGGACGGGGACGACAAACTCATCGTTTCCTGTGCGGGCGATGCCAAGACGGCCGTCATCGCTGAACTGGAGTCGCAAGGTCTCGGTGTGGCCGACTTCGAGACGCGCGAAGCGTCGCTCGAAGACCTGTTCCTCTCGTATACCGGACACGAAACTGGCGGAGACGAGGATAGCACAGTCGATGAAACGAACACCGAGCAGGAGGTGAGCGCATGACGTGGCAAGCGGTCGCCCGTAAGGAGTTCGACGACTCGATTCGCTCGCGGTGGCTCCACGGTGCAACGGTCTTCTTTGTCCTGTTCGTCGGCGGTGCAGCACTGCTGGCGTTCGGACTTATCTATCCTGACAGATTCAAAGATGCCTCGAACTTGTTCGGGTTCTTCCTCGACCTCGGCATCTTCAGTCTCTCGTTCCCAGGTCTGCTTGCGCTCATCCTCGGCTTTATCGCCCTCTCTACGTCCTACGGGTCGATAACTGAGGAACGTGAGACGGGAACGATGAAACTCTCCCTGTCGCTTCCGAACTCGCGTCGGGACCTGATCGTCGGAAAGCTCCTCGGCCGCGGTGCCGTCGTGATCGTTGCCCTCTTGGCGGGCTTCCTCGCGGCGTTCGTCGCGATGGTCGCCACGGGAACGGGCATCAGCTACGGGTCGTTCGTGCCGATGATCGCGCTAACGGTGCTTCTCGCCTTCGCGTTCGTCTCTATCGGCCTCGGCATCTCCGCCGTTGCCGACACGAACCGCGAGGCGACGTTGGCGACGTTGGGGCTGTACCTCATCTTCGGCATCCTTTGGAAGCCGATTGCCGAGGGCATCCCGAAACTGCTCAACTACGTGGCCGAACAGGCCGGGATGGGTGCGCTCGAAAACGTCACCCGGGTAAAAATCGGGCTGTTCCTGAAGTACCTGAACCCGCTTCGGACGTACGAGACGCTGTCGGCGCAGGTGTACTACGGTGCGGCCCGTGGCCGCTTGCTCGGCGCAACGACGGGTGAGACGTTGGTTATCGAACCCGTCCTCAAACAGGGTATCCCACCGTATCTCTCGGGCGCAGCCATGATGGCAATCCTCCTCGCGTGGATTGTCGTGCCCGTCGTCGTCGGCTACTACGTCTTCCAGAAGCAGGACCTCTGAACGGCTCCCGACGGCCGTGTGCCGTCAACTTACTCGGGCGGATATTCGATTCCTTTCTCAGCCAGCAACTCCGCAAACTCGTCTTCATCGAGTACCGGTACGTCGTTCGCCGCGGCATCGTCGCGTTTTGACTGCCCGGGGTTGTCGCCGATGACGAGGTAGTCGGTGTTCCCCGAGACGCTGGACGTTGCGTTCGCACCGTGAGCCTGCACTAGCTCCTGTGCGTCCCCGCGCGTCACCGCCAGCGACCCGGTGAAGACGAACGTCAGTCCGTCGAGTTCGTCGCCGCCCGCCGTCTCCGCTGTTTCGGGTTCGACGCCGAGCGAACGCATCTCCGCGATGGCCTTGCGGTTGCTCTCGGTGTCGAAGAACTCACGAATCTTCTCGGCGACGGTCGGTCCCACGTCTTCGACTTCCTCTAACTCCTCTACGGAGGCGTCCATCACGGCGTCGAGACTGCCGAACGCGCGAGCGAGGTTACGCGCCGTCGAACCGCCGACTTCGGGGATTCCGAGACCGACGAGGAACGACGACAGTTCGGGCGACTTCGTCGCTTCTATCTCCGTCACGAGGTTGTCCGCACTCGTCTTTCCCCACCCCTCCAGTTCCGACAGTTCGTCGCGTTCGAGACGGTAGAGATCCGGTAAGCCTTCGATGAGACCTTCGTCAACCAACTGCTCGACACGTTCGCCACCGAGTCCTTCGATGTCGAGTGCGCCGCGCATCGCGTAGTGGTCAACGGCGCGAACCAGTTGCGCCTCGCAGGTCAGACCACCGGTACAGTACGCGAGTGGCCCCTCACGGTTGACCGGACTGCCACAGACGGGACATTCCTCGGGGAAGTCAAACGTTCCTTCGGAGTGCTTCTCGACGACTTCTTCTACATCCGGTATCACGTCGCCCGCACGCTTGATACGCACCTCGTCGCCGATGTTCACTCCCAACCGTTCGATTTCCTCGGGGTTGTGCAGCGACGCCCGCGAGACCGTGACGCCGCCCACGTCCACGGGGTCGAGCAGAGCGACGGGCGTGAGACGGCCGGTCCGACCCACCTGCACCACCACGTCGGTCATCGTCGTCACTTCCGACCGTGCGGGGAACTTGTACGCGAACGCCCATCTGACCGACCGACTCGTCTCACCCAGTTGCTCGCGTTGGTCGCGGCGGTCCACTTTGATGACGGTGCCGTCTATTTCGTAGTTCAGATCCTCGCGCGCGGCCATCAACTCGTCACGGTACGCTATCGCGCCGTCGATGTCTGCGACCGACTCGACTCGGTCGTTCGTCCGAAGCCCCCACGAATCCAGTCGAGACAGCGTCGCCGTCTGCGTCTCGGGGACGTCGCTGGCGTCGAGAACGTCGTAGAAGAAACAGTCCAGCGGTCGGTCCGCGGTCACGGACGGGTCCAACTGCCGGAGGGTGCCAACGGCGGCGTTCCGCGGGTTGGCGAACGGCTCCTCATCCGCCTCGATTCGCTCCCGATTCAATTCTTGGAAGGCGTCGCGCGGCATGTACACCTCCCCGCGGACCGTGAGGAAGTCAGGGTAGTCGCCGCGAAGTCTGAGCGGAATCGAGCGAATCGTTCGGACTTGCGCCGTTACGTCGTCGCCGCGTTCGCCGTCACCGCGCGTGGCCGCGCGAACGTACTCGCCGTCTTCGTAGACGACTTCGACCGAGAGACCGTCGAACTTCGGTTCGCAGACGTAGCGAACCTCGCCCACCGCTTCGCGCACTCGGCGGTCGAAGTCACGCACGTCAGCCGCTTCGACAGACTGGTCGATAGAGAGCATCGGCGCGACGTGTTCGACGGTGTCGAGTTCGTCCAGCGGTTCGCCGCCGACGCGGCGGGTCGGACTCGACTCGTCATCGAGGTCGAACGCGTCTTCGAGTTCCTGTAGGCGGTTGAACAGGGCGTCGTAGGTCCGGTCGGCAACGAGCGGATCGGCCGCGACGTAGTATCGGTGGTCGTGCTCGCGGACGGCCTCGCGGAGGAGACGCGCCTCACGTTCGGCCGCTTCGGCCGAGAGCGATTCGACCGGTTCGAAGTCGGTGTCCGGATCGGTGAGATACGGGTTGTCAGGATCGGCGTACGCCAGTTTCCCGCCGTCTCGCACGTCGTCTACCGCCTCATCATTCATTACTCGTCCGTCGGTGCTGCGGGTGCGAAAAGTCATCGAACGGCGCGAGCGAGTCGCCGCGGCTGACTGACTCGCTGTGTGTACGTCGGTCAATTCAATCGGTACGCGCTCGTCATTCCAACGGACACGGATCCGTCATTCCAGCGGCTGTAGATCCGTTCTCCAACGGACGTGCGTCCGTCATTCCAACCGACTGCGTGCCCGGTCTCGTACCGATTCGTCCGGGTCGTCCTCGGCCGCCCGCCGGAGGAGAAATCTCGCGCGCGGGTGGTCAAGTCGTCCGAGCGCCGTCACCGCCTCCCAGCGAAGGTCGGCGTCGTCGGCATCGAGGGCCGTTTCGAGCGTGTCGAACACGGTTTCTCTGCCGTCACCGACGTGTCCGAGGGCATCGACGGCTTCCACGCGGACGGCCAGTTGGGGGTCGTTCTCGGCGAGATGACAGAGACGACGGACGCCCGCACTCGTCCCGAGACGGGCGCAGGCGCGGCACGCACGCCGTCGGACACTCGCTTCGGTATCGTCCAGTGCGGCGACAACGGTGGGAATTGCACGCGGGTCATCGATGCGTCCGAGCGCGTCGATTGCGCTTGACCGACACGCCTCGTCCTCGTCGTAGGCCGCACAGAGCGGCATCACCGATTCTGGGTGGGCTTGCGACCCGAGCGCTTCCATCGCCGTTTCACGGACGGGGACGTTTTCGTCGTCCAGACGGTCGAGAAGCGCGCGAACCACACGCGTTCTGGTTTCAGCACTCAGTTCGTCGCCGTCGTGGTAGTGGGCGGCCCGTGCGCCGAGTTCGATGAACGCGTCCGCAGCGGCGACTCGAACCCCCGGGTCGTCGTCCGTGAGACGGCGGAGGAGGCCACCGACGGGCCGTTCGTCGGTGAACCACCGGACCGCCGAAATCGCCTCACAGGCGACATCTGGGTTCGGATCATCTACGGCTTCGACGACGAGGCCCTCAGCGTGGACGCCGCCGGTACCGCTGAGAACGCGAACGACGCTTTCGCGTACTTCTGGCTCGGTGTCGGTGCGAACGAGACTGGCGAAGTGATCAAGCGCGCTCGTCGGGTCAATGTCGCGGGCCGCCCGCGCGATAGCACGACGTGTCGCGGCGTCCGGTTCAGTGCGCACGGCGGAGAGAAGCGGGTCCAACGAGTCGGGGTCACCGACGGTTGCGAGAGCGACGGCGGCGGCACGGCGAACGTCCGGGTTGGTGTCATCCAGTCGTTCGACGAGTGCCGGGACAGCCACGTCGTCTGCGAGTACGTCCAGTGCGTGGACGAGTGCGCGGCGGTCCGAAACCGGCGGATCCGTTCGCAGGCAGTCGGTGATCGTTTCGGTGGCTCCGTCCGCATCGCGCCGGGCGAGTTCGGTCGCGGCCGCGGCGCGGAGTGAAGGGTCCGACAGCGCGTCTTTGAGGTGGCTTTCGGAGCGGTCGGCCATCGACGGCGCGTCGGTGACGACAACGTCGCTCAGGTGGACGCGCGTCGCTCGGAGGCGCAGTTTGTCACCGACGGCGACGCCACTTTCGTTGCTCCCTTCTCTGGAGTCGCTGTCGGTGTCGTTTTCGACATCACCGCCGTTGTCGTCCCTTTCGACAACGTCACCCACCTCAGCGGGGTCGAACGCAACGGTTCCCACTCCGAGGTGCAAGAGAGCGTACTGGTCGGGGTTGCAGTCCGACGGTGTCCGGACCGAGGACGGAAGGTCAACGATATCTATGACTTCGCCCGAGAACGTGTGGTCGTACCAGACGAGCGCGTCGGGGTTCGGATCTACGTGGAAGCCGACGCTCTCACCACGAGCGACAACTTCGGGCCCGGAGAGCCACACGCGAGCGGCGGCGAGCGCGTCGCGCGATCCATCTTCGGTGAGCGTGTCGCCGTCGAACGCGCCGAACCGGGCGTTTCCGGTGGCGAGAACGACCGTCTGGGTGTACACCGTTCCGTCGTGTGCCGTCTCGGGGACGGTGTCGAGGAGTCGAACCGGAAGGCCCCACTCGTCGAATCCGGCGGCGACGACGCGGGCGTTTCCGGCCTGCTCGCGTATTTCGGCCACTTCGTCGGCCAGTTCGGGGTTCGCACCGACGACCACGTCGCAGAACGTTTCGACGGTGCGGAGCAGTTCCGTCACGAACGTCGTTCGGTCGATGGCGATATCCACGGCGAACTCGTCGTCCGATCCGTCTTTCTGTCCGTATCGAAACCGAACCGCGTCCCCGTCGGGGAGGAGGTGGTATCGTTTGTCGTCCTCGTAGAACTCGACGGTGGCGGGTTCGCCTTCGAGGAGCGGTTCCAACGCACGGACCAACTGCGTACAGTGCCAGTGGAGGCCGTCGCGTCCGCAGGCGACCTCTCGGCCGCCACAGACGACGCGAAGGACGGCGTCGGGGTTCGCGTCTCCCTCCCGAAGACGCTCGTACACCGCGGCGTCGTATCCGACCTCGATTCGGGCGTCCGCTGCGCCCGCCTGACTCGACATGAGTCGCACACGTCTTGCGGAGCGAAAAAACACTTCGGTGCTGGCGTCGCCCCAGCGACTACCGTAACCGTAGGTTATATCTCCATCGAAGAATATGCGTGTAGTACATGAACCACGGGTTCCACACCCGGAGCCTCCACGCCGGGCAGGAGCCGGACGCCGCGACCGGGTCGCGTGCGCCGCCCCTCTATCAGACGACATCGTACGTGTTCGAGGACGCCGACTACGCCGCCGATCTGTACGCGCTCGACGCCGAAGGCGACGTGTACTCGCGTATCTCGAATCCCACGACTCGCGTGCTCGAAGACCGACTCGCCGCTCTCGAAGCAGGCGTCGGAGCCGTCGCCACCGCCTCAGGGATGGCCGCCCTCGACGCCGCGACGAGTCTCCTCGCCTCTGCGGGCGACAACGTCGTCGCCTCTGCGGATATGTACGGTGGCACTTCGACGTATCTCACGAAGATGGCGACGCGCCGCGGCGTCGATATCCGCGTGGTGGAGACGCTGGATTACGACGCCTACGCCGATGCTATCGACGCGGACACGGCGTTTGTCCACGTCGAGACCATCGCCAACCCCTCGCTGAAGACGCCGGATTTCGAGCGTCTGGCCCACGTGGCCCACGAGGGCGGTGCGCCTCTCGTCGTGGACAACACGTTCGCCACTCCCTATCTCTGCCGTCCCATCGAACACGGCGCGGACATCGTCTGGGAGTCTACGACCAAGTGGCTCCACGGGTCGGGAACCACTGTCGGCGGCGTCCTTATCGACGGCGGGACGTTCCCGTGGGAACACGCCGATTACGACGAACTCTCCGGTGAAAACCCGGCGTTCGGCGTCGATTTCGTGGAGCGATTCGGTGAGCGAGCGTTCGCCATGGCCGCCCGTCAGCGGTCGCTTCGCACGCTCGGGAATCAGCAGTCGCCGTTCGACGCGTGGCAGACGCTGCAAGGGATCGAAACGCTCCCGCTCCGAATGGAGCAACACTGCGAGAACGCCCACGAAGTGGCGACGTTCCTCCGCGACCACGACGATGTAGCGTGGGTGTCGTACCCCGGATTCGAGGATCACGAGTCTCACGACAACGCGACGGAGTACTTGGACGGTGGGTTCGGCGGCATGGTCACGTTCGGTCTCGCGGACGGCTACGCGGCAGCCAAGCGGACCTGTGAGAACACCGCACTCGCCTCGTTCTTGGCGAACGTGGGCGACGCAAAGACGTTGATTATCCACCCTGCCTCGACCACGCACGCACAGTTGAGCGCCGACGAGCAACGCGCCGCGGGCGTCGGTCCCGACATGCTCCGTCTCTCTGTCGGTATCGAAGACGCGGCCGACATCGTCGCCGACTTGGATGAGTCGATTCGCAGTGCCGCGGCCGAGGCATCCGGAGCGGGCGCGACCGAGACGACACGGACGGAGGAGCGATGAAAACTGAAAGCGACACCGTCGAACTCGGCGCGTTCGATTTCGAGTGCGGCGCTGAAATTCCGTCACTCGAAGTCGCCTACGAGGCCTACGGTGAGTTCGACGGCGACAACGCCGTTCTCGTCTGCCATGCACTCACCGGCAGTCAGAACGTCGCGGGCTACGGCACCGAAACGGCCGGGCAGGCCCGCGCGTGGTGGAACGATATCGTCGGCCCCGGCAAGGCAATCGATACGAACGAGTACTACGTCGTCTGCGCGAACGTCCCCGGGTCGTGTTACGGAACCACCGGCCCTGCCTCGGAGAGTCCCGACGGAGAACCCTACGGCACTGACTTCCCGCCGGTCACAATCGGTGACTGGACGCGCGCCCAGCGACGCCTGCTGGACGAACTCGGCGTCGGTCGCTTGCACGCCGTTGTCGGCGGCAGCGTCGGCGGTATGAACGCCCTCGACTGGGTTCGGCGCTACCCTGATGACGTGCGTTACCTTCTCGCCGTCGCCACCGCCGGGCGTCTGGATCCGCAGTGTCTCGCACTCGACGCCATCGCCCGCCGTTCGATTACGACCGACCCGAACTGGAACGGCGGCGACTACTACGACAGCGAGCCACCGGACGACGGCCTCGCGCTCGCGCGCCAACTCGGGCACGTGATGTACCTCTCGAAGTCGTCGATGGAGCGGAAGTTTGGCCGTCGCGCCGCCGGACGCGACGCCCGTCGCGACTCGTTCCCCGCCGACCCGGCGGCGTCGTTCTTCGCCTACCGCGACGTGGAGTCGTATCTCGACTATCAGGCCGAGAAGTTCGTCGATCGCTTCGACGCCAACTCCTATCTGTATCTCACCCGCGCGATGGACGACTACGATCTCGCGGAGGGCTATGAGGACGACGCGGATGCGGTTGCCGCGTTCGAGGGCGAGGCGCTCTTGCTCTCCTTTACCGGCGACTGGCATTTCACGACAGAACAGGCCGAATCCCTCGCGGAGTCGTTCCGCGACACTTCGGTCCCCGTCGCACACCACGTCATCGAATCCGACCACGGTCACGACGCCTTTCTCGTCGAACCCGAAAAGGTCGGCCCACCCGTCCGAGACTTCCTCGACGCCGGCGTCGCGGGCCGGTCCGTCCACGATACCGTCGAGGAAGTCGAGGAACCGTCCGTCGAACGCGACTTCGCGCCGGTCCACACCTCGCTTTTCAGTCGGTGAGTGACGGGACCCGAAGCGATTTTCCCACCGCCGGACGACCGTCTCGGTATGTCTCTCGCTCGTGCGTTCGGGCGTGTCGGCGCTCTCGCCGTCGCGCTTTCGGGTCTCGCCGTCACGTATTACGGGTTGTACGTTGTTGGACCCGGACTCGGATCTGAGACTGCAATCAGGACACTCTTTACGCCATCACCGACCAATACCAGTCTCGCCATCGGCAGTATCGGCCTTGTCGCCGCTCTCGCTGCCCTTCCAGTTCTTGTCGGCCGTGGTCGGTGGGCAGCCATCTCCGTCGGCACGTTTCTCGTCGTCCTCTCGACGCTCGCCATCGTGTCCGGAGTTATCACGGTCACTGCTTGGCTGTCAGGCGGACTCATAGGCCTACTTCTCTTCTTCGCGGGTGCGTCGCTGAACGGTCACCACGGCGACCCCGCCTGACCCACGTCACGAAGTCCGGCGGGTCTTGCACCCGTCGGTCTGTTTTAACACCACTTCCTACGTCGTGACAAACATGTCCGAGGATGCAGACGACGACCACGGCACGCCCGGATTCAGCACGCGAAGTCTCCATGCGGGACAAGACCCTGATGCGGCGACGGGGGCGCGTGCCCCGCCGATTTATCAGACCACTTCGTACGTCTTCGACGACGCCGAAGACGCTGCGGGCCAGTTCGCACTGGAGAAGGAGGGATACATCTACTCGCGCTTGATGAATCCCACGGTGGCGACGTTGCAAGAGCGTCTTGCCTCCCTCGAAGGCGGTGTCGGCGCGGCGGCGACGGCATCCGGCATGGCCGCGTTCGACCTCGCCACGTTCCTTCTCGCCTCCGCGGGCGACAACATCGTCTCGGCGTCGTCGCTGTACGGCGGGACGTACACCTACCTCACGCACACCGTCGAACGCCGCGGTATCACGACGAAGTTCGTGGACACGCTGGACTACGACGCCTACGACGAGGCTATCGACGAGGACACCGCGTTCGTCCACGTCGAGACCATCGGCAATCCGGCCCTCGTGACGCCGGACTTCGAACGCCTTGCCGATATCGCGCACGACCACGGCGTTCCTCTGTTCGTGGACAACACGTTCGCGACGCCCTACCTTTGCCAGCCGCTCGAACACGGCGCGGACCTCGTCTGGGAGTCTACGACCAAGTGGATTCACGGCGCGGGCACGACCATCGGCGGGATTCTCGTTGACGGCGGCTCGTTCCCGTGGACCGATTACGCCGACAAATACCCCGAGATTGCGAAGCCGAATTCGGCCTATCACGGCGTCAACTTCGCGGAACGCTTCGGCGATGCGGCGTTCACCTACGCCGCTATCGCCCGCGGCCTGCGCGATTTAGGGAATCAGCAGTCGCCGTTCGACGCGTGGAACACCCTCGAAAAAGTCGAGTCGCTGCCGATGCGGATGGAACGGCACTGCGAGAACGCACAGGTCGTCGCGGAGTTCCTCGAATCCCACGACGAGGTGTCGTGGGTGAACTATCCCGGTCTCGAATCGCACGAGACGCACGAAGAGGCCTCGAAGTACCTCGACGGCGGCTACGGCGGCATGATCACGTTCGGACTCGAAGCCGGATACGACGCCGCGCGCGAGACGGTCAATCACGTCGAACTCGCGTCGCTACTCGCCAACGTCGGCGACGCGAAGACGCTCGTCATCCACCCTGCGTCCACCACGCACCAGCAGTTGACCGAGGAAGAGCAGGTCGCCGCAGGCGTGACGCCCGACATGGTCCGCCTCTCCGTCGGCGTCGAGGACGCAGACGATATCGTCGCCGACCTCCAACAGGCTATCGAGACAGCGACGAACTGAGTCGTCTCCACCGCTGACGGCGAATTGGACGAACCCACAGGGAGGGAGTTAAACGCCTCGCTATCTGCGGTTCAAACGTGACTGAAACACTCGTCCTCGTTGGACTCGTTGTCGCCGTCTTCGTCGGCTTCAATATCGGCGGGTCCAACACCGGCGTCGCCTTCGGTCCGGCCGTCGGTAGTCGGACTGTCTCGAAATTCGGTGCCGGCGTGTTGATGGGCATTTTCGCACTCTTCGGCGGGTGGACCGTCGGCCGGCGCGTCGTCACGACGCTCGGTTCGGATCTTATCATCGGTGACCCGTTCACCGTCGCTGCGAGCGTTGTTATTCTCCTGTTTATCGGCCTCGCTCTGTTCGTCTCGAACCTCTTCGGTATCCCTGCTTCGACTTCGATGACGGCCGTCGGTGCCGTCGCAGGGTACGGGTTGGCGACCGACAGACTCGCCGTTCAACTCATCATGGAAATCGTCTCGTGGTGGTTGGTCGCTCCGATTCTCGGCTTCTGGCTCAGCGCCGTCGTCGGTCGGTACGTCTACGACGACATCGCCTCGGTCGTCGCTATCGACCGCTCGGACGGGCCACTGGTGATACTTCGCCGCGACGGCGTCGTTCCCGTCCCAGCACTCGGTGCCGGGACGACGCCCCGAGAACTAACTGGATCGCTTCTCGTCGTCGCTATCGGCTGTTTCATGGCCTTCTCAGCGGGAGCGTCGAACGTCGCCAACGCCGTTGCACCGCTCGTCGGCAACGGGTCGCTGTCGATGAACGCGGGTATCCTTCTTGCGGGCGGTGCCATCGCAATCGGCGCGCTTACTATCGCCCGCCGGACGCTGGAAACGATGGGTAACGAACTGACGGAACTGCCGTTGACTGCCGCGTTAGTCGTCGCAACGGTCAGTGCGACGCTCGTTACCGTTCTTTCGCTGCTCGGTATTCCGGCCAGTTTCGTCGTCATCGCTACGATGTCTACGGTCGGCCTCGGATGGGGACGAGAAACGACCCGTGAGAGATCCTATCCGGTGGCTGACCCGGCCACACTCGCCGGTCCGACGCGTTCCGGAATAGAAACTGTCGCCGCCGGCCGAGATTCCGCTGATACGTCACTCGATGTTGATGAGCCAGCGACGCTGTATCGTCCGGTGACGACCGCGCGAGTCATCTTCATGCAGAATATCGTTCCGGCAGTGGCGACCGTCGGCGCGTACTCCGTCTTCTCGTACGTCGAACTGGCGGCCGTTATGTAAGGGACCTGTTCTGACCGGAATCAGAAACAACGGATAATGAGGCTTATCCACGATACTATCGAACGTTCCTCCGTGGTCGAAATACTCCTCGTCGTCGGTCTGTTGGTCGCGGCATTCGTCGGGTTCAACATCGGTGGGTCGTCAACGGGTGTTGCGTTCGGTCCGGCTGTCGGAAGTGGTCTCGTCAGTAAACTCCTCGCGGCCGGTCTGATGACAGCGTTCGCTCTGCTTGGGGGCTGGACTGCCGGACGTGAAGTCATCAAGACGATGGGTGGCCAAATCGTCCCACAAAGTGAGTTCACGCTCGCGGCGAGTGTAGCCGTCCTCTTTTTCGTCGGGTTTGCACTCCTCATCTCGAACACGTTCGGCGTTCCCGCTTCGACCTCGATGACGGCCGTCGGCGCAATCGCGGGTCTCGGCGTCGCAACGGGGACGCTGAACGAGGCCGTCATGCTCGAAATCATCTCGTGGTGGATCGTCGCACCCGTGATCGCCTTCTGGGTCTGCGCCGTCATCGGACGGTACGTCTACCCCTATCTCGATGCGAAACTCGAACTCGACAGTTCACCCGGGCCATTGGTTGAATTCGACAACGCTGGCATTCTGCCGAAACTGAGACTCGGCCCGAACACGACCCCGCGCGAGGCGTGGAGTACCGTCCTCGTGATCGCCATCGCCTGTTATATGGCGTACTCCGCGGGCGCGTCGAATGCCGCAAACGCCGTCGCACCACTCGTCGGTAACGGCGCACTCAAACTCAACGAGGGTATTCTCCTCGGTGCGGGCGCTATCGGTCTCGGCGCGTTTACTATCGCCCGCCGAACGCTCGACACCGTGGGGAACGATCTGACTGAGCTACCAATTCTCGCGGCACTCATCGTCGAAACAGTCTCGGCGTCGCTCATCGCGTTCCTCTCGTACATCGGTATCCCGGCGAGTCTCGCCGTCTCGGCGACGATGTGCATCGTCGGTCTCGGATGGGGTCGGGCAACGCGGACGGTGACGCTCGGGGAGGCACTCGGCGGGAAATCGCCCGAAATGTCCGTGAACGCTCTCGCTGCGGAGACACAAGAAGAGGTCCCAGCAATGGGCCAAGAGACGGAGACCGACCTCGCCGGGTCGGACCTGTTCGACCCCGGAACCACCGGACGAGTCATCTTCTTCTGGTTGCTCACGCCGTCGCTATCGGCGCTCGCGTCGTACGCTCTGTTCGCAATGTCACCTTTCTGACCCTAAACTCGCAGTAGGTGCCCTCATTCGGGTGTTCGCTGGCGTTTCAGAACCGAGTCACTCCGCGCGAAAAACAGCAAAGTCTAATGGGATGGGTTGTGAATCGTGCGGTGATGCCCACGGTAGAATACCTTAACTACGAAGTACTCGATGACAACGGCTGGGACCTCGACGACGACGACCTCTTCGAGAACGCCGCAGACGCCGGTCTCGACGGCGAAGATTACGGTACGCTCGAAGTCAACCAGGGCGAGTACATCCTCGAAGCCGCAGAGGCTCAGGGCTACGATTGGCCCTTCTCGTGCCGCGCCGGTGCCTGTGCAAACTGCGCAGCCATCGTGAAAGAGGGTGAAATCCAGATGGACATGCAGCAGATTCTCTCCGACGAGGAGGTCTCTGAGAAGAACGTCCGCCTCACCTGCATCGGTTCGCCGGAGACGGACGAGGTCAAAATCGTCTACAACGCGAAGCACCTCGACTACCTCCAGAACCGCGTCATCTAACGTAGTAGACACGCTGTGTCTATAGACGCCCTACGAGGGGGGCGTCTCTTGTTATATGACTCACTAGTAAACTAGCGGTCCGAAACGCCCCGGATTTTATCGTCTCGATACAGTATCTCGCCAGCGACATCGCATCATCCGTCGATTCGAGTACGTCCTTCGTTCTCTGGACTCGAACGCACCGCATCGGCTCGTTCGACGCTTCGCGCCTTGCACCGCAGTACATAACTCCCCCCGGAATCGTTCGCCGTGTATGAATGCGACCCTACCCGACATCTTACGTCTCGTCATCGTCCCCGTCTTAGGATGGGCGGCGTGGCAAGACATCGAGACGCGCCGCGTTCCGTCGGTGATCTGGTATCCGCTTGTCGCTCTCGGCGTCGTTCTCCTCGCGTGGGACACGCTGCCGCATCTCGCGTTCGCCCCCGAGGATATCCTCTACTTCGTTCGCGTCGGCATCAGCCTCCTGTTCGTCGCGCCGTTGTCCTACATCTTCTGGCGACTCGGCGGATTCGGCGGTGCCGACGCGAAAGCGCTCATCACGATCTCCATTCTCGTGCCAACGTTCCCGCAGTATCTTCTCCCGGGACTGTCGCTTCCGACCGTCAGGACGACGCTCGGCGTCTTTTCGATGACGATTCTCACGAACACTGTTGTCTTGGCAGTGGGGTACCCGCTCGCGCTCGCCGCGCGCAATCTCGTTGACGGCAACGCCGAACTGCCGTTGATGTTCCTCGGCCGTCGCATCCCTGTTGGATCGCTCGCGACGGCGCACGGCCGCCTGTTCGAGACGACGACGGGCTACACCCGGAACGGTCTCGACATCGACGCGCTGCGGATGTACCTCCGCTGGCGTGGCACGACGCTGTCGGAACTCCGCGAACACCCTGATAAACTCCGCGACCCGACGAGTATCACCGAAACGCACGAACCGACTGACGGTGCCGTCGGTGACGGGATGGCCGTGGACGGCGGAACCGTCGAAACTGAGGATCCGTGGGGTGCGGCGGCGTTCCTCGACGATATCGACTCAACGGCGTACGGCACGACCCCGGAGAAACTCCGCGACGGCCTGCAGGTTGTCGCCTCGCAGGATGAGGTGTGGATTTCTCCCGGCATCCCGTTCATCGTCCCGATGTTCGTCGGTACCGTCATCGCGTTCACCTACGGCGACATCGTCTTCGGCATCGTCGGCGCACTCGGTCTCGTCTAACCGGCAGGCGGGCGATTCATTTTTGTCACCGCGGCGACCACACGGAGCCATGTCACGGGGAACCCGTGCGGCGGGTATTCTCGGTACCGGTCTCGGCGGGGTCGTTACCTACACGCTGTACGCCGACCTCCTGCTTTCCGCCACTGCGGGTCTCTGCTGGGGTGTCGGAAGCGCGCTCACGGTCCGCTATCGCACCGAGTGGACTGGCGACCCGGACAGAACGTCGGCCGCCGACGGTCTCCCCTCTGCCTTCGTCCTCTTTGTCGGCCTGTTCGGCGTTCACGCGGGGCTGCCGATACCGGACGGCCTTCGCTGGGCGCTCGTCGTCCTTGTCGTCGGCGCACTGGTGGCAGCTATCGGCCTCGGAATCTTGCTTGCCCGCCGGGCGACGACGGCGTGACCGACAGTCGCAAGGTCACAAGACATATCGGCAGTAACGACGTGATTCGAGTCGATGACCGAGGACGTCGAGGTGGACTTCGGCGACGACGGACTCGTCCCCGCCGTCGCACAAGACGCCGACTCCGGCGAAGTGTTGATGCTCGCGTACGTCTCTCCCGAGGCGCTCGAACGCACCCGCGAAACCGGGCGCGCACACTACTACTCCCGCAGTCGGGACGAACTTTGGGAGAAGGGTGCGACGAGTGGTCACACCCAGTCGGTCGAGGAAGTACGCGTAGACTGCGATGCGGATACGCTTCTCTACCTCGTCGAGCAGACCGGTGGCGCGTGTCACACTGGCCGCCGGTCGTGTTTCTATCGCACTATCGACGGGGACGAGGTGGGTAAAACCGTGTTTGATCCCGACGACGTGTACTGAGTATTATGCCTGACGAGACACTGACAGCCGCCGATGCCGACACATTGCGCGAGAGATTGCTCGCGGCACGCGACGCTCACGCCGCCGCCGAAGCGGACATCGAATCGATTGGCGAGGAGTCTGTCGTCGCGGCAGCCGACGCCTACCGGAAAGCGATTCGCCTCCTCGACAACTACGAGGAATCAGCCGTGGGAACCGGCGACTTTCAGGCGTACGTCGAGTTTCAGGACAAGTTCCTCGGCCTCGTCGAGGAGTTGCCCGAGGAGTTGCCCGACCGCGAGGCGTTCGAGGCCGCGGCCGACCGCATGGACCGCCGCCGCCTCCGCGAACGCGACTTCGAGGGTGCGCGTGCCGACCTCGAAGCCGCCGAATCGTACGTCGAATATCTCGATCACAGAACGGAGACAAAAGAAGAACTCACCGAGGCACGGCGCGACGCAAAGCTCCTCTTGAAGGACACTGACAGCCGCATCTCGGAGTTAGAGCGACTGGTCGAACTCGGCGAGGCCGACGTTGACGCGCCCGTCGAACACATCCGCGATCCGATCGACCGGTACAACGAGGCCGTCTCCGAGGAGTTTCAGTCGTTCAAGCAGTCCGAATCGGCACAGGAAGTACTCTCGGTGGTCGAAGCGGCCGAGTGGCATTCGCTGGTCGAATTTCGCTCGCCGCCGCGTGACCTTCGTGAGTTCGTCCGCGAAAGCCCCGACGCCGACGAACCGATTCCGACACTGCTGGAGTACGCCGACTACACGGGGTCGAAACTCGACCACTACGCCGAGGACCCCGCGATGCTCCAGACATCGGTTGCGGTTCACCGAACGTATCTCGAACGACTCGATGCAGACCCGCTCTGCGTGTCGTTCCCGCCGCCGTCAGCCGAGACGCTTCGCCGCAAGGCGAACGAACTCGTCTCCGTACTCGACCGGTTCGCAAGTGAGACGACGATAGCCGCCCTCCGCACCGTCCGGGAACTGACCCGCCGCGACGACTACGACCGCCTCCGGACGGCGGCCCGTGCGCGGACGGAACTCACGGACGCGGAACTGGAACGACTACGCTCGGGGGCCGTCGAGACGGAACTGCACGAACTCCGCGAGGCTCACGACAAACTCGCTGACGCACTTTCCGAGGCCGACGGCTGACCGATGTCGGTCGTCGGCGCCCTCGCGTTGCTCACCGGCCTCGCTTGTTTCTACTTTGGTGCGCGAGAGCTCCGATTCCGTCGCGCTATCGTCCGCGTGAACCGACGAGACGACCCGGCAGAGGACGTAACCGGTATTGACGATGCACCGACGGCGTGGTTGCTCCCGCCGGAGGACCGCGACGAGATGCCCGACGACCCTTCTTCGGGAGTTTCGCTCGAACGCGGTGTCATCCTCCTCGTCTTCGGTGCGATTGCGTGCCTGTTCGGGCTATTCAGCTTCTAACGGCTTTGCGAACACCACCGTCGGATACGACTCGTCGCCGACTTCGTAGGTGTTCTCGCCGACGACCTCGAAGCCACGGGTGCGGTAGAACGCGCACCCGTCCTCGTTGTCGGCGAACGTCTGGAGAGCGAGTCTGTCGACGCCCGCAGGCGCATTTGATTCGAGAGACGAGAGGAGTGCCGAGCCGATTCCCTCTCCCCAGTGGTCAGGTCGGACGTACAGCGCGCGCAGTTCGGCGTCGTCGTCAGCGGCGAACGACTCCGTGCGTACGGGGTCCCAGACGCCACGCGCGTATCCGACGATGGACTCACCACCAGTGACCGCACCGCCGGTGTCTGCGGATTCTTCGTCAGCGACGGCGACGATGTGGCTCTCGTTGGCGGCGCTCGCTGTTTCGTACGCCGCTTTGAGTTCGGACGCACGGTCTTCGTCGAGTTCGGTAGGCGGGAGGGCAGCCTCGGAGATGATATGGTCGAACGCGGCCCGCCACGCGAGGCGAACCACGCGGGACCCGGCGCGGAACTCTGCGAACGAGGCGACGGGGCGAACCGTCACGGAGGGAGTCATCGTTCATCCACACACCGCGGCCGGTAAAAATGAGATCGAATAGACAGATACGATTAGACGTCTTCGAGAGCGGCCAGCAGCGCGTCCTTGGCCCCGGCGGCAAGGTCTTCTGCGCGGGCTTCGTCGCGGGCTTCAGCGTAGACGCGGACTTTCGGTTCGGTGCCGGACGGGCGGACGAGAACCCACGCATCGCCGTAATCGAGGCGATAGCCGTCGGTGGTGTTCGGGGTCGCGTCGGCGGATTCGGCGTACTCGCGAGCGGCGTCAAGCATCGCTTCGAGTTCCGCCTCGTCGTCGTATCCGAGGTTGACGCGGACGTTCACGTAGTCCGTGTACGGAGCGACAACATCGCTCACCTCGCGGTCGGTGATGAGTTCGAGGAACTTCGCGGCCGTGTACGCGCCGTCGCGCACGAGGCGGTAGTTCGGGAAGAAAATCCCCCCGTTGCCCTCGCCCGCGATGGGGACAGTTTCCCCCTGCGCCCACAGGTCGCGGATGCGGGTGATGAGGTTCGTCGCGCCGATAGGTGTCAGTTCGAGATTCGCGCCGACTTCGTTGCACACGTCCACGAGTCGTTGTGAGACGTTCACGGCGGCGACGGCGGTGTCGTCTTCCTCAAGTTGTGCGGCGGCGAGGGCGGCAAGCGATGCTTCACCGGCGACGAACTCGCCGTTCTCGTCCACGAAGACGGCTCTGTCGGCGTCGCCGTCGTGGGCGATACCAACATCTGCGTCGCTTGCTTTCACGAGTCGGCAGAGGTCGCCGAGTTTGCTGCCGACCGGTTCGGATTCGCGGCCGGGGAAGTGACCGTCCGGGTTGGCGTTGACCGTCACGACCTCACAGCCGAGTTCGCGGAAGAAGTCGGGACTAGTGAGACAGCCAGCACCGTGGCCGGGGTCGAGGGCGACCGTCAAGTTCGCGTCGGCGATGGCTTCGCGGTCAACGGACGCGAGCAGGTCGTCCACGTAGTCGCGGTTCGAGGAATCGACCCGGCGAATCTCACCGACTTCGTCCCACGCCGCGGTGTCGAACTCCTCGGCGAGCACGTGGTCCTCGATTCGCTCTAAGTCGGCGACGGAGAGTTCGACGCCGTCGTCGCCGACGAGTTTGATGCCGTTGTACTCCGGCGGGTTGTGCGAGGCCGTGATGACTACTGCGGGCACCTCCTCGACTTCGCAGTAGCGGACGACCCCGGGCGTGGGGACAGCACCGAGCACGTCCACGTCTACGCCGACACTCGCCAGTCCGCTGGTTGCGGCGTTCGAGAACATCTCTCCCGTCGTTCGAGTGTCTCGTGCGACCACCGCACGGTCCGACCCCCAGACCGTCCCGGCCGCCTTCGAGACGCGCAGGACGAACTCGGGCGTGAGACCATCTCCCACCACGCCACGGGTCCCGCTCGAACCGAACAGTTTCATTATCAGTTCGTGATTCGCCCGGCGTCAAAGCGGTTGCGAATCGAGTGCTTCAGTGATCGCGCTCGAATTCTTCGGTTTGAGGTACCGCGATCCCTGAATTGTTCTTGAATGGCTCGCCTTCTCTCCCGACATTGTCTACACTCTCGCCGCTTTCAGATGCGTCCGTACACCCGCCGATTTGGACACATCCGTACACCCGTCGCTTTCGGGCACGTCCGTACACCCGCCGCCTTCGGTGACTTTACGCGCGGTGCGCGTCCACACACGTCTATGGCTGAGGCGTTCCCGACGTTCGAGGTGGTTCCAGCAGTAGATATGCAGGACGGCGAAGTCGTCCAGTTAGTACAGGGCGAACGCGGCACGGAGAAACGATACGGTGACCCTGTCGCGGCCGCCGAGCGGTGGATCAATGAGGGGGCGGACACGCTCCATCTCGTGGACTTAGACGGTGCGTTCGAGGGTGAGCGACAGAACGCCGACGCTGTCGAGGCCGTCGTGGATGCCGTGGATGTCCCCGTCCAGTTGGGCGGTGGGATCCGAACTGCCGCGGACGCAATCGACCTCCTCGAACGCGGCGTCGAACGCGTCATTCTCGGCACCGCCGCCGTGGAGAATCCCGACATCGTCCGGGAGATAAGCGACGCACACCCCGGATCGGTAATGGTGAGCCTTGACGCGAAAGACGGCGAAGTCGTCGTCTCCGGATGGACCGAGGGAACGGGGCTGGATCCCGCTGCGGCCGCGGCCCGCTACGAGGAACTCGGTGCGGGCGCGATTTTGTTCACCGACGTGGATGTTGAAGGACAGTTAGAGGGCATTCAGACGGCCGTCACACAGCGTGTCGTCGATGCCGTCACCATCCCCGTTGTCGCCTCCGGCGGCGTCGCGTCGCTCTCGGACGTTCGAGCGTTGAAAGAAGCGGGTGCCGCCGCTGTCGTCGTCGGGACGGCACTCTACGAAGACGCGTTCACGCTTCAAGCCGCACAGGACGCGGTAAGCGAGGACTAACGCGCAAGGCGTGCAGACGCCGGGACGCGCTCATTTTGGATTTCGGTGTCCACTTCCGCTTTGGCTCCCGCTCTGACTCCACGCTCTCCTTTTTCCCCCACTCCCGTCTGTGTCCGCTGCCCGGAGCGCAGACAGCTTTGCGACGACTGCGGTCGAAACAAGCGCGATGAGCGCGACGCCCAGTGCCGCCCCCGTCCCAGACTGTGCGAACAGGAGGAGACACCCGACTCCGAGCGTGTACAGCGCCAGTACTGCCCCCTTTACTCCCATGGTGTTTCCTAGCACTGTCGTCAATACCTATGAATATCCGGCAGACAGGCGTCAGACGGGTACAAAACGGATACCAGCGTTTCTGTCTCCCGACTCCGAAGAACGCAACCGTGATACTGTTTGACGACGACACGCGAATATGAGCGACGACGCCGACTCGGACGCCACGTCGCGGACGGCCGCCGTCTCCCGTGAGACGGCCGAGACGACCATCGAGGTGACACTGACGATAGACGGCGACGGCGACGCCACCGTGGATACCGGCGTCGGATTTTTCGATCACATGCTCGAAGCGTTCGCCAAGCACGGCCTATTCGATCTGACGGTCAACTGTGACGGCGACTTAGAAATCGACGACCACCACACCGTCGAGGACGTGGCTATCGTCATCGGCGACGCCTTCTCCGAAGCGCTCGGCGACAAACGCGGTATCGTCCGCTACGCCGACCGGCAGGTCCCTCTTGACGAAGCCGTTGCGGGCGTCGTTGTGGACGTGAGCGGCCGGCCGTACTTCGACTTCGATGGCGAGTTCTCCCAAGAGCAAATCGGGGACTTCACGAGCGACATGGCCCGGCACTTCGGCTACTCGCTGGCGATGCACGCCGGACTCACGCTTCATACCGAGATCCGCGGCGAGAACGCCCACCACGAGGCCGAAGCCCTGTTTAAGGCGCTCGCTCGCGCACTGGACGACGCGACGCGAGTAGACCCGCGGCGAAGCGATACGCCGAGTACGAAGGGCGAACTCTGAGGTTTGTCGGCGCCCGACGAGTTCCGACCGCGTAACTCCCAGTTATCGGTCGTAGCGCTCGGAGCGGGCGAGGACAGCGAGTGCAACCCCCATCACGAGCATCGGTGGGACGGTCCCGTCAGTGACTGCTGCTGTCACACCTCCAACGACCAGCCCTACTCCGGTGATCCCCGCGTTTTCACCCGATTTCGAGTGGGTGCCGGAAGTGACATACGTGACCCCGTTTTCGCTATCCTATACTTTCTTGCAGTGGTTTTTGCGGTCTCACGCGCGCCGTAACTGGCCGCCGTCGTCGGCTAACACGTCGCGGTGAATGGCGTACTCGATGATGTCGTCCACTTGGCTCGGGTCGAGGTCGTACGCGCCGCTTGCCAAATCCGCGAATTCGGTTCTTTCGACGGGGAATTCGCGGTTGTTCAGCAGGCGCATTACTTTCCGGAAGTTCGGCGGTTCCGACTCGGCGGGTTCCGCGTCGGTTTCCTTCGTCTCGGTCGGCGTCTCGTCGGTCTCGTTCGTGGTTTCGTCATCTGCGCGTGACTCTCTTTGCTCTCCCTCGTCGGCCGCACCGGCGGTGTCATCCCCGCTCGCTGACGCGTCAGAAGTTTCGACAGCGGCGCTCGGGGTGTCCTCAGTGGCATCGTCGGCTTCCTCATCGACCGGTTGTTTGTCACTGACTGGTTCGGCTTCGGCGGCCGAGTGGTCGGTCGTTGTCGAGCTGTCTTCCCCGACCAACGTCTCAGCGGGAGTCTGTGCTGTGGCTGAGGTGTCGGGTGACTGGCCGCTCCCTTCGACTCCCCCATGTTCGCCAGACTCGGTAGATGCTGGGGTTGGGTTGGGCGATGAACTTCGTTCTCGCTGGGTGTCTTTCTCCACCGACTGTCCGGATTCCCCGGCGCGCAGTCGGTTGAGAAGCGGATCGATGACGGTTTCGAGTGTCTCCAAACAGCCGTCGCAGAGGACGACCCGACGCTGTTCGGACTCCGTTGGAGACAGTTCTGCGGGCAGGACTTCGTAGATTCCGGCGGCATCGCCGCCACAAAAGTCGCAACTGCGCAGTTGACGCATGGACATACGCGATTCGTCTGCCCCACACGAGTTAAACCCTCTTTCCACGCTCGCCGCTTTCGGCCGTGCGGGACGAACATGTGTCTTAATGCGGGTCGGCGTGTATCCCCCGAAAAGCGATGTTCGACGAGATTATGCGAAAGTTCGAGGGAAGCCCCAGCCAACAGGAGGTTATCCGCCTTCTCCTCGAACGAGGGTTCTCGGTCAACGACGAGGGTCGCGTCGTCTCCGGCGGCATCGAGATTCCGAACACGGGTATCGCCCGCGAAATCGACGTTGACCGCCGCGTTGTCGATTCGACGACGAGTGCGATTCTCGAAGACGAGGAACTGCGGCGTATCTTCCAGAACATCTCGTCGATTCCGAGTCTGATGGATCTCGCTCCGGTCCTTGACCTTTCGGTACTCACCGTCGAAGTTGCCGACGCCGACGCACCGGGAATCGTCGCCGAGATAACCGGCCGCCTTGCAGAGCGCGATATCTCTATCCGGCAGACCATCAGTGAGGACCCCGAGTTCACCGACGACCCGAAACTCTACCTCGTCACCGACCAACCCGTTCCGGGCGACCTGCTGAACGAACTTTCGAGCATCTCGTTCGTCCGGCAGATCAGCATCGCCTGAACCGAGGTCGCCGTCTCGTGCCGGGGAGTGCTGTCTCGCCGCCGACCGAATCCTTTTGACCGAACCCGAACCAACACCGTCTATGACCGACGCCTACCGCACCGTCGCCGGTCCCGCCGAGGCCAGTTTCGAGGTTCGCGGGTCGGAGTTCATCGGCTACGTTGACCGCGCAAACACAGTCGAAAAAGCGGAGGCGTTCATCGACCGAATCGAGGAGCGACATCCGGATGCGACGCACAACGTGCCCGCCTATCGGGTTCCGGCGGGCGGAGACTCGGGAGGAGCGAACACGATGCTCCGCGAGTACTCCTCTGACGACGGTGAACCGTCCGGGTCCTCCGGCAAACCAGCCCTGAACGTCCTCGTCCAGCAAGAGATTCGAAACGTCGTCGCCGTCGTCACGCGCTACTACGGCGGCACGAACCTCGGCGTCGGCGGACTCGCTCGCGCGTACTCCCGCGGCGTGAAGGAGGCCGTCGAGGCCGCCGGGACCGTCGAGGAGGTCCCACACGAGACGTTCTCTGTCACCGTCGCCTACGACGACTCCGGTTCCGTCCGAGGTCTGTTGGAGAGCGCCGACGTGTCGTTCGACGCCGCCTACGAGGCGGACGTGTCGTTCGACGTGCGCGTCCCAGTCGAGGAAGGTGCGGAACTCCGCGACCGACTCAGAAGCGCGACCAGCGGCCGGGCGGATATCGAGTAGCGGCACGATTCCCCGGTGAATTACCCACCTGAACCGCCGGGAGCGACACACTCAGGGTGTGAACTTTCGTGCCCAAAACCATGACAGACCGACACGAAGCAGTCGTGGTCGGCGGCGGCATCGTCGGGTCGTCCGTCGCCTACCACCTCGCGCGTGAGGGCGTCGAAACGCTTCTCGTGGACCGCACCGACGACGGCCGCGCCACTGACGCCGGTGCTGGAATCCTCTCGCCCGGTACGACGAGCAGGGACAACGAGCCGTGGGTCAAGTTCGCCGTCGAAGCAGTGGCCTACTACGACGAGTTGGTTCCTGTTCTCGAACGCGAACAGGACGGCCCGCACGGCTACGCAAAGCGCGGCGTTTTGAGCGTCGCTATGGACGACGAGGAGGCCAACGTGTGCGACGAAACGCTCGAACGCGTCCGCAAGCGACAGGAGCGCTTCGGCACGCCCGAACCGGGAACCGTTGAAGAACTCGACGCTGACGAAGCGCAGGCGAAGTTCCCGCCGCTCGCAGAGACGGAGCGCGCGTTCTTCTCAGCGGACGCCGCTCGCGTCAATGGACGGACGTTCGAGGGAGCGCTCCGCCGCGCCGGGCGGACTCACGGTCTGTCCGAACGCGAGGCGAGCGTCGAGACGCTTCTCGTCGATGATGGCGGCGTGGAGGGCGTCGAACTCGCGGGTGGCGACCAAATCGAGGCTGAGAGCGTCATCATCGCGGGCGGTGCGTGGTCGCAGTCGTTCGGATCGCAACTGGGTGTCGAGATACCCGTCGAACCGCAACGCGGGCAAATCGTCCACCTCGACGTGGACGCCGACACCGACGGCTGGCCCATCGTTAGCCCATTCCGTGGCCACTACATGGTTCCGTGGGACGACGGCCGCGTCGCCGCTGGTGCGACCCGCGAAACTGGTTCGGGATACGCTCCACACACGACCATCGAGGGCCTGACCGAGGTGTTCGAGCAGGTGCTTCGCGTTGCGCCCGGACTCGCAGACGCAACGCTCCGAACCGCGCGTGTCGGCCTCCGCCCATTGAGTCCCGACGGCCTGCCAGTTTTGGGTTCGGTTCCGGACGTATCGGATGTCTACCTCTGTACGGGGCACGGACCGACGGGACTGCAGTTGGGACCGTACAGCGGGAAGTTGGTCGCGGATGCCGTCCGCGGTGAAATACCCGAAACTGATCTCGAACCGTTCGCCGTCTCCCGGTTCTAAGCCACCGACTCGCGGCCGTCCCCGCCGGTGGGCGTAACACTTTCACGAGACGCTTCGAAGGCGGCGACATGTCTCAGATTTCTGCGACTGACTACCACGATATTGTGCAGGTCGAGGATCCGCAGGTGTCACCCGACGGAACGCGCGTCGCGTTCGTCCGAAAAGAACCGAAAGATGACGAATCGTACGAACAGACGATCTACGTCGTCCCGGCCGCGGGTGACTCCGATCCACGACGACTCACCATCGCAGAAGGTGTCGATTCCCAGCCCCGATGGAGTCCTTCGGGCGACCGACTCGCGTTCGTCTCGACACGCGGTGCGGACGACGACCGCCCGCAACTGTGGGTCCTTCCAATGGACGGCGGCGAGGCCGAACAGGTGACCGACGTACCGGGCGGCGTTTCGGGCATCGAGTGGAGTCCGGATGGGACTCGAATCGCCTTCCAGCAGGCGACCACCGAGACCGAACGCGAGGACGGAATCGATCTCGGAATCGGCGACGAGGAGTACGAACGCGAGGCATCCGATCCCCGTGTCATCGACCGTCTGATTTATCGCCAACAGACACAGTACCGCGATGGCACGGTCGCGCACGTCTATCTCGCCCACGTGGACCGAGACGACGACCGGGTCGAACGGGTCACCGACGGTGAACTCGACCACGTCGCTCCTGCGTGGCGCGACGACGACACACTCTATTTCGGCGTGAAGTTCCCGCAGGGTGAGGTCGAACCCGACGACAGTCCCGTCATCGATATCCAGTCTGTGGAGTTGCCCTCTGGCGACGTGACGGACGTGACGCAGACGACCTGTTGGGGCCTCGTGATGGACGTTGCCTCCGACGGCCGCGTCGCCTACGTCCGCACGCCCGAGGAACGAATGTCGATGCGGAGTTCCGACATCGAAGTGTACGACCCCGAGACGGAACGAGCGGTCGTCCCCACCGAAACGCTCGACCGGACTGTAGACCTTGCGGCCGGCCTCTCGTGGGGACCGGACGAGGAAGACGTGTACTTCCTCACGCCCGATGGAGGCCATTACGTCACCCGGCGGGTTTCGGCCGATGTCGAAGAAAGGAGCTCTGCAGACCGGGAAACACAGTCTGACGACGCCGAACCAGAACTCCTCATCAGCGACGGGCATACTACTGGATTCTCTATCGGCGCTCGCTCCGACTCGCCCGTCCTCGCTGTCGCCAAAAGCGAATGGGACCACCCGGGCGACGTGTTCGTCTTCGAATCGGACGAAGAACGTCGTCTGACTGAGGTGAACGCCGATTACCTCACGGAGGTTGACGTACAGGAACCCGAGGAGATCTGGTTCGAGTCCGACGGCGTCGAGGTGCAGGGATGGGTGCTGACGCCGCCCGGATGCAGCGAAGATGAGACGTACCCGCTCGCAGTCGAGATTCACGGCGGCCCGCACGCGATGTGGTCCACCTCGGGGACGATGTGGCACGAGTACCAACTCTTGGCCGCGCGCGGCTACGTCGTTTTCTGGTCGAATCCACGCGGATCGACCGGCTACGGAGAGGAGTTCGCCACTGCCATCGAATCCGACTGGGGTGACGTGACGATGACCGACGTGATGAACGGCGTCGAGCGCGTCTGCGACCGTGACTACGTGGACGCCGAGAACGCCTTCGTCACCGGCGGGTCGTTCGGCGGGTACATGACCGGGTGGATCGTCGGCCACACCGACTTTTTCGCGGGTGCTGTCGGTCAACGGGGCGTCTACGACCTCTCGTCGTTCTACGGTTCGACAGACGCCTTCAAACTCATCGAGGGCGACTTCGACACGACGCCGTGGGACGACCCCGAGTTCCTCTGGGAGAAGTCACCCGTCGCCTACGCCGACAACGTGACGACGCCGACGCTCGTGATGCACGCGGACAACGACTTTCGCGTCCCCGTCAACAACGGTGAGATGTTCTACCTGTTCATGAAGAAGAACGGCGTCGAGACGCGTTTCGTTCGCTATCCGCGCGAGGGCCACGAACTCTCGCGGTCCGGCGAACCCGGCCACGTCGTAGACCGCCTCGAACGCACCGTCCGTTGGTTTGACGGCTACTCGGACTACCACGACGTGCCCAAAGCGCTCGAACGCGGTGACGACGGCCTGTCCGCGAATGAGAGTGACAGCGAGTCAGACGACGAGGCCGACGCCAGCGACGACGCCGAAACTGGCAACACCGACGGCGACACTTCTGCGGACACCGACGAGTAAATTCTTCCCGGCGTTCCGCTTCTCAGGGGCAATGCGTGGATGATTGTGGTTGTTCTTCATACACGTCAACGTCCGGTGATTTAACCCGGCGACGACGCCATAACGACACCGTGTCACTCCAACTGATCGCGCCGGCAGTCTTGGGACTGGCTTGTCTGGTCGTGGGGTACGTACTCGTGTTTCGCGTTGAGACGGCGCTTGCTGTCCAAGAGAAGTATGCGGAGGCAGCTAGCTCGACACCGCCCTCAGAGAATCCTGAGTACTACGAAGAGACACACGAGCATCGGCGGTGGACGTTCTATTTGGGTGGTATGGTTTTGCTTGCGGTCGGTACCCTGCTGATCGCAGCGGCGGTCTACGGAACGTTCTCCGTCGAATAGCTCTTGGATCGAGTGTGTTACATGATCTCAGATATATAATAACTTCTCGATATATACTGCTCCTAACCGCTATACGGGATAGTTTCATATCCACTTTTTCAATACGCTATCTCACCGCAGTCGGGTGGTTTTCGAGGCGAAGTGAAGGGGTTTTGACCATCGCAATCTCACTGACGCTCCGTGTCTCTCAGGACGGGTACGTTTCGCGTGGAACGCGACGGGTGGTCCGTTTCCACTCGTTCGGTTCGAAAGAAAATCGCACGACTGCATCGATGTTCGACCCGAAGCGGAGGGGTTTGGGTGCGACCGAGCTACTTGACGACCGCTACGCCGTGGCTTTTGCGCGCTCGTGGTACCATCCGCCGAAGGCACCGAGCGGGATCACGAACCAGCCAGCGGCCACGAGAGCGAAGACGAATGAGGGGATGAGAAGGAGGGCGAACCCTGCCGCCTCCGAGACCGGCATCGCACCGCTGTTCACGTTGCTGATAGCCAAGAACAGTGCGGGGCCGAGCGAACCCACTGCGAGACTAGCGAGCGCAGTCATCGCGCCGAACACTGCGCCGTAGAGTTCTCGATTCTCTTTGGGGTACAGTTTCCGCCAGAGGAGCGTCCCAATGACGAACGAAGTCGGAAGTACCAGCGGGAGGAAGAACAGACCCATGCCGAAGGTAAATCCGAGCGTTCCGTTTCCGGTCTTCGCGGCGATGGCCCACGCGCCCGCAAACCAGACAACTGTCGCCAAGAGTCCAGTCGCGGCCATCGCGATTCCACCGCCGATGTCACGCCGAGAGGCGTAGGGGAGTCGCCCCGGACCGAACCGCTTGCAGAGATTTCGTCCCATGAATAAATGTGGATTGAATAACAGTAAAAATGTATCGTACTCTGACATTAGGTGGCATCTGATTTGCGGTCCTATTCGACTCGTGTTCAGAAACTTCAGCTTACTTCCTCGGAACCGACGAATAGGGGTTGCATACCGATGAATTTCTCGGTGAAGCGTGGCCTGAGTCACGCTAACCGGCCTCAAAACTCGCCGCGGAACTCACGGTCGGTGAGTCGTCGCCTATCGACTGGGTGCGCTCCGAGCGTCGTCGATTTGGTCATCTCTTGTCGATACGCGTTGTACACGTGAACCGTTTCGCCGTCCTGCGTTATCTCGTCGGTACCGCGAACGCTGTCGAAGACGCGCCAGTCGGTCTCTTTCGTATGATTGAACCAACAGACCATCTTCACGTCTTCTGTCCGCACGTAGTCGTATAGCTCGGTGATCCACGCCCCCTTCCGTTCGGGGTCGTTCCCTGAGTCCACTTCGGTCGAACAGCCGACTTCCGTGATGGCAATGGGTGCGTCGGTGACGCTCCGTATCTGTTTGAGCGCCTTCCCGTATATCTTCGGCGGCGCGAACCAGCTGACCCAGTTCCACCAGTTGTACCCGTTTACCCCCGCCCAATCGACGACATCGTCGCCGGGGTAGTAGTCGGGTATCGGGATGCCGCCGCGCCCACCGGCGTTCGGTCCCCAGATCCACTGGATGTTCGAGGAGTCGAGTCCGTTCGACATCACGCGCCTGTGGACGTGACGGAACATCGCCACGTAGTCGTCGGGCGTCGAATCGCCAGCGGGCGCACCCCACGGCACCCAGTCACCGTTCATCTCCGGTGCGAATTCGAGGAATAAACGCCGGTCTGGTCGCCCCCACCCACGTCGCATCCACTTCGTGAGCGCGTCCCGCCACGCGTCCACGCTGTCGTCGTGTTTTCCGTCGGCGATATCTCTCGAAATCGTCGTTGACGTCTCCGTCTTGGTGCCGAACGTCGGTTCTAACACCAACATCGGGACGTGTCCGTGCTGCCAGATCGATTCGAGTGACGAGACCGTTTGCGCTATCTCCTCCTCAGATTGCCCAAGCGTCGCATACTGGACGACGACTGCGTGCGGCTTGCCGGTCCACTGCTCGAACCGGTCGAGAGACCGAACCGGCGACCGTTGTATCGAAACCCCGGCGAGGAAGTCGCCGGTGCGCGTCTCTCCGGTACCCGCTACGCTACGTACGATACCAGCCCCGCCAACAGTCGTCCCCGCCGATGCGGCGACCAACCCCAGAAACCGCCGTCTCTCCATACTGCTTCGTCGGCATCCCGACTCCATTAGTAAGATACGACTATTTGGCTGGGTGCTAGGCTAAAGCTCGCATTTCGCACCCGACCATTCCACGCATGCTCGACATAACAAAACAGTCGAAAACGCTCTCTTGGGGTGCATGATGGGTGGAGAACAGATATCTACTGGACTGGACGCGAGCGCAGACACGGCTTGTCCCGACTGCGATGGTGGGCGCGTCCAGCGGGTTGGGATGTTCGAACACACGACGTGTGGATTCGTCGATGTCGCGGCAGGATTCGACGCTGCGGACCGCTATCTCAGTTGTCCAAAGTGCGACGAAACGCTGACGACGGCGGATGACGGTCTCACGTGCGTCGCGTTCGTCCTTCACTGTCCCGAGTGTGACAGACGCTTCGACGACGTAGCGATCCCGTCGCTTGCGCCGCAGTCGGCGGAGGCAGACTGAGGGCGATGAACGAACCGACAGACGACGCTTTCGGGTGGTCAACACGCGCGCCGGTACAACTATTGCTACTCTTCTTTGTCGTCCTCGCGGGAGTGGTGTTGTTTCCTCCCGTGATGATTTTCGGCCCGCTGGGGTTCGCATTCGTCTTTGCGGCCCTCGTATTCGGCGCGGTACGCTGGCAGCGGTGGTCTGAACGACTCTTCGGAACCGGTCTTCCGATTCCCGGGTGGTTCGTGGCGGCGATACTGTCGTCGTTAGGTCTGTTTGCTCTCCTCGCCTACACCGAACGATACACCACCGAAGCGACGCCGTTCGTCTTTCTCGTGGCGTTTTGCCTTCCGTGGGTGGTCTCACTCACGGTCGGTGGTCGACTTCGTCGGTTGGCTAACACACGGGTACGACTCTCCATCTGGCTTGCTATTGTCCTCTCAGCACTCGTTCTCACCGGCGGATTCGTGTTCGGGTGGTCGGTTCCAACACCGTACGAGATGGCCGTCTTCGCTGGATTCGTCGTTATCGCCTTCATCGTCGTTGTGGTATTTCCGCTCACTATCGTGCAAATGCGCGGCCGAGAGGAGTCGGACCACACACTTGATGACGACGATGCACCGCTCGTAAGTGTCCTCGTACCTGCGTACAACGAATCGAACTACGTCGGCGACTGTCTCGATTCGATACTCGCTTCGGACTATCCAACAGACCGGCTGGAAGTCATCGTCATCGACGACGGAAGCACCGACGGAACGTATGCGGAGGCATCGGCCTACCGAAACGACCGCGTGTCAGTCTTTCACCGCTCGAACGGTGGAAAGCATGCGGCGCTCAACCTCGGGCTCTCTTGTAGCCGCGGTGATGTTGTCGTCGCAGTTGATGCCGACAGCATCTTGGCACCGTCCGCTCTCCGAACTGCTGTCGAACAGCTTCAGTCTGATCCACGCTTGGGTGCCGTTGCGGGCACCGTCGTCGTCAATAACGCCGACGGAATCGTTGGCAGTGTGCAGGCGTTAGAGTACGTTCTCGGCATCAACACGCTCCGTCGGGCGTTTTCCTACCTCGGTACGGTGATGGTAATTCCCGGTTGCCTCGGCGTGTTCCGCCGTGAGGCGCTCTCGGAGGTCGGCGGCTACGATCCCGACACCGTTACCGAGGACTTCGATTTAACCGTCAGACTCCTCAAGGCGGGGTGGCGAGTCGAACTCAGTGAAGCTCTCGTCTACACTGAGGCTCCGTTCTCGCTGACTGACCTTTTGAACCAACGCCTTCGGTGGACGCGCGGGAACATCCAGACGCTGCTCAAACACCGCGACGTATTTTCGGAACCGGCGTACGGATTCCTTCATCGCTTCGCGTTTCCGCTTTCCGCGCTGTCGATTCTGTTTGTACCGTTTGCGAGTATTGTTGTTACGACGATGATCTTCGTCGCAATACTCAATGGCGCGTTCCTCGGGGTGGCGCTCGTCGCAGCATACTTCCTGTTTGTTCTCCTCTTCGTCGCTGCGATGGCGCTCGATCTATCTGACGGCGACTGGCGATTGCTCGCGTACGCCCCGCTCCACCTTGTCGGCTACCGGCAATTCCTCGATGTCATCGTGATTCGGACGGCGTTAATGCTGCTTCGCGGAACGAATAAACGGTGGGAGTCAGTCACACGCGAACGCCAACAGTCGTCGGAGGCGCTAGCAGGATCACAGCGTCCCAGTGACGACTAATCGACGATGATTCCCGACCCTTCGTCGCCCGTCCGTTCGCTCGCCATCTCGGTTCGGTAGCGTTCGATCCATCCGGCAAAGCAGTTCGGACAGAGTCGCTGACTGTCAACTTCCGAGCGGTCCACAGTGATTCTGACAGTACGCGCGAGTGCGTCTGTCACTTGCTCTCCACACGCGTCGCATGGATCGGTATCGCTCATTGCACCCACGTCTGTCGGCCGCCGCTATAGTCGTTGTTCTGCACGAACGCGAGAACGAGTGTAGAGAGGGGTGGGTCGCGCTACTTCGTCCGGAACGCGCGGTCGCCCGCGTCACCGAGTCCGGGGATGATGTAGCCATCGTCGTCGAGGTGGTCGTCGATAGAGACGGTCAGCAGGTCGGCATCGGGGAACTGGCCGCCGACGCGGAGCAGTCCGTCGGGGGCGGAGACGGCCGAGAGAACGAACAGGTCCGTGGGTTCGGCCGCGGCGTTCGAGAGTACGTGGTCGAGGACGGCGCACATCGTGCTCCCGGTGGCGAGCATCGGGTCAGCCACGATAACGGTATCTTTCTCGGTGATCTCGGGTAGTTTCACGTAGTCGATGGTGATGGGGAACTCGCCGTCGTCGTCCATCCCTGCCTCTTCGTCGCGTCCGGCGCTGATGACGCCCTGCTTTGCCCGCGGGAACGCCTTCAGCAGTCCTTCGACGAACGGCGTCGCCGCGCGCAGCACGTTGATGATGACGACGTTGTCGAGTCCTTTCACGTGCTCGCCGGTCGTCTCGGTTAGTGGCGTCTCGACGGTGACGTATTCGGTTTCCATCACGCCGTCGATGATTTCGTAGCCACAGATGCGGCCGAGTTTCACCAGACCCTTCCGGAACGCTACCTGCTCGGTCTCAACGTCCCGAAGTCTTAGGAGCGTGTCTTTCGCCAGCGCGTGCGTGATAAGGTACGCGTCGTCTCGGTCTTCGATGGGCATGTTGTTCGAAACGCGGGCCGTCCACAGACATAAATGCCGTTGAATCCGCCGGAGACTCCTCGTGCGAGTGGTTCACGCGATGTTGTGTACCGCGGTGATGCCTCCGTTATCGCGTCGTTACCGCGTCGTCATCGCGTCACGAGATACGTGACCGCCATCAAGACGAGCGCTAACGACGCGACGTTCACGAACGTGAGTTCTACCATGCCGATAAAATCTAATCCCCACACCACGACTGCCGCGAACACTGACGAGAGAACGAGGTTCATCACGAACAACACGCGCGGGTCCCCGCTCGACGTGGGGTTTGTTCCCATACACGACCCTCCGCCCTCCGCTACTTAGATTCTTTGTCGTTGTCCGTGCGTCCCGCGGTCGAAACCGACCGTTCGCCGCCGACTCACACCCGGGTTGGTGGTAACCTATGAGGGAAGCTTCGCCGTGCAGGAGATCTACGACGAGGGCGACAAGACGGTGGTCGTCGCCGGCGCACACGGTGTCAGGTTCACCAGTATAACACCACTGACAAGATAGAATTCTAACCATCCCATACTGATCCTGAAAAGATTATTTCAACTCAAAAATACTTTTGATTAACTTTTGTTTGGAACAAATTAGTCCCGCACAATGGCGGACTATTTCAACTGCTTTCACCCAACGCCCTCTCGCAAACGTGGTATCTGCGTGTTTGTCTGTGAACGATACCCTTTTCTCCGACGGGAGAGGTACGTGAACTCATGTCAATTGCGGAGCGAATCGCGGAGTACCGCGAAATCGTCGAAGAATGGCTTCGCGGGTTCTACCACGGGCTTATCTCGCATCCGGCCTACGAGAAGATCGAAAAGGAGGCCGAAGACCAAGAGGACGCCTTCATGCTGGCGTGTTTCCCCGAGGCGTTCGGCATCCCGAGTCCCGTCTCCTACTACACTGCTGAACTCCTGCCGTATCTTGAAGACGAGTTCGAGGCGTGGGAACGGCGGATGTGGGATCGTGGGTCGCTTCTCGAACGAAAGGGCCAGCAGTACCATTTCTGACCATGCGTAAGTTCGTCTTCTTCGGCGGTAAGGGCGGCGTCGGCAAGACTACGTTGGCGTCGGCGTACGCGCTCAAATGCGCCCGTGAAGGTCTCGACACGCTTGTCGTCTCGACCGATCCAGCGCACAGTACGTCTGACGTGTTCGACCAACAGTTCGGCGACGACCCGCAGGCCGTCGAGGGCGAGACGAATCTCGCTGCAATGGAGGTTGACCCGGACACAGAGGTCGAACGGCATCTGATGGAGACAAAGCGAGCGATGGGCGATCAGGTGAGTCCCGCGATGGTCAACGAGATCGACCGGCAGATAGAGATGGCACACCAGACGCCCGGTGCGTACGAGGCGGCTCTGATGGACCGATTTATCGAGGTGATGCGGTCGGCAGACGAGTTCGACCGCGTCGTCTTCGACACCTCTCCGACCGGTGGAACGCTCCGTCTGCTCTCGCTTCCGGACCTTCTCGAAAGTTGGATCGACCGCCTCGTCTACAAGCGCGAGAAATCAATCGATCTGTACGAGAAGGCCGCCATCGGCAACAACGAACCCCGGCGCATGATGGATGGTGATCCTATCCTCGACCGACTCCGGACTCGAAAAGAGCGCTTCGAGTTCGCCGGGGAGACGCTTCGAGAGAACGCCGCGTTCTTCCTCGTCGTCAATCCGGACGAACTCTCCATTCGAGAGACGCGTCGGGCTATCGACGACCTCGAATCGTACGACCTGACGATCTGCGGCCTCGCAGCTAATCGTCTTACACCCGAACCCGAACCCCACGAAGAGGGCCGCGGAGCGCGCTTCCTCCGCGACAGAGTCGAGACCGAACGCGAACGACTCCGTGAACTCCGCGAGGACTTTCGGTATCCGGTCGTCGCTGAAGTCGCCACCCGCGTTTCGGAGGTCAAAGGCGACCTTCTTGATGCGGTGGCCCACGAACTCGATCTCGACGTGACCATCGAATCACATGCGTAGTCCGACGGTTTTTCTATCAACTCTCCGAAAGTGTACGTATGGAACATATCGACGTGGACGATATCGACACGTTCCCTCACCCGATGGGAAGCACATCCGGTGGACAGGCGCTCTCGGATGAACTCGATGCGACGAACGTCGCACTCAACCGCTACACGCTGGAACCCGGTGAAGGTTCTTCTGGTGGCCTCCACACCCATCTCGATCAAGAAGAGGTGTTCTACGTACTCTCCGGCACGGTCACGTTCCAGACAGTGGAAGGAAGCGTCGAGGTGAGCGAAGACGAGGCAGTTCGGTTTGCGCCCGGCGACTATCACCACGGAACCAACCAGTCCGACGACCCGGCGACCGTCTTGGCTATCGGTGCACCCGGGCCGCAACACGACTGGGAGCAGATTCGTGTTCCCATACCCTGTCCCGACTGTGAGGACGTTGACGCTCTCGGTATCCGATTCACTGACGACGGCGAGACGGCCCTGTCTTGTCCTGAGTGCGGCCGAGATGTCGAAATATAGCCTTTAATCGCAGCGTACTCGCTCTGTACTCTCACTTTCTCTGCGACCGAATTTTGGGTGTCAGAAACTTGGTCGGTGTTTTGAATGGTAAAATCGTTATCATTAAGTCGCGGTTTTTCATGGGGGTGAATGAGGCACGACACCATGGTACAAGTTATCTGGCTCGTTATCGCGGTGCTGGCACTGTTCTCGGCTGGGTACCTCGGGTATTCGAGGTATCTCGCGCAGTTCGTCGAACTTGACGACAGTCGTGAGACACCGGCGCACAAGTACGAAGACGGACAGGAGTACGTGCCGGCGAAAAAGCCGGTTCTTCTCGGGCATCACTATTCGAGTATCGCGGGTGGGGCACCAATCGTCGGCCCCATCACCGCAGGGGTCGTCTGGGGGTGGGTCCCTGCGCTGGCGTGGATTGCTATCGGTAACCCCCTGATGGGAAGCGTTCACGATTTCGTCTCGCTGTCGGCCAGTCTCCGACACGAGGGGCGCTCTATCGGCTACATCATCGGCGAGTACGTCGGCGAGCGCGGCAAGAACATGCTGCTTTGGTTCGCGTTCTTGACCATCATCCTCGTCGTGGGGGTGTTCGCTCTCGTCGTGGCCATCGTGTTCAACGCCTACCCGGAGGCGGCGACAGCGAGTCTGATTTACATCGGACTCGCTGTCCTTCTGGGGGCGTACCTGTATCAACTCGATCTGCCGTTCATCCCGGGAACTATCGCGTTCGTCGTGGCGATGTTCGTCGGCGTCTGGGTTGGTATCCAGTATCCGCTTGCCCTCTTCGAACCGGCGTCGCGCGCGCCGGCGCAGACCACCGTCCTGCTCTCGGGAATCGGGACGTGGTGGCTTCCAGCGTCCGATTCGCTCGGCGCGAACACCGCGGCGTGGGTGCCGATCATTCTCGTCTACGGTGCGTTCGCAAGCGCGCTTCCGGTGTGGGTTCTCCTCCAGCCGCGTGACTATCTCTCGTCGTTCCTTCTGTACACGGGCGTCGGCGGTGCACTGCTGGCGGTCATCGTTGGCACCGTCGGCGGCGCACTCGGTATCTCGGCGGTGACGCCGAGCCAACCGCTCGTGACCAATCTCGACCCGTTTTACGGCTTCATCGGCCGCTCCGGCGCACCGCTGTTCCCGCTCTTGTTCATCACTATCGCGTGCGGGACAATCAGCGGCTTCCACTCGCTCGTCTCCTCGGGGACGACCGCAAAGCAACTGAACCGTGAGTCAGACGCCCGAATCATCGGCTACGGTGGGATGCTCGGCGAGGGTCTGCTCGCGACTGTCGCGCTCATCACCGTCGCACTCGTCGCGCCTAACGTGGGCGGCGGTATCGGTCTTGCCCTGCCGACGTTCGCCACGGGCGGCGGCGTCATCCTGACGAGTTTCGGCATCCCGGCGTCGTTCGGTGCGCCGTTCATGGCGCTCGTCCTCGTGAGTTTCCTCCTCACTTCGACGGACACGGCCGTCCGTCTCGGTCGGTACATGATGGAGGAAATCGTCGGGACGCCGGGGTCTCCCCTCGGATCGTTCGCGGTGGATCGCTACGGTAACGCAGTCGCACAGGCGCTTCCGGCGTATCTCCTCGTCACGAGTGGGTCGTGGCTGACCCTGTGGCAACTGTTCGGCGGCGCGAACCAACTGCTTGCGGCGCTTGCACTCCTCACCGCGACGGTGTGGTTGGCCAACTGGAGCGAGTCGAAACAACTCATCAGCACCGGCGGCCCGATGGTGGTTATGGTCTTTATCACCGTGATGGGCTTGCTGTGGCTCGCTCTCCACGACAACGTCTACGCGAAGTTCCTCAACGACGCATGGATGGAGTCCGCGACGACGCTCTCTATGGTGTCTGCCGCCGTCCAAGTCGTCGTCGCGTTCGTCTTGATGTACTTGGCGCTCTCGCTCGTCTTGATGGGCTACCGCAATATTCGGCGCGTCCGCGAGAACCCCAGCGAAGGCGGGTTCTCCTCGGGCGACGACTGAAATCGGTTGTCTATCTCGGCGGCGTCACTTCGGACGCCGCCGTCGGTCGTCTTCGCCGACGCTTACCGACGTAAGCGGTCCAATACGCGGGCAACGACGCCGCGCTGCTCCGTCTGGCGAACGTCGTCCCACAGGGTAAACGCCTGCGCCACATCCGCATTTTGGCTGGCGACGGCGTCCTCCTCGTCGGGTGCGACGACAGCGAGGTTCACTTCGTAGTGGCCGTAGTAGCCGAATTTGATGAGCGTCCGGTCGGAGAATTCCGCAACGAACTCCCGCACGTCTGCGGGCACTTCGTTGGCGACGAGAACGAACGTGAAATCCGTCCCGAAATGTTCCTCGTCGGCGACAAACCAGTCGTCGCCGTCAGCCAGTTCGTGACCGAGTCCGACCAGCCGTTCCAACTCGGCAACCGTGGGATGGGTGACGCGGCGGGCAAACAGGAACTCGTGGCTCTCGTGATTCGCGTAGTTCAGCGCCGGGTGGATGAAATGTTTCTCCGATTCGATGCGCATCTCGCCGAACAGGTCGAACCGTTCGCCCGACACCGACCGGTCCTTCTCGAGGTCGTAGTTGAACATGAGACGGTCCGACACTTTGTCGAGATAGCTGTCCTCCCAGTCGGGGACGTGCGACAGGTCGATGCCCGCCTCCTCGGCGGCGGCTTTCGGATCGAACGAGTCGGCTTCCGCCTCGCTCATTCGGTTTCGCCTCCCGGTTCGTTTCCGCGCTCTGATTTGTTCTCTTCCTCCGAGTCGTACATTCTCGTATCACCGGTGACGGCGGGCGCGCCGATGGCGAGTACTTCCACCGCCTCCGTCGCGTTCGCGGGGTTGTACGCCCGTTGCGGACTGTTCGGTTCGACAGCAAATAGACTCCCCTCGTCCACTTCGTACGTCTCCGCGGGCGTCTCGACGGCCATCGTCCCCGAAAGGACGTAGAACGCCTCCTCCTGTGTCTCGTGGTAGTGGTACGCTAACGGAATCTGCTCACCCGGCGCCGCTCGGAACCGGTTGATAGCGACGTTCTCTAACCCCGCTGCACCCGACAGACGCTGCATCTCGCAGGGACGGTCTTCGACCGTCTCCACCTCGTCGCAGTCCACGACACGGTATCCCATACCTGTTCACAGCGAACACGGCATCAAAAGCACCTCGGGTATTGTCGGGGTCAAAACACTTTACTCGTGCAAGTCTGCTATTGTATGTGAACTGTTTCCATGTCTGAAACGAAGACGGAATCCTGCGGTCGATGTGCGATGTCCACCGTCGTTGACGCCGCGGACGACGGCGAGGGGTCGAACCCGTTCGACGGGGGCCGAATCGAGTTGTCCGACCGGGAAGTGCGAGCGATCTCGCCTGCGGCGTGGGTAGCACGTCTCGCCTCGCGTATCGACGACGCTGCGACTCGGTTCGTCTACGGGTCGCGCTGAGTCGCATTCGTCCGTTTCTCGCGTCCCGTTGGTTGTGGGACCGAGATGCAACTTGCAAGTAGACTTTTATACGCACCCGAACTTACCACCCGTCAACGAGATGGAAGAGAGCGTTTCCGGCTTCAAAATCCGGGGGACGTGGGGGGACGTCGTTGAACACGGCGAGCGGATCACGCGTGCCCTCCGCGATGCAGGCGTCGAAAGCGACGCCTTCAAGCAGTGGGACGAGTGGCGTCCCAAGGCACATGAACGACTGAGCGAGGACGTTAACGAGAAAACGGCCGCGCAAGCAAGCGTCAGCGAGGGGCAGGGTGAGAAAGCTGGCAAAGAGCCGAACGAAGACCTCCAGACCGCCGGTGAGAAGCTATCAGAATCGTATCAGAAGGTGGATGAGGGGGACAACGACGGTGCTGTCGAGCGCTGGAGTGAGTCAATCGGCTACGTCGCCCGCGCCGCCGATTCCGCCGGTCGGAAGGCGCTTCGGAAGGTCGAAGACACCGTCTACCGGAAGGTGATGACGCAACTCGCGCCGTACTACTTCGACAACGAACTCGTCAGCGCGAACATCCAGAAGTCGGCGCGCGGCGAAGACGAGGTGACGTTCATCTTCGAGGTGAACATCAACGACGACGACCTGAAGTCGAAGGTGAGTCGCCGCCTCGGCGAGTACGACGACGAGGTGGACCGGTGGCACGTCGATACCGAAAAGGAGACGACGACTGCCGAAGCGGCGGAAGGCGTCGAAGCGCCGCCGTCGGACCCGGACTCGAATTTCACCACGAACTGACGCGCCCCACCCGTCGAAAGACTACGACCCAGATTCGGGTCTCAGACCTTTGGTCATATTAATAACAATTATGGCGAGCGCGATAATGAGCAGTGTATGGTGAGCCAAGCCTATCAACTCGGACTGCTGCTCGTTGTTTTCGGTGGATTTCTCGCAACGAACAGCACGGGATCCGTTTCGGGAATCGGTATTTTGTCGATGTATCTGGGGCTACTTGTCGGTATTACGGGCTGCCTCCAGTCTGGGATCCGCGACCGACGTACGCACGTTGATCCAGGGAGCGCACGCACCGAGAAGTAACCCGGGCAGTCGCCGACAACGCTCGCTGCAGATAGAAAAGGCGGTTCAGCTTTCCAGTGTCGCCGTGACCGTACGCAGGTTCTCCAGTCTGTCTTCGACGGACGGGTGAGTTTGCGTGGCGATAGTCGCTTTCTCGTCGTCTTCAGCATCCGTGCTGAACCCGTGCGGCAGGAAGCAGAGGCCGCTGAGCGTAGACGCCGTCGAACGCAAGTCGCGCCGTGTTCGCTCCTCGTCCGCCAGCGTCCGAATCGCACTCGCCATCGCCGCGGGGTCACCCGTCGCTCGCGCGCCCGCCGTATCGGCGACGAGTTCGCGCCGCCGCGACAATCGACGAGTGAGGACGACGGCGGGGGCCGCCAACAGGCCAAGGAGGACGCCGCCGAGGAGGAGTGTGAAGCCGACGACGAGGAGGAACTCGCCGAGTGATGACCCGCCGAACGCCGTCCCCGAAAGTCGCGGCGTCGCCATCACGTAGAGGACGAACAGACCGATTGCGCCGATGAGGTAGTGTGCGCCGCTCATCGAGGGGATGACAGAGTCCGACGTCGAGTACTCGCCGTTGGCGAGGGCCGGCAGGACGGACGCGAGCGTCATCACCGTCGCATCGCGGTTTTTCACGTGCGCGAGTTCGTGGGCCAACACGGCGTCGAGTTCGTCGTCCGAGAGGTCGTCGATGAGTCCCCGACTGATGACGACGGTGGACGCGCGCGGACCACCGACGGCCAGCGAGTTCGGCACGTCGGTATCGACGACGGCCAACTCGGGCGGCCGAAGGTCGAACTGCGCGGCGAGCCGAGTGATTCGAGCGTGTAAGTTCGGATGTGTTGATTCGCTCACCGTCTTCGCGCCGACGGCGGCGAGAACACCGCGCCGCGCGTACCGAAGATGGGCGAGGAGGAACACGCCGGTGACGGCGACGATTGCGACACCGCCGACGAGGACGCTCGGCGTGCCGGACGGGAGGTATGGTTCGACCCACGGCGCGACGAGGTAGCCGAAGGCGGCGACGGCGACGACATCGATAGTAACGACGAGCGCCAGCGCCGCGGCCATCTCACGGACGAGTGACTTGTCCGCTGTCGGACCTGTGACAGCCGAAGTGTGACCGTCTGACGTGGAGGGCGACATTTCGTGTCTAAGGTAGGAGAGGAGGAATAAATGTTTCCCGGAGAGGACAAGGATTTTACGGGTTTGCCTCTCACCCTATAACGTGTCACGCGACCGCACACGTGCCGCCCTCGCCCTCCTCTGTGTCGTGGTGGTGCTGTTCGGCGGGTCGCTGTTTCCGACTGCCGGTTTCGGGTCGTACCCGGCCGGTATCGGCGGTGGGAACGGCGTCCCCGGTGCCCCCGGCGATTCGCCGGGTTCCGGCATCGACGACCGAGCCACCCCGACACCGAGCCCGACCGAGGCAGCACAGACGGCGGACGATGGACAGACCGAGACTGCAACCGGGACACCAACCCCGACGCCAACTCCGACAGAGACGCCAGTCTCCGACGGGCCAACGGACGACGGCATCTCGATGGACGGTGCGTTCGCTGGTATCATGCTCATCATCGGCGTGTGCGCGGCGGGACTGCTCGTGTTCTCGCTCGCGCCGGGTATCGATGAGCAGACGACTTTTGCCGGGCTTCCAATCGGCCGATTCCAGACGAACCTCCGGGCGTTCTTCGCCGCCGTTCCGCGACGGACGACATCGTTCCTAGTTGGTCTCTCGGCGTCCGTTCCGGGTGTACTCGACAGAGTGTTCTCTGTCACTGTCGCCGCGGCGGAGTCGTTCGGTGTCATCGCCAAGGGCCTCGTCCGCGGTAGCGGGCGAACCCTCGCGGTCCTCGGCGGAAGTTTGGGAACCGTCGTCACTGTACTTCCTCGTGCGTTTGGCGGCGGTCTATCAGCCCTGTTCGGCGGACTTCTCCGCGCCGGTTCGGGGGGTCTCACCGGTCGTCGCGGGAACGAACGGGAGCCGAACGATGGTTCCCCGACGCCGACTGCCGACGTTGAGGAGGAGACTGACCCGACTCCGCAGAGCGTCGAGGAAGCGTGGGCGATGATGGCCGAACGAGTCCCCATCGGAAACCGAAAAGCGGCCACGCCGGGCGAATACGCCCGCGCCGCTGTCGCCGCTGGCTTCCCCGAGTCGGCCGTCCAGCGACTGACTCGTGCGTTCGAGCGAGTGCGGTACGGCGGGAAATCCGGACGCGACGAACTCCCGAGTGTCCGGGATGCCCTCTCCCGGATTCGCTCGTTCCTCGACAGTAACGGCGGTGAGAACGCATGATTCTGTCATGGCTGCGACGCCATTTACAGATCGTATTCGCGGCTTGTGCGCTTATCGGAGCCGTCGTCGTCGTTCTCCCCGAGTGGCTGCTCCCGTCGTTTGTCGTTACGCTCGCTTCCTCATCGCTTGCGAGTTCCTCGCTCGTCCTCGTTGCTGCCGGACTCGTAGGCCTGTACGGGATTCGTGTCCTCGTGTCCCCTGACGAGGAGGAAACAAGCCAGACAACGGTCCAGTACCCTCAGACACCGCCCGAAACCGCCGTCCACGAGGTTCGTCGCGTTGTCGGTGAGGACGTTAACGGCGCGGCCAGTACCGCTGTTCCCGATGAGAAGTGGAAGCAGCGACGGCATCGGCGTCGGGCGTACGGAACGCTCCGGACTGCGGCCGTTGACGCAATCGCCGAGACGACTGGCTGCCCCCGAGAGACGGCGACCGAACTCGTCGCTGAAGGGCGGTGGACGGACAAACCGCGCGCTCGGGCGTATCTCGCACAAGATACGTCGATTCATCCTCCGCTTCGAACACGCGTCCGCGATTGGGCGGCCGGTGAGCGGACTGAACGCGCCGTCCAGGACACCGTTTCCGCGATCCTCTCTATCCGCGACGGCGACGCCGACGTGGCGCGTGCGGAACTTGCGGCGATTGAATCAACAGCTAGCCAGTCTGTTGCTCACGCTGACGCACCGGCGGCAACGACAGACGAATTTGCGGACGCAGAACCGCCGTACACACCGTCCGAAGACGCAGACACTGAGAAAATCGCTATGGAACGAAACGCTGCATTGGCCGAAACTGATGGCGGCGCACCCGCCAAGTCCACAACCGACACTGACGAAGGTGATCGCCGATGAGTGGTCGGGGACGAGTCACGACAAGATCGACACAGAGTGATTTGAGTCTCGCATCCACGCTGTTGTCCTCGGGACCGGCACGGACTGACATTGGCCTCGTGTTCGCACTGTTTGCCGGTGCAGCGGGCATCGTCGTCTCGGAGCCAGCAATGTTCGTCTCCGCTATCGTTGGGTTCGTCTACGTTGGCTATCGAAACGCCAACCGCGAACCTGACCCGACGCTGACGCTCGACCGGACGCTGAGCACGCAGTCACCCGCGCCGGGAGCAACTGTCGAGGTGACGCTTACGGTCACGAACGAGACCGAGGAACCCGTTCCAGACCTTCGTCTCGTGGACGGCGTTCCCGAACGACTGGCAGTTGTCGATGGCTCACCGCGTCTCGGAACGAGCCTCGGACCCGGTGAGTCGGAGTCGCTGACGTACGCTATCCGCGCTCGCCGCGGGTCGCACTCGTTCGATGAGTGCGTTGTCGCCGTCCGCAACCTGAGCGGTAGCGCAGAGACGCGTGATGCGGTCGAAATCGACACGAAACTGGATTGTGAGGGGAGCGTCGATGACGTTCCGCTGACCGGACAGACGATAACCGCGAGCGGCCGTGTTCCGACGGATTCTGGCGGCGAGGGCGTGGAGTTCTACGCCACTCGACAACACCATCGGACGGACCCGATGCGTCGCGTAGACTGGAAGCGGTACGCGAAGACGGGCGAACTCACTACTGTCGAGTTCCGCCGCGAACGCGCGGCAACCGTTATCTGTCTCGTGGACGTCCGCGTCGAGGCGCACGTCGCCCGGCGCGAGGGCGAACCCGACGCCGTGTGGCTCTCGAAGTACGCCGCCGAACGGGCGATGGAGTCACTCCTCTCTACCGGCAACCGGGCCGGTGTGGCACTGTACGGTGCGTTCCCCGGTCAGCGCTATCTCGAACCCAAGACGGGCCGCGACCAAGTTCTCCGCGCCCGGTCGCTGTTCGAGAAAGCAGAGATACCGGACGCGTCCCGAACCGACCGCAATCAGTCACGCCGGAACGTGAATCTCGAAACGCTTCTGAAACGGATCCCCGACGACGCACAGATCGCGTTCTTCTCGCCGTTCCTCGACGAGGATGTGGTTACCGATGCGCGCCGTCTCGCGGCTCACGGCCACTCCGTGACGGCGTATGTCCCGGATTTAGCCGGGAAAACGCCCGGCGGCGAAATATCGAAATTCGAGCGTGACCGTCGCCTCCGCAAACTCCACGGTGACGACGTGCGCGTGGTGCTTTGGTCGCCGGACGAACCGCTTCGTGCGGCGACTGACCGCGCGAAAGCGAGGTGGTCGGCATGAGTCAGTTCGGACCTGAGTGGCACGACGCAGTGGACACTGTTGGCGCGCCGGATTCCTCGGCAGCGCCGTTCTCCGCGTCGCTGGCGTTCGGAATCGCCGTTGTCGCCACTTTCGCTCTCGGCGTTGCTGTCGGGTCGCCGCTCGGTGCTGTTGTCACCGCTGTCGGTGCGAGCGTCGTCGGCTGGAGCGCAGGCGAGCTCACGAGCAACGAAAACAGCCGCCGCGCCGTCGGGAGTATCAGTACCCTTGTTGGTACGTCGCTTCTTGCGGTCTCCATCGGCCTGTTCGGTCCCGAACCGTTTGTTGGTAGTGTCGCGGCGTTCGCACTCGTCGCTGTAGCATTCGACCGTTTCGCCGGACTGACCGAAGACACAGTCGGTGTCGTCTCCCGGGCGATTATCCACTCCGGTGTGGCTATCGCCGGCTTTGCCGCGCTGGCCCTGCTTGTACACTTCCACGTCGCCAGCACTGCGGCGTTGACCACGTACGGGCTGTTCTCTCTGCTCTCGAGAATGAGTCCGCTCGTTTCGGTCCTCGTTATCGAACTGGAAGTGCTGTTCATCGTTCTCACAATCGAACCCGCTATCGAGCGTCTGGAGCGCCTGACCCCGGAAACTAGGGTCCTTGACCGTATCACCGCGCTTGATGTTGTTGCTGTCGATATCGCTGCCGTTCCGCGTGGCGTCTGGATCCTCGTCGCTGGAACCGGCTATCTCACGGCAACTTCGTGGGCGCGAGTGATGTTCGAGCAGTTCCTCGATTCGCTCTCGATGCTCGGTACGGCCGTCGCGTTCCTCCTTCAGTCTGGTTTCATCACTGGCCCGCTCGGTTTCGTTGTGGCGCTTCTCTTGGCAGTGTTCGCCGTCAATATGGCTCGTCTGGTCGTCATGTTTTGGCTCGGATCTGACCCGTCGGAGACGCTTTCGCTGGCCGCGGGTGGGTTCGTCGTCGGATCGGTGGCTTTCGTCGGGGGTCTCATCCCGTCTCTCTCGTCGATTGTCTCAACCACGTTCTCCGAGGGGCCGCTGTTGCAGATCATGGCTCGCGTGTACGGCACCGGCGCGACACTTCTCGCCGTCGTGGTGGGATTGCTCTTCGTCGTCCTCCTTATCCTCGCCGTGATCGTCTACCTCGTTGAACACGAGTTTGTTCCACCTGCCGCGGGCGGGTTCGCCCTCGGCAGTGGACTGCTGTTCATCGCCGGACTTCTGGTCGCCGCCACCGATGCGGCGGCTATCGTCACCGTCGCCACTGTCGGTGCGGCTCTCCTCGTTTGGGATCTCGGCGAGAACGCTGTTGACGTGGGGCAGACGCTCGGAACCGACGCGGAGACGCGCCGTGGTGAAGCCGTCCACGCCGCCGGGAGTATCGCCGTCGTGACTGGTGCCGTCGTTCTCGCGGCTATCTCGCTGTACGTCCTCGGTCCGCTGTCGGTTCCGGCGGGCCGCGCGCGCTTTGCGTTGCTGTTACTCGTCGTGGCGCTCTGCGGTTTCGCCGTGGCGACGTACAACGAGTGACGACTCGGCGGCGAACCTCTCCCTCATCCACCGTGTGAACGGTACTATCAATACAGAGACGTTCGTCGGTATGACGCAATGTCAGAGCCACTTCGTGCGAAGTCCGGCGAGTTGACGGCCGACGAGATACTCGACATACTTCGTGAGGGCCGTCGTGTCATCGTTGAGGCGGAGATGCTCGGTGGGGTACACGAGGTGTCACTCCGCCACGACGGGACGACGTTCTACTGTGATACGCCGACGACGCTCCACAAACACGCCGAAGAGGAGGAGATGCGAAACTGTATCGTGAAGATGGGGTACGCGAAGGACGAGTAATCTAGGCGCGCTCGTTTCCGGTGGCAGGTTCTTTTAATCGGTTGGAGAAAGAGTACGATGTATGAGCGACACGCCAGACATGGGGGACCTCATCGAGACCGACGACCCCAGTTTCCAGCACGTCCTCGCGTGTGTCTTCGGGATTCAAGAACACGAGAGCAGAACGTACCTCACTCTCCTTGATAACCCCGGCAGTACCGTCGCCGAACTGGCTGACATCCTCGACAGAGATCGGAGCAACGTCAACCGTTCGCTGACGACGCTGATGGAGAAGAATCTCGCTGATCGGGAGCGACGACTGTTGGATCCCGGCGGCTACGTCTACCAGTACACCGGCACGCCGCTCCCGGAGGCGAAAGAGATGCTCCACAACGCGCTGGATAAGTGGGCAGAACAAGTCCACGAGAGTATCGAAGAGTACGGCACCGAGTAATCGGAGATACGGACGGTGTGTCGTCAGCGGGCGTGACAGCGCGTTACCCCCTGCGAACACCCGACTCTGTACGCTGGCAGGACACGCCCGAACCGTCTCCCTTTTGCCCGCCGAACGTGACCGTCCGACAATGAGCCTCGAACTCACCGCCCCCGCGCCGGACGTTCCGGACGTTGCAGACGACGGTGTGTGGTTAGAGTGTATCGAGACGGGCGAGACGTACGCCCCGTTCGACGAGATTCGGTACACAAGCGACCACGGTCACTTACTCGAAGTGCGCTATGCGAACCCGCCGACGTTCGAAGACTTCCAAGGGCAGGGTCGCGGCGTCTGGCGGTATCGCTCGGCGCTCCCGTTCGAGGAGGGTGTGAGTCTGCCCGAGGGTGACACGCCCCTTCACGAAGCCCCGCGACTGCGCGAGGATATCGGCGTGAACACGCTCCGAATCAAACACGAGGGGATGAATCCGACGGGCAGTTTCAAAGACCGAGGCATGACTGTCGGCGTCCGCGTGGCCAAGGAACTCGGCGTTGACCGTCTCGCATGTGCTTCCACTGGGAACACCTCCGCCGCACTCGCCGCCTACGGCGCGCGCGGCGGGATGGAGACGCTGGTGCTTCTCCCGTCCGGGAAAGTCGCCGCCGGGAAGATTGCGCAGGCCGCGCTTCACGACGCGCGCATTCTCGAAGTTGACGGAAACTTCGACTCCTGTCTCGATATCGTCCAAGAGTTGGCCGAACGCGGTGAAGTCTACCTGTTGAACTCGCTCAACCCGTTCCGGTTAGAGGGGCAGAAGACAATCGGACTGGAGATTCTGGAGGCGTTCCGCGACGACTACGGTCGCTTCCCCGATAGAATCGTCCTTCCCGTCGGCAACGCAGGTAACACTTCGGCGCTGTACAAGGCGTTCCGCGAACTCGTTCAGTCGGGCGCACTCGATCCCGAACAGGTGCCGAAACTCACCGGCGTCCAAGCCGAGGGTGCGGCCCCGATGGTCGAAGCCATCGAGAACGGTTGGGAGGATACGAAGCGCTGGGACGAGGTGGAGACGCGTGCGACGGCCATCCGCATCGGCAACCCGGTCAACGCACCGAAGGCGCTCCCCGGCATCCGCGAGACGGATGGGACGGCCGTCGCCGTCTCCGACGAGGAGATTACCGAGGCGCAGCGAGACTTGGCAGGCGAGGGTATCGGTGTCGAACCCGCCTCCGCCGCATCCGTCGCCGGTCTTCAAAAACTCCGCCACGAGGGCGTCGTAGACCCCGACGAGGACGTGGTGTGTCTCACTACCGGTCATCTCCTGAAGGACCCCGACGCCGCGTTCGAGGCGGGCGGCGAACCCGAACCGGTGGCAAACGACACCGAAGCCGTGTTAGAACACATCGGCGCGGAGTGACCCTGCCTCGCTCCCGTTTCTGACTGGCGGATGACGTCAGTCTGACGTACCTTCTTGCTACTGTGGTACTTCTTCACTAGCATGTCCTCGCAAACGCTCCCGACCGGAACGGTGAGTGGCGGTTCGGACGGGTCGCGGACGTTCCCGGTTCGAGACGTTCCGCGACTCGAACGCGCCTGCGATGAACCGTCGGAGGCGGCTGATCCGACGACCGAGACCGAATCGCAGTCAGTCTCCGCAGAACTCGCACATCTTCGCCGGGAGAACGAAGAACTCCGTCGCGCGCTTTCGGAAGCACGTCAGCAACGGCAAGATGTCATCGACCGATACGAACGACTTCTCGACAGGGCGCAAGCGGAGGCAAGCGCTGACTCTGCATCCGTCTCTCACCAGTCGGCTGACGGCTCGTCTGATTCGCTCGCACAACGAGTCGCCGACGAATTCGGTTCGCGGTGGACGGCGTTTCGCAGACGCTGTCGGCAGTGGATTCACGCGCCGAATCTCTGATTAGAATCTAACTGCTATCCTCCAGCAGCCTTTCCCATACCGCAAAAACTGCCCGCAGAGTCGGTTATTCGGCGGTTCCGTTCAGCGTGAGATATTTCACGTCGGTGATGCGTTCGTCGGCCAGCAGTTTCTCGCTGACTTCCTCCGGGATGGGGTCGTCGAGGTTGTACACAGTCAGTGCCTCGCCGCCGTCCGCGGAGCGTCGGGCGTTGAACATGCCCGCGATGTTCACGTCGTTTTCTCCGAGAACCGTCCCGATGAAGCCGATGACGCCCGGTTTGTCGTAGTTGCGGGCGACGAGCATCTGTCCGTGCGGGATGGCGTCAACGCGGTAGCCGTCTATGCGGACGATACGCGGATCCTCGCCGGCGAACAGGGTTCCGCAGACGCTGAGAGATTCGTCGTCGTTACCGACGGTGACGGTGACGAGGCTCTGGAAGTCCTCTGCCTGTCGGGTTTTTGACTCGGTGACTTCGATGCCGCGCTCCTCAGCGATGCGTGGCGCGTTCACGGCGTTTACCTGCCACTCAAGCGGTTCGAAGACACCCTTGAGTGCCGAGGCGGTAACGAGTTCGATGTCCTCTTCTGCGATATCGCCCTCGTAGGAGACTTCGACGTTCGAGATACGGCCGTCGAGCAGTTGTGCGGCCACCTTCCCCGCCGTTTCCGCGAGGTCGATGTACGGGCGGATACGCGGGAATGCGCTCTTATCAACCGACGGAGCGTTCAGCGCGTTCATGACGGGTTCGCCGTTGAATGCGGCGTCTATCTGGTCTGCGATGGACGTGGCGACGTTCTCTTGGGCCGCCTCCGTGGACGCGCCGAGGTGCGGCGTGACGACGACATCATCCACGTCGAGAAGCGGGTTGTCCGGGGAGACCGGTTCGTCTGCGAACACGTCGATAGCCGCGCCGTCGAGTGTTCCATCCTCGACAGCGGCAGCGAGAGCGTCTTCATCTACGACGCCGCCGCGGGCGCAGTTGACGAGGTAGCCGCCGCCCATCAGTTCCAACTCCTCAGTCGAGATGAGATCTTCCGTCTCCGGCGTCAGCGGCGTGTGGACCGTCAGGAAGTCCGCACGTTCGAGGCATGCCTCGAACTCGACGAGTTTCGCACCGAGACGTTCGGCGCGTTCCTCGCCGATGTACGGGTCGTACGCGACGAGGTCCATGCCGATGCCGTCGAGACGCTTTGCGACCTCTTGACCGACGCGGCCGAGACCGACGATACCCAGCGTCTTGGCGTTCAGTTCGGTTCCGAGGTAGTCGCCCTTGGCCCACTCGCCCGTTTTGAGTCGCGCGTGCGCTTGCGGGATGGAGCGTGCGGAGGCGAACGCCATTGCCACGGTGTGTTCGGCGGCGGCGCGGACGTTCCCCTCGGGTGCGTTAGCGACGATGACGCCGTGGTCGGTGGCGGCGTCGATATCGATGTTGTCTACGCCGATGCCCGCGCGTCCGACGATGACGAGGTCGGATGCGGCCTCGAACACCGCGTCGGTCACTTCCGTTCCGGAGCGAACGACGAGTGCGTTCGCGTCCGCGACAGCGTCCAACAGTGCGTCGCCCGTTACGTCGTAGGCAGTTTCGACTTCGTGACCCGCTTCACGAAGGCGTTCCAGACCCGCATCGTCGATGGGGTCCGTCACGAGTACCTTCATGCGCGTAATCATCGTATGTCCGGGGTTAAGGGTTTCTTCCTCGGCGGTATTGGCTGTGCTAGTTGCTCGCTTCCGACATACGTCTATAAACCGATGACTCGGATTGATCCACACCGGAATGCTGACGGGATGGGTGGTTTCAAACCGTCCGCAGATAAGTAGCGAGTATGCGACTCGTGGCCTTCGACTTCGACGGAACGCTCTCGGACTCGGAGATGACGGTCCTCCTCGGCCGCCAGATGGATGTGGCCGACGAGATGGCTGACATCACCGAACGTGCGATGAACGACGAACTCTCCTACGCCGACAGTCTCCGCAAACGCGCCGCACTCCTCGATGGACTCGACGACGAGGCCGCATCCGAGGCGTACGGCCAAGTGACGCTTCGACCCGGTGCGGCGGATCTTATCGAACGACTCCGAGACGCAGGACACCACGTCGCCATCCTCACGGGTGGCTTCGAACGCGGCGTCGAACGCGCTTTAGAGAAAGACGGTGTGGAGGTGGATTCTATCGTCGCTAACCGACTTCCAGTCGAGGGCGGACGCCTCACTGGTGAGGTCGAAGGACCGCTCATCGAAGGGACGAAAGACGACGCGTTGGAATCTCTGGCGGACGAACTCGACGTGGACCTTGCACGGACAGTCGCCGTCGGCGACGGCGCGAACGACCTGCCGATGCTCGAAGTTGCCGGTCTTTCGGTCGGATTCCTCCCGAAACCTGCCGTCAGGCCGTCCTGTGACGCCGTCGTCGCGTCGATGTACCGCCTCGGAAAACTGTTCGAGGGACACAGTATGCTGAAGAACTCGGACCAGTAACGTCACCACAGCCACATTTTTACTGCGGTCGGGAGACGACCGTGATATGACGACATCCGACCGTTCGTCGGCGACTGACTTTCGTGTCGCCCAGCAGTGGGATGATGGCTTAAGTTGGATCTCCGACCCCGACGAGATAGTACGACGGGCCAGTCACGCCGTCCGCGGTGATGACGACGGTGTGTGGTTGTTCGACCCAGTCGATGCACCCGGCATTGATGACGCCATCGCGGAACTCGGCCCGGTCGAGGGTGTGGCTGTTCTCTCGGCGTACCACGCACGCGACGCTGGCGCGTTCGCTACTCGCCACGACGTGCCGGTGTCGATTCCGCGGTGGCTTCCGCGCGTTGCGGAACGAGTTGATGCGGCTGTCGAACGGTTCAGCGGCGAACTCGGTGATTCAGGCTTTCGCGTCCGCCGATACGAGCCGATTCCGGGATGGTCTGAGGCCATCGCTTACCGCTCATCTGACGACATACTCTACACCCCGGAAGTGCTCGGCACTGCACCGCTGTACACCGTCGGTCAGGAACGACTCGGCCTGTATCTCCCCCAGCGTCTTTTCCCGCCGACGTCCTTCACTGAGTATGCGCCGGAGCGAATCCTCGTCGGTCACGGCGACGGTCTCTCTCGCGAAGCGACGGCCGCGCTCACGGATGCGGTGACGAACGGGAGAAAACGGCTCCCGCGAGCGATTCTGAAGCACGGGCCGACACAGTTCCGGGCGGCAATCGCGTCGATGATCGACTGACCCGGTTTCGGCTCACAACGACGCGCCGTCACTCGGGAAAGTGGAAGTCGGATTTCCGCGTCCGATGGTCGTTTGCGTCCGAGAGCGTAGAGATCTCACTCGGACTCCGGTGGCGGACGATGACCACGTCGTAGGCTTCGTCTGCGGCCACTTTGCTCCCGACGCTGGTTATCGTCGTGACGATGTGCCCGGCGTTTTCGCTCCCGATAAACACCATCGATGCCTGTTCCCGTTCCGCCGTCTTTCGTAGGCAGTTTGCTATCGTTCCGGGCGTCGCGTACCGGTCAACAACTTCGTGTCGGAAGTCGGAACTCGGACAGCATTCAGTCACTTGCTCGTGCAGTTTCGACACCACGGTCTCCCGGTCGAACGGCTCGTCGGTTTCGATCCATCCGCGCTCTCGGGCGTACTCGGCGTTTCGGTCCGGAATGACGCTCACCGCCAACACGTTTTGGTCGAAGACGCGCCCGAACTCTGTCGCACGGACGAGCGCCGCCGCAGCAAGCACGGACCCGTCGAACGGGACGAGCAGTGTCATATCTAGACGTTCTTCGAGGACAGCAAAAGAGCCACCTCGTCGTTCCCAGCGCGAGAGAAGAGAGCAGTAAAGAGGCGCAGTGAACGGCGTCTCGTTACCGATTCAGCGTGTGAATCGCCTGCCCTTGCGCGTTTTCGGCCGCCTCCATGACGGCTTCAGCGAGGGTCGGATGGGTGTGGATGGTCCCCGCCACGTCTTCGAGCGTTGCGCCCATCTCGATGGCGAGTGCGAGTTCGGCAACGAGTTCGGACGCTTCGGGTCCGACGATCTGCGCGCCGAGGATGAATCCACTGTCCTCGTCGGCGACGATGCGAACGAAGCCGTCGGTGTGGCCCGTCGTCAACGCGCGTCCGGAGGCGTTGAACGGCATCTTCCCGACGACGGGAGTGAATCCGGCTTCCTCGGCTTCCGCCTGCGTCATACCGACAGTCCCGATTTCGGGTTCGGTGAACACGGCCGCAGGGACGGCTTGCGCGTCGTAGGCGACGGGTTCGTCCGCGATGTGTTCGGCGGCGACGATGCCCTCTTTCGATCCGACGTGTGCCAGCATCGGCGAGTCGGCCACTACGTCGCCGATGGCGTAGATGTGCTCGACGTCGGTTCGCATCCGGTCGTCGGTCTCCAAGAAGCCGTTCTCGTTCGGCTCCAGTCCGGCGTTCTCGATGTCGAGCGTGTCGGTGACGGGTGAGCGACCGACCGCGACGAGAACCTTGTCGGCGCGGTACGTCGATATCTCGCCGTCTTCGGTCTCCGTCTCGACGACGACGTCCTCGCCGTCGGGCGACCAACCGCTTGCTCCCTCGCCGAAGTGGAACTTGACGCCGAGACTCTCAGCGTGCTTGCGAACGACGCGCGCCACGTCGTCCTCGTAGCCGGGGAGTACGTCGTCCAGCATCTCGACGACTGTGACGTTCGCGCCGAGTTTGGCGAACGTCGTGGACAGTTCCATGCCGATGTAGCCCGCGCCGACGACGACGAGGTCGTCTGGCACCGAGTCGGCGGCGAGCGCGTCGCGCGACGACCAGACAGCGTCGTCTGCGAACTCGAATCCGGGAACCTGGATGGGACGAGAGCCGGTTGCGATGATGCAGTGTTCGAATTCGACGGTTTCGGACCCTTGTCCCTCACCACCGTGTTCGATGCGCACCGCGCCGTCGTCTTTGAACCGCGCCGTCCCCTCGATGAGGTTCACGCCGTTTGCTTTACACAGTTTCTCGACGCCGCCTGTGAGTTGGTCAACGACGCCGTCCTTCCAGTTGCGCAGTTGGGACATATCCACCGCCGGGTTGGCGTGGATACCCATCTCTTCGGCATGGCCTGCCTCGTGGGCCAACGACGACGCCGTGATGAACGCCTTCGACGGGATACAGCCGTGATTCAGGCAGGTGCCACCGTAGGCGTCTTTTTCGACCAGCGTCGTGTCGAGTCCGTTCTGTGCGGCGCGGATGGCGGCAACGTAACCGCCCGGTCCCGCGCCGATGACCAGTACTTCCGTTCCAGTTGAAATGTCTCCGACGACCATGCTATTCGAGTAAGAGGAGTTTGGGGTTCATGAGGTACTCCTTGACCTTGTTGGTGAATCGAGCGCCGACTGCGCCGTCTACGATGCGGTGATCGAACGACAGCGACAGAGTGAGAACTTTCCGCGGGACGATGTCGCCGTCAACCACGCGCGGTTTCTCCTTGATCGCACCGAGTGCGAGGATGGCTACCTCGGGGTAGTTGATGATGGGCGTGGCGTACTCGCCGCCGATGCCGCCGATGTTGGTGATGGTGAAAGTGCCGCCCTGCATTTCCTCGGGCGCGATTTTGCGCTCGCGGGCCTTCTCGACCTTTTCGTTCATGTCACGCGAGAGGTCCAAGAGACCCTTGCCGTCCGCATCGTCGACGACCGGAACCATCAGACCAACGTCCGTCGCGGTGGCGACGCCGATGTTGTACTCGTCGCGGAGGACGATTTCCTCGTTCTCCTCGTCGAGTTGGGAGTTCATGAACGGGAACTCCTTGAGGGCCGCGATGACGGCCTTCATCACGAACGGCATGTAGGTGAGTCGCGTGTCCTGTTCCTCGGCGAGGGGTTTCAGTTCCTCGCGGAGTTCGACCAGTTCGGTCACGTCAACCTCGTCGTGGTGAGTGACGTGCGGCGCGGTGTACTTCGAGCGCTCCATCTGGTCGCCGATGGCGCGACGGACGCCGCGGTAGGGGACGCGTTCGCCCGCAACGGGTCCGGTTTCGGCCGCTTCCGCGGCTTCGGCTTCGCCAGCACCTTCTTCTTCGGCGAGTGCCTGCGCGTCGGCCGCTTGGGCGGCCTGTTGCGCTTCTGCGTACTCGTGGACGGCCTCGGCGGAGACGAACGCCTGCCCGTCTCGCTGCTCGCTCGCCGGCACGTTGTTGATGTCTACGCCTTTTTCCTCGGCGACTCGTCGCGTCGCGGGGGCGGCCAGCGTCTTCTCGCGGCCGGCGGCTTCGACCGACGCCGCGCCCGTGGTGACCTCGCCGTTTCCGACATCTCCGGACTTCGAGACGGCGTCGTCGCCGGAGAACGAAACTTCTCGCGGGCCGTCGTCGGACGCCGCGGACTCGTCGTCGGACTCTGCAGCCTCGCGGACGTCGGATTCGGTTACTCGGCCACTCGGGCCAGTGCCCGAGACGGATGCGATGTCAACACCGAGTTCGCGCGCGAGTTGTCGGACGCTCGGCGACGCGAACACGCGTCCCGAGGATGTCTCGGTTTCACCCGTTTCGGCCGCTTCTTCGGACACCTCGTCCGTTTCGGGTTCTGCTTCGGCCGCAACTTCCTCGTCGCCCTCACCCTCGACCTCGAAGGTGATGATGACGTCGCCGACGGGGACCATTTCGCCCTCCTCGGCGAGGAGTTCTTTCACCGTGCCGTTGTACGGTGACGGAACGTCCACGAGCGCTTTGTCGGTCTCGACCTCTGCGACGACTTGATCTTCCTCGACTGTATCGCCAGGCGTGACATGCCACGTGACGAGTTCGCCCTCGGCGACGCCCTCGCCAACGTCGGGTAGTTTGAATTCCTCGATAGCCATCGTTCAGAACTCCACCGCGTTTCGGATACCTTCTTCGACCCGTGCAACCGACGGGAGGTAGTAGTCCTCCAGCGCGTACAGGGGGTACGGTACGTCGTAGCCGGCGATTCGCTCGACGGGGGCTTCCTGATGAAGGAGCGCCTCCTCCTGAATCGTCGTCGTAATCTCCGCGCCGAGACCGCCCGTCTTCGGCGCTTCGTGAACGACTGCTGCGCGGCCAGTCTTCTTGAACGACTCCACGATGGTCTCTTTGTCCATCGGGGAGACGGTACGGAGATCGACGACCTCCGCGTCGATGCCCTCCTCTTCGAGGTTCTCGGCCGCTTCGATCGTCGGCCGCGTCATCGCACCGTAGGTGTAGACGGAGATGTCCGCTCCTTCGCGGCGGACGGCCGCTTCCCCGATTGGTACCTCGTAGTCGTCCTCGGGAACGTCACCGCGGAACGCGCGGTAGATGAGTTTCGGTTCGAGGAAGATGACCGGGTCCGGGTCGCGGATGGCCGAGATGAGAAGCCCCTTCGTGTCGTGTGGTGTCGAGGGGATAACCACCTTCAGACCGGCCTCGTGCGCGTAAAACGCTTCCTTGGACTCGGAGTGGTGTTCAGGTGCGCGGATGCCGCCGCCATAGGGTGCGCGGACGACGAGCGGGCAGGTGTAGCGGCCACGGCTGCGGGTTCGGAGGCGCGCTGCGTGGCTCACAATCTGGTCGAACGCGGGGTACATGAAGCCGGAGAACTGCATCTCTGCAACCGGCCGCATGCCCATCGCGGCCATCCCGATTGCCGTCCCGGCGATGCCGGACTCTGCAAGCGGGGTGTCGATAACTCGGTCGTCACCGAACTCTTCCCACAGGCCTTCTGTTGCGCGGAAGACGCCGCCGTTCTTTCCGACGTCCTCGCCCATGACGACCACTCGGTCGTCCGCCTGCATCTCGGTGTAAAGACCGTCCCGTACCGCCTGTACCAACGTGAGATTCTGCGTCTGTTGACTCTGACTCATTGTTTACTCTCGGAGGAATCCTTCGTCGCCGTGCTCCTCGTACAGTTCCGCGAACGCTTCGGCCTGTGCTTGGACCTCGGGCGTCATTTCTGCAAAGACGTTCGTGAACATTTCGTTCGGTTCGGGTCGCGGTTCGGCCTCCGCCGCCTTGATTGCTTCTGCGACCTCGTCTTCGACTTCCGACTGGATGGCGTCTACCTTCTCGTCGTCGAGACGGCCCGTATCCCGGAGGAACGTCTCCAAGCGCGGGATCGGGTCCTTCTGTTTCCACTGTTCGACCTCGTCGGAGTCGCGGTAGACTGTCGGGTCGTCTGCGGTCGTGTGCGCACCGAATCGGTACTGCACCGCCTCGATGAGCGTCGGCCGCCGTTCGTCCTCTGCGGGGTCCTTCGCCTTCTTGACGGCCGCGCGCGTGGCGGCGTACACCGCGAGTGGGTCCATTCCGTCCACTTGGACGCCCTCGAAGCCGTAGGCTTTGGCCTTCTGTGCGATGGTCGCAGACGCGGTCTGCCGCTCGCGCGGCACCGAAATTGCCCACTGGTTGTTGTTACAGAAGAAGATGTTCGGCGTGTTGAACACGCCCGCGAAGTTCAGCCCCTCGTGGAAGTCCCCCTCGGAAGTCCCGCCATCACCGAAGTAACAGAGGACGGCCGAGTCTTCGCCCTGTAATTTCTTCGCCCACGCCGCGCCGGTCGCGTGCGGAATCTGCGTCGAAATGGGAACGGCGACCGGGAAGATGTTCGCGTCCTCCGGAATACGGTTGCCCTTCTCGTGTCCCATCCAGTACAGAAGCGTCCGCTTCAACGGGAGGCCGCGGTGGAGTGCCGCCCCGTGTTCGCGGTAACTCGGGAACATCCAGTCTTCTTCGTCCAGTGCGAACGCACTCCCGATCTGTGCGCCTTCCTGTCCTGACAGCGGCGGGTACGTGCCCATTCGACCCTGCCGTTGGAGACTGACGGCCCGTGTATCGAAGTGGCGGGCCATCCACATTTCGCGGTACATTCTCACCAGCTCGTCGTCGCTCAGGTCGGGGACCTCGCCGACTGGTTCTCCGTCCTCGTCAAGGACGCGAAGCATGTCCTGCGGGTCTCGCTGCAGTACGCTCATGGGTGAACCCACCTGCTCATGTACCCGAAGTCTCCCGCCCCGCGTATAGTATTTTCGTAAATAGTTTACTATGGCAAGAAATACTGCCAACCGTCCGAAAAGCGTCCATCCTCCCCGGGAAGAATTCAAATCCCTCAATTTCTCCGGCATGGGGGCGGACGTTTCTCCCCCGATACTCGGGAGATCCGCACGATAATGGACGAATGTGTAGAATTCTGCCGCAGTCGTCGCTGTAGGCGTCCGCACCGGCAGAATTGTTTCTTCAGTATCAGCTACCGGCCGCAGTTCGTGCTTCCCGGCGCGCCTGTTCGACGGACTTGCCGTCGCGGACGATGGCGTCTACGAACAGCTCTCCCGCTTTGTACGACGACCGAACCATCGGGCCGGAGGCGCAGTAGAGGAATCCTAACTCGTCCTCGGCCACTTGTCGCCACGTCTCGAACGCGTCGGGATGGACGTACTCGAACACGTCGAGATGCGTCCGCGACGGTTGCAGGTACTGTCCCAGCGTCACTACGTCCACATCGGCCTCGCGGAGATCAGACAGCGTCTGGTAGATCTCGTGGTCGTACTCGCCGAGACCGAGCATGATGCTCGTCTTGGTGTAGATGTCCGACTCGCGTTTGACCTGTTCGAGAACCGACAGCGATTGCTCGTAGTTCGCGCGTCGATCGCGGACCGGCCACTGGAGACGTTCGACCGTCTCGATGTTGTGCGCGATGACATCCGGTTTCGCGTCGATTATCTTCCGGACCGCTTCCTCGTCGCCCTGGAAGTCGGGGATGAGTACTTCGACGAGAATGCTCGGGTCGCGCTGTTTGATCTCGCGGATGGTCTGTGCGAAGTGTGATGCGCCTTGATCCGGCAGATCGTCGCGGTCAACGGATGTGAGGACGACGTAGTCCAGTCCGATTTCGGCCACTGCCGCGGCGACGTTCGCTGGTTCGTCGGGATCCAACGGCTCCATCCCACCGGTCTGCACGTCGCAGAAGTTGCACCCGCGCGAACACCGGTCGCCCATCAGCATGAACGTCGCTGTGCCGGGACCGTCGCGTCCGCTCCAACACTCGCCCATGTTCGGGCAGTTCGCTTCCTCGCAGACGGTGTGTAAGTCGCGGTCTCGGAGCGTCTGCTTGATGTCAGTGAAACGTCGCCCCGACGGCGGACGCATCTTCAACCAGTCGGGCTTCCGCCTGCCGCTCATATCTCACCGTTCGGCGGGGAGGTAAAAAACGTGAGGATTATTTTGAGTAGTATGTCGATTAGCTGGCCAAAGCAACGGTATCTGGGAACCTGTTTCAGCGGTTTCGAACGATATCCTCGGAGAGGTTCACTGTAGATCCGGCTATTGTCTCCACTCCAGAAGCGTTGTCTTCGAAAAGTCACGAGATTCAGTTAGGTGATCGGATTCTGGCAGGGGCACCACGAAGCTCGTCATCCTTCACTCACTTCGGTACACTGTCGTAGCCACGAAACGAACAATTATATTGGGTGTATGTCATTTTTGGATAGGAATGGGATTTCGATCTGTGGATAGGCGGGCGGACAAGAGTGATCACTCTTCTTCTGTCCCATCTATTCAAGAGCTGACGCAAGACTCTGATCGTAGCCGCGGTGGCGGTTCTCTCACACCGCAAGGGCGCGAATCTCGGTTCGGTCTCGACATGTATATGGATGGGCTGGAAGTCAAAGTCCAGCGTCTCGTCAGGAGTCATGGCGCAGACCAAGTCCGGGATTGGGCTGATGAAGGGATGACTGTCGATACCATGGGTAAACCGCGCGACATGCGTGCGTTCCGCGAACGCCAGCAGGGACGCTCTGCCGAAGTCCCAAAAGACATCGAACGCCGGAACGCTAAATCCGTTCAACGGAGTCGCGGCGCGCATCACGAAGCCTCGAAAGCCGGTGACACAAAAGTACCTGACTTGGTGCGAGACGTTATCTCCTCTCCGGGGCAGACGCTCGAAACCTCGATTCAGCGCACGATGGAGGAACGGATGGGCGACAACCTAGGTGATGTACGCATCCATACCGGTCCGTTGGCCGCCAAAGCCTGCGAGGAAATCAACGCGCGTGCGTTCACCGTCGGAAATCACATCGCGTTCAATCACGGCGAATACGACCTAAGTTCGGCGGAAGGCCAGCACGTCCTCGCTCACGAGTTAGCGCATGTGAGACAGCAGACGGGTGGTGCCGTGTCGTTGCTCCCTCAAGAAGGCAAGCTAGAAATTGACCCAGACAAACGTCTGGAGCGGGAAGCCGAAGAAACCGCTCAACGTGTGATGAAAGGGGGGAAACTCGGCGTCTATCGGATGCACAACTCCAAGGTGCACGTTCAGCGATTCCCGAACGACGAGGACGTTCGGGAGACAACTGACGGAGTGGGTGCGCATGGGATCCAGGTTCCAGAGTACGAGAATCTAGATCTGGAACAGTTGTTCGAGTCGTTCGAGGGGAACAGGAAGAAAGCAGTCGAACAAATCAGACAGAACGACGATCTCTGGACCTCACTGCTCCGTACGATCGCAATGGACGTCATCCAGAGTTCGATTGAGGCGAATGGAACCAACGTAATCGAGGACGCACTCGATCGATATCACTGTAACATCGTTCAGCACGGACACGACCCCGTTCGATTCATGACTGGTGAAGAGGCCAACGAGTGGCACCTCGAACTCAATCCGAACGACGAACGGCCGCACAAGCCAGACTGTATCGCCTTGGAGTTCAAACCGGCCAGCGAAGACCGCCTGTACAAAGTGACGAAAGAAGGAAGAAAACTGGGGTCCTTCTTGGCACGCGAAGAAACGATTACATCGGAAGATGATCGGGAAGCGATTCTTGATGTCCTCGGACTGAAAGAAATGTGGAGTGATTACGATATGGTGTCTCAGTTGTCGATAACCGGCGAAGAAACAGTCTCAGTTTTGTCTAGCGTCGTCGGTACCATGACGGACGACTCACCGGGAGTAATTGAGCGAGAGGGAGAGCCAATCGAACGTCCTGGTGGGGAAGAACAATTGTGGCTCAGTGATTTCTTCCCAATGGAGCAATTCGAGATGGTCGGTCCACTGGACGACTTCCAAGGAGGAAAATAATGGCAAAAATAGAATACGATGGCCGGGAACTGACGGTCGGTACCCAAACAGTTGTGCTTCGTCACAAGATTGGCCAGGTCTTGGAAGAAGATGGGATAATCCTCGTGGTCCTCTCTCCGTCACAGACGGAGGGCCGTGACCAACGTAATCTGCTGGCGTTTGACGAGCAAGGAAACAAACTGTGGGAGTCTGAGATTCCGGAGCACTCGGAGCGCCACATGTTTGGAGAGATATATAAAGAGAACGGAGATATCATTGGATGGAGTTGGAACTCCAACGAGTACAAAATCGATTTAGAGACTGGCGCACTCGAAAACATCGGCTACGGCGGGAAGTAATGACATTTGTAAAATCGAATTGAACTGCTTCCTGAAAGTGGGCGTTACCCCGTCCGAAGAGATCGACCAGCACTCGATATATGTCAACAAAACAATTCCATCAGATGGGGGTAACGCTTGGCGGTACGGTGAGCCGACAAAATAGGCTGAAGGAAGCTTAATAAATGTGGCAGATTAGTTATGAGGAAGAAGAACAAAAATATCCATATTGGCTATTAAATGTCTAAGGCTCCTTTTATCGCTGCTGACTCTCACACCAAAAAACCGTGACACAGTTATCACAATTTCGAAATACTCATACCTGAGTAAATCTGAGTGTGGGGTATGAACTGGAAACACCGCCGCGACCGAACGAAGGCAGAGTCGAAGAAAGAGGAGACGAAGACCGGCACGAAGTGGTCGTTCATCGCCGCCGCAGTCGGCGCTGCGTAATTCGATTTTCCCTCTGTTCCACCGTCCGCCGAGCGATTGCGCTCGACCGCGTGAAGAAACGCCTTTTAGTTCGTAGGTCTGGGTGTCGCGTATGACTCTCGCTCTCGCGTTCCGCCGTCGGAGGTCTCTCGCGTGAAGGTCGAATCGGTCGTCCCCGAGTTCGCTGACGCCTTCGGTTTCGACGAGTTCAACCGGATGCAACGGGAGGCGGCCCCCGCCATCTTAGAGCGCGACGAGAACGTCGTCGCGGCCGCGCCGACCGCGAGCGGGAAGACGGCGCTCGCCGAGTTAGCGATCTGTCGCGCGCTCCGAAACGACGGCACCGCCCTCTTCATCGCCCCACTCCGCGCCCTTACGAACGAGAAGGAGTCCGAGTGGGAGCGCTTCGAGGAACTCGGCTACTCCGTCTACGTCGTCACCGGCGAACGCGATCTGAATCCCCGGCGCGCCGAACGCGCCGACATCCTCGTGATGACGCCGGAGAAGACGGACTCGGCGACGCGAAAACACGAATCCGCCCGCTACTCGTTCATTACCGATGTCGACTGCTGTGTCATCGACGAAGTCCACCTCCTCGATTCGGACACCCGTGGCGGCGTCCTCGAAGTCACCGTCTCGCGCCTGCGCCGTATCTGCGACCCGCGCGTCGTCGCCCTCTCGGCGACGATGCCGAACGTCGAGGATGTCGCAAACTGGTTGGACGCGCCGCCGGAGACGACGTTCGAGTTCGGTGACGACTATCGCCCCGTGGACCTCCACGCGGGCGTCAAGACGTACTCGCACGGCGAGAACTCCTTTGCGGACAAGTACCGACGGCTCTACCGCGCTATCGACCTCTCCGAACAGCACATCCGCGACGGCGGTCAGGCCCTCGTTTTCGTCTCCTCGCGGCAGGACACTGTCCGCGCTGCCGGGAAAGCCCGCGACGAACTCGGCAAGCGCGACATCCCTATCGGCGCGCGCGGTGACTACGACTTCCACAACGAGGCCAAGGAGTTGAGCAACGATTCGCTTCGCAAAGCCGTCCCCGACGGCGTCGGCTTCCACCACGCCGGGTTGGCGAAAGACGACCGCGATAAAGTCGAAGCGTGGTTCAAAGAAGGGAAGATTCAGCTACTCTTTTCGACCTCGACGCTGGCGTGGGGGGTCAACCTCCCGGCGCGGTGCGTCGTCATCCGCGATACGAAGTACCACGATCCACTCGAAGGCGAGGTGGACATCTCGCCGCTGGACATCCTCCAGATGCTCGGCCGCGCGGGACGCCCTGGATACGACGACGTGGGGTACGGTTGGGTCGTCTGCGACCGCTCGGACGCCGATAAATACCGCCGACTGCTCCGCGAGGGCAAGGAGATCGAGTCGCGCCTCGCGGAGGACCTCGACTCGCATCTCAACGCCGAGATTGCGATGGGAACTATCGGCGACCTAGAGGACGTGATGTCGTGGTTGCAGACGACGTTCTACTACCAGCGCGCGCGTTCGAAGCCGAACGAGTACGATTTCGACGGCTTGCGAGAACGCGTACGCGAGACGCTCGAATCGCTCGTCGCACGCGGATTCGTTGAAATGGAGTCTGACCTCTCTATCGAGGCGACGCGACTCGGCCGTCTCGCCTCGAAGTACTATCTCCGCCTCGATACCGCCCGTCGATTTGCCTCGCTTTGTGACCGCGACACCATCACCGACGAGTCGATTCTGGAGACCGTGGCTGGGGCCGCAGAGTTCCACGACGTGTCGGCGCGGCAGTCCGAGATGGACGCCGTCGATTCGGTTCTCACGGGCGTGGACACGACGCTCGAAGACGGCCCGCGGAAGGTACTCGCCATCCTGTACGCGGGGATGTCGAACAGCACCCCCTCTGACCTCCGGTCGGATGCGTGGGTCATCCGACAGAACGGGCTACGACTGCTTTCAGCACTCAGAGAGTTCGTTGATGCCTTTGCCGGCCCTCGCGCCGCCAATCTCGCCCGCCGTGTCGAGGCCCGCGTCGAACACGGTGTCTCGCGCGATGCCGTTGCTCTCACTGCCGTAGACGGTATCGGACCGAACCGTGCGAGCAAACTCGCCACGGGTGGCCTTCGCTCCCCGCGAGATGTGGTTGAAGCCGGAACCGCCGAACTCACACAGGCTGGACTTTCGGATGGCGTGGCAAAGCAGGTAGTGCAGAACGCGCGCAACTTCCCCGATATCGACATCGCGTGGGGTGACTTCCCAGACTGCATCGGAACGGGTGAAAACCAGATGTGCGAGGTTCGCGTCCGCAACCGCGCGGGCGGTGCGACGGTCGGCATCCGCGTCACTGCTGTCGCCGGCGAGACGGGTGCTGACGAGGCGGAAATGACGACGAAACGGACGTATCTCTCGGACGAGACTGCCGTCCACGTCGGGGTCTTCGGCGCACCCGCAGACGAGGTGACGTACCGCGTGGAAGTGACGTTCCCCGACGACCCGCTTCACCCGATTACAGAGACACGAACGGTTCGGGTGTCGTAGACGCTCTCCTGACGTCGTATTCACACTCATACAGCTCACACCCGTACAGTTCACACTCACACAGTGTTCCCGGGTACTCAGTTCACTCGACGCGAAACGAAGGGGTCCGTCCCGCGATCATCGCCGCTAATTCAGTCAAATAATACCTCACGCAGTTCCGCCGGTCCATCGACCACCACTGCCGCTCGTGAGAGGTCCAACTCGGCGTTGTGCGTCGAACGGTAGGCGACTGTGAACGCGCCGGCCCGTACGGCCGCCTCGACGCCGTGGACGGAGTCTTCGACGACGACGCACGACTGGGGGTCGAGACCGACCGCTTCAGCCGCGTGTTCGTAGATGTGCGGTTCTGGCTTGCCCGGTTTGTCGATGTCGTCCGCGCTCAAAACAAGGTCGAGCGGGTCGAGACCGAACCGGTCGCGGACGATTCCGATCCAGTCCTGCGGTGCGGAGGAGACGATTCCTAACTGCCGCCCGTCGTCGCGGATGTCGTCGAACAGTGCGTTCGCGCCGTCCATCAGACGCACCTGTTCGCCGTACAGCGACTGTGCGCGGTCGTCGTAGGCTGCTACGAATTCCGCTTTCGTTACCGTGGTGCCGTACGTCTCGGAGAGGTAGTCGTAGATCTCCCGGTAGTTCATCCCCGTCACCTCCTCGTGTGACGGGTCTCCGGATTCGATAGCCGCAGCGAACACCCAGTCGTCCTCGAACTGGTGCCAGTACGTCTCTGAATCGACCAGCACGCCGTCCATGTCGAACAACACCGCTTCGTCGGGGACGTTCATGCCACCCCAAACGAGCGCTATCACTCAAAGTTCTTCGTGGCAGAGTTTATCACCCGGAACGCGGCCAACGCCCCCATGTCAGAGACGATTCGTGTATTCGCAGGCGACTGTACGACGACGTTCGAGGGATCCCGTTCCCGCACCCAACGCGGCCGCGTGGTGGTCGTCGTGAAACCAGATCGAACCGTTCTCGTCCACGACGCCGACGGCTATCAGCCCGTGTCGTGGTTGACCCGTCCCGACTCGTTGACGGTCGAAACCGACCGCTCCGGGTTCGGACTCGTCGCGCGCGCCGACGAGCAGGTGCTTCGGATTCGGAGCCACGAGACCAGCGGCTGGGCGGAGTATCCGGCCAGCGAGGCGGGCGTTCCCGTTGGATCGCACCCGCAGACGGGTGAACCGCTCGTCCGCGTCGGCGGGGCCGTCGTCGGACTCGATACCGAGACGCGATACGGTCTCCCGGCGGGAGCGACGGTGGTAGACGAGACGTGCGACGACTGCGGACTCCCGAAAATCAGCGCCGAATGCGGAGCCGTCTTCGAACTCTGCGTAGACCGCGCCTGCGAGTCACTGGACGATGCCGTCCGCGACAGATTCGACGACGAGTGGACGTGTCCGGACTGCGGATCGCCTCTCAGTATCATTCGTCGCGGCGGCCGACTCCTCGCCGGGTGTTCGGCGTATCCGGACTGTGAGACGGCCTTTTCTATCCCTGCGGGCGTCGTCGTCGATGATTGTGACTGCGGATTGCCGGTGTTCGAGACGGCGCGCGGGCGGCGGTGTCTCGACGGGACGTGCGCGCAGTTCGAGTGAGAGACACCGCGGCATCGCAGGTCCTATGTCCTCGCCGGGCGCGTTCTCGAACATGGACGCCACACTGCACGACGACGTCGTTCGGGTCGGGGACGACGCGCGTCAACGGTTCTACGATTCGAGAGGCTACGGTCGGCCACTCGACGGGAACCGACTCGAACTCGCGCCGGTCGAGGCGGCGCACTTGCTCTCTCGGGGAGACCTCGACGACATCGACGGTATGGAATTCCGCGAGTTCCTCGCGGAGACCGGCGCGGCGTTGGCCTTCGTCGTCTACAAAGACCTTCGGGACCGGGGATTCTACCTCTCTCCCGCGCGCGAGGAGTGGCCGGGTGTTTCCGACGCCGACGGCATCGATTTCGTCGTCTACCCGCGCGGAAAGGGACCGACGGACGGCGACGTGGAGTACCGAATCCGCGTCATCGGCGAACGCGAACGCGTGGCCGCTGCGTCGCTCGGGGACGTCGTTCTCGCCGTCGTGGACGAGGACGGTGATCTGACGTACTTTGACACCGACGATGACCCGGACGTGGGTGGGACGGACGATTACATACCGCCAGAGGGACTCGATGCGGACCTTCTCTCGGACCGCGTCGTCTGCTACGAATCGCCCGACGAAGTGTATGAAAACGGCTTCTACGGCCAACGGCTGTTCGGGCGCAACGCCGAGGAGGGGCCGCTGCAACTGTCGCTCATCGAGGGCGCATATCTCGCTCGCCGGGGTGTTATCGACGTTGACGACGAGGAGGTCGTCGCGTTGGCCCGCGACGTGGAGGGCGACCGGTTCGACCGCCGCCTGAAGACGTACGCGGCCCTCAGAGACGCTGGCTCCGTCCCCAAGAGCGGGTTCAAGTTTGGTGCTGACTTCCGCGTCTACACCGATTTCGAGACGGTGTCGTCGCTGAGTCACTCCGCCGACCTCGTTCGCGTCGTCACACCGGACCACGCGTTCTTCCCCCGTGACCTTTCGTTGGACGTTCGACTCGCTGGCGGGGTCCGGAAACGAATGGTTTTTGCGCTCACAGACGCCAACGATGGCATAGACTGGCTTTCGGTAGCCCGACTCACCCCATGATACGAGACGACGACATTGAGACCGACGCGTCGGTACGCGAGGACGCCCGCACAGACGGGGGTACCTCCGCAGAAGGAGCAGACGACGTAGCGCTCGACCCGTGGGGTTCCTCGACCATCTCGGACTACCGTAAACTGTTCGAGGAGTTCGGCATCGAGGAGTTCGACGAGGTGCTGTCGGACGTTCCGAACCCCCACTACCTGATGCGCCGCGGTGTCATCTTCGGCCATCGAGACTACCGCCCCGTTGCGGAGGCGATGCGCGACGGCGACCCGTTCGCCGTCCTTTCGGGGTTCATGCCGACGGGCGACCCCCACATCGGACACAAACTCGTCTTCGACGAGATCATCTGGCACCAACAGCAGGGCGGCGATGCGTACGGTCTCATCGCCGACCTCGAAGCCCACTCCGCGCGCGGCATGACGTGGGAGGAAATCGACAAGCACGCGCGCGATTACCTCCTCTCACTTCTTGCGCTCGGGTTCGACCCAGAGGAGGGCGAACTCTACCGGCAGTCGGACAACCGCCAACTGCAGGATCTCAGCTTCGAACTCGGGTCGAAAGCGAATTTCTCGGAGTTCGAGGCGATCTACGGCTTCGACAGCGGGACGAACGTCTCGCACTTACAGTCGGTCGTCACGCAGATGGCCGACATCCTCTACCCGCAGTTGGACGAACCCAAACCGACGGTCATTCCGGTCGGTCCGGATCAGGACCCGCACGTGCGTCTCGCACGCGACCTCGCCGCACGGATGCGCTTTTTCAAGGTCACAGAGGCGTACGCGAGCTTCGAACTCACGGACGCGGAACGCGATCTCGTCGCCAGCCTCTACGAGACGCTTGACCCGGCTGATTTCGACGACGACGACCTGCGCTGTGTCCACGTCGCGCAGTTCCTCGACGGCGTCACGCCCGAAGAACTCGACGTCGTCGTCGACGCCGAGACGATTTCCTCCGCGCAGACGAAACTCAACGAAGCGGGCATGGAACCGCTTCGCCCGCGCGTTCGGTTCCTCGACGCCAACGCCACCGACGAGGCGTTCGACGCTCTCGTGGAGGCTATCGACGGCGAGAAACGCCGCTACGACGAACATATCGACGCCTTCGATCTCTCGTTCGAGGCGGCTGACGAACTGGCCCGTGAAGTGGAGGTCGAACACGGCGGCTACGGATTTGTCGCGCCGTCGTCCATCTACCACCGCTTCATGACCGGTCTGACGGGCGGGAAGATGTCCTCGTCAATTCCTGCGAGTCACATTTCGCTCTTGGACGACCCCGAGGACGGCTACAACAAGGTAAAATCGGCCACGACCGGTGGCCGCGAGACGGCCGAGAAACAGCGCGAACTCGGCGGTGAGGCGGACAAATGTCCGGTTTACGAACTGTACGCCTACCTCCTGTCGGGCGACGACGACGAGTTCGCCAAAGAAGTGTACGACGAGTGCGTCGGTGGCGAACGCCTCTGTGGCGGGTGCAAAGAGCAGGCGGCTGAACTCATGCGCGCGTTCCTCGAAGACCATCAGGAGAAACGCGAAGAGATGGAGGAACTGCTGGACGACCTCGACATCTCCACCGACTCGCAGCGCCGCGGTGTCGCCCCCAGCGACGACTGACGGGCGACTGTGGCGACGACTGACGGGCGACTGTGGCGACGACTGACGGCCACTTCTGTTACAGTTCGACGACCGTTCCGACTCCGTCCGTTTCTGCCCGTTCGTACAGATACCCTGCCGTCACCGCGTCCAGCACCGCCGACCCGACGCTGGCGACGACGACTATCTCAGCGTCGTTTTCTCTGCCCGTGCCTGCCTCGAACACGTCGGAAAACGGCGTGAGATCCGTCGCATCCACGCCGACGTACGCGAAGTCGCCCGTCTCAGCCACTTCCTCGGGCACGTCTGCGAACAGGCGGCTCGCACGCCGGACCGTCTCAGAATCCAGTTCACGCATTGATTCTGTGAACGCGCCGATAGCGACGACGAGCGTTCCCGGTTCGAGTCGCGCACCGTCGAACACCGGTTCGGTACTGGTCGTCGCCGTGACGACGACGTTCGATCCGTCGAGTACTGGATCGGGTGATTCGACCGCTGACACGGCAACGTCCGAGAGTCGCTCGCGGAGATCCGAAGCACACTGCGCACGCGATTCGGAGGGTGCGTAGATTCGGACCCGTTCGAGATTCGTTGCCGACGCGATAGCGCGCGTCTGCCACCGCGCCTGTGCGCCCGCGCCGAACACACCGAGTCTGACGGGCGCGTCCGCGAGTTCGCGGGCCGCAAGGCCGCCGATGCATCCCGTTCTGGCGTTTGTTACGCGCGTCCCCGCGAGGTACGCGCGCGGAAGACCAGTTTCGGCGTCGGTGACGGCAATCTGTGCGTTCACTGTCGGGAGTCCTTTTTCGGCGTTCGACTCGTGGACGGCGGCGAGTTTCGTCGCGTACGTCGGATCGCCGTGGACGTACGCGGGCATCGTCAGCGCGGTTCCGGGCGTCTCCGTCCCGACTGGGTAGTGCGGACGCGGTGGCCGCTCGACCTCGCCGCGACCCTGCTTTAGGAACGCTCGTTCGATCTCGGGCAGGAGATCCGACAGCGAGAGCAACGAGGCGACCTGTTCGTCGGAGAGAACGCGGACATCGGCCATGTCATCCCGTTCGACGCGGCGGTGAATCGTTCTTCCGCCCGTGGGTGAGATTCATACGCACTGCTGACGAAGCGCGGTCATGCACATCGTAATCGTCGGCGGGGGCGTCGTCGGACTCTCATGCGCGCACGCACTCGCCGAGCGCGACGCGAACGTGACCGTCTGCGAGGCCGGAACACTCGGTGGCGGCAGTACCGGACGGGCGGCCGGTGGGATTCGAATGCAGTTCTCGACGCCCGTGAACGTTGATCTCTCCGTCGCCAGTGTTCCCGTTTGGGAGTCGTTCGAGGAGCGATTCGGCGTCGATATCGACTATCGGAAGAACGGGTATCTGTTCCTCGCGCGCGAGGCCGAGACCGCTGACGACTTCGAGTCAAACGTCGAGATGCAGACCGCTCGGGGTGTTCCAAGTCGCACCCTCTCACCGGCGGACGCAGCCGAACTCTGTCCTGAACTCCACACCGAGGAGTTCGTGGCGGCGACGTACTGCCCCGAGGACGGCGTCGCGGACCCGCACTCGGCGGTACAGGGCTACTCGCAAGCCGTGACTGACGCGGGCGTGGACGTGCGGACGAACACACCCGTGACCGGCCTCGACCGCGAGGAGAACGAGAACCGCTGGCGCGTCGAGACACCGGACGAGACGCTGACGGCCGACTACATCGTGAACGCCGCCGGAGCGTGGGCACGACGTGTCGGACGATTCGCCGACGTGGAGTTACCCATCGCACCGCGCCGCCGACAGGCCGCCGTCGTCGAACCCGAACGGGAACTCGACGCGATGCACCCGCTCACCATCGACCTCGATAGCGGCGCGTACTTCCGACCCGAACGCGAGGGAACAGCACTCGTCGGCGGCCACTTCGCTGACTCAGACCCCGACGTTGATCCCGACGACTTCTCGGAGTCGGCTGACTTGGACTGGACCATCGAAGCGGTCGAACGCGCCGCGGACGTTGCGGGCTACTTCGGTCCCGAGACGCGCGTCCGAAACGGCTGGGCGGGTCTGTACGCGGTCACCCCTGACCACCACGCCGTCGTGGACGAGGTTCGACCGGGTTTCGTCGTCGCTGCCGGATTTTCAGGGCACGGCTTCCAACACGCGCCCGCGACGGGCCAGTGTGTTGCGGAACTGTGTCTCGACGGCGCGGCGTCCCACGTGGATATCTCGTCGCTGTCGCTGGACCGGTTCGAGGGCGACGAGACGGGATTGGTCGAACGAAACGTGGCCTGACGGTTACCCCTGACACCGCGTGAATGACAGTTTGTGGCATGGATTCGGAACCGTTTTGTCCCGCGACTCGCATCGTTCGACTATGCCGACCGGACCCACCGACGGCGGAGGCGTCGCGTACGAACCGACCGCAACCGATGGGTTCGGCTTTTTCTTTCGGGTCGCCTGACGAGGGCGGTGGACCCACCATCGGCCGTCGAAGCGGCACATCTCCGCTTTGGTGGTCGCGGGGGACGAAACCGTCCGGACCGACCCGACGCGGGTGTTCCCGCATCTTCGGAACTGCTAACTGACTTACGGTCGGTAGACGCGACAACGACCGACGCGAATCTCAAATGAAACTACCCGAATCACAGGTCGCGGTGTTGAACGCCGCGAGTGCGACAGATGCAACGACTATCGGCAGTCTCGCCGAGGAGACGGGGCTGAAACCGGAGACGGTGACGCAGGCCGCCTTCGAACTCCGGGACGACGGCTACGTCACCGTCGAAGAACGCGAGGAAGTCGAATACGAACTGACCGAGGAGGGCCGCCAATACGTCGAGGACGGCCTTCCCGAGGTTCGACTCTACCGCGCGGCCGTGGACGCCGGCGCGACGGCCGACCCAGTCCAGATGGGGCAGGTCATCGGCGCGTCCGGCCTTGGCGGCCCCGAAGTGGACATCGCCCTTGCCAACTTCGGCCGGAAGGGCTACGGCTCTATCGACAGCGGTGAACTCGCCGCCGACGCGGACGCCGATGCCGAGAATGACCCCGAATCGACGGTTCTGACGACGCTTGCGGACGGTGAGGCGGTCGAAGACGCTGACGAGGAGACACTCGACCAACTCGTCTCGCGGAACCTCGTCGAACGCCACGAGGAGACGGTTCGTTCTGTCACTCTCACCGACGACGGCGTCACGCTCCTCATGGAGGGTGTCGAGACGGCGGAGACGGTGGACCGTCTCACGCCCGAGATGCTCACTTCCGGTGAGTGGGAGGACGTGGAGTTCACCGAGTACAACGTCGAAGCCGACGCACCTGAGGTACGAACCGGGAAGACACACATCCTGCGGCAGACCGCAGACAGAGTCAAAGACGTACTCGTCGGCATGGGCTTTCAGGAAATGGAAGGCCCGCACGCCGACGCAGACTTCTGGATCAACGACTGTCTGTTCATGCCGCAGGACCATCCGGCACGGACCCACTGGGACCGCTTCGCCCTCGATGTACCGCCTATCGAGGACGTGCCCGAGGACCTCGTAGACCGGGTCGAAGACGCCCATCGGAACGGTGTCGGCCCGGACGGCGACGGCTACCACTCGCCGTGGTCCGAGGACTTCGCACGCGCGATTGCCCTTCGCGGTCACACCACGTCGCTGTCGATGCGCTATCTCTCGGGACACGAAGTCGGCGACCTCGAATCGCCGCAGCGGTACTTCTCCGTCGAGAAAGTGTACCGTAACGACACACTGGACCCGACGCACCTGCTCGAATTCTACCAGATCGAGGGCTGGGTGATGGCCGATGATCTGTCCGTCCGCGACCTGATGGGGACGTTCGAGGAGTTCTACGAGCAGTTCGGAATCACGGACATCCAGTTCAAACCGCACTACAACCCCTACACGGAGCCGTCGTTCGAGCTGTTCGGACGGCACCCCGAGACGGGTGAACTCATCGAAATCGGTAATTCGGGTATGTTCCGCGACGAGGTACTCGAACCGCTGGGCGTCGAGTGTGACGTGATGGCGTGGGGCCTCGCCTTGGAACGCCTCTTGATGCTTATGTACGGCTTCGACGACATCCGCGACGTGCACGGAACGATGAGCGATCTCGAACTCCTCCGCGAAGTGGAGGTGCTTCGATAATGCCGGTCGTTGACGTTCATCCCGACGAACTGCGGGACCTGACCGGTCACGAAGAGAAGTCTGACGAGGAGTTCAAAGACGACCTGTTCGCCCTCGGACTGGAGTTCGAAGGCGAGACCGAAGACGGCGCGTTCCAACTAGAGTTCGGTCCCGACAGACTCGACCGCCTCTCCGTCGAAGGCGTCGCCCGGTCGCTTCGTTACCAGTACGGCGACGCACGCGGCGTCTACGTGCCGAAGACGAACGATCCCGACTTCACGTTCGTCGTTGACGAAGACGTTCCAGACGAACGGCCGTACGTCACCGGCGCCGTCATCCGCGGCGTGGACTTAGACGACGACGCTCTCGACTCGCTCATCCAATTGCAGGAGAAACTGCACGCGACGATGGGCCGAAAGCGCGCGAAAGGCGCTATCGGCATCCACGACCTGACGATGCTGAAGGGTGATGCCCTGAGCGAAGACTCCGACGGTAACTCTATCACCTACACGGGTATCGACCCCGAGGGCGACACGTTCGTCCCGCTCGATGCCGACGCGGAGATGACGCCCGCGCGAGTCCTCGAAGAACACCCGACTGGCCAGACGTACGCCGACCTCGTGTCCGAGTACGAACGCTATCCGGCCATCTACGACGAACTCGGTCTGTTCTCGTTCCCGCCAGTCATCAACGGCCGCCGGACCGAGGTTACGACCGACTCGCGGGAACTCCTCGTCGAACTCACCGGCACGGACCAGTGGACGATCGACCGGATGTGCAACATCATCTGCTACGCCCTCGACGCGCGCGGCGCGACGATCGAGGCGGTCGAAGTCGAGTATCCCGACGGGACCTATGTCCGTCCCGACTTCGAGGTGGAGACGAAGCACGTCTCGCACGACCGCATCGAGACGATGCTCGGCGTTGATCTCGAACCACGCGAGGTCGTTGACTTGTTCGAACGTTCCGGCCTCGATGCGGACGCCGACGACGGTGCCGACGCAGGCGACGGAAGCGACACCACCGAGGCGGGTGGCGAGAACGCGACCGATGCCGAGAGCGACGACCTCGTCTACGAGGTGTCGATTCCGCCGTATCGCGTGGACGTGCTCCATCCGCTCGACCTCGTGGACGACGTGGGCCGTGCGTACGGATTCAACGAACTCCAACCGCGCTACCCCAACGTGGGCACGGTCGGCGGGCGACACGAACGCTCCCGTCTGGAAGACGCCGCCCGCAACTCGCTCGTCGGACTGGGCTTCGAGGACATGCTCAATTTCCACATGACGAGCGAGGAGGAGGTGTACGACCGGATGGGCATCGAAGCCGGATCAGAGGTCCTTGGCGGCGGCGACACCGCGGAGATAACCGGTCCGTACAGCGAGGACTACACCATCCTCCGGACGTGGGCGCTTCCCTCGCTGATGATGGTGCTGGAAAACAACACCCACCGCGCGTACCCGCAGGACCTCGCCGAAATCGGTCTGGTTGCCGAACGCGACGACTCAGTGAACACGCGCGTGGACGAACGGCGGCACGTCGCGGGCGTCCTCGCACGTCACGATGCGACGTTCGAGGACGCGAAGGCACGTCTCCAGTCGCTCTGCCGCGACTTCGGTGCGGAACTGAAGACGCCAGCGACCGATCACCCATCGTTTATCGACGGCCGTGCGGCGAGCGTCGTCGTGGACGGTGAAAACGTGGGCGTCGTCGGTGAGATTCACCCCCGCGTCCTCGTGGAACACGACCTCGAACTCCCCGTCGCGGCGTTCGAGTTCGACCTCGACGCGCTCCGCTAGACCGGCCAACGCCGTTCTTCGCTCGGCGCAGTTGTTTCTCTCTGCATCTGTTGCCCGTCTCACCGGCTCATCAGCGACGGTGCAAGCAAAACTCGGTCCGCTTCCCGGACACGGAAATAGTGCTGTCTGAATATCCCGACATGTCTAGTTTTGAGGAAAATAACTCAAGAGAATCATGCATGATATAAAATTATCTCCAGATATTTTCTATGGAATTAGGGAAACGTTTAGTATCTCTTCGACTCGCTATCGTTCATGAATGATTCTGATTACCAGTTTGAAACACTCGCGGTGACGCACGGCGAACGTCAACGTCCTGCCGAGGGTGTCGAGGACGTGGCTGTGCCCGTCCACCTCGCCTCGACGTTCGCGGTGCCCGAGATCGACCCCGATGCGTCGCTGGAGTCGCTCGATCCCGACGCGGGCGAGTATCTCTACTCACGTCTCTCGAACCCGACGCGGAATGCGCTCGAACACCGTATCGCCGCGCTCTGTGGGGGCGATCACGCACTCGCATTCGCCTCGGGAACCGCAGCCATCGTGACCGCTATCTCGGCCGCCGTCCAACCCGGCGACCACATCGTCGCCTTCGATGACCTGTACGGCGGTACGAAGTCGATGCTCTCCGATCTTTTCGAGGATCGACTGAACGTCAGCGTCTCGCTCGTCGATGCGCGCGACACCGACACTGTCGCTGCCGCGATGCGCGAGGAGACATCGCTCGTCTGGATGGAGACGCCGACGAATCCGCTTCTCAGACTCTGTGACATCGAGGCTATCGCCGCTATCGCCGACGAATACGGAGCGACGTTCGGCGTAGACAACACGTTCGTCGGCCCGCACTTCCAGCGACCGCTCGAACTCGGCGCGGACGTGGTCGTCCACTCGACGACGAAGTACCTGAACGGTCACTCCGATTCTATCGGTGGGGCGCTGGCGACGAACGACGAGGCGTACGCCGAGGAAATGACGTTCCTCCAGCGCGTCGGGATGGGGAACATGCTCGCGCCGTTCGACGCGTACCTCACTCTGCGCGGACTGAAGACGCTCCCGCTTCGGATGGAGAAACACGCCTCGAACGCGCAGGCTGTTGCGGAGTTCCTCGCAGACCACCCAGCGGTCGAAGCGGTCCACTATCCGGGACTAGAATCACACCCGCAACACGACCTCGCCTCCCGGCAGATGTCGGGCTACGGCGGCGTCCTCTCTATCGAACTGGATACGGATTTAGACGGCGTCGCACGGTTCGTCGCCGCACTTGAACACTTCCCGCTGGCGGTCAGTCTCGGCGGCGTCGAGTCGCTCATCGAACATCCGGCCTCGATGACCCACTCACCGCTCTCGCAGGAAGAACGGGACATGCTCGGAATCACCGATAGTCTCCTGCGTCTCTCTGTCGGCGTCGAACACGAAGCAGACTTGCTCTCGGACCTTTCGGACGCCCTCGACGTTATCTGATCGAGTTCGACTCGGGTTTCACTCGCCGTCTGTCTTCGGACCGTCCGAGCATCGCTGTGTATCGTCACCTTCGGGCAGTCTGGCCCGTACAATCGAGTAACTTAACACGCCTTCCGGTGGTACAACGTTGCAAGAATGCCGAGTGGAGAATACGACCCGGAGACGGTCGAAGCGAAGTGGCAAGATAGGTGGGTCGATGAGGACACGTACTCGTACGACGACAGCGCGGTAGACGCCGACACTGCCTTCTCTATCGACTCGCCGCCGCCGACGGTCTCGGGGAGTCTCCACTGGGGTCACGCCTACGGGTTCACCCTTCAGGACTTCGTCGCTCGGTTCAACCGCATGCGCGGGAAAGAGGTGTTCTTCCCGTTCGGGTTCGACGACAACGGCATCGCCTCCGAGCGACTGACCGAGGACGAACTCGACGTGCGCCACCAGGACTACGACCGGCGCGAGTTCCAAGAGATGTGCCGAGAGGTGTGCGAACAGTATGAGGCCGAGTTCACCGAGAAGATGCAGAATCTCGGTATCTCGATCGACTGGGACCAAACGTACCAGACCATCTCGCCGGAGGTCCAACGCGCCTCGCAGCTCTCCTTTATCGAACTGTACGACGACGGCCGCGAGTACCGCCAGCGCGCCCCGGCTATCTGGTGCCCTGAGTGCGAGACGGCAATCTCGCAGGTCGAAACGGAAGACGACGAACAGGGCAGTCACTTCCACGATATCGAGTTCGAGGTTGTCGATAGCGAGGAAGAATTCGTCATCTCCACGACGCGGCCGGAACTGCTCCCCGCCTGCGTCGCCGTCTTCGTCCATCCCGACGACGAGGAGAACCAGCACTTGGTCGGCGAAGAGGCGCGAATCCCCCTCTTCGGACAGGAAGTTCCGATTATCGAGGACGAGCGCGTCGATCTCGAAACCGGGTCCGGGATCGTCATGTGCTGTACCTTCGGTGACCAGACAGACATCGAGTGGTACCAAGCGCACAATCTCGACCTCCGAATCGCTATCGACGAATCCGGGACGCTCACCGACGTTGCGGGCGAATACGAAGGACTCTCCTCCGAAGAAGCGCGCGAGGCCATCGTCTCGGACCTCGATGACGACGGCGCACTCCTCGACAAGCGCGCGATTACCCACACGGTCAACGTCCACGAACGCTGTGGCACGGGCGTCGAGTTCCTCGTCAAAGATCAGTGGTACGTCGAACTGCTCGATAAGACCGACGAGTACCTCGAAGCGGGCCGCGAGATGGACTGGTACCCCGAAAAGATGTTCACGCGGTACAAAAACTGGATCGAGGGTCTGCAGTGGGACTGGTCCATCTCCCGACAGCGCTCCTCGGGTATCCCGTTCCCGGTCTGGTACTGCGACGACTGCGAACACGTCGTCGTCGCGGAACGCGAAAACCTACCGGTTGACCCACTCTCGGACGACCCGCCGGTCGATACCTGTCCGGAGTGTGACCACGACGAGTTCGTCCCCGAAGACGACGTGTTCGACACGTGGGCGACCTCCTCTTTGACTCCGCTCATCAACGCCGGTTGGGACTGGGACGAAGACGCAGAAGAGATCGTCATCGACCGGGAAGAACTGTATCCGTTCGATGTGCGCCCGCAGGGCCACGACATCATCTCGTTCTGGCTGTTCCACACGGTCGTCAAATGCTACGAACACACCGGCGAGGTGCCGTTCGACAGCGTGATGATAAACGGGATGGTCCTCGACGAGAACCGCGAGAAGATGTCGAAGTCGAAGGGCAACGTCGTCTCGCCGGACGAAGTCATGTCGAAGTACCCCGTGGACGCCGCACGCTACTGGGCCGCGGGCTCCGCCGTCGGCGACGACCTGCCGTACTCCGAGAAAGGCCTCCGCGCCGGCGAGAAACTGCTTCGCAAACTCTGGAACGCGTCGAAACTAGTCGATAGTCTCAGTGAAGACGCCCCCGAGTCGTTCGACCACGACGACCTGAAGCAGATCGACCGGTGGCTTCTCGCGTCTCTCGACCGCGAAATCGAACACGTCACCGAGAAACTGCAGAACCGCGAGTTCTCGAAGGCCCGCGACGACCTGCGGAGTTTCTTCTGGAACACGTTCTGTGACGACTACCTCGAAATCGCCAAACAGCGCGTCCGCGAGAGCGACGACGAGTCGGCGAAGTACACGCTCCGCACCGCGCACCGACGCTTCCTGAAGCTGTTTGCGCCTATCCTCGCGCACGTTACCGAGGAACTCTGGCGCGAGATGCACGAGGAAACCAGCGTCCACCGCGCGTCGTGGCCCGAACCACTCGGACTCGAAGCCGACTTCGAGGCGGGCGAGACGGCGATGGCGGTCGTCGGCGCACTCCGCAAGTACAAGAGCGACAACCAGTTGTCGATGAACGCGCCCATCGACCTCGTGCAGGTGTACGGCGACGTGCAGGACTTCGAGGCGGACATCAGCGGCGTCATGCACGTCGAGGAGATGGAGACCTTAGCGGAAGAACCGCAGATCGAGTCGGTCGTTACCGGCGTTGACCTCGACTACTCGCTCGTCGGACCGGAGTTCGGCGCGCAGGTGCCCGACATCGAGGCGGCACTCGAAGCCGAGGAGTACGAGGTCGGAGACGGCCACCTCCACGCTGCGGGCGTCGAACTCGCCCCCGAGATGTTCACCATCGAAGAAGAGCGTAAGTACATGGGCGACGGCGAAATGCTCGAAGCGGGCGACGCCGTCGTCATCGTCCAGCACGAGAACTGACGCATCCGTCCGCTTTTTTGGAGTTGCGCCCAAGCCGTTCGATTCTAGCGACGCTCGTCGGATTCGGACGTTAACCGCCACGCGACACCGAACGCGTCGGCGACTGCTTCGGGGTTCTCGACGTGTGGGTACGTCAGCGGATGGTTCTCGTTCGCGTCGTCGCCGTTGATTTCCGCAGGGTCGGGAACTGTGAGTTGCACGTCGGGGGAGTCGTCTTCGTCTGTATCGAACGCCATCGTCTCGGTCCCGAACAGTCGATCCACGGCGTCCGTGGTGATGGTCAGGTCGGTCACTGCCCCGCGTTCGAGACGTGCCTGCGGTTCATCTAAGAGAGTGTCGTACACGACGAGAACATCCCCGTAGCACCGATATTCGACTGTTCCGTACCGGAGGTAGCGCGAGATCGCTTTGACTCCAGCGAACACTCCCGCGACGGTGATCGGTATCAGCACAACAACCAGATCACCGCCGAAGAGTGCGAGTGCTGCGGCGATGGCGTAGAATAAGAGCACTACACTGGTGAACGTGTATCGAACGCCCCGGTAGAGTGCGTCCGCGACAGCTACCCACCGGTTGGTCCGGTCGCAGTGTACGGGTTCTCCCGTTGGCTCTGACACTGGAACCGGGAGGATTTCGGTCTCCTCGCTCCCGTACAGGCGGTAGAAGATACCCCGTTTGTCATCGTCGTGTTCGAGTTGGAGCGTTCGCAGGTCGTACAGGAATTTCCCCGCGACGACGACTGCGACGAACGCGTCGCTTCCGGGTGATTCCTCGAACGGTATCGCGGCAAACAGGAGTATTGCGACCGCGAAGAGTTGCTTAAACGGGAGTAGTAACAGCGAACGTGGCGAGTGGTTGCGGTACTCACCGTTTCCGAAGTAGTGAGCGGCCATCTCGATGCCGTGTCCGATGAATACGCTCAGTCCACCAACCAGGATTCGCCCGCCCGTCTCGTCGGTGATGGTTGGATCGGCCAGCCCAAACACTCCGAGTGCGACCGCCAACTCCAACGGAGCAAGGAGGAAGGCGGCGATGACGACGCTCGGCACATTCCGGAGATAGACCGGCGGAAGCGGTCCGGGCAGCGACGTCGAACCGCGCTTGGTCTGTAGCGGACCGAACAGTCCTCGCTCACCGAGGGCGTTGTTCGGGCGCTTGGCCGCGAATGGCATCTTCACCATCGACCAGAACAGGACGACCGCGATTTCGGCGATAAACACGCCGAAGAGAACAGTCGTTGACCACCCGAGAAAGAAGATTCCGAGCGGTGCTACTGCGTTGGACGCGAGCACCGCAAGCACTCCGGAGTCATGGATGGAGGGACGTCGCACAGTTACCGGCTTGACCGAAGCAACAAACAGACACCGTTTTGACGTGATTCCGTTGCGCCGTCGCGGGCCGATTTACAGGTCGGCACCGACGGCTTCGTCGATGGAGTCGAACCCGTCGCGTTCGAGGAGCGTGAGGAGTCCTTCGTTGATGTCGCGCGTGAGGGTCGGCCCCTCGAAGACGAGGCCAGTGTACAACTGGACGAGACTTGCCCCAGCACGAATCTTCGCGTACGCGTCTTCGGCCGAAGCAACGCCGCCGACGCCGACGACCGGCACGTCGGTTCGTTCGGCGACGAAGCGGACCATCTCGGTGGCTCGTTCCTCGATGGGCGCACCGGAGAGGCCGCCGCGTTCCGCACGATTCGGGTTCTGTAGTTCGGCGGGCCGGTCGGTGGTCGTGTTCGTAGCGACGACGCCGTCCAATCCGTACTCGTTGACAACGTCGAGGGCGTCTTCGACGGCGGGGTCGGGTAAGTCCGGTGAGAGCTTCACCAAGAGGGGGTCGGCACCGGCGTCTACGAGTCCACCGAGGATGGCCTCCAACGAATCGCGGTTCTGGAGGTCGCGGAAGCCCTCGCTGTTCGGACAGGAGACGTTGACCGCGACGTAGTCTGCGGCGTCTGCGACCTGTTCGTAGGTGTAGCGGTAGTCCGCGGGCGCGTCCTCGGCGTCGGTGGACTCCGAGAGGGCGAGGTTGACGCCGACGGGAATGTCCGCTCTCGGCCCTGCGGCGAGACGCGCGCCGACAGCGTCAGCACCCTCGTTATTCAACCCCATTCGGTTGATTATCGCGCCGTCTTCGGGGAGACGGAACATGCGCGGGCGGGCGTTGCCGTCCTGCGGTTCGGCCGTCACGCCGCCGACTTCGACGTGTCCGAAGCCGAGCGAACCCAACACGTCGGGTACCTCGGCGTTCTTGTCGAATCCGGCGGCGACACCGACTGGGTTGTCGAACGAACAGCCGAACGCCTCAGTGTGAAGCCTGTCATCTTCGACTCGGTACCGCGTGGCGAGTGCATCCTCGATAGGCGTGTGTTGGACGGTTCGCAGTCCGTGATGAACGAGTCCGTGCGCCGTTTCTGGCGGGAGCGAAAACAGTGCTGGTTTGAGTATCCGATAGAGGAGGCGCATAGGTGATGATCGCTGTGCAGTGTCTCTTTCGTCCGAGGCGAGTCGTTCCATCGGACGCCGTCAGAAGTCGTGTTCGACTTCGTCTGGATCAGCCTTCTGGATGATAATCTTGCCGTCCCGGACTCGCACGAACACCTCGTCGCCGATTTCCATTCCGGCAACGGCGAGTTCGTCTTCGTGGAGGTTCACGTGGACATTATGGTACTCGCCGTTCTCGTCTTTCGCGCCACTCGGGCTGAGCTTCTTTTTCCGGACCATCGGGGGTCTCTCTGTTCGATGCTTCGCCGTAGGATATACATAAGTGTTGTCTACCCGCTCCCCACCTTATTAAAAAACAACGCTGATTTCCCCGATTGCGCTCGTTTTCGATCTCGGAATCTGCCGCTATTTATATACACCTCGCCGCCGCCCCCCGTTTTTCGCCGATATATTTATGGCGGACCATGTGTTCGGTTGCCATGGAGGTCAAAAATCATGGTACGCGAGGACGGTAAACGGAACTTCGTACTACGTGAGGAGAATGGCACGGAGTCGAGTGTCTTCTCTGGAAGTATGCCCCGCCAAGCCGCCTTGAAGGCAGCTCGCCGTCTCGATCCGGTCGATTCGGAAGATAAGGCGCGAGAGCAAGCAACAGAGATTCGTCTCCGCGAGAAAGGCACCGACAAAGTACACATCTTCGACGCGTGGGCGTGGGTAGACGACGCGCCGGACGACAAGCCGGACTGGATGGAGGGTGACATCACGAAGGGGAACGTCTCAAAGCAGGGGATCGAACACCTCGAAGAATAAATTCGGGATTCCCTTCGGTTTTCTTCGCGTACGCGCGTACGGGAGCGACTTACGAGTCCGCATCCGACACGGCTTTGGCGGTCCCCCGGTGACAAGTACTTGCGCGGCTACCACCCGGTCCGACCCGACGCAAAATGCGAGGAATGACTGACCGGCCTCCGACCGCGCGACATCTTACACGCTGAGCGACGCCGCTGTTTCTCGCCTTACACAGTGCCTCCCAAGCCTACTCCTCACGATGAGGGTATGAAATCGCATGACGAAGCGCCATCGGTTCGACGGCCTTTTATGTTCCCCTGCCATTCGTAGAAATACGCGGGGCGCCCCGGGATACTCCCGGAGCGCCACTCTCTCCGAACGCCCTTGACCCCACCGTCGCCCTCGTGCCACTGGGAGTGCATCGCACTCTCACGCCACGAACGATACGACGGGCTTAAGTGGTCAAGAACACTTCGGAAGAATGCGAACGACACACCGCGACCGCAGCACGGTTCAACCCCGTGCTGCACCTCGGACACACGGTCTCTTCGGAGGCCAACGAAACGCACAAACCGACGCCCTTAAGGCGTCGAACGTGCTACAACCAAGTCCGAAGTCATGAGGATTCCACCCCTGCGGTCCGCCGTACAGATGGGATCTGATGTTAGCCTTGGTAGTTCGGTGCCACCCGTTCGGTGACACCGAGCACCACGAACGGACCACGCAATGATTGGTGATTCCCTCTCCCACGAGAGGAAATCCCGCCACCCTCCTGGCAACAGCCAGGAACCCATTCCGGTTGATCCTGCCGGAGGCCATTGCTATCGGAGTCCGATTTAGCCATGCTAGTTGCACGAGTTCACACTCGTAGCATATAGCTCAGTAACACGTGGTCAAGCTACCCTGCAGACACGGACAACCTCGGGAAACTGAGGCTAATCCGCGATACCGATCCCACGCTGGAATGCCGGGATCCACAAACGCTCCGGCGCTGCAGGATGCGGCTGCGGCCGATTAGGTAGACGGTGGGGTAACGGCCCACCGTGCCGATAATCGGTACGGGTTGTGAGAGCAAGAGCCCGGAGACGGAATCTGAGACAAGATTCCGGGCCCTACGGGGCGCAGCAGGCGCGAAACCTTTACACTGCACGCAAGTGCGATAAGGGGACTCCGAGTGCGAGGGCATATAGTCCTCGCTTTTGAGAACCGTAAGGCGGTTCTCGAATAAGAGCTGGGCAAGACCGGTGCCAGCCGCCGCGGTAATACCGGCAGCTCAAGTGATGGCCAATCTTATTGGGCCTAAAGCGTCCGTAGCTGGCCACGAAAGTCCGTCGGGAAATCCATCTGCCCAACAGATGGGCGTCCGGCGGAAACTTCGTGGCTTGGGACCGGAAGGCTCGAGGGGTACGTCCGGGGTAGGAGTGAAATCCCGTAATCCTGGACGGACCGCCGATGGCGAAAGCACCTCGAGAAGACGGATCCGACAGTGAGGGACGAAAGCTAGGGTCTCGAACCGGATTAGATACCCGGGTAGTCCTAGCCGTAAACAATGTTCACTAGGTGTGGCACAGGCTACGAGCCTGTGCTGTGCCGTAGGGAAGCCGAGAAGTGAACCGCCTGGGAAGTACGTCCGCAAGGATGAAACTTAAAGGAATTGGCGGGGGAGCACTACAACCGGAGGAGCCTGCGGTTTAATTGGACTCAACGCCGGACATCTCACCAGCTCCGACTACAGTAATGACGATCAGGTTGATGACCTTATCACGAGCTGTAGAGAGGAGGTGCATGGCCGCCGTCAGCTCGTACCGTGAGGCGTCCTGTTAAGTCAGGCAACGAGCGAGACCCACACATCTAATTGCCAGCAGCAGTTCCGACTGGCTGGGTACATTAGATGGACTGCCAGTGCCAAACTGGAGGAAGGAATGGGCAACGGTAGGTCAGTATGCCCCGAATGAGCTGGGCTACACGCGGGCTACAATGGCCAGAACAATGGGTTGCAATCTCGAAAGAGAACGCTAATCTCCTAAATCTGGTCGTAGTTCGGATTGAGGGCTGAAACTCGCCCTCATGAAGCTGGATTCGGTAGTAATCGCATTTCACAAGAGTGCGGTGAATACGTCCCTGCTCCTTGCACACACCGCCCGTCAAAGCACCCGAGTGAGGTCCGGATGAGGCTATCGCAAGATAGTCGAATCTGGGCTTCGCAAGGGGGCTTAAGTCGTAACAAGGTAGCCGTAGGGGAATCTGCGGCTGGATCACCTCCTAACGATCGGGACCAGGCCGACGCGCCTGGCCCACCTTACCGGTCCGTTCACACCGCTCAACCCGCCGAACGGGCACCCTAGAACTACCAAGGCTAACACGGGCCCATAGCTCAGCGGCAGAGCACCTCCTTTGCAAGGAGGAAGCCCTGGGTTCAAATCCCAGTGGGTCCATACTCTCCGGGACTCAAACTCAATCCGTGCCCCTTAAGTGTGGGCAGGAACGAGACTGAATCCCGAAGACGAAACCGATGCACTATCCCGCGAGAGCGCGGATAGGAAGGGTTCGACGAACGCTCCGGCAGCCACCGGACGTTCAATGACAACCGTATGTACGCGTGCAATCCAGACGCCCACTGAACCCGTTCACCCGGGAACACGTGGACGTCCGAAACAACTGTAACTGGCTACTGTACTGGCTGGTGAATGGCTCGGCTCGAGAGCCGACGAAGGACGTGCCAAGCTGCGAAAAGCCTGAGGGAGCCGCACGGAGGCTAAGAACTCAGGATCTCCGAATGGGAATCCCTACAACAATTGCCAACGCGCAATAGGGAACGTTCCGAATTGAAACATCTCAGTAGGAACAGGAACAAAAAGCAATCCGCGATGTCGTTAGTAACGGCGAGTAAACGCGACACAGTCCAAACCGAATCCGCAAGGAAATGTGGTGTACGGACAATCTACAACGGATCACCAACACACGAGAAGTCTCCTGGAACGGAGCGTGATACAGGGTGACAACCCCGTATCGTGTGAACGCGATCCCGAGATTGCTCCAGAGTAGCGGGGGTTGGATATCCCTCGTGAATCTCGCAGGCATCGACTGCGAAGACTAAACACTCCTCGAGACCGATAGCGAACAAGTAGCGCGAGCGAACGCTGAAAAGCACCCCGAAAAGGGCGGTGCAATAGGGCCTGAAATCAGTCAGTGATAGAGCGACAGGGCATACAAGGTCCTCGGAAAAACGACCGTGGGGCGACCCACTAGTAGGAATCCGAGGAAGCCGGTGTTCTGTCGTACGTTTTGAAAAACGAACCAGGGAGTGCACTTACTTGGCGAGTCTAACCGGATCATCCGGGAAGGCGCAGGGAAACCGACAAGGCCGCAGCATTGCGAGGGCCGCCGTGTTCAAGCGCGGGGAGTCAAGTGGGTGCGACCCGAAACCAGATGATCTACACGAGGGCAAGACGAAGCGTGGCGAAAGCCACGTGGAGGTCTGTTAGGGTTGGTGTCTTACAATACCCTCCCGTGACCCGTGTGTAGGGGTGAAAGGCCCATCGAATCTGGCAACAGCTGGTTCCAGCCGAAACATGTCGAAGCATGACCTCAGCCGAGATAGTCTGCGAGGTAGAGCGACCGATTGGAAGACCCGCCTCCGAGAGGAGTCGGCCTTCCTGTCGAACTCCAAACTTGCAGACGTCGTAGACGCTGGGAATCCGGACTGCGGGGTAAGCTTGTGGTCCGTGAGGGAGACAACCCAGAGCCGGGTTAAGGTCCCCAAGTGTGGATTAAGTGCGATCGAAGATTGTCTCGAGCCCTAAACAGCCGGGAGGTGAGCTTAGAAGCAGCTACCCTCTAAGAAAAGCGTAACAGCTTACCGGCCGAGGTTCGAGGCGTCGAAAATGATCGGGGCTCAAATCCACCACCGAGACCTGGCAGCAGGCGACACCATACGCCTGACCTAGTAGGCTGGCATACTGTGCGGGTGGAAGCTCGGGCGAGAGCTCGCGTGGACCGCTCAGTAACGAAAATCCTGGTCACAGTAGCAGCGAGAGTCGGGTGCGAACCCCGACGACCTTACGAGTAAGGGTTCCTCGGCACTGCCAATCAGCCGAGGGTTAGTCGATCCTAAGTCTCACCGTAACTCGAATGAGACAAACGGGAAACTGGTTAATATTCCAGTACCATCACCACTCAAAGCCGACGCTTTGGGAAACTTCAAGCCGGGCCTTCGCCCGGTCGAATCACGGAAGCTCGTGGAAGCCGTAACGGCACGAAGCGAACGAAGCGTGAGACAGCGCAAGTTGAAGGTACCTAGAGCCCGTGAAAAGGCAAGCGTGATGATCGTACCGAGATCCGACACAGGTACTCTGGCGGAGAAAGCCAAGGTCTGTCGGGATCAACCGACGTTAGGGAATTCGGCAAGTTAGTCCCGTAAGTTCGCGATAAGGGATGCCTGCTCCTGACCGAGCAGGTCGCAGTGACTCGGGCGCTCCAACTGTCTAGTAACAACATAGGTGACCGCAAATCCGCAAGGACTCGTACGGTCACTGAATCCTGCCCAGTGCAGGTATCTGAACACCTCGTACAAGAGGACGAAGGACCTGTCAACGGCGGGGGTAACTATGACCCTCTTAAGGTAGCGTAGTACCTTGCCGCTTCAGTAGCGGCTTGCATGAATGGATCAATGAGAGCGCCACTGTCCCAACGTTGGGCCCGGTGAACTGTACGTTCCAGTGCGGAGTCTGGAGACCCCCAAGGGGAAGCGAAGACCCTATAGAGCTTTACTGCAGGCTGTCGCTGGGACGTGGTCGCTGATGTGCAGCATAGGTAGGAGACACTACACAGGTATCCGCGCTAGCGGACCACCGAGTCATCATTGAAATACTACCCGTCAGTGACTGCGACCCTCACTCCGGGAGGAGGACACCGGTAGCCGGGCAGTTTGACTGGGGCGGTACGCGCTCGAAAAGATATCGAGCGCGCCCAAAGATTTCCTCACGCGAGTCGGAAACTCGTGGAAGAGCGCAAGAGCACACGGAAGTCTGACAGTGTCATTCCCAACGAGTGACGCTGACGCGAAAGCGTGGTCTAGCGAACCTACGAGGTTCATTCATGGGACCCGTAGATGACAGAAAAGCTACCTTAGGGATAACAGAGTCGTCACCGGCAAGAGCACATATCGACCCGGTGGCTTGCTACCTCGATGTCGGTTCCCTCCATCCTGCCTGTGCAGAAGCAGGCAAGGGTGAGGTTGTTCGCCTATTAAAGGAGGTCGTGAGCTGGGTTTAGACCGTCGTGAGACAGGTCGGCTGCTATCTATTGGGGGTGTTACGGTACTTGACGGGAACGATCGTATAGTACGAGAGGAACTACGATTGGTCGCCGCTGGTGTATCGGTTGTCCGAAAGGGCAGATGCCGAGTAGCTACGCGACACGGGGTAAGAGCTGAACGCATCTAAGCTCGAAACCCACCTGGAAAAGAAGTACCACCGAGGACACTTGTAGAAGACAAGTTCGATAGACTTGGGATGTACGTGCCGAGGCAACGAGGCATTCAGTCCACGAGCACTAACAGTCCAAAGCCACATTCATACGTTCATCGGACCAGTCCGCTGGTTTCGGATGAACGGGTTCAGGCGTTAACTGGATTGCACGCATACATACGGTATCGAACCACCAACGACTGGTGTTTGAACGATGGTTCGATTCCATCGGTTGGCGTTAAGGCGGCCACAGCGGTGAGGCAACACCCGTACCCATCCCGAACACGGAAGTTAAGCTCGCCAGCGTGATAACAAGTACTGGAGTGTGCGAACCTCTGGAAACATTATCTCGCCGCCTCCTACTCATACTACAACGCCCACACGGGTCGGCCCGTGTGGGCGTTTTTCATTTCGAACGGACGCATAGACGCAGCGAGAGCCAGCGACAGCCATCTCACTCGATCACCGACGTCGAAGTCGCAGACCGCTAGGCTTAAGCGCAAGACACAACTACAGAAAACCGCGCCAAGGTGGCAGAGTTCGGCCTAACGCGTTCGCCTGCAGAGCGAATCTCCGCCGGTTCAAATCCGGCCCTTGGCTTTTCTATTCGAGCGAAACCATTTTGAGAGGTAGCTTCGGATTCGAACTCAAGGCAGATCTCGAGCTTCAAACCCGGGGTGTGACTTACTTTTCGACGGTACGCGCGCGGGTACTGCCTTCGACGGGTACACCACTGACCGCCTGACGAAACGATAACCGTTATACGCCATCTATCCCTTGCTCGAACTATGCAACGACGCGCCGCGGCTATCTACGTCGCGCTCTTCATAGTCATCGGTGCGGCCTCGTACTCGCTCGTCGCAACGGCGGAAGCGCCGCACATTGAGTTCCAGAACCCGGCCTACGACCTTTCGAGCGGTGATTCGTTCGAGGTTGGATCACAGACGTACAGCGTGACAGAGATCACGGCCGAAGTCGAGTCCGGCGGCCACGGTGGCGGGAGCACACTGGTACGTTCCGGTGCGCTTCAGTACACGAACCAGTCCGCCCGGTACACCGAAACGTGGGAGAACAACTCGACGGTGACCATCGACGACACCGAGTGGACCGTCCTCGTATCGGGCGAGGAGAACGAGACTGAGTTCACGCTCCGAGAGGACATCAACGAGACGACCATCCTGAAGCAAGACCCGAACGCCAGCAACGAGATGGTTACGCACAACGGGAAGCAACAGGTTGTTCTCCAGGAGAACGGCAGTGAACGACTCGTCCCGGCGAGCGAATACTTCCCCGAACCGCAGTCGCAAACGTACAGCGAAGGCAACACCTTCGAATACAACGGCAACGAAACGACTGTCGGGGCCGTGACGACCGAAGCAGTCGAAATCTCGTGGACTGCACCGCGAACGAATTCCATCGACGTTGCCAATGAGGGGAACGTAACGCTTGGGGAGCAGAAGTACCTCGCTCACTTCCCAGACAACGAAACGATGAAACTGACACAGGATTACGAGAGTTACCGCACACAGCAAGAGGAGATTGAGACCTTCCACACGCGCGAGAGCGGGCTGTGGGGTGTCAGCATCCTCTCGCTGTTGGCAATAGTCTTCCTCGTCGGATTCGCGTACATGCCCTCGCGGTACTGAAACACGCAGAATTCGACGCAGCAGGCTTCCGTTGGGCGTTCGATTCGCCCACGATACACGACCCATAACTATCTTTTGTCGTCTCGTTTCGACTGATATGTCTCGTTTCGAGTTGAGTCTCAGCAGCCAGTGGTCGGTGTTCGTCACGTGGGGGGTGTCGTCGTGACTCGCCGAATCGGACATTCCGTCCCGTCTCAGCGGATTCTCGCGGTCGTCTCGGCGGCGCTGTTAGTCGTCGCACATCTCGGACTCGCCGTTGGGTGGTCGGTCGAACGCCTTCGGAGGGTTCTCTCGATGCTCGCTGGGGTGTTTCTCACGGTGGTATCGGGTAGTCGGACAGCGGATCGAACGTCGATACCAGATATCGGTCGGACGGTAGAGATGACAGCGCACGCCGCCCCGTGGCCGTTGGCCGGAAAACTCACCTGCCTCCGTGTTGCGCTCGTCGCGCACGTGCTGTACGAGCAGTTCGGCGTCGATGCCGACATTCGCTTCGGTGTGATGCGGAAATCGGGAGTATTCGAGGCGCACGCGTGGGTTGAATGCGACGGCGCCGTCGTTACCGGCGATGTGTCGAATCTGGATGCGTACGCCGTACTTGAGGGAAAACAGGGTGTACGTGCAGTTAGATAACAGTTAGAATGTGATCACGGTTTCGAGAAGGAGCGCTAACCGAGTCAGTTCGGAATCGGGTTGGTATTCGGTACTCGTTCGTCTTCAGAGAGGTGGTAGAGACGCTTTCGTGCGTCTTGGATGTAGAGTTTCTCTTTGACAATCCCCTCTTCTTCGAGTCTATCGAGCGCGTAGCGGACTGTTCGTGTGGGCAAGAGTGAGTGGTCAGCCAACTGTCGTTGCGTTAGCGGGCCGTCGTGTTCCAGAACCTTGTAGACGAGTTTCGAACTTGGTGGCATCTCCCGAAGACCATCCGGTACATCGCCAGTCATTATCTATTTTCACGACGGTGAGCGGGCCAAATCCTTCGGAGTTGTGCGGTCGGATCGCACGACCTTTCGCGTTCTTCTCGGCTTCCCGCTTCATCCGACCGCTCAGTGTTCGAGGAATCGGCTGGCCAGTTGTAACAGCGTTCGGTGCGTGAAACTCGAATCGGGGTGAAACCCGGCGGATGGGGGCACAAGAGTGTCAGATAAAAGAGGCTGGCGTCCGTAACCCGTCGCGTGTCCGACCGTACCGACGACATCGACCAGACGCACTCGCACGACATTGACGATACGCCGTCCGTCACTTGTTCGCGGTGCGACCGCGAGTGGGATCTCTCGTACGAACTTGACGATTTGGAGGTCGGGAATCAGTCCTTCGAGCAGTTTGCGCTCGATCATATGCGTCACACGGGTCACTTTCCGGATGGTATCTCACCGTGGATTGTCTCGTGCCGGCACTGTCCCGAGGGAGAGGAGTTCCTCGCTGCGAGTGCGGCGCAGCGGTGGGCGAAAACCCATGCCCGTCACACACGGCATTCGATTGAGGTCGCACACGCTGACGAAGAGACGACGGTCGTTTCGCCCGAGTGATCCGAGTGCCGAGACCCGCCGCTCGTACGCATGGGTTGCCTATTCCGGTGACTAATCGACCGGAGCAGTGCACACTAGGGGACAGTTGCAACTGTCCTTCTCAGAGGTAGAGAGTAGTCGAAATCTCCCGAGATCGGGAGAGAGACATCAGTCGATGTGGCCTTCCGCGCGGAGTTGTTCTGCGTCCTGTTCGCTGTATCGCCATTCGATGTTCGCTTTCTCATCTTGCCAGTCCCACGGTTCGACGAGAACCACGTCGCCCTCGTTGATCCACGTGCGGTACTTCATGCGGCCGGGAATGCGGCCCATACGCTCTTTGCCGTCCTGACAGCGGACTCGAACGTGGTTTCCACCGTTATGTTGTGTCACTACCGCGAACAGTTCGTCGTCGCTGGGCATTCGGAGGTTCCGACGCCCACTTGATTCTTCGCTCATGTGTGTACTACAAGCGTCGCACGTTTAAGCCATTGGTGATGCGTGTTCCCTCAGCGCACAGTCGTTTTCAACGACTCGATGAGTCCCATTACGTCGGCGTGAACGACCGGAACATGTCGCGGTCCATCGATTTTGATTCGATCTCAGTAAGGCCGACGTCAGTAAAGACGGCGTTCCAGTCGCGGTAGTAGAGTGGGACCTCGCCGTCTACGTAGTTGACACTCGGTTCGTCGTCCGCTGTCCCACCCGCATCCGAGTGTTCACCCTCGTTTTCGACAGTAATGAGCAGTGTCTCGGTGATGCGCGCCAGTTCGTCGAACACCCACTCGGCGTCGGGGTGGAGGTGCTGCAGCGTCTCAACCGAGTACACAACGTCGAAGGCATCGTCTTCGAACTTGCGGACAACGGACTCGATCGCGTCGTGGTAGAACGTTCCCGCGTCGGAAAGTTCGGGATACTCCTCGTCCATTACGTCGAACGCTTCGGCGTTTATCTCAACGCCTGAGACGTTCTCGTAGCCGTGGTCGAACAGATGCGCGAGGTGCCGCCCGGAACTACAGCCGAGTTCCAGAATGGCGGCGTCAGGCTCTGCGTGCTGTGAAATTGTCTCTTTGAGTAACTCGCTCGTCTCGTTTGGCCCGTAATAGGCGTAGTACTCCGGCGAGTACGCACCAGAACGCGCCGTCCACCGTCGGTGAACGTCGTTAGAATCCACTGCACGTCCGTTCGCGCGCCCACCGTAAAGGGTCGTCGTCCGGCGCGGCATCCGGCCATTGAAATCGTCTCAGTCTGCGCGGAGGCTTCATCCGACTGTGTTTTGGTACGCGTCACAACGATGCCGTTTGGGAGTTTGCCAATTGGCAGTTGTGTGATTCTATTTATCAATAGCGTTCAGTTCACCGTGACGAAACGAACGAATAACTGGCAATGAAGCAAAAATCTGTGTCATAAATTCAGATACTGTCGGAGAATTGTTTGAAAATCCCTCCGACAATCGTACCAATCTACCCTACCGGTAGGAAAGAATTTTATAGTCTGGTTGACGATAACCTACGCCATGGTAGGTGATAACGAGAATGTACGGCGTCGGCGTTTTCTCAAAGCAACAACAGCGGGCGGTCTCGCGGGGATGACTGCGTTAGCTGGCTGCTCCGGTGGTGATTCGACCCCTGAAGAGACCGATGGTGGCAGCACGGGCGATAGCTCGGATGGTGAAACGTCGGGCGAATCGGGTGGGTCGGGCGAGCGGTTGCCGACCTACACGTACGTCAATAACTCACAGAGTTACAACCCACCGAGACACGATGCGATAAATCTCATCGCACGGCAACTGAACGACATCGGGTTGGACGTCGAGGTGGACGTGCTGGAGTGGGGGACGCTGTACAACAGAGTCTCCGTCGAGTACGACTACAGTTTCTCCACGTGGCACACGTTCTTCACTATCGACCCGGTGTTGGAGTTGAGTTCGACGATGCACTCGTCGAACACTGGCAAGGGTGACGGCAACTACGCTGGCTACGAGAATCCGGACGTAGACGAACTGCTCGATGGGTACATGAGCGAACCCGACGAGGCGAAACGGGTTGACATGGTCCACGAGGCACAGAAGACCCTGATGGACGACGTTCCCCAGATGCCTATCACCCACATGCCAGCAGCGGCCATCTACAACAAAAATCAGGTCGGCAACTGGCAGTCCGAGCTCTCGCTCGGGTTCAACTCCTACTGGACGATGGTTAATCTGGAGATGAAAAACGGCGAGACTCAGCTGAAGGGGTACTGGCCGGAGACGCTCTCAACGATGAACGTCCTCGGACACAACGACGAGAGCAAACACACCTACCAGTTTACGATGATGTACGACACTCTCGTCCGCCTCGACAACGAGGGGAAACTCAACGCTGACGTGAGTCTCGCCACCGACTGGACCCGCGTGGACGAGACGACGATGGAGTACACCATTCGGACTGACCACGCCTGGCACGACGGCGAGGATCTGACCACGGAGGACGTGGCGTTCACGTACAACTACATCGCCGAGAACGAGGTGCCGCTGTACTCCGTACAGACGCAGTATATCGACAGCGCGGAGGCCGTAGACGACAGTACGGTCCGCATCAATATGTCGCAGGCACTCGGCCCGTTCCACACGCTGGTCGGGACACAGATTCCGATCCTCCCGAAGCACAAGTGGGAGCGTCGGTCGAACCCGAGTCAGGCGAACGTCGAAGAACCCGTCGGGAGCGGCCCGCTGATGTTCGACTACTGGAATAAAGGGACCGAGTTCGGCCTCAAGAAGTTCGCGGATCACTTCGCTCCAGTCGATTTCGAACAGCGGTACTGGCGCATCATTCCGGAGGCTTCGACGGTCTGGGAACTGCTCAAAAACGGCGAGCTCAACTACGAACCGTTCGGCCGCATCGACCGGTCGCTCAACGAGAATCAGGACCACGAGGCCATCGGAACGAAGTTCGAACCGGCCACGACGTTCTGGCACTTCACGCCGAACGAACGGCAAACCGGCCTCGATGACCCCGTCCTCCGGAAGGCAGCGGTTAACGCCATCCCGCGGACGCCCATCGTCAAGCAGATTCTGTTCGACTTCCCGCAGAAGGGATTCGATATCGTCTCACCGGCGTTCGGGCCGCTCCACACCGAGGAAGTGACTCGGTACGAGGAGAGCAAAGAGAAGGCGCGAAGCCGACTCAAAGAGGCGGGATACAGTTGGACGGACGACGGGATGCTCCAAACACCCGCAGACGACTAAATCGGGGGACAGCGCCCGATTCGGAATTTCACAGCAACAAACGACACGTAAAAAAGACACAGTATGGGAAAAGCGAGTTTCGTAATCAGACGTTCGCTGCAACTTGTTGCGACGTTCTGGGCTGTCGGGACAGTCCTGTTCTTCTTGTTCAGGCTGATGCCCGGCAATCCAACGTCGTTCGTCATCTCACCGCAGATGACGCCGGAGGCGCGGCGACAGATCATCGAGAGCTACGGTCTCGACGAACCGATGCACGTCCAGTACGTCAAATTCCTGCAGAATGCGATCACGCTCGACTTCGGCCAGTCGTTCCACTCGAACGCCCCGGTCGAGGATGTCATCTTGACGTATCTACCGAACACGCTCGTATTGATGCTGACGGCATTCGTTATCGCGTACGCCTTCGGCATCACACTTGGCGTGTTATCCGGATGGTACCGCGGATCGCGGTTCGAGCGGAGCACGGTCATCACGGCACTACTCGCGCGCAGTGTCCCGAGCTTCTGGGTCGGCCTGATGGTTCTTTGGGTGTTCGGTTCGATGTTCAATCTCATCCCGATGGCCGGGATGACAAGCCCGGGCGTCGAACACGAGAACTTCTTGACGATGGTCCTCTCGGTGGATTTCCTGAAACATCTCGTCGCACCAGCGTTGGTGTTGGCGTACTACTTCATGGGCTATCCGTTGCTCATCATGCGGTCGAGCATGCTCGAAGTGCTCTCGGAGGACTTCATCGATGTCTGTCGCGCCAAGGGCCTGAAAGAGCGAACGATCATGTTCAAACACGCCGCGCGGAACGCCCTCCTGCCGATTGTCACGGCGGCGGCTATCGCCCTCGGCTACGCCGTCGGCGGGAGCGTCCTCATCGAGACGGTGTTCGCGTGGCCCGGTATCGGTCGGGAGATGGTGCGAGCGGTCCTGCGCCGGGATTTCCCCGTCGCACAGGGGACGTTCATGGTCCTCGCCGCGACCATCATCCTCCTGAATTTCGTCGCGGACTTGGCGTACGGCTACCTCGACCCCCGGGTGACCTACGACTGAACAATGGCACAAGAAGAATCTACACGCTCGTCGGTGTTCGCCGACATCGAGGAGGTCAGTTCCAACGAGGAGATCAACAAGTGGGCACGCACCGCCCGGCTCTGGCAGGAGACGCTCAAGCGGCAGTGGACGCTTTTGACCGACGAGTTGTCGGTCAAACTGTCGATGCTGATGGTGGCGTTTTTCGTCCTCGTGGCGATACTCGCCCCGTATATCGCACCGAATCCGCCGTTAGAGCGGCAGTACCAGACGGCCGATGAGATACTCATCGCAAAATGGGCCGAACCGTCGATTCTCGGCGGTAACAGCGAGTACATCCTCGGCACGACCGCACAGGGGTTCGACATCTTCAGCCAACTCATCTTCGGCACGCGGGCCGCGCTGTTGGTCGGCCTCATCGCCGCAGTGTTCACTGCCGGAATCGGCACGATGGTCGGACTCGTCGCAGGCTATTACGGCGGGGCCGTGGACGACGCCCTGATGCGTCTCGTGGACTTCCTGTACGGGATGCCGTTGTTGCCGACGGTCATCATCTTGGTCGCCCTGTTGGGACCGAACCTCTGGAACATCATCCTCGCCGTCATCATCCTGCAGTGGCGCGCGACGGCCCGCGTCATCCGGTCGCAAGCACTCTCGTTACGCGAACGGCCGTTCGTCAAGGCGGCGCAGGTGGCCGGGGCCAGCGACTGGCACATCATCAGTCGGCACTTGGCGCCGAACGTGCTGCCGATGTCGTTCCTTTACGGTTCGTTCGCCATCGCGTGGGCGATTCTCACCGAAGCGGGCGTCTCGTTCATCGGCCTCGGAGATCCGAACACCGTGTCGTGGGGGACGATGTTGCAGGCCGCGCGGGCGTACTCTGCGCTCTCGTTCGGCGCGTGGTGGTGGTTCGTTCCGCCGGGCGTCTGCATCGGCCTCCTCGTCATTAGCGGCTTCCTCATCGGTCGCGGTTACGAAGAAATCACCAATCCCAAGCTACAATGAGCCTACTCGAAGTCGAAGACCTCGAAGTGTATTACGAAACGGACGAGGGACCGGCCCAAGCCGTCGATGGCGTCTCCTTCTCGCTCGAAGCGGGAGAGAATCTCGGCATCGTCGGTGAGTCCGGATGCGGAAAAACGACGCTCGCAAAGGCCCTCATCGGCATCCTTCCGAACGAAGGCTACGTCAACGCCGGACGCATCGAGTTTAAGGGCGACGACCTCACCGAGATGTCCGACTCGGAGCGTCGGCGTCTCAAGTGGGAAGAAATCTCGATGATTGCCCAGTCGGCGATGAACTCGTTGGATCCGGTGTACACCATCCGCGAGCAAATCGTCGAGGCGATAGAGACGCACCGACCGGGCACCGGACGGGTCGAATCCACGGAAATCGTCACCGAGATGTTCGAACTCGTCGGACTGGACCCGGATCGCGCCGACGACTACCCACACCAGTTCTCCGGCGGCATGCGCCAGCGCGCGATGATAGCGATGGCGCTCGCCCTCGAACCGTCGCTCATCCTCGCGGACGAACCGACGACGGCGCTGGATGTCATCATGCAAGACCAGATTCTCAAGCGTATTAGTCAGATCCAAGACGAGATTCAGTCCTCGATGCTGGTCATCACGCACGACGTGAGCGTCGTCGCCGAGACGTGCGACCGCGTCCTCGTGATGTACGCGGGGAAAGTGGCTGAAGAGGGTCCGGTCGAAGAGATATTCAACCAACCGTACCACCCTTACACCATCGGGCTGAAGCGGGCGTTCCCGAATATACGCCAACCGGAACAGGACCTCCTCTCAATCAAGGGATACCCGCCGGAACTCGTGGATCCGCCGACGGGGTGTCGGTTCGCGGCGCGGTGTCCGATGGCGACGGATCGGTGCCGCGAGGAAGAACCAAAGGCACACCGTATCAATGGTTTGCGGTCGTACTGCCATTACGCCGAGGATATCGACACGGAACTGCGCCCGCACGCCGACCGTTCGGAGACGTGGAATCAGACCGAGGCGGCCCAACAGGCGGGCGGTGACTGACGATGGCAATCGATGCCTCTCCCGACGATGTCCCGACAAAAGACGACGACGTGCTGTTGCACGTCGAAAACCTGCACAAGCACTTCAAAGTGGACGAAGGGTGGATAGCGAGCATTCTACAGTCCGTTTCCGGCGATGACCCCGATTACGTCCACGCTGTGGATGGCGTGAGTTTCGACCTGCGGCGGGGCGAGACACTTGGACTGGCCGGTGAGTCCGGGTGCGGGAAGACGACGACGGGGATGTCGCTCGTGAAACTCCACGACGCCACCGACGGCGATATCTACTACAACGGCAAGAGTTTGGGCGACGCAACGGACGCCGAACTCAAGCAGTTCCGACAAAACGCTCAGATGATCTTCCAAGACCCGTTCGAGAGCCTGAACCCGCGGATGACGGTGTACGACACCGTGGCCGAACCGCTCCGCATCCACAACATCGCTAATGAGACGGCGCGGGTGCAACGCGCTTTGGAGTTCGCCGAACTGCTCCCGGCCGAACAGTATTTCGACCAGTACCCGCACGAACTCTCCGGCGGACAACGCCAGCGCGTCGCTATCGCTCGCGCCCTCGTTCTCGACCCGGATTTCATCGTCGCCGACGAACCCGTGTCGATGCTTGACGTAAGTCTTCGGGCGGGCGTGCTGTCGCTTCTTGAGCGCATGACCGAGGAGTTCGGCCTCTCTGTCGTCTACATCAGCCACGACCTCTCGCTTCTCAGACATATGTGCGACCGCCTCGCCATCATGTATATGGGGAAGATTGTCGAGAAGGGACCGACCGATCAGATCATCGAGAATCCGAAGCACCCGTACACGCAGTCGCTCATTAACGCTGTCCCAGTTCCAGAGCCGAGCGTCGGCCGCGAACGCGTCGAACTCCAAGGCGAGGTCGGCGACGTGATCGACATCCCGTCGGGATGTCGGTTCAAATCGCGGTGTCCGGAGTACATCGGCGACGTTTGCGACGAAGTCGTCCCGCCCTTAGAAGAGAAATCCGACATCGAGGGTGAACGAGCGGTGGCCTGCCATCTATACGAGGACCTTCACGGCACCGACCCGGCCGCGGCGTTCAAGAGCGGTCCCACCTCGAATGTGGACACTGGCTCGGAATCGACGCCCGCGGACGACTGACAAACGTTTCATTCTTTTTGAAGTGTCGCCCGCAGTCGGACTCCCGGCGCAGTCACTGCGTATGGAACGCGCGATTTGTGTTTCTCGTCTACGCCGGTGAGCGTTCCGCGCACCGCGCCGATGGCCGTAATCGAGCGGAGCGTTTCGGGACCGTACGCCAGCGACACGCCTGCGACGCGGCCGTCGCGTTCACCGTCCCGTAGTCGGTAGCCTTCCGCGATAGGGAACGTCGCCTGTCCGCAGGCAGTTCTGTCCTCCGTTTTACGGTCGATATCCTTCGCGTAGAGGGCGCTTGCGGGCATGACGCCGGACCGCTGGACGCGCTCGAACTCGTCTCGAAGCCACGGGTCGTCGAACCGTTCGACCAGAACGTCGGCACCGGCGCGGAGGGTAGCGCGGTTTGCGTCACCGGGTGCAACGTCGAGATGCCGGGCGTGGATGCGCGGCGGTTGGTCGAACCCGAGACTGTGAACCGCGTGCCCGGCCGGAAACGCATCGTCTTCGGCCGCGCTCGCGGTGTTGTGGAGGAGTCGCGTTACGGTCCCGCCTTCGATCAACTGTACCGGCGTCGTCGGCCGGAGTTCAGCATCGTAGGCGCGGGCGGCCCACGACCCCGCGTGGACCGTATCCGCGACGGAGAGCGAGTCGGGGCCGAACTCATCACCCACGTCGTACGGACTCAACCCCATATAGTGGGTGTCGGCTTCGAGATAGCGCGCGGCGAACGCGAACAACTGCCCGGCCGCCCGCGGCGTCAGCGCAACCGTCGTCTCGCCGGTCGGAGCGGCTGCCGTCTCAGCGTTCGCCAACGTCCGCACGTCCGCGGCGGCGTCCGCAAACACGTCCGCGAGTTCCTCAAGGAACACCGCGCCGCGGGTCGAACCAGCGTGGCGACGGACCGTCGGCCCGTCCCGAACCGAGAGCGTTACCGTCACGTTCGCGCGATCAAGTGTCGTCCGGACAGTGCTTCCGGTCGTCGTCGCCGCTGTCGAGTCGATATGCGCGTCGTCGTAGTTGATCCAACAGCGTTCGACGGCGTCGGCTACCGCGGCGAGACCGGACTCCAATGTCGAGCGTTTCGTCTCTAGCGCCACGTCGTCGATTCGACCGCTAGCCCATCCGTCGTGAACGGCTTGGTGCGTGGTCAGCCGGTCGTATCGAGCGGAGTCGTCCTGCGCAAGGAACTCTCCACCGCGAACCGCTCTGTCCGCGACGTCCGCCAGCGTCTCCTCGTCTAGGCTCGTCGTGTACCGATAATCGGCGGCCCCGTCGGCGAAGACGCGACACCAGACCCCCGTTTCGTCGAACGAGAGTTCGTCGCGCGGACCGTTCTCAGTCAGCACCAGATCCGTCTTCGTCTGCGAAAGTGCCCCCACTTCGGCGTAGGCAACGTCGTCGTCGCCCTCGAAGCGGTCGAGTAACCACTCCATGGCCGCTATTGGCTCGTCGCGCTCACCATCCATGCAGGAGAATACCTAACAGTCACGTATCAAACCACCGGACAGCGGCCAGTTCGTCGTTGTCGATGCTGTCGAAAAAGCGGACGTGTAGCTGTTACCGCCGGTTTTTGCGTGTTTGCGCTTCGGCCTCGGATTCGTACGATTCTGCGACGACGGTGTCCTGTATCTTCCGTCGGTACTCCCAGACGCCGGCCGCAGCGACCAACACACCCAACGCCGCGCCGCGTAGCGGCGACCCGGCGAGTGCGAAGTAGACGAACGCGCCGACGGCGAACGCGATGGATAGACCGAGACCGACAGTCGCCCATCCGTTCCGCCGGAGTCGGGAGTTCGGCATGTGTGTTCGTACCGAGAGGGGTCGTATCAAGCTTCGGGCATTCTATGGGTCGTATCACCCGGCCGGCGTCAGAACTCGCCCGTTACGATGTCCGCGACTCGCTGGCGGTCGAACAACTTCTCGTCGCTGGTTACGTCTCCGAAGACATCGGGGTACAACTGTTTCGCGCCTCGCTCGGTCAGGAACAGGTTGTGAATCGGCCCTTGATAGAGATACCCGCCGCGGTAGACGCGGCCGTTCTGCACGGCTGTCAGTTCGCTCCCGACGGGATGGTCTCGCATGAATTCGAGAACCGTCTCGCGGAACTCGGTCGCGGACTTTCGCTCGTGGGCGCGCAGCATGATCACGTCGGGGTCGATTTCGAGCATCGTCTCGTAATCGATGCGCCCGCGGTCGGTCGTACTGATTCCGTGGATTCCCGTTCCGGACAGTGCATCGCTGACGCCGAGGTCACGCCACTGCTTTTTGCTCGTCCCTCTGTCGTTGAGACGGTACGGCGAGAACGTCTCCGGCTCGTCGCTTCCCTCGTAGACTAACAGTACGTTTGGCCGCTCGTCTGCCGGCGGAAGCTGTCGCTGAATCTCTGCGATGAACTCGTCGTGAAGCGACTGGAACGCGTTGAACCGCTCTTCTTCCTGAAAGAGTTGGGCGACCTTCTCGAACGCCTCATAGAGCGTGTAATATCGGTAGTCGTGCCACTTGTCCTCTCGACGGAAGATGAGATTGCCGAAGAACGGACCCACGTTCGTCGCTATCTCGTCAACGTCCGTTTCGCTCCAGCCGAACCAGTTGACGAGCATCTGCGGGTCCATCAGGTGAACGTCGTTGTCGAGTTCGTAGAACACCTCCTTCGACATGTCCGCGTCACCCAAATCGTTCGCTTCGAGCGTCTCTCGCTCGACGCTCACCCCGGGTAACTCGTCGTACACGTCGGTGTAGTATCGGTCCGATCCGCCGATCCCCGTCATTCCGTCCGTCTTACCGAGTGCGACGCCCATGTCGGCGTAGCCGCCGTCGTATGCGACCCACCGATCAGGGACCGACTCGAACGTGAGTTCTCCGACCGGTTCCATCGAAACCGTGTACGAACCGCTTTCCTCGGCCGTCTCCGTTTCCGTGTCTGCTGTGGGCGACGTGTTACCCTCCGATTCGCCCGTACACCCCGCTAGTAATCCCCCTGCGAGGACTGCACCACCGTACGTTATCCACTCTCTCCGTGTCGATTTTCCGCATTCCGTGTCGTTTTTCGCCATACGAATTAGGCTCACCTAAAACAATATAACTACACTGGTTTTAGGCGGGCCTAATTATAATGCCGTCCAGCGCTCGTGTGGTCAAACGCTTCGAGCAGATTCGATTGCGATGTTTCGGAAGGCGACAACGCCCTATTTTATACGTCCTTCTGAGCTACTGCCGATGTCAGGGGCACCCGTTCCGTACGGGGGTTTTTCCGATTCAGCTTTTTGTCACAGATTCGCAGTGAACGCATCGAACGCTCCGCTCTCCGCGTGGAGGTGACAGTAGGTTCCGAGCGTCCGGTATTCGGTCAACCCGTCGGAACTGTCCTGAATGCCGCTCCCTCTGACGACGTCGAACGCGAACCGCGCGTCCGACGCGACATCGGCGCTGGAGTAGTGGAACTCGTGTCCTCTGAGGCGGTCACCTTGGCTTGCGGTGAGCGTGTCCGTCTTCGCGCGGAGTTCGACGTGATCGAGCGCCTGATAGCGGTCGCACATCTGTACGTCCGCTGGGAGCACGCCGGCCATCTCGTACGTTCCCTCGTCAGTCGTCAACGATTCGGTGAGCGCCATCAGTCCGCCGCACTCGCCTATCACTGGCAGTCCGTCCGCGGCGCGAGCGGCGATGTCGTCGAGCGTCGGGCTTCCTTCTAGTTCCGAGCCGTGGAGTTCCGGATAGCCACCGGGTAGGTAGACGCCGTCGCAGTCCGGGAGGTTGTCACCGGCAATCGGAGAGAACGTCACCACCTCCGCCCGCTCTCGAAGTCGCTCGATAGTCGCCGGATAGGCGAAGCAGAACGCGGCGTCGCTGGCGACGGCGACGCGCGACCCGGTCTCTGTCCGCTTGTCTGCCTCGCGCTGCGCCGGGCGCGGTGGCTCGCGCGCGGCATCCACCAATCGGTCGGTCCGAATCGTCTCTGCCGCTTCCGAGAGCGCGTCCGGTTCGAGCGGCGACTCCTCGCCCATGTGGAGGCCGAGATGTCGGTCCGGAATTTCGAGATTCGACCGCGGTGGGATACGCCCGAAGTACGCCATCCCGTCCGGAAGCGCCTCTTTGATGCCGTCCTCGTGCCGGCCGCCGTGCGCCCGCTGTGCGATGATCCCGGCCACGTCGATGTCGCGTCCGGCGTGCGACGCGTACTCGCGGAAGCCGTGGGCCGTCGCGGCGACGCTCTCCATGCCGGCTTTCGCATCGACGACCAGCACGACTGGCACGTCGAGCGCGTCAGCGACCATGGCGGTACTGGAGCAGTCGCCGTCGTACAGCCCCATCACGCCTTCGACGACGCAGATGTCGCCGTCGCCGCGGTGGTAGTTGCGCCGAACGCCGTCATCGCCTTCGAGCCACAGGTCAAGCGTCCGCGAAGGGCGTCCCGCAACGCGTTCGTGATGACTCGGATCGATGAAGTCGGGGCCGGCTTTCGCAGGCTGGACGGTGTAGCCGTCGTCCTGAAGCGCTTGTACGATAGCCAGCGTTGCGACGGTCTTTCCGACGCCGGACTTCGTCCCCGCAAGAACGAATCCGTCCATTAGTCGTCCTCCAGTGTGACGGGTGCGCGAACAGCGAGCACCGAGAGATCCGAGTACGGCGTCGATTCGGGTCCGCTTCCGCCCGCCGATTCGCGCAGTTCGCCGAGCGTCGTCCGCGTGATCTGTTCGTCGTCGTGCGTCAACCGTTCGAGAACGAGCGCTTCCAGCGACCTGTCAGCACCCGATTCGAGCAGCAGTTTGGCGATATCGCCGGGCATCCAGTCGAACGGCCGCGGCAGAACTAACAGATGTCGTTCACCAACTACTTCGGTCAGACGGTCGAGATCGGCATCGAGCGAGCCGCTCTTGTGAAGTGTGACGAATCGTGTGTCTTCCATCGGCGTCCGCGCGCGACTCGCGGCGATCTGTAGCGAGGAAATTCCCGGAATCGCCTTGACCGGTCGCTCGACGACCTGCTGGACCTTTCCGAGGAACTGATACCCAGAGTGGTTCGGGTCGCCCATCAGTACCGCCGTCCCGCGCTCGCCGTCTGCGACGCGTTCGGCAAACTCGTTCAGCGCATCGGCCTCGTCCGCGTAGCCGCAGGTGAGCAGGTCGGCGTCCGTCTCGTCGGCGACGAAATCGACGACCGTCTGGAAGCCGACGACGACATCCGCTTCTTGAATGGCTCGCAGCCCGCGCGGCGTCAGATACTCCAGATTCCCGGGCCCGATGCCGACGCCGTAGACTGGGTTGTTGGCCTCCTCGATGGGTGGCTCAGGCTCTGCGGCCGCGAACGTTGCCGGATCCGGCCCCGAATCGAGGTCGTACGGGTCGTCTTCACTCATGATCCGAGAGGTCCACGTCGCCGTCGCGCACGTCGCTTGCGACGTGAATCAACTCGTTCGTGAGCGCCGCCGCAAGCCCGCTTCCGCCGCGTTTTCCGACGTTCGTTACGGCGGGGATGTCGTACTCGTCGGCAATGTCGCGGACACGCTTGCGACTCTCCTCGGCTTTGACGAAGCCGACCGGCGTGGCGACGATTGCCGCCGGTCGGGTTCCGTCCTCGATGCAGTCGGCAAGCGCTAGCGCGCCGGTCGGGGCGTTGCCGACAACCGCGATAGCGCCGTCGTAGACTCCCTGTTTGTCCAGTTCGAGTACCGACGCCGCGGTTCGGGTCATTCCGGTCTCGGCGGCGAGTTCGGCACCGTTGCCGATTGCCTTTTTGACCGGGCAGTCGTGCCCGCGACCGGTGATTCCGGCTTTCGCCATCGTGATATCCGTCACGATAGGCTGTTCGTCGAGGACGGCACGTGCGCCGGCGACGGCCGGGTTGTTCTGACACCGGATGAGATGCTGGAACTCGATGTCGCCGGTCGAGTGAACTGCCTTCTGTCGCAGTCGGTCGTTCAGCGTCTCGTCGGGGACGAACGTCCGGACGATGTCCATGCTCGTCTCCGCGATTTCCATCGCTTCTTGCGTCGTTGCACCGAGGTCTGCGTAGTCTTCTTTTTCAGTCATTGGACTGTGTGACGGTGGTCGTGTTCGCTTCGAGGTCGCCCTCGACCGAGAGGTTGATATCCCGCAACTGTTCTTCGATGTCGTCATCGGCGTCCCACAGACCGCGGTCGATGGCCTCTAAGAACGTCGCCGTGATGCTTTCGAGCGCCCACGGGTTCACGTCACGCATCCACTCTTGGCGTGACTCGTCGAAGGCGTAGGCGTCGGCGAGGTTCTCCCAGAGCGTGTCGCTGATGACACCGGTCGTTGCGTCCCAACCGAGTGTGACATCGACCGTCGTCGAGAGGTCGCCCGCGCCTTTGTAGCCGTGTTCTTCCATGCTGTCGAGCCAATCTGGGTTGAGGACGCGAGCGCGCATCGCCTTGCGAACCTTCTCCTCGTTGGTGTAGATCTGAGGGTTGTCCGGATCGCTTGAGTCGCCGACGTACGACGCCGGATCGCTGCCGGAAATCTCGCCGACGGCGGAGACGAACCCGCCGTGGAAGGCGTACCAGTCCGAGGAGTCGAACTCGTCCTGCTCGGCTGTGTCTTCGATTTTCACCGTCGCTTCGACGCCGCTCAGGCGTCGTTCGAACGCGTCGTGGGCTTCGGTCACGCGACCGCGACTCCCGAGGGCGTAGCCACCCCACTGGACGTACACGTCTGCGAGGTCGCTGCGGTCGTCCCACTCGCCCTCATCGACGGCCTTGTTGGTTCCCGCGCCGTAGCCGCCGGGCGTCGTCGTGAACACGCGGTGTTTGGCGAGTTTTTCGGCGTCGCCTTCGTCAACGCCGTCGTCTTCTAACTCCGCAGTGTCCTCCTCGACGTGCTTTTTGACGTAGTTCATGTCGTGCGGTTCGTCCAGATCGACCACCGCATCGACGGCGTCGTTGATGACGCTCGCCGCTTGCGGGAACGCGTCGCGGAACAGCCCCGAGACGCGCGTCGTCACGTCAACGCGGGGACGACCGAGTTCATCGAGCGGAATCGGCTCCACGTCGTCGATGCGGCCCGCGTCGGTCCAGACCGGTTCCACACCCATGAACGCGAGTACCTGCGCAATCGTCTCGCCGCGCGTTCGAACGGTCGGTGTTCCCCACGCGACGACACCGAACTCCTCTGGGTACTCGTCGTGGTCGTCGTAGTGCCGTTCAAGAACGCCTTCAGCGACGCGTTTGCCAACGTCCCACGCCGGCTTTGCGGGCACTTTGCGAGGATCGAGCGTGTAGAAGTTCCGGCCCGTCGGGAGCAGGTCTACCCCGCCGCGGGTCGGTGCGCCGCTTCCGCCCGGTCGGACGTACTCGCCGTCGAGTGCGTCCGCAGTTTGCGGAATCTCGTCGGCAGCAGCAGCAACGCGCGGAGCGGCTTCCTCGCAGATGAACGCCAGCACTTCGCGGAGGTCATCGTGTGCGCCGCGCTTTGCTTTCGCGTCGCCCAATTGGTCGATATCCACGACGAGGAGGTTCATGTTCACCTCGTCGTCGGCGTCGGCTTCGACCTCCGATTCGGGTACGTCGAAGTCGTGTTCCGCGAGGGTTTCGACCAACTCCACGCACTGGTCGTAGACGTGGTCTGCGGCCTCCGAAAGGTACATTCCGAGTGCTTCGTCGTAAGCTCCCGGTTCGTCACGCATTCGGTCGTAATCGACGCCCATGACGCCCGCGACGCTCTCTCGAAGACTCGGCGTGTCGGCGTTCGGAAGTCTGGTGAGGGCGACGAGGTACTCCACGAGGCGGTCGTCCGCCGGTGGTTCGCTCATCGTGTGCAGACCCATCCGAATCTGCGTCGTCTTCACGTCGGTCAGGTACTCGTGGATTCGCTCGACGAGTTCGTCGAACTCTGTCGTCTCCAAATCGTGAACGTCGTCGAGATCCTCGAATCCGAGTTCGACTGCGAGGTCGAGATCATCGACCGCTTCCAAGACGAGTTCGCGGAGGTGTTCGCCGCGGTCCGGTCGCGCCTCGTCCATACCCGCTTCGCGGTACTCTCGGGCGAGTTCTTCGAGGTCCGAAAGGTCGTCGTACGTCCCGGCGGTTCGCATGACCGGCGTGAGGTAATCGACGATAGCCGCGTACGACCGCCGTTTGGCCTGTGTGCCCTCGCCGGGGTTGTTGACGATGTACGGATAGACGTTCGGCAGGTCGCCGACTAGCTGGTCCGGCGCGCTCTCGGCGTTCAAGCCGACGGTCTTGCCCGGAAGCCATTCGAGGCTCCCGTGGGTGCCGAGATGGACGACAGCGTCGGCGTCGAACTCTTCCCGCATCCACGCGTAGAAGGCGAGGTAGTCGTGCGGCGGTTGGAGGTCCGAGTCGTGGTAGACTTTCGAGGGGTCCATCCCGAATCCGCGCGGCGGTTGGACGGTGACGAGGACGTTCTCGAATTCAACGCCGGGAATCGCAAAGGGTCGTTCCGGCGGTTCACCCCACTCCTCGATCAGGTGGTCTTGGAACCGCTCGTCGGTCGCCTCGAACCAGTCTTCGTACTGGTCGGGTGAGACGACATCGACGCTGAGGTCGCGTACGTCCTCGGGGGCGACCCAGCGGTCGTCAAGCGTTAGCTGCGAGGTGAGGTCGTCGATGAGCGACTGTCCGTCCGTCGGCGGGTCGCCAACGGTGTAGCCGCGACTGTCGAGTTCGTGCAGGAGGTTGACCGTGCTGGCTGGCGTATCGAGTCCGAACGCCGTGCCGATGCCGTCGTCGCTCGGCGGGTAGTTGTGGAGGACGACGGCGACCTTTTTCTCGTCGTTCGGCAGATATCGCAGATTCGCCCAGTTGACCGCGAGTCGAGCGACGTGGTCGATACGGTCTTCGATTGGGAAGTGTTGCTTCGGCGCGCTGCCGACGCCCGCTTCGTCTTCCATCCGCTCTTTCCCGCTGATCGGATGCGTGATGACGTTCCCGTCGAACTCGGGGAGAGCGACCGACAGGGCGAGTTCGAAGCCCATGACGCCGGTATCGCTCCCTTCGTACCGCGACCGAGAGCGCATCGTCGTAATCGCCTGTAGGACCGGTACGCCGAGTTCGGTGAGGAAGACATCCTCCGCGTCGTCACCTTCATCGGCCGCGTCCCGCCCCCGCTCGCTCATCGAGAGCGAGAACATGAACGAACTCACCACAGCGTCAACAATCGGACCGTCGTCGTCTGAGAACCAGTTTCGGGCGACCCATTCGGCGTTTTCCTGTCCCTCTTCGTCGGTCGCAGGGTTACAGAACGCAGGGAGGACGTTCACGCCGAGAGATTCTAATCGGCGTACCAGCGCATCGACGTACCGCGTGTTCGCGTGCGTCCAGTGTGACTCGTAGAACCAGACGCCGACTGTCGGGTCGTCGGGGTCGAACGTTTCGCGTAACTCTTCGTACTCGATGCCGGGGTAATCCGGGTGGTACACGCCTTCCGTCGGGAGACTGACCGGGTCTTCAACGTCCGTGTCGAAGTCGTCGTACTCGGCGGCGAGAAACCGACAGAGGTTCTCGATGTTCACGACGCCGCCGCGTTCGAGATACTCGACTGCCCGCTCTCGGTCGGCGTCGGAGACGCTCGTATCTCGAAGTGCGAAGGCGTCGCCCGTGGACTTGACGACGAGCGGAACGCCAGCCTCGGAGAGCCGTTCGACGGCGTGGTCGTATCCGGGCATGCTGTCCTCGTCCCCGTGTAACCAGAGTACGACCGCCGTCGCCGACTCCACCTCGTCGATGAACGCATCGACGTCGGTCACCTCATCGAGGTCGCCCGACGACCGGACGACGAAATCGATTCCGTCGAGTCGCTGTGCGGCTTGCTGGACTGCCCCCAACTCGTTCTCAGTCGCCGTGTACAGGCCGATTGTTGGCATCTTTTGGTAAATTATTATTGTCCTACTACAAGTATGATTTCATATCTCATGTCTGCAGAGACACTGCCGTTCCCGGCAATCGTCGGACAAGAGGAGTTAAAGCGGGCGCTGTTGGCCGTTGGCGTCAACGAACAGATCGACGGACTCCTCGTCCGCGGCGAGAAGGGAACGGCGAAATCGACTGCCGTGCGGGCACTCACCGACCTGCTTCCCGAACAGACGGTGGTCGCGGCGTGTCCGTACGGCTGTCCGCCGGACGACCCGACGCGGCAGTGTGACTCCTGCCGGGAGCGTGACGACTACGACGTGGAGACGCGCCCGGTTCCGCTCGTCACCCTTCCGCTCGGAGCGACCCGCGACCGTGTGGCGGGAACGCTGTCTGTCTCGGACGCGCTCGCCGGTGACGCGTCGTTCGACCCCGGTCTTCTCGCTCGCGCGAACCGCGGTATTCTCTACGTTGACGAGGTCAATCTGTTGGAGGACCATCTCGTTGATCTGTTATTGGACGCCGCGGCCAGCGGCGTCAATCGCGTCGAACGTGACGGTGTGAGTGTCGAGCATCCCGCCGAGTTCACGCTCATCGGGACGATGAACCCCGAGGAAGGCGACCTTCGTCCGCAACTTCGAGACCGCTTTGCGCTCCAAGCGACCGTCACCGGGTGCCGCTCCGTCGAGGACCGCGTGACGATCATCGACCGCGCGCTCGACGGCAGTCACGACGCCCGAAATACCGACGGTGGGGATACCGACGGCGTGAGCAACGAGGCGGGACTGGCCGCCGACCAATATGACGACGCGGTGGCGACGCTCGAACAGGACGTACGAACGGCCCATAACCGGTTGGAACGCGTTACTCTCCCGACCGATTTCAAGGTCGAAATCGCGGAACTCTGTCTCGACGCGGGTGTTGAGGGTCACCGTGCCGATATCGCCATCGCCCGGACGGCGCGAACGCTCGCGGCGCTCGACGGCCGAACCAAAGTCATCGGCGGCGACGTTCGTGACGCCGCCGAACTCGCGCTTCCCCATCGGCTTCGAAGCCGCCCGTTCGACGACGCACCTGACACCGACGACGTTCTCGACGACCACTTCGAGGATGAGTCTGATTCGGGTGAATCCGGTGACGGTGAAACGGGAGATGACGCCGATACTGGCGACGACGAACCCGGTGACGGCGAGGACAGTGCTGACGGCGAAACGGGAGGCGACACGGACGCTTCCGACGCGGACGGCACCGACTCCGATACCGGCGACGGTGACGAATCCGGCGCTGCTGACGACGACTCCGATGGGTCGCAACGCCCCGACCGAACTGGCTCGTCGGACGATGAACGGACGGCCGAGGAGAGCGAGGCGGAAACAGCCGCTGACGACGACCAGCGCGGCGACTCGCCGGACGAAGACGGCAGCAGCGACGACGAAGGGGACGGTGGCGACGAGGACGGCAACCCGGACGAAGCGACGCCGCTTCTGCCCGGACAGCAGCGCGCGGCGGTCGGTGCGGCCGACGAACCGCCGGTGGATGACACGGCACTCCGCTCGGAGACGCCCGGCGAAGGGACGCGGGCTACCGTAGGTGAGTCGCGCCACGGACGTGGATCACGGGTCCGAACCGAACCGGCGACGAACACCGACGACATTGACGTTCCGGCCTCGGTCCGGGCGGCGGCGTCCAACGGCCGAACCCAAATCGACCGGAGCGATCTCAGAACGTCCGTCAACCGCGGTACTGCCCGAACGCTCATCGTGTTCGTCGTGGACGCGAGCGCCTCGATGCGCCCCGCGATGCGCGAGACGAAAGGCACCGTCATGTCGCTTCTCGAAGACGCCTACCAACAGCGAGATGAAGTCGCGTTCGTCGCAGTCGCCGGTGACGAGGCCGAAGTCGTCCTCCCACCGACTGACAGCGTGTCGCTCGCGGCGCGCCACCTGAAGCAACTCCCTGCGGGCGACCGAACGCCGCTTCCCTCCGGATTGGACGCCGCGCACCGACTCGTCACGCGCGCCGATGCGGACTCGTCTCTCGTTGTCGTCGTAACCGACGGTCGCGCGAACGTCGCTGACGGCAGTCCGACCGCAGCGACGCGGTCGGCGGCGCGACACCTCGCAACCAGCGACGCGTCGGTGGTCCTCGTCGATGCCGGAGACGACGGTACCGGGTTGACTGACATTCTCGAATCCGAAACCGGCGCTCGGCGCATTTCGCTCGCTGATCTTTCGGCAGAGCGAGTGTCGGAAGCCGCGGCGTCGGTTCACGACGCTTGATACTCTTCGGCTGCTGACTCCCGTCTTACTATTCCTGACGAACTACCGCGTCGCCGGACGTGTGTGGAGTCGATACGCGCCGTGGGTGACGCCTTCGTCGTGGTATTCGACGGGTTCCTCGACTACCGCGAGAACGTCGTCACCAACTGCGACTGCCGTCGGGATACCCGCAATCGAATCCGTCTCGACGTGGCCTTCCTCGGCGTCGAACGTGTGGACACCGTGCGTTTCGGCGCTTCGCCGCCGGAAGTTCTGCGCCGACGGGATGATCGCGCGCCCGTCGCTCGATCTGGCTGCGCGGGCGAAGCCACCGTTGCTGTGCGTCCACAGTTGCTCTCCGTTTTCGACCGCGAATGCGGTATGTTCGTCCGGATGTCTTGCGTCCGGGTCGCGCGTCGATTCGGCGAACGTGTTGCCCGTTACGAAGACGGCAACGCCGTCGGCGACGCAGACGTGATTCGGATAGGCGTACACCGTCTCCCCATCGATGTCCTGCTTCGTCGCAAGGTCGAACCCCCACTGCTCGTGGCCGTCGGAGTCGAGCAGGTAACCGCGTTTGTCACCGTGACAACAGACGGCGATATCGCCGTCCGCGAACGCCACGTCACCGACGCGCCGGTCTTCGTCGGTGTCGGGATCCCACGTCGTGAGAGTGTCGCCAGTTTCGCTATCCAGTACGACGAGACCGTCTTGGTCGGGCTTCGGACACCGGTTGTACGCGACGGCGACGCGGCCGTTCTCGACAGTCAGCGCGATTGGTGAGGCACCGACTCGGTAGCGCCACTGGACTGCTCCGTCGCGGTCGAAGCCGAGGACGACGCTCGACCAGACTCGCTCGTCGCCGTCGCGTTCGTACCGTCTGGCGGCGGCGATTACCCGGTCGTCCGTGACCGCGACATCGACGACGTACGGGTAGAAAAACAGCGACTCCTTCGTCGCGGTCCCGATGTCGTCGGTCGTCGCGTACTCCCAGCGACGCTCACCCGTCTCCGGGTCTAGCACGCGCAGCGAGCTATCTTCGCCGCGTTCGCCGACGACGAGGCAGTCGTCGGTTGCGGCCATCGATACGACGCTTGTCGCGCCGTCCGCAGACCACAGTTCGCTGTCGAGAGCCGAGTCGAACGCGGATACCTGTCCGTCGTTCGTTCCCACGAACACCCGTCCGGCGGCGGCGGCGACGGCGGACCGCGCCCAGTTGTGTCTGCTCGCCGCGGCTTCGAGGTCGCCCAGTTCAGTTCGGTTCGTGAAGGCGGCCATCGAGTCTCTCACTCCTCGACCGGGAACGTTTCGTGGAGCGTGTGGTGTGCTTCGCCGAGGTCTTCGAGGAACGAGTCCGTCTGTCCGCGGAGACGGCTCAGCGTCCGTTGGGCGTCCCGAACAGCGACCACGCGCCCACGGAGGTATCCGGACTGCGGGTCGTCGTCGTCGGCCTGCATCGCTTCCTCTTCAAGTTCGACGAGCGCGGCGTCGAGATGACGCTGTGCCTCGTCCAGTGTCGATGCTTCGGCCAGCGCCTGTATCGGGCCGGGTTCGTCCAGATAGCCTTCGAGTTCGGCCTCAGCGTGTTGTTTGACGCCCTCATCGACGGTTCCGGTAATGTTCATCAGTGCGAGTCGCAGTGCTTCGAGTTCAGCGCATGCCATGATTAGAGTGATTGGTGTACGAGGTCGGAGACGATGCGGTCCCGTTCGAGGTGGGACGAAACGATGCGTTCTGTGTCGTCGGGTGTCACGCTCCCGTACCAGATGCTGTCGGGGTAGACGGCGACGATGGGGCCGTCGCCGCACTGCCCCAGACACGAACTCCGCGAGAAGTGAACGTCGCAGTCGTCCGAATCTCGCGCGTGTTGTCTGAGTTGTTCGAGCACGGTCGCAGCGCCGCTTGCGGCACAGGTCTGGTTCGTACAGACGGCAACGTGTTTTGCGGGCGCATCGTGGACGTGCGGGTCGTCGTCCACGTCGCTGCGGTCGGCGTGTTCGGCCTGATGGACGAGCGAGCGGAGCATCGCCCGCGCGCCGCCTTGGTCGTCTTCGTACCCCGACAGTTCGACTTTGTACTTGCAGGTGTCACACGACATCTCGACGCTTCCGGAGCGCGCTTCCTGACAGCGGTCCGCGAGTACGTCCACGAGTCGTTCGTCGGTTCCGAGCGGGCCGGACGCGCCGGCACGAACGTACGGATATTCGTCATCGAACGTCTCCGCCGTATCGATGATCCGCTGCGTCAGGACGCCGTCACCGAGCATGTAGGGGACGACGACGACCGCGTCCGGTCGGTCCTTTGCGACGCTGTGGAGCGTGTCTTCGAGTCGGGGCGACGTGACGCCGATGAACGACGGTTCGACGCGAGTGAACTCGCGGCCTTCGTACAGCAGCCGCGAAAGCTTGTGTACGTCGCCGTTGGAGTCCGGGTCGCTCGACCCGCGAGCGCACAGCACCACGGCCACGTCGTCGTTGTCTCGGTCAACTCCGAGATCGGATTCGACAGTCCGGATGCGGTCATCGAGCAGGTCCACAATCGACGGATGGATTCCGAGATGCGACCCGAAGTGGAACGTCACGTCATCGTACTTCGTCCGGGCGGTCTGAACCGCCATCGGCACGTCGTTTTTGACGTGGCTGGCGGCGAACAACGACAGCGGGATCACCGTCAGCGTCCGACAGGTCGGTGCCAACGTCTCGATAGCGTCCTCGATTGACGGCTCAGCAAGCTCGATATACGCCGCATCGACGGGTACGGACAGTTCGGTTTCCAGTTTACCGGCGAGTGTCCGAACCTGTTCGTTCGACTTCTCCCGGCGCGACCCGTGTCCGACGAGGAGTATCGCGTCGTCGTCGAGTGAGGGCTGCTCGGTACGCATCAGTTTTCGGCCTGTTCGAGGCTTCGTGTCAGCTTCTGTCGTCGTGTCGGTGCGAACAGGTTCGTCTCGTCGCTTCCGTCGTAGACCCACGTGCCGAACGGGGCCGCCGCGTCGTCGTCGAGACCGAACCAGTAGCCGCCGGACGAGGTTTCACTAATTTCGCCCGTCGGCGCGTCAACCGGGCAGGCGTCGAGCAGGCTATCAACCGTCTCCAGCAGTTTCCGGTCATCGTGGACAAACGAGATGCCGACCGTCCCGCTGGACGACTTGAAACAGACGGTTCCGCAACTTTCGAGGAGTCCGCGGAGGAGTTGCCGCTGAAATTCTTCGAACACGTCGAATCGGTAGCCTCCGGCGTCGTCACCGACTGGAAGCCCGAACGCCGCAGTCGCGTTCGAGACAACGTCACCCTCGACCGTCACGAGATACTCGTCTTTTGTCCGGGTGACTGCGGTGTTGTGTGCGTAGGGCCGCTCGGTCTCCCGCTGGTCGATGTCGCCGCCGCCAGCGATAGCCGCGAGGCGGTCCGCACACGTCTCGTCGTTCGTACTGATCGTGAACTCGCCCGGCTGAATGTCGCCGCTTCCTGCGACGTGTCCCCAGAGATAGGCTGTCTCGGGTGCGCCCTTCAGGAGATCCGACGCGGGTTCGATGTCAGTGTCGCTCATGTGTCTACCTCTCGAACCGTAATTGCGTCAGGTGGACACGCCTGCGCCGCCAGCTGCGCGTCATCGATATTTCCTTCGACCGTCGCGACGACGCTGTTTCGCTCGTCGTCGCGTGCGACTTCAATGACGCCCTCGGCGTCCGCATCAATCGTTGCGAGTCCCGTTTCGTCTTCGACGAATCGGCCGTCGCGGGCGAGACACGCGAAGATGCCGTCGCAGGCCGTCCGGTCGATTTCGATTTCGAACATCTCAGTACTCGTATTTTTGCTCGTAGCCGCGGGGGGTCACCATCCGGCCGTCCCAGACGTAGGTCTCCTCGTTGCCGACGAGTAGCGTCGTCGTCATGTCTATGAGGTCCGTTTCGCCGAGTTCGGGAAGGTCTTGGAGTTCGACGATTTCGACTTCCTCGTCCTCGCGGCCCGCGCCGTGGACGATACCGACCGGCGTCTCGGGGTCGCGGTGTTCGAGCAGAATCTCGCAACACTTCTCGTAGTTCGACCGCCGCTTGCGACTCCACGGGTTGTAGATGACGATGGTGAAGCCCTCTTTTGCGGCCGAGTGCAGGCGAGATTCGATGGTCGGCATCGACGTCAGGTGATCCGAGAGGCTGATGGTGACCGTGTCGTTCACCAAGGGCGCACCCAGTCGTGCGGCACAGGACTGTGCGGCGGGGACGCCAGCAACCACGTCGAAATCGACCATGCTTGCGGTCGCACCTTTCGATTCGAGGATTTCGAGTGCAAGCCCAGCCAGCGCGTAGACGTTCGGGTCGCCGCTCCCGACGATTGCCACGTCGTTGCCGGCGAGCGTTCGGTCGATTGCCTCCTCGGTCCGGGAGACTTCGCCACACATCGGCGTCGAGTAGATGTCCTCGGCACCCTCGACGATGTCGTCGGGGAGGAGTTCGATGTACGTCGTGTAACCAACGATGTGTTCTGCGTCTCGGAGCGTCTCTTTCGCCAGCGTCGTCATCTCACTCGCTCGGCCGGGACCGAGGCCGACCGCGACGAGTTGGCCCGGTTCGGCGTCGAAGTCCTCGACGGTCGCTTCGACCTTCTCGTCAGTCTGTTCTTTCTTCGAACTCCCGCATTTGGAACTTGACGAGGTGTCCTTCGATTTCGAGGACCCACCGCACTTCGAGGTTGTTTCTTCGCTCGATTCGCTCGTCTTTCCGCCGCACTTCGATTCGGATTGTGTGTTACTTTCGCTCATGATTAGAAGTCGTCAACGTCGCGCCCGCCGCGGGGCGTGACGAGGTACGTTTCGTAGTCGTTACTCCACGGTTCGGTCTCGTGCGTGCCGATGAGAATCGACGTTCCCATTCCGCCGACGTCGTCGTCGTGCGACTTCGCGTCGCCGAGAGTCGTAATCGAGAACGTCTCGTCGTCCAGATTTCGACCCGCCTCGCCGCGACCGGCGTCGTTGAAGATGCCGACCGGAACATCGTCGGCGCGTTCTTCGCGGACGATGTCGATAGCGCGGGTGTAGTTCCGCCAGCAGTTGTACAGGACGATGACGAAGTTGCTGATGGCGGCCGCGCGCAGTTTCTCCTCGATTTCGTCCCACCCGCGCCACTTGTCGGACAGCGAAATCGTACAGAAGTCGTTCGACAGCGGCGCGCCCATCATCGCCGCGCCGCCGAGTGCCGCGGTCACGCCGGGGACGATTTCGATTGGAACGTCCGTCGCGTCGTCGGATTCCGCCATCGTGAACACGAGGTCGGACTTGCCGTAGACGTTCGGGTCACCGCCGGAGACGTGCGCCACGTCCTCGCCGTCTCGAACTCGCTCGAAGGCTTCGCGGGTCAGTTCGACCTGTTGGCCCATCGAGGAACGGACGACTTCCGGGCCGTCGTCGCTGTCTTCTGGCGGAAGCGTCCCATCGTCGCGGAGGAATTCCTGATAGAGATTCGAGGCGACGACGCAATCGGAAGTCTGGATGACTTCCTTGGCACGCTGGGTCATGTGATCCGGGAGACCGGGACCGATGCCGACGACGTAGAGTGTTCCGTAGTCGTCGGGGACTTCCGCGTGGCTGTCTGTCGTCGTCTCCGCGCCTTCGCTCATCGTCCCACCGCCACGGTCACCGCGTCGTCGTAGCGCTGCTTTTCGACAATGAGTTCGTGGTCGCGGCCGCCGGCAATCGCGCTCGCTTCAGCAATTCCCGGCCAGCCGATGAGTTCCTTCGACCGCGACGGCGTCGGTCCCTCGAACTCGGTGAGCGTCTCCTTCTCGAAGTAGACGACGCCCGCATCGATTTCTTGGGCGGCGTCGAGCATGCCGGGTTCGTCGGCCTTTCGCGTGCCGGTGGCGACGAAGTCAACGTCGTCCCAGTCGCAGTCGGCGTCGTCGAGTGCGCGTTCCCACGCGGTCAGGAACTGCTCTTTCTTCGCGCCGGAGACGCTGCCGGTGCCGAGGACGACGCCGTCGTCGCCGTTTCGCTTGAGAACGGTCACGTCGTCATCGACGAGGACGGCTTTCGGTCCGTCGAGTCGGGCCACTGGGCCGAGTTCGTCGTTGAGGACGGCGAGGTTCGTCGCAACGGTCGAATCGCCGTTGACGACGTGTGTGTCGAGCGCCTTCGCCTTGCTCTCGACACCCTGCTTTCCGGCCGCCTCGGAGGCGGTCGTCATCGCCGGCACCGCGCCGAGTTTCGAGAGGTCGTAGGCGACCTGATTCGCGCCGTGATGTCCGCCGGTGAGCGGAATCGCCCACGTGAGTTCTTCGTCTACGACGACGACCGCGGGGTCTTCCCACTTGTCGTCGAGGAGGCCGGCGGTCTTTCGCATGGCAATCCCGCTGGCCATCAGGCCGACGAAACAGTCGTATTCGCCCCAATGCTCGGCGAACACGTCGCCGTGGTAGGTGAGGATGTCTATCCTGTCGTAGTCGTCCGCGAGGTCCCGCTTGATCTCTTCGGCCGTCTCCAGTTTCCGTTCGAAACTGACGATAGCAATCTCGCGGGCGACTTCTCCGTCGCTGTCCGGTGTACTACAGTGTCCGCTTCCGGAATCAGAATCACTCATTGTGTATCACGCTCCTGTGTTTCAGAATCGTCGCCGTCGTTCGGCGCGTCACCACCGCGAGCCCAGTCGCCGTAGAGGAACGACCGCTCGTAGTCTGAGCCGGTGACCGCCTCGCCAATCATCACGAGTGCCGAAGCCCGATAGCCGGCTTCGGACACCTTCTGGCCAATCGTCTCGATGGTACCTTCGATAACGTCCTCGTCCGGCCACGAGGCGTGGTAGACGACCGCGACCGGCGTCTCGGGGTCGTGTCCCTCGTCCAGCAGTCGGTCCATCGTTTCTTCAACGGCGTGCGTCCCGAGGTAGATACACACCGTCGTGTCGCCGAAGCCGACGAAGTCGCTGATGTGGTCTTCTTCGGCAGAGAGCGTCCGACCCTGTGGCCGGGTAAAGACGACGTGATTTGCGACTTCGTTCAGCGTCAACTGCGTTCTGAGCGTCGCGCTCGCGGCGAATGCGGAGGTGACGCCCGGAACGAGGTACGTCGGCACGCCCTCGGATTCCAGCGCGTCCATCTGTTCGAGCGCCGCACCGTATACCGCCGGGTCGCCGCTGTGAAGACGGACGACCGTCTCGCCGGATTCGTAAGCGTCGGCCATCAGCGGAATCAGCTCTTCGAGGTCCTTGCCGACGCTGTTGACCTGCTCGGCGTGGTCACAGTACTCGTCGAGGAGTTCGCTGTTGACGAGCGACCCGGCGTGAACGACGAGGTCTGCTTCTTCGACGAGTCGCCGCCCCGCGACCGTAAGCAGTTCAGGGTCGCCCGGCCCGGCACCGACGAAGGGAATCCCCTCCTTGTCGGTGAAGCCGGTGTCTGCGTCGCCGTCGACGGGGTCGCTCATTTCGACACCTCCGGCTCGACCGCGTCGGTATCCGCCGACTCAGCGTCGAACTCCGCGGTCGCAACGTCACGTTCGAGACCTTCGCGCTCTGCGTACGCCAGCGTGTAGTAATCACGTTCTGCGATTTCCTGCGGATTCGACGTTACGAGCGTCTCACCCTGCTCCATGAAGAGACGGCGTCCGAATTTTACATCGTATCCGGCTTCTGTCAGCCCCTCGTAGGTCGCGGGGGCGTCGGTGACCTTGAACAGAATCATCCGATCAGGCCCGGTCGGGGCCGCGCCGTTTGCGGCCTCGCGGAGCGAGAGGCCGGTTCCGGATTCGATTTCGACGCCGAGTGCGGTGGCGAACGCCGTCATCGCACTCACGCCGGGCACGACTTCGAGTTCGACCGCTGGATGGAACGCATCGAGCGTCCGGCGGAGATGGCCGAACGTCGAATACACGTTCGGGTCGCCGAGCGTCACGAATGCAACGTCACCCGATTCGGCTCTCTCTGCGACCTCTGCGGCGGCTTCCTTCCACGCGCGTCGGAGTTCGTCCGGGTCGCGCGTCATCGGGAAGTCGAGGTCGCCGATTCGTTCTTCGGGGACGTGGTTCAGCGCGACAGTCCGCGAGAGTCGGCCCGGAGAGTAGACCACATCGACCGATTCGAGAATCCGCTTTCCTTTGACGGTCACGAGGTCGGCATCGCCGGGACCCAATCCGACGCCGTAGACGGTCATCAGTCCAGCCCTCCGGCGTCGCGCCGTCCGACGATGATGTACACCGGATTGTTGGATTTGAAACTCGTCGCTCCGGCGAGTTCGTAGCCGTGGCTCACCTGCATCTGGACGACTTCGTCGAGCAGGTCACGTTCGCGGAAGGCCTCGATTGCCGCACCGGTCGGTTCGACCCGCGAGACGTTCATGACGACGCGGTCGATTTCGGATTTGACGGCGTGGTCCAGCACCGCCTCGAAGTTCCGGCTCCCGCCGATGAACATCGCATCCGCGTCGTCCGGGAGACCTGCCGGTGCTTCCGCCTCGTGGAGCGCTACGTCGGCATCGTACTCGTTCGCCGCGAGGTTCTTCCGCGTCACCTCCAGTCGCTTTGCCTTTCGTTCGACAGCGGTCACCCGTTTGACTCGTTGCGCCGCTTCGATGCTAACCGACCCGGTACACGACCCGACATCGACGAAGTGGTCAGTCGGACGTAAGTCGAGTTTGTCGAGCGTTACCGCTCGCACCTCCGACTTCGTCGGTCCTGCCTTGGCGTCGTGCGGGAGCGTTACGCGTGACATTCGAATCTACTATCCAGACGACGTTTGAAAACAATTATGCTTGTAGTACAGCAAACTGAGTTTCACAACCGATGCGGCTGTAATTATTAAACCCGAGTTGCGTTAGAACAATCAAAATTGATTTATGTCGGTGCTCTCATCGAACCGACACGGAGAGATTCACTAATGCACATCATGGAAGGGTTTTTGCCACCGTTTTGGGCGTTCGTTTGGACGGCGGTCGCGCTCCCGTTCGTCGCCTACGGAGCCAAGCGAACGATCAAAACGATGCGGGCAGACACCAAAATGAAGGCGCTCATCGCAATCGGGACGGCGTTCGTCTTCGTTCTCTCGGCGCTCAAACTCCCATCGGTGACCGGGAGTAGTTCGCACCCGACTGGGACAGGTGTCATGGTCGTCCTGTTCGGTCCGGCAGTCACCGCTTTCGCCGCCGCTATCGTCCTCCTCTATCAGTCTTTACTGCTTGCCCACGGAGGACTGACGACGCTCGGTGCGAACGTTGTGGCAATGGGAATCGTCGGCCCGTTCGTCGGTTGGGTCGCATACCGTGCCGTTCGGTCGTCCCTCTCGCTCGAACAATCGACGTTCGTCGCCGCGGTACTCGCTGACTGGACGACGTATCTCACCACATCGGTCCAACTTGGGGTAGCGTTCCCCGGAGGTGGTGGAATCGATGGTATACTCACATCAGTCATCGACTTCGTTGCGGTGTTCGCCATCACGCAAGTCCCCATTGGGATTCTCGAAGGTGTCATCGCGGCGGCACTCGTCGGCTATCTCGCTCGCGTGGGTTCAGTTACGAAAGACCGTCTGGGGGTCACAGCATGAAACGTCCGCTCGCGGCTGGTCTGTTGGTTGTCGGTCTCGTCATCCTCAGTACGATAGCGGTGTCTGGGCTGGGGGCGACAGACGAACAGGCGGTCGCAACGATCACAGACAAGGATCCGAACTACAGTCCGTGGATGGGCCCCGTATGGGAACCACCGGGTGGGTACGGAGAGATGGCGCTGTTCGCACTACAGGGAGGTGTTGCGGCCTTCGTCCTGACGTACTACGTCGAGCGCCTCACGGACGGGACGTATGCATCAGACGCTTGAAGGCATTCAGGCCGAAGCGACGCCGGTCATCGACGGGCCGCTGAAAGTATATTTTGTCGCGGTCTCGCTGTTGTTGACTGCGACGAGCGCTCGCCTTCCGACGTTCGTCGCCGTCATCGTTGTCTTCTCGGTTCTCACGACGCACGCCGTCGGACGGGCGTATTTCAGATTCGTTCGGTATCCGTTCTGGTTTCTGGTCCCGAGCCTCGCCCTGATTACGTTCGTCACTCCCGGTCAGACGGTCTTCGAGTATTCCGTCCTTCACGTCTCTGAGGAGGGGGTTCGACTTGCGATACGGACTGGCCTGCGCTCAGTCGCGTCGCTGTCGGTGCTCTCGTTTCTCGCGCTCACTACGACTGTTCCGCAACTCGTCTCTGCGTTGGACAGACTGGGTCTTCCCGATTCGATTGTCGAGATGCTGCTGTTGGTGTACCGCGGCATTCAGGTACTGATCGACGAATCGATTCGGCTGTACACCGCCGCAAAACTCCGCGGTGGGTTCACGTCTCGACGCTCGACGTTCCGAACGACGAAACACGTCGCAACATCACTGCTTTTGAGTTCGCTCGACAGCGCAGAACAACTCGACTTGTCGATGCGCTCGCGGTGCTACTCCGGTCGCTTCCCAGTTCGAGAGTACGAGAGCCACGGTCACGCGTACGCACTGGGTGTGCTCGCTGTCATCGTGTTCGTGAAATTCGGACAGCTGCTATGATACGCACTGACGACCTTCATTTCGGCTACGACGAACAGTCTATCCTCCGTGGAATCGACTTCCGCGCCGAGACGGGAGACGTAACGGTCCTGCTCGGGCGGAACGGCGCCGGTAAATCGACGCTTCTCAAGCATCTCAACGGACTTCTCGAACCCGACCGCGGTCACGTGATGATCGACGGCGACCGGATTCAGTACGACGACGATAGCCTCCTCAGCCTCCGACAGGAGGTCGGATTCGTGTTTCAGGACCCCGACGACCAACTCGTCGCCCCGACGGTCGAACAGGACGTGGCGTTCGGTCCGATCAACCTCGGCACCGACCCGACTGAAGCCGTCGAGTGGGCGCTCTCCCGCGTCGGCCTTGCGGGCTACGAAGATCGTCTGTGTAGCCGACTGAGCGGTGGCGAGAAAAAGCGCGTCGCACTGGCGGGCGTCCTCGCCATGAAGCCGAAATACCTCATTTTCGATGAACCGACGGCCGGTCTCGACGGTGATGGGACGCGCGCACTCGTTGATCTCATTCGTGAACTCACGAACGAGGGCATCTCTTTCGTCGTTTCGACCCACTACCCCGACTTTGCCGCTGCAGTCGGCGATACGTTCACGCTAATCGACGATGGACAGGTCGCCTGCCGTGAGTCGTCGCTCGATGAAATTCCCGCAAAGAAGTATGGGCTGAGAGGAGTCTGACACTTCGTAAGTATCTCGTATATCGATGTAAACGGCCGTTTTGGTTCCTATCACTCTCCATGAGGATACTCATTTATACGCGCAGTGATGTGTGTCACTATGCATCAGGCCGTACTCCGAATTAACAGCAACACCCCGTACGAACGAGCGACTGCTGGGTCTGATGCGCGAATCGAGTTGTGGTGTAACAACCACTGTGACCTGCTCTCCGTCGATGGTCGCGTCGGTGAGGAGGTGTTCGATCATATCGAGGAGACGGTCGGGGTGTACAACGAACTCCGCGGCGAACACGGCCGCGTAATCGTTACGGATGCCTGTTTGAAGGCTCACAGCAAGCACAACATCGAACCGTATCTGGAATCCAACAACTGCCTGCTTGTGCCGCCAATCCGCTACGAAGGCGGTGCCAAGCGCGTTCGTGTGCTTGCTTCCCGTGCGGAGGATCTCACGAACTTCTACGCCGAGATTACCGAAACGTACGAGGTTCACGTAGAGTCGAAGAGAGAAATCACGGCGGTGTTTGCAGACCAGCCTGTCGTGTCGTTGCAGGCGCTCTTACCGACACTATCACCCCGTCAACGCGAGATTTTCACCCTCGCACACGAGCGTGGTTATTACGAAATTCCCCGTGAAACCACGACGACCGAACTGGCCGAAGAAGTCGGAATCCAGCGCCGCACGCTCGAACATCATCTTCGCCGCACTGAGGAGAAACTCGCGGACGCGTTCGTCGAATTGCTCTGAGCGTCGTTTGTCAGGAAGGCGCGGCGTTCCGGAGTGTCCCCTGCTCAACCGAGGAGACCGATAGCCGCGGCGAGGTGCGTCATTCCTGCGATTATCGGGACCAGAATGACGGTCCGCATGACGAACAGCGCCACGAGGTCACGGAAGCGAATCGGAACGTCGCTGAACATGTCCATCGTCATCGGGCCGACGCTCGAAAAGAAGATCAGCTGAGAGACGGCCAGCACGGCGATGAAGAACTTCGCTTTGAGCGCCGTTTCCGTGACCAAGAGGACGGGGACGTACATCTCGGTGATGCCGACGATTGTGGCCGGGGCGACCGTCTCCGCGTTCGGAATCCCGAGCGCAGCAATCACCGGTGTCAGCGGCCGGCCGAGAATGTCGAAGATGGGCGTATTCGCCGACAGTAACGTGGCCGCGAGTCCCACAGTCAGGATCGTTCCGAGGATGAGTGTCGTGAGTTTCAGCCCGTCAACGAACCCCCGCTTGGCCGCCTCCAAGAACGACTCGCCTTCGTCGGCTTTCTCGACCGCTTCGGCCAGTGCCAGACGGAAGTACTCCCTGATCGATCCGGAAAACGCTGTCTCCGGATCGGGTTCGGTGATGTACTCCGCAGGCACACGCGAAATCGGAGGGATACGAACCAAGATTGCGGCAGTCACGATGACGCACAGGAAATAGGCTCCAAAGACCACCGGAAACAGTTGCAGAATATCGAGAGTCGCCGCAACGACGCCGACGAACCCGATGCTCACCGTCGAAAAACACGTTGCGATGGTGAACACATCGCGTTTGTTGTAGCCGCCCTGTTCGAACACGTTGCGGGTGACGTACAGTCCGACACTGTACGAACCGACCCACGAGGCGAGACTGTCCAGCGCCGCCCGTCCAGGGATTTTGAACAGCGGGCGCATCACCGGGCGAGCGATTGTCCCGACGAACTCCAACCCTCCTAACTCGACGAAGATTGTGATAAACACCGCGCCGATGGGGATGATGACGCCGACGCTGTACACGAGTGTTCCCCACATGAGACCGCCAGTTCCGGGAGTGTGGAGCCAGCTTGGGCCCAGTTTAAAGAACATGACTGGTGCGACAACGACACCCGCGAGACGGAGTATCCAGAATGCAACCGATGTATCGAAATACGAGAGGTCGTATCCGGCAACCGTTCCGTCACCGACTCTCGCCGCCGTGGTCAACACGCCGCCAGCGACGATTATCGCAAGCGCGTACACGCCGACCGCCGTGGGAAAGGTCTCCGTGATCGTACTCACTACGATGTCGAACGGGACCGTCAGTTCACCCTGATACGGCACGGGAACGAGGAAGAACACTGCACCGATCAGGAACGCGGTGACGAACTTGACGACTGGTTGCCTGCGAATCTCGTGGAGATCGAGTTCTTCGATACTCTTTGCGTGCCGCTCCTGTTCGACTGTCCACGTCTGCTCGGCCTGTTTGCCTTCTGTTGCCATACCTGGCTGTTTGTTAATGTATTGCATAGGATTGGGATCTCCGAATGGAGTGTCCTATATATGGCTCAGAGGCTCTGTTGAAATTCCATTCTTCAGAATAAACTGGGCTGAAACAGCCGGGTGAAGAATGCGTACTGCTTAGTATCCTTTTATTATGTGGGAGTGACAGGATCAGAATGATGGTCCTCGGGCTCATCCTTTCCGGTCTAATTGGATTCGTGCTTGTGATGATTGCGACCTATGCTGGGGCACTCCGGGCGTTAGAAGTCTACTTCGACCCGAAACAAAACAGCATATTCCTCTCAGACGATCACGAGCCACCAGGTGGTCAGTAATTTCGGGCTCTGTTGAAACCCTCAGACCTTGACACAGACAGCGGGTGAGTCTTTCAATCAGGGTACTCAGAACTGAACGACTATCCTCTACTGGTCGTCAAGTGTTGGGAACTCCAAGTCAAGTCTCCCGCTCAGTGAATAGCCACTACTGAGTAATCCACTGCCACCGAGTTCGATTTCGCCATCGATGAGGAGTTCGGTACCTGCCTTCTCTCGAGGCTGGACAACGAGGTCGAGTGTGCTAATCGTCTCGTCTTTGAGGTTATCAGTAACTGGGGTTCAACAGAGCCGACTCAGAATATTTCCCTGCCTTGCAGACTATCTGACTCAAGGAGAAAGTCCCGTCCTTTAGGGCGTTACCAGAACGCAGAGCGTTCTGGTTGCCCGCCAGACGTCGTCTACCGACGGGCGTGAATCCGACACTCCATGACACAGACCACGTTCGACACTCTCGCGGTTGCTGCTCGAGTTAATCGCTGTTCGAGAGGATTTTGTGCCACGCCTTGTGCGTCTTCGTCACGGGCACAGTCTCGTACCGTTCGACCGCGTCGTGGGTCTGTAACTGTGCTCTGAGATAGCTCTTAATATCTGAGAGCGACGCGTGCCACACACGGAGCAACAGGTCGTATTTCCCCATGTACTCGTCGATTTCGTAGATGAGTTCCTCGCCTTCGATTTTCGAAAGAAAGTCATCGAAATCGTCCTGACTAATATCCGAATTGAGGGTTACGAACGCGTCGGCGTACGCGAGTTCGGCCTCTTGGAGTACGAGTACCCCGAGTACGTCAACGAGTCCTTCACTCTGTAGCTTCTCCCGCCGCCGGCGTGCTGCGGTCCGCGACAGACCGACACGTTCGCCCAGTTCTGTGTCGGAGATCCGACCGTCGCGGTTTAGCTCCTTGTAGATGCGGTAGTCTGTCTCGTCGAGATACTCCGTGAGGATCCGCTTTACTTTCTCGTTCTCCAACCACTCTGTTGTCGGTTGTGACCGTCTGTCACCCATCTGTGAGTCTTTTCAGTGTCAACCCACCTTACATTGACGGTCGGATTGCAATCACTACCTATTCAATGTGAACGCTCTCTTACTTTTTCAATTTCCGTGCTGAGACTTTGTTTCTTTTCGAGTTCACCCGTCTAGTGAGGGTATGATCCGGTTGTGATCCCGGTAGGTCGGTTCAAATGTATCGGTTTGTCGTCTATTCGAAATATCTCTCTGTTGTCTTCATATCAGTTCAGCTATCAAATTCGTCACCGTACTGTTCGTAGGTAATCGTCAGTTTCCCCGTCGTTGGTTGTCTCGCTTCCTCTCGAAGTGTTTTGAACTCTTGAAGGATCGCGGTTGCGTCGTCTGTTCCTTCTCGGACGCTTCGTGACTCTTCTCGAATCGTGTCGTACGCTTGTTCTAGGATGCGCCGCACAGCGTACGAATCAGATTTTGAGTGTATCTCGAAGGTCGCTTCGTGTTTCGACATACTCGTGATTGGTTCTCTGGTGAGTTAACAGATACCATGTCGCATTCTTTCTCGGGTATTCTTCTGGGCACTGCGCTTCAATTTCAGTGTCAGTGAAAAGACGTGGTTGCGGAGCGTTCGTGGCGGATCTCGTATGGATGTGGCGAGACAATGCCCGCCAAATTTCCGAGTGTATCCGGGGTCGAGAGCCATCAACACCCACATTAGTCCCGACCGAAATCGGAACGATATGGGTCTCGTCGCCGAGTTCGAAATCGATTGTGATGCACTCCCGCTCGTCGAGGTGGCGGCGGCCGTGCCAGAGGCGATGATAGAGGTTGCAATCCAGTTCAACCACGGCAATCGGCCACCGTTTATCGCCCATATAACGCACGGGGACCCTGATGCAATCGAACGCGCCTTCGAGTCGGGAGCATTCGCGGCAGAGTACACTCTGGTCGGACGGGCGGGCGAGACACACCGATATCAGATCCTCCCAGCGGTCGGGTTAGAAGCAAAACTCGGTGAACAAATCGATGATCTCGACGGTCTCCGCGCGCTCGCTACCACCGATGCCATCATCGAGCGGATCCGTGTCACCTCCTCCGGTTGGATTCAAACAGGGTGGTTCGCTAATACGGACGAGTTTGATATGTTCCGCCGATTCTGGCAGCAAAACGCCGGCTTCTCGCTCCGCCGATTAACCCACGACGGCGAACCCGAAGAGCCGGGTGATGGGCTTACCGACCCCCAGCGCGAGGCGCTCCGAACGGCCTACGAAATGGGATACTTCGAGATTCCACGGACCGCGTCTCTGGACGATGTCGCGGGCGAACTCGGTATTACTGCGTCTTCGCTTTCCGAACGACTTCGTCGCGCACAGACCCACCTCATCGAAACGACAGTTGCCTCGACGTGGCCCCCGCTCCCGGTGTGAGGACGCCGGTGTCGAACCACCGCATGCGGTTGGAGTCGTTCGCTGTCGTATAAATGGCCTCACGACTGAGATACAGTCTTAGCCGAATCTGCCGCCAACGTGACGGTGCAGCGATGAACGCCCCTCGTTCGACCGTACAGACGAATCGCGCAGATCGATCAGACGCAGCGAATCAGTCCGGTGCCGCGGATCAATCAGACGCAGCGAATCAGTCCGGTGCCGCGGATCAATCAGACGCAGCACAACTTGCAATCGACGCGACGGACGTACACGTTACCTACGATGACGGTACTGAAGCCGTTTGCGGCGTCAATCTCTCCGTTTCGGCGGGCGAGTTCTTCGGCTTTCTGGGCCCGAACGGTGCCGGCAAAACGACCACGATCAAAACGCTCGCCGCGCTACTCCGTCCGAATCTGGGTTCGGTGAGTATCAACGGATTCGACATCGAGAATGACTCGAAAGCGGTCCGCGAATCTATCGGTTACATGGCACAGGAGACGAGCGTTGATGAAGCACTCACCGCTCGTGAGAACGTTCGCTTTGCCTGTGACATCTACGGCGTCCCGGCGGGCGAACGAGACGAACGGGTTGATGAGTTACTGGCGCTCGTGAATTTGACGCACGTTGCTGACAAACGGGCGGAGAACTTCTCCGGTGGAATGAAAAAACGGCTGGATGCCGCCACCGTACTCGTCCATCGACCGCCTGTCGTGTTTCTCGACGAACCGACGACCGGTCTCGACCCCGAAGCACGAATCCGGTTTTGGGAGTATCTCCGGTCGATCAACGAACGAGGGACGACGGTAGTTCTGACGACCCAGTATCTGGAGGAAGTGGATCGGCTCTGTGACCGTCTCGCCGTCATTCAGGACGGTGAGATCATCGCAACGGACACCCCGGACGCGCTGAAGTCGAGGGTCGGTGGCGACATCATCGAGTTGGCGCTGGACGATCCCGCTGCACGGACAACGGAGCGAGCAACGAGAATCGTTCGTGAATCGAACGCTTTCGAAGCCGCAACTATCGAAACGACGGATCGCGGTCTCATAATCACGTCCGAACACGCCAGAGAAGCCGTGACCGACCTCTTCGTCTCACTCGACGACGCCGACATCACGGTCACCGGCCTCGACATTAGGTCACCGACGCTCGACGACGTGTTTCTCTCTATCACTGGAGAACGTTCGAACTCCTCTGATCTGTCTCCACAGCACGGGGTCACCTCGATGCAGGAGGTGTCCAAATGAGTCGATTCACCGACGATGCCGACACGTCCGAAATCGGGACTGCACAGCGAGCATCGGGGAACCGTTTCGTGGTGGACATCCGAGTCAGTCTCAAGCGATGGCTCATCAAGACGTCCCGAAACCCCTTCGTGACGTTCTCATCGCTCGTGCAACCGATCATCTTCTTCGTGCTGATGGCCGAAGTCTTCGGTTCGATTGCTGGTGGGACGCTTTCCCAAACACTCGGTGACGAGATCAACTACGTGACGTATCTCACTCCGGCCATCGTGATTCAATCTGCGCTCGCCGCGGCGGCCGTCTCCGGTATCGGGCTGGTCGATGACATCGAAACGGGGATGTTCGAGAAAATACTCGTCTCCCCGATGAATCGGGGGGCGATGTTCCTAGGGAAGGTCCTTTCGGAGGTGGTTCGCATCGCTATCCAGACGGCGATCATCCTCGCTCTCGGCTACGCGATGCTGTTTCTGCAATCGGCTGCTTCGGTCGAGACCTATCTCCAGACGGGAGCTATCGGCGCTATCGGTATCGTCGGCATCGCGGTGATATTCGGCGGTGTCTTCATGGCGTACTCGAATATCGTCGCGCTCGTGACCCGCGACAGAGAGGCGACAATCATGATTGCGAACCTCCTGACGTTCCCGTTACTGTTCGTCTCCAGCGCGTTTCTCCCCCTTTCGGTCCTCCCGGGCTGGATTCGGACGTTCGCGGTGTTCAATCCGATCACCTACGGTGTTGACGCCATCCGGGCGCTCATGCTCGGTCAAGACACGCTGTCTGTTCTCCATGTCACCGTCTTCTCGGGGTTCTGGAACACAGTTATCCCTTCGCTCATCGTTCTTCTGGGGGCTAACGCCGCTCTGGGCGGCATCGCTGTCCGTCTTCTCACGCGTGCCTCCCGCGCAGACGTACAGTAACACCTCTTTTAAGAATCCAGACCGACAGCCGGATAGGATTGTGCTTGTCCACTCGAATTCCGGGCGACGATTTGGGTTCGCATTGCGGTCCGGCCGTCGTCTCGGGATTCGGTTTTCGCATCGAACGCGAGTACGGTGAGGTCCAAGCAGGTGTGGAGCAGTTCGTTTGCCCCGAAGCGATACTGGTCACCGCTCGGACCCGCCTCGTACTGATCGGTCGACCGCAGATGATGTTCGTAGAAGAGAACGCCGTCTTCGGCGAGTGCGTCGATGAGATCTGGGAGCCGATCAACCGTGCGATAGAAGCTGACCGTAATGAGATCGTACCTGTCTTGGGGAAACTCGTGAGAAGGGATGTCCACTTGGAGACAGTCGAGTTGGTCGGCAACATCGCGGTCACGTGCTCGCTCACGCGTGATTCGCAACCCTTCGCGAGACTGGTCGATGGCTTCCACTTCGTAGCCTTCCTCGGCGAGGAAGACGGCGTTTCGTCCGGTACCAGCCGCAACGTCGAGTGCGCGTCCCGGTGGGAGTGCATCGACGTACTGTTCGAGAAGCGGTGCTGGCTCCGGATCGCTTGGATACTCGCCGGAGCGGAACCGTTCGTCCCAGTTTGTCATTGAACTGTTCTATGATCGACTGCGGTAAAGACTCAGTGGGGACATCACGTTCTGAACCGGTCGGCGACGGTTCACGAACCTTCTCTGGCACAACTGTGGTAGAACTGTCTCCCAGAAAAATTCGCTTGTCAGTGTGGGTGAGACAGTCTCTGTTTCTGGTCTCGTGACGTCGTTCTCTACCGTGCCGATGTCGTTTTAGAGACAAAACGCACATTTCGAATTATCAAATTTACTTGCCAATAAACACTGAATATGTCTGAATTTGGCTAGCCTAATCCTCACAAACGGAGATTTAGGCCCGCCAAACACCACAGATTTATTACAAATACGGGTGTATGGTATTCTGTATGAGTGCTGAAAGTCTTGAACGAAGAACGCGAAACTACCTCAGTAACAACGTCCCGCAGATTCAGGAACATGGCGGACACTTCGAGATCGAAGACGTCGATAACGAAACCGGTGAAGTGACGGTTGCCATCGGTGGTGCCTGCTCGGGATGCGGTATTGCACCGATGACGATGCGAGCGATCAGACATCGCCTCCCCGACGAAGTTGACGACATCTCGAAAGTAACTGTCCGTCGCGCAGGTGGCCCCCGAGCGGCCGTGATGCCGGACAAGACCGCAGAAATGGAGGAGATGGAAGAGTACAAAGACTACGAGCCACCGTTCTAGTGACGGATCCGACGAGTACGCTATCGCTCGCGTTCTCGGATTAGCACCCTGAGAATCTGTTTTAGGGGGTTTGTGGTTTCATTTCCGTCTTTTCGAGGCGTGCGAAGTCACTCTTGAGCAGAGTCACCGGTCGAAACGTATGGTTCCCCTCGTGTCTCCACAGCAGCGTCGCCGTCGTAGGGGAGTGTCGATGCGAGTCGATCCGCGATATCGGGACTCACGACTCCCGCCATCTCCATCGCCTCGGATTCGTAGTCATCGAGTTCGAGCACGCTTCGGAAGAACCACGAGAGCGTCACGTACGTGTCATGCAACTCTGCTGCCGTCTCTCGTCCGACCTGTGTGAGTTCGGCACCGTCGTACGGTTTGTAGGTGACCAGTCCCTCGTCGTCCAACCGATGGAACGTCTCTATTGCCGTTGCTGATGATCGATTGAGCATCGATGCGACGATACCGGGTGAGACGGGTGCCGACTCTCGATGCTCGGCAATATACAGCGCGATGAGATATTGCGGGCGGCCGCTCATCCGCTCCCCCATCGAACGACGGATGACTCGACGTACGAATCCGTCTCTGTCGGTCGATCACCGAACGGAGCCGTGTTTCCCCCGTCGAATTCGGACATTGCGCTGGCTTCTATCTCCGGCGCTTCGTCGGTTCGGCCACCGACTCGGTCCGCGAACTATCTACAGCCTTCACGCGCGAACGACTATTGACAGCTGTATCGCCGTGTTCGAGAGACGCTCGGTGGGTCGGTGTCCAGCGCGTCGCAAGTACCTTGTCCATGGATTTTGGCCGGCCTAAAAATCTAAAGAAGTTTCGGTTGTTAGGCAAACCAAAAAGTGTGAAAAACTGGTCTTCGAATCAGTCGCTCACGGATGTCCGTTGTTGGCAGCACTGGGAGAAGTTTTCGAGCGTTCGTGTCGCCGTGGACGCCTCGAACGAGTACTCGCTTTCGTCCCACGAATCGCTGTATTCAGGACGGATTTCGGGCGTGAACTCGGGGTGATACTGGACGGTCCAGATTGGACGCTCGTGATGGCGCGTCGCAAAGTATCGGTTGTAGTCGGCTGTACCGACGACTTCCATCCCTTCACCCGGTTCGGTCACGATATCGGAGTGGAGGACGGGGACGACGTTTCTAACTCCTTCAAAAAGGGGAATCTCGGCTAGCGACGCTTCGACGAGATAGTTTCGGGACTCTCCGCTGTTGACGACGGTGCCCCCGAGTACTTCGTTTACGAGTTGGTGTCCGAAACAGATCCCCAATAGCGGGATTTCTTCGTCGATGACTGCCTCGACGAACTCCTTCTGTCGGGTAATCCACGGCTGGTCCGGTTCGTCGTAGACGCCAGCGCCGCTTCCGCCGATGACCACGCCGTCAACGTCCTCGAGCGATGGATCGTCGTCTCCGTTCGGATAGTTGTACATCCGCACGTCATCGCCGGGTAACAGGCGGGCGACTTCGCCGGCCATGTATCCACCTTCCACTGCGTTGTCCACTACCAGTATCACGATACCTCCCGGTTCGGTTCCCAGTTTAATATACATCTAGTCGCCCAGCCAAAATTATTCATCAGTGATATCTCGCCCGAACTGTGCTGAATTCAGGTGTGACCCACCCACTGACAATCCTTTATAAATCCAAAAGATTGCTTATGGTGCAGCAAATACCCATTCTGAATTAGACAATCTTATCAGTAAAAAGGAACAACCAATCGTGCATGAATAGGTCCAACCAAGACTGGTGGCCGAATCAGTTGAACCTGGAGATTCTCGACCAGAACGCTCGTCAGACCGACCCGATGGGCGAGGAGTTCGACTACGCCGAGGAGTTCGAAAAACTCGACTTCGAGGCCGTGAAGGAAGATATTGAAGCGGTGATGACCACGTCGCAGGAGTGGTGGCCTGCCGACTACGGTCATTACGGACCGCTCTTCATTCGGATGGCGTGGCACAGCGCTGGCACGTACCGCACCGTTGACGGCCGCGGCGGTGCGGCCGGTGGTCGTCAGCGCCTCCCACCGATCAGCAGTTGGCCGGACAACGTGAACCTCGACAAGGCTCGTCGCCTGCTCTGGCCGGTCAAGCAGAAGTACGGCCGCAAGCTCTCGTGGGGTGACCTGATCGTCTTGGCCGGGAACGTCGCGCTGGAGTCGATGGGATTCGAGACGTTCGGCTTCGCCGGCGGCCGCGAAGACGACTACGTACCCGACAAGGCAGTCGATTGGGGTCCGGAGGACGAGTGGGAGAAGACTTCCTCCGACCGCTTCGACGAGGAGGGCGACCTCAAGGAACCACTCGGCAACACCGTGATGGGCCTCATCTACGTGAATCCGGAAGGTCCGAACGGCGAGCCGGACGTCGAGGGCTCCGCGAAGAACATCCGACAGGCGTTCAGCCGAATGGCGATGAACGACGAGGAGACTGTCGCCCTCATCGCTGGTGGCCACACCTTCGGGAAGGTCCACGGCGCCGACTCCGGCGACAACCTCGGACCCGAGCCCGAAGCAGCTCCGATCGACCTGCAGGGTCTCGGTTGGGAGAACGAGTACGGCTCCGGCAAAGGTCCCGACACGATCACCAGCGGGATCGAGGGCCCGTGGAACACCACGCCGATTCAGTGGGACATGGGTTACATCGACAACTTGCTCGAGTACAAATGGTGGCCTGAGCAGGGTCCCGGCGGTGCCTGGCAGTGGACCACACAGGGTGGCGAGTTAGACGACGCTGCACCCGGTGTCGAGGACCCGTCGGAGAAGGAAGACGTGATGATGCTGACCACGGACATCGCCCTGAAGCGAGACCCGGACTTCCGGGAGGTTCTCGAGCGCTTCCAGGAGAACCCCGACGAGTTCCAAGAGTGCTTCGCAAAGGCCTGGTACAAGCTCATTCACCGCGACATGGGCCCGCCGGAGCGGTTCCTCGGCCCCGAAGTCCCGGACGAAGTAATGCTGTGGCAGGACCCCCTGCCGGACGCCGACTACGACCTCATCGACGACGAAGCGGCCGCCGAACTCAAGGAGGAGATTCTCGGGTCGGACCTCTCCGTCTCTCAACTGGTCAAGACCGCGTGGGCGTCGGCATCGACGTACCGCGACAGCGACAAGCGCGGCGGCGCAAACGGCGCGCGCATCCGTCTCGAACCGCAGCGGAGCTGGGAAGTGAACGAGCCGGAAGAGCTTGAGACGGTATTGGAGACGCTCGAAGGTATTCAAGACGAGTTCAACAGTTCACAATCTGATGAGACCAGAGTCTCGCTCGCCGACCTGATCGTGCTGGGCGGTAACGCGGCCGTCGAGAAGGCGGCGGCAGACGCCGGGTACGACGTGGAAATTCCGTTCGAGCCCGGACGGACGGACGCCACGCAGGAACAGACCGACGTCGAGTCGTTCGAGGCGCTCAAGCCGAAAGCCGACGGGTTCCGGAACTACATCGAGAGCGGTGTCGACGAGAAGCCCGAAGAACTGCTGGTGGACAAGGCGGAACTGCTGAACCTGACGGTCGAAGAGATGACGGTCCTCGTCGGCGGGATGCGGGCGCTGGACGCGAACTACCAGGGCTCCGATCTCGGCGTCTTCACCGACGAGCCGGAGACGCTGACTAACGACTTCTTCGTGAACCTGCTCGACATGGATTCCGAGTGGGAACCGGTCTCGGACTCCGAGGACGTGTTCGAGCTACGCGACCGTGAGACGGGCGAAGTCCAGTGGAAAGGGTCCCGGTTCGACCTCATCTTCGGATCGAACGCCCGACTTCGTACCGTCGCGGAAGTCTACGGAGCTGCTGACGGCGAGGAGAAATTTGTGCACGACTTCGTAGAGACGTGGCACAAAGTGATGACCCTCGACCGCTTCGACCTCGAATAAGCTGCGCGTATCTGGACCGGTGCTCGTGTGCGACCGCTCGATTGAGTGGAGCCACGGTCCCCAGTCCGGTCTCACAATCGACGTGATTTCCATCTTTTTTCAGCATTTCAGCAGAGCTGAAACGGTGGAACGAGCGAGCGCTACGACCGTTCTCATCGAAATCACAAACTGCCCGCTGTGGCTTTCCTGTGGCGAACAGAGGACTGAAAAAGCGACGGAGTTGACGGTATCTCCAGAACGCTAATGGGTGTGAGTACGTCGGGGGAGTGAGCGAAGCGAACGGACCCGACGGGAATGCGTCATCGCGTGTGACAGAACCGTGTTAATCGGCGTGCTGTCTGGCGATTAACGACACACAGTTCTAACTACCGCAGATACACTTCTACCTGCTCGACGACTTAGTCTACAAACGCCTTTTCGAGACGCCCTTGCCAGGCGACGAAGTCCTCTTTCCGAGGTGAATGAACTGCCCACGGTGAGACGAACGAGTCGCGAGGAACACCACCGACCTCCCACAGGTCATCGGTAAGTGGGAGTGAATCGTCGTACCCCTTCGTCGAGATGGCGACGGCGATGTACTGCTGGTCACCGAACGGGTGCGTGCTATTGTTGACGATAAGCCACGGTCGTTGCCTGTCGTCGCCGAGTTTGAACGGGTCGGAACTCCGGACGACGTCACCACGCTCTGGTTGCATCTACTGTTCGTCCTCGTCTCGTTCGCTCGGATGGGGTGCTTCTGGTGCCACTGTCTCCCATTCGTCAGCGTCGATACCGCCGTCTTCGTCGTCTAGTCTGTCGGTCGTGGTGTGGAGGTCGTACGCGGCGGCGACGCGCTCGTCGTCATCCGTGATTGCCCAGAACTCCCGCTTGTGGCGAACGAGATTACGGTCCTTCAAGCGGGAGAGTGCAGTGCCGACGGTGTTCGGGTCTTCACTGATGGCGGTCGCAATCTCCGAGCGCGTGAACGCCTGATCGCTGTGGGTGTAGAGATACGTGACCACCTGTTCCGGGACGCTTGGTCCTCGTGGAAGGTCACCGGACTCGAAGTCGTCGATGCTCACGGGCATACTATGACTGTAGTGTGCTGATGTAATGAGTGTACTGCTGTACTTTGTGTGCTGGATATCGTAGTGAGTTCGTCACGGTGCGTGCCAGACCCCGTGGACGAGAAAACGTGTGATTTGGGGGCTACAGCACTCGTTCTTTGGTTCTACACCGCTCCAGAACTGTACGGACCCGACGGGACTCCCACGAGCGCTAGCGAGTGGGAGGTCGTCGGGGGAGTGAGCGACGCGAACGGACCCGACGGGATTTGAACCCGCGACATCTTGGTCCGGAACCAAGCACTCTGTCCACTGAGCTACGGGCCCTCGGGCACAGATACCGCTCGCCTGCGTTTAACCGTTGTGAACCACGTTGATAAATCTCACTCCATGGCAGCCTCCGAGTGATCGATAACCGCCCGTTTCCACGTCCCGCGGGTGAACCACGCGGCCGCCGCAATCGCGCCGAGAATCTGTCCGACGGCCATCCCGATCCAGATACCCATCTCGCCGAAGCCCTGCATGAACGAGAGATAGTAGACGATGGGAATGCGTCCGAACCAGAGCGCAAATAGCGAGAACGCAAGCGCCGTTTTCGTGTTGCCCGCGCCGCGGTACGCACCGAGGACAGTTTGGAGGACGCCGATGAAGCCGAACTCGAAGGCACGGACACGGATGTATTCGGCACCCAGTTCGATCGTTTTCGTTGCCGAGTCGGTTCCGGTATCGATGAATACGCTGACGATAGGCTCGGCAAAGAGAAAGGCGACGACACCGATGACGACCATGACGCTCGCGCCAACCTTTGCGGCCAACCACACCGCCCGTTCGGCGCGTTCAGGTTTCTCTGCCCCGAGATTCTGCCCGACAATCGTGTCCGTCGCTCGACCCAGTCCGAGTGCGGGGAGAAACACCAAGGACGTGAGACGGTTGCCGAGACCGTAGGCGGCGACGACTTCGGGGGCGAACGTCACGACCATCGCCGTGAGTGTGATGAAACCGAGCGCACTCGCGGACTGTTCGAGGGCGCTCGGGACACCCAACCGGATGATTTTCTCGATGTACTCCCGTTGCGGGACGAAATCCGATACCGATACGTCGGGGCCGGCGCTGGTCCCGAAGATGACGTACAGGCCGATAACGGTGGCGACAGCGCGAGAGAGAACGGTTGCGATTGCGGCACCGGTGACGCCGTAGCCTTCGAATCCCGTCGCGGCGAACAGCGTGGACTCGACGCCGCGGATGCCGAGCATCCCGAACAGCGGGTTCGACTCGAAGCCGAAGATGAAGATGGGGTCTACGAGGACGTTGATGGCCACGCTGATGAACATCACGACCATCGGCGCGCGCGTGTTGCCGTACCCGCGCATGAGCGAGGAGAATACGAAAAAGCCGAACAGGAACGGCAGACCGAGGAAGAACACGCGCATGTAATCGCCCGCGTGGGGAATGACCTGTCCTGCGGTCGCGGCGGAACTCGGCAGCACGCCGAGCATCAGGTCCGTCGAGGCGAATCCGAGGAGGCCGACGACGACGGCGATAATGCTGATAAACGCGAACGTCTGTCCGGCGACGACGCCCGCGGACCCTTCCTCTTTTGCACCGGTGTACTGGGCGACGAGGATGGTTCCGGCGACTGTGAATCCCCCGCCGACGGAGATAAGCAGAAAAATAAGCGGGAAGGCGAGGCTGATGGCGGCGACCGCGTCAGTCGAGAGACGACCGAGCCAGATGGTATCTGCGAGATTGTAGGCGACCTGTAGCAACTCGGTGACGATAATGGGCCACGCGAGTGCGAACATCGGTCGGCGCAGGTCGCCCTCTGTGAGAGAGCCACCATCTGGCGGAGGCGTTGTAGGCACTGGACACTAGGCACGGGTGGTTTTCGTTTCAACCCGTCGAAATGGGAAGGGACCGCCGGATGTTTCGAATCGAAATACTACGCACCTCGTGGGGAGTGCGCTACGCGATCAAACGTTCGAGAGAAGTAATCCTCGGGGGAATCGACTGCGTTACGGCGCTTCGCCGGTTTCGATGGTGAAGTCAGCCTTGGGATAGGCGACACAGGTCAGCGTGTAGCCATCGTCGAGTTCGGCGTCGCCAAGCATCTGCTGGTTGTCGTGGACGACGTAGTCCTCGGAGCTACCACCGGAGGTAATCTGTCCGGCACAGGAGACACACTGCCCCTGTCGGCACGCGTACGGGAGGTCCATGCCTTCGTCCTCACCGGCTTCGAGGACAGTCTCGTTGTTTGCGACCTCGATAGTCGCGCCCTGTTTTGCGTACTCGACCTCGAAGTATTCGACTTCGTCCTCGGGGATATCGGCGGGACTCGACGACTCCTCTTCGGCTTCGCCTTCGAGTTCCGCACCCTCTTCGCCGCTAGCGACTGCACCCGCGGCGACGCCGCCACCGCCGATGGAACGGTTCATCGGTTCGGGGAAGTCCGTCTCAGGGACCGTACTCGCCCGACGTTCGAGGACCTCTTGTGAGATGTCCGCGGCGGGCGTCCACTCGGTCCCCCGCGAGAAGTGCAGGGCGACGGCCATGAGCGTCAGGGTCATACCGATACCCAGCCCCACGAGGTTGATTTCGACCATGCCGGCGGCTACGGAGTCGGGGGTTAAGGGGATTATGATTGTGTTTACACGGGCGGGCGGTTCGCGGGGTGCGGAGCCGAATATCTTCGACTTCGACCGAACTGTTTTGGTCTCGCTCGTTCTTTCTCTGTCGTGGCAAAAATCGTCTACGACGACGGCACAGGCGTCGTCGAGTACGAAGCACCGACCATTGAGTACGACAAGACGCGACGCGCGTGGGTGATCCGACAGGGTGGCGACAAACCTGTCTCCATCTACATCCCCGAAACACAGGTGTTTCGGGTGGAAAAACAGGGCGGGCGGTGACGCCGACGCAGCACCACGGGGCGATCCGTGACAGTGAGGCCATCTCCGCGACTGTCCCGCCCTCTCCTCACAGATAACTTCGCGCCGCTCGCAGACGCTTACTCCTCGCGGACGACTTCGTGCCGGCCGAATCCGTAACGCAGGCGATTCGCCAGACGGCGGGAGAACCGCCCCTCATTCCGACTGTCGAACCGCTCGGCGAGCGCTTGGTAGATGAGCGGAACCGAAACCTCCTGTTCGAGCGCCTCCTGAACCGTCCACGTACCCGTCGAACCACCGGCGACGTGGTCGGCCACGTCGCCCAGGTCGTTGCCCTCCTCGCGGAACGCTTCCTCGCAGAGTTCGAGCAGCCACGACCGGATGACTGCACCGTTGTTCCACGTCCGTGAGACGGCTTCGAGATCGAGATCGTAGCGGCCGTTCGCCAGCAATTCGAAGCCCTCGCCGTACGCCTGCATGAGAGCGTATTCGACGCCGTTGTGGACCATCTTCACGTAGTGGCCCGATCCGGCGGGACCCATCCGGTCGTGGCCGTCGGGCCCGGTCGCAACCGCGTCGAAAACGGGCGTCAGTTCCTCGTAGGCCCACTCGGGACCGCCAATCATGAGCGAGAAGCCGAGTTCGGCACCGGCGGGACCGCCGGACGTACCGCAGTCGAGGTACGCGGCCTCGGTCGCCTCCGCGCGGCGGACGGATTCCTCGAAGTACGAGTTTCCGCCGTCCACGACCACGTCTTGTCCGTCGAGATGTGGGTCGAGTTCGTCCAGCGTCGCGTCCACCGCTTCGCCCGCGGGGACCATGAGCCAGATGCGCTTTTCGTCGCCGAGTCGGTTCATCAAGTCCTCGATGCTGGAGGCGGGTTCAGCCCCCGCGTCGGCCGCCGTTGCGACGGCTTCTTCGGAGAGGTCGAACGCCACGACGTCGTGTCCAGCGTCGAGTACGCGATTGACCACTATCTGTCCCATCCGTCCGAGTCCGATGACGCCCAGTTGCATGCGTGGCCGTCAATCCGCGGGGGAGGTAGTGGTTCCGGTTCGCCGAGTCGCGTACGAGAACGCGACGCGCCTATGTACTGTGACACCTAAGTACAAACCAATGCTCGACGAACTCCTCAGAACGGACGTCCCGACTGCTGCACCGGAAACGCCCATCGCGGATGTTGCGACGGTGATGCGTGACACCGATGCCGATGCCGTCGTCGTCCTCGATGAGGACCGTCCGCTGGGCATCATCACGCCCGCGACGTTAGGCCGCGCCGTCGTCGCCGGAGAGGACCTCGGTTCGGAATCAGTCGCCGAACTCGTCTCCGGCGATCCGGTGACGATTCGGCGCGTGGCGAGTCGGTCGGACCTCGTGGCCGTGTTCGCCCGCGAAGATGTCCGCGAGGCCATCGTGCTTGATGAGATGGACCAGTACGTCGGAATCGTCTCCTTCAAGGACGTTCTCACCGCATACAGCCGGGAGTTCGACGCACTCCTCGATCTTTTGGAGTAACCCTTCTCACTCTCTCGCAGACGCGACTGTTTTTATCGCGCCGCGTGACGCTCCGATATGGACCCCAGAATCCGTGACCACGCCGAGGTACTGGTCGATTGGAGTGCGCGAATCGAGTCGGGCGACGACGTGGTGGTGAGCGTCGCCGAAGGTGCTCACGAACTCGCCGTCGCCGTCGCCGAAAAACTCGGAGAACGCGGCGCGAACGTCGTCACTACCTACGCGTCCGACGAAGTCTTGCGCGCGTATCTGCGCGCACACGATGCGGAATTCGACTTCGGAGCGCACGAACTCGCCCTTTACGAGAACGCCGACTCAGTGCTGTTCCTCGGCGGCGGACGCAACACGTTCGCCACTGCCGACGTACCCGGCGAGACGCGGCAAGCGTCGGATCGTGCCTCCCAGCCAGTCCGCGAGGCGCGCATGGACACCGACTGGGTGTCTACCGTTCATCCGACGCGTTCGCTCGCCCAACAAGCCGGAATGGCCTACGAGGAGTACCAGCAGTTCGTCTACGATGCCGTTTGCCGCGACTGGGAGGAACTGGCCGACCAGATGGCGAATATGAAGGAGATTCTCGATGAGGGGTCGGAAGTGCGACTCGTGAAAGGCGATAACACCGACATTCGGATGTCTATCGAGGGCCGTACGGCCGTCAACTCCGCCGCCTCCGTCGCCTACGACTCGCATAACCTCCCCTCCGGGGAAGTGTTCACCGCACCGTACGACCCCGAGGGCGAGGTGTTCTTCGACGTGCCGATGACAATCTCCGGTTCACGCGTTCGAAACGTCCATCTCACGTTTGCGGACGGTGAAGTAACGGATTTCACCGCCGAATCAGGGGAAGATGCCCTCGCAGAGATTTTCGACACCGACGACGGCGCGCGCCGGCTTGGTGAGCTCGGAATCGGGATGAACCGCGGTATCGACCGCTTTACGGACAATATCCTGTTCGACGAGAAAATGGGCGATACAATTCACCTCGCTGTTGGCCGCGCCTACGGCTCCTGTCTCCCCGAGGGCGAATCGGGTAACGACTCGGCCGTCCACGTGGATATGATCACGGACGTAAGCGAGGAGTCGCGGATGGACGTAGACGGGGAAGTCGTTCAGCGTAACGGCGTCTTCCGATGGGAAGACGGGTTTGAGGGCTGAAGCCCGGGAAATACCCCGTTCTCGGCTCGCCGTTTTCGACCGGAAATTACAATGTGTCTATCCGCTGGTGCTTGTTGTCTCTTGTCGTACTGAGAACCGGCCGAAACAGGCACTCGACGGTAAGAGAGGGCGGAAGCGCTTTCGACGTACTTTTTACCGGCTGTCGTTACGTTCCACGCATGGCAGAATTCAAGGTTGTCGTCTCCGACCCCGACGCCGGTGACACGCACCAGTTCGAGGTTGATGGACAGGACGCGAACCGATTCCTCGGCCGAGACATCGGCGACGAGGTAGACGGCGGTGCCGTCGGTCTCGACGGATTCACGCTCGAAATCACGGGCGGGTCCGACGAAGCGGGCCGTCCGATGCGCGAGAACGTCGCCGGTTCGAACCTCAAAGAACTCCTCCTTGAGGGCGGCGTCGGTTACAAGCCGTCCCGCGACGGCGAGCGCAAGCGCGTCACCGTTCGCGGCCGTCAGGTCTCCGACGAGACGGCGCAGGTCAACGCCAAAGTCATCGATGGCGGCGACGTCGCCGCTGCACTCGGCGAGGACGACGAGGAAGACGAAGCGGACGAAGAGTAACTACTCACTCACCGTGTCGGAACGCGTCCCTAGCGACCACGACTCGGTGATGTCGTACCGCGCGACCATCGCGCGTAGCGGCGGCACTCGCCGCCCCTGTCTCCGTCTCCCGGACGAGGTCACGGCCGTCGAAGACGGCGATATCATTCGGCTGTCCCTCGGCGGCGAACTGTTCCACGCCCGAGTGACGGCGGACAGTTCGAGCCGCCTCCTTCGCGGCGCGTACGACAACAAACGGCTCGCTCGGACACCGGGCGAGGGGACGAACCGCCTCGTCGAGTGGTGTGAAGCGACGAGCCGCGACCCCGGGTCGGCCGTCGAATTCGACGAACTCGATGCGGGCTTCTGTTACGGACTCCGCGAGCCCGGCAAGCGGACGGTGTACTCCGTCCCCTCGCGGCCAAACGAGTCGTTGGCGAACATCGCCGAGAAGTTCACGCGCGACGAATAGGCTGAGTTCACGCGACTTTTACGCTTCCGCGGGTATCTCGTCGTATGAGCAAACTCGACGAGTTCCTCGCGGGCGAACGCCACGACGACGTCGCGCTGTTTCTCACACACGAGTATCTCGACAGTCAGGGGAAACTGCCCAATTTGGGCGAAGAAGTCGAGAACGGGTACGTGCTCGTCGTCCCCGGCGACGACGGCCGCCGCGCGTTCGCCGCCGGAACCGGGATGGACGCGATGGAGTTCTCTCGCACCGCGATGGCCGAGAAAGGCCACATCGACCGTGAACTCGGCGGCGGCGAATGCCCCGACCACGACTCCGATGAGAACCATCAAGCCGAGTTCATCTTCTCGTTCTCCGAGGAGCAAAACGAGGAGGTCGGCGGTCTCTACGCTCGCGGCGACGTGGTCCACGCCTACGCACACTGCGCGTGCGGGGCGAACTATTCCGATAAGTGGGTTATCGGCGAGGAGACCGAAACGGGCGTCCAACCCGGCGAGTCCGAACCCGCAGAGGCGGACGAATAGGGCGTTCGAGCGTGATCCCCGCCTCGACTGTAGCGTGGGTTAGACGCCGATTCTCGTCACGCCGAGTATCGCGCCACACTGGTTACATTCCCACACTCTGGCGTCACTGAACTTCGCCGAGGTGTCGCTTTCGATGACTTCGATGAGTTCCGCTCCGCAGTCAGTACAATGTCCCATGTTGGTTTTCCAACACGAAGGGGCAAAATAATTAGGGACTCGTGGATTGGTCTCTTTGCAGGACCGAACCGGTTGGCTGTTCTCAGTTCAGCGACGGCCGTTACGACTCCGTCTTGTCGGCCTCGTCGTCCGCATCTGCCGTCTCAGCTCCTTCCTCGTCTTCGCTTTCCTCAGCCACTTGCTCGGCCACTCGTTCGAACGCGGCGAGGATGACGCGTTTTGCCGCCGCACCGTTCGTCGTCCAGTGGTGGGCGTAGTCCAGCATGTCGTCGTAGATGTCCGGCTTACAGCCGGCGGCCTTCGGGTGGCCGCCGCCGTTGACCTGCCCGGCCACCTCGTGGGCGCGTTCGAATCCATCGGACCCGCGGATACTGGCGCTTCCAGCGGGTTTGACGACGACAGCGGCGTCTGCGCCGCGTTCGCGCAGTCCTTCTGCGACCTCGTTCTGGGAACACCGACCGTAGGTGACGCCGACAGTCCACGGACCGACCTGCTTTATCTCCGCGCGGTCGAGTGCGGCGTCGATGAGTTGCTGTTTCTCGACGCGACGGAGTTCGATGAACTGTTCGACGATCTCAGGGAGATCGACGCCGTACGCGCCGACGACCGCGACGTACTCCTCGGGACTGACCCAGTAGGCGTAGTCGGCTAAGTCGTCGCTTCGCTCGTCTTCTTTCAGCCACAGATCGTGATCGCGGGTGACGGCGGCGAGTTCGGTCCACCGGTCGTCGAAGTCGTAATCAAGCGAGCGCAGAGTCACGCCCGTCGAACACTCCTCGTCGGACTCACCGACGACGAGTTCGACGCCCGCATCACGGACGGCGACCATCGTCTCGTCGTCCCACTGGTGGTGGTCGTACCACGAGACGGAGTCGGCGCGGTCGAGAAGCGCGGCCAGTTCGTCTTCGACCCACTCGTACTGGTCAGGACAGAGGTCACAGACGTAGGCGTCGATATCTTCGGGGGCGTACTCGGCAACCCGTTCGAGCGCGTCGTCCAGCGAGTACGGCCCTGCACCGACGAGTGCGACAGTCGAGCGCGGCAGTTCCTCGTCTTCGTCCTCGTCCTCGTCGTCTATCGGTCCATCCGCCTCCCAGCGTTCGACTCGGCGAGCCACGTCGTCTTCGAACGCCGCTACGTCAAGTGTCGCGTCGTACATCTCTCGAATGAGGGCGACACAGCCGAGTCCGTCGGCGTCCGTGTCGGCGATGACGACGGCTTCGGCGTCTTCGACGGCCTCTTTCACTCGTTCTTCGGCGCGTTCTTCATCCAGCGAATCGGGATAGAAAAAGCCCGTTCCGGGCAACTGCGACTTCCGCGAGAGCGACAGCCGAGAACTGTCGATAAGTTCCTCTTCCATACCTGTTCGAGGAGTGCGGGGGTGAAAATCTCCGTGGTCCGGCGTGCGCCCCACAGTCGGCGTTTCGACGGGTGGCTCAGGCTGATTCGGGGGTTCCTTCCAGTCCGTCCGTCTCGTCTTCGGCTAACTGACGAACCGTGAGAACTGGAACCGGACAGGTGCGGACGACGCGTTCGGCAACCGATCCGATGAGGAATCGGTTCTCGCCGTGTCGGCCGCGCGTCCCCATCGCCACCATGTCCGCGTCCACCTCGCGGGCGTAATCGCCGACGACGGTGGCGGGCCGTCCTTCGCGGACGGCCGTCGTCACCGACCGGTCCGTTGCCTCCTCCACTTCCGAGAGGGCGCGCTGTCCGCGTTCCGTCAACGCCTCGCGCATTTCATCACGGAGTCGTTCGGGCGAGGAGTCAACCTCGCTGGCATCGACAACGTACAGCGCGTGGACCGACGCACCGAATCGGTCTGCGAGGTCCAAGGCGACATCGACGGCCCGGCGGACGCTCTCGGAACCGTCCGTGGCAACGACGATTGTGTCGAACATGGGCGGCGGTTCACCCGCAGGTGGCATAAAACCAGCCGAGGAATTGCGGTCGTGCGGGGTGGGTCTTTTTGACGGCGGCCGTCGCATGCCCCGGTATGAGCGACCGACGCCCGTTGGACGTGAATCTCGTCCTCGTCCCCGTAGACCGGAGCGAGGAGTCCGCGAACGCCGTCGAACACGCCGCCGCCATCGCCGCGGAGTACGACGCCGCGGTCCACGCCGTCCACGTCCTCGGCGGGGACGTGGTCCGCGCCATCGAGACCGGTGCTGTGGACGACGAAGACGTGGTGGCCGACAGCACGGCGATTCAGGAGACGGCGGGGGAAATCGCGGCTCGTTACGATGTCGAACTCGCTACGTCCGTCGCCTACGGTTTCTCCACGAAAATGAAGCTCAGACATCCCGGAAGCGTCGTCCTCGACACGGCAGAAGAGTTGGGGGCGGACTTCGTTGTCGTCCCGCGCGAACCTGTCTCGGGCGACCCCGGCGAGGTGCTTGCCAAGGCCGCCGAGTACGTCCTCCTCTACGCCAGCCAACCCGTCCTTTCGGTGTAGGTGCGTGTTGGTGGTGGGATTTTCGACTGCGTCCGAGTCAGTCCGCTGACTCAGTGAGTCGAAGCGTCATCTCCATCTCGAAGCTCTCAGAGTTGCTCGTCTCGAACCCGATTTTCTTGTAGAGACCGACCGCGGGGCGGTTCCAGCGTTCGACCGTGAGCCACACTTTCTTGACGCTGTTCTCCGCACCGTGGCCCAGCAACGACTTGATGAGGAGTGTCCCGATGCCTGCCTCCTGATACTCTTGGAGGACGAAGATAGCGAGTTCGTAGGCGTCGTCGTCGGGGACGAGCGTCGCGTGTCCGGCGGCGTCGTCGCCGTCCCACGCGATGACGTTCAGACACTCCTCGGCGAGGATGTTGTCTAACCAGTCGCGGATGCGCCGCTCCTGTCCCGGTGGAATCCCCTGCGCCCTGTCGGCGGGGTCGAACGCGTCGTACATGGAGACGAGCGACTCGAACTCCTCGTCGCTTCCGTCGTACGGCCGAACCTCGATGTCGCGGCCTTCGCGGTCCTCGAACGTGACCGGTGGTGATTCGAACGGCCCAGCAACTGCATCCGGATAGCGGCGTTCTGTACTCATCGGACCAGAGACACCGTGACGTGCGAGTTCAGCAGGACGAACTCAGCGATGCTCCCGATGTTTATCTTCCCCATCGGACTCGTCTCGCCGCCGCCGAGGACGATTTCGTCGAAATTCTCAGACTCGGCGGTATCGACTAACTGACTGCCGGGGTCGCCTTCGAGATGCCGAACTTCGGCCTCGACGCCCTCCTCGTCGAGAATCTCGCGGACGATTTCGGTTATCTCCTCGCGCGACCGATCCGATGCAGGGTTTTCAACGACCGCGACAGTCAAATCGTCGCCTGCGGCGGCCGCTCGCGCGACGGTTTGCTTGACCGCGCGTATCGAGTCGTCGCTCCCGCCAACTCCCAAGAGCACTTTCATGGGACGTGGTGTCGCGGCCGCGGTAAAAAACAGTTGCCCGTTTCGCCCGTTTTTTCAGTTGTTTTCCTCGCGCTTGGCGGACCGCCCGACGGAATCCTTTTCCGCCGCGGGGGGAAACCCCGCCGTATGACCGACGACGACCGGACGACGCCGGACCGAAACGGACGGTCCGACGCCGACCCGGATGCGACAACCGGATCGACCGAGGACGCCGCGGAGACGCCCCAAGACGGCGAACGCCCCGGGGCGATTGACCGCGACGAACCGCGGCCGACTGACGGCGATGCGTCGGCGGACGCCGAAGACATCGAATCGGTCGACGCAACGGACAGCGAAGGGGACGACGGAGCGGGTGCGACGGACGCGGAATCAACAGACGCGGAATCGACAAACGAGAAATCGACAGACGCAGACGGGACGAACGGCGAATCGACGGACGAGGAGCCGGAGATTCCGCGTGACGTGCAGAAGTACGCGCGCTTCAAGAAGATGGACGGCGCGCAGTACGACCGAGTCAACGAGTTCCTCCGCGACCGCACGTACGTCACCGCCCGCGAGTGGGCCATCGCGCGACTCTGTGCGGACTTCCGAACTGAGACGGGTGTCGAGATGACGAAAATCGGGGAGAATCTACCCGAACTCGTCCCGTTCATGACCGACACGTACACGCCGCAGGCGGTCAATCAGGCCCGGTCATCGTTCGAAGGGAAAGTTCGGAAGGCAGGCGCGACGTTCCTGTACGGTGCGATGTCGGGATTCTTCACGGCCGAGGAACTCGACGAGTTGATGTACGAAGTGAGCGAAGTGGCGAAGTTCCTTCTCGAAGTCGAAGGCGTGGACCTCTCGGTCGAAGAGGAACTTGAAGCCGAAGAACGCATCTCCAGTGTGATGCGGGAAGTGCGTGATGCGAGTGAGGATCTGCGCCGCGAAGAACTGGCCGATGAGGCCAGCGACGACTGATTCCGTTCTTTTTCTGTTCGTTCTTTTTCTCTCCCTGCAATTACGCTTCGCCGGTGACGTCGCCGTCAGCGTCTGTGTCCTTGTCGGCGGTTTCGGCTGTCAGCGTCCGTCTCACCGTCGGCGGTTTCAGCTGTCAGCGTCCGACGTATCGTCGGCAGTGTCACTATTACCGTCAGCATCGGGCACCAGTGCTTCGGGGTCCTCTTGGACGAAGACGACGCGCCGGTCGTCCGACAGAGGCCGGATGTATAGGCGCATCTCTCCGCGCTCCTCGATCTGTTCGAGCATCGGCTGACCTTCCGTCATCGTGTAGTACACCGGGACAGCGACGGCTTCGCCCGCCGACTCGGCCTGCATGACGACGACGGCGAACATCACGTCGCCCCGTTCGGCACGGTAGGCATCGTAGGAGTCGAACGTTGCGTCTTCGACCAACGCTTCGACCGTCTCGAACTCGTCGCCGGGGACGAGAACGTCGAGGCCAGCGCGGTCTGTTTCCACGGTATCGAGGGTTGCAGGGACAGGTGTCACGTCGCCGGGATGGAGTTCCGTGACATTCCATCCTGCCTCGCGGTACTCCGCCGCGGTGGCCTCCATATCCTCGATGACGTGGTCCCAAAACTCCATCACGCCGGACAACGGGTGCGCCTCGCGTTCTCGTTCCGGGTCGTCCATGCCCCGAGTTCGGCTCTCGAACGAAGAAAAGCGTTCCCTTCTACTTCACAGTAGAAAGTGAAAAACTATTTGCGGTCAAGGGGGCCATCGTGTGACAATGACTCTCCTATCCATCTCGGATCTCCGCACGCAGTTCGCCACCGACCGCGGCCAAGTCAAGGCCGTAGACGGCGTAGACTTGGAAATCGACGAGGGTGAAACGGTCGGTCTCGTCGGCGAGTCGGGATCCGGAAAGAGTGTGACCGCCCTTTCGACAATGGGGCTGGTTGACGATCCGGGCCATATCGTCGGCGGCGAGGTGACGCTCACCTCTCCCGAACTCGCCACCCAACTCCGCGAGGAGTATGGCGCACCGTCCTTCGTTGACGGTGACGAGATCGATCTCACCGCTGCCCCCGAGGAGGCACTTCGCTCCGTGCGCGGCGGCGAGATGAGTATGATCTTCCAGGACCCGATGACCTCGCTGAACCCCGCGCTGACGGTCGGTGAGCAAGTGTCGGAAAGCCTCCGCCTGCACCAGTATGGCGGTCGAAAGAAGGACACATGGCTCAACGCCGTCCGCGAAGTGCTGCCGAAGATCGGCGGGCAAGAACTCGACGAGCAGGTTGTCGAACGTGCGGTCGAAGTCCTCTCTGAAGTCGGCATCCCCGAACCAACCTCCCGCGTGGACGAGTACCCGCACGAGTTCTCCGGTGGGATGCGTCAGCGCGTCCTCATCGCTATCGCCCTCGCATGCCGCCCGAAACTGCTCATCGCCGACGAACCGACGACGGCACTCGACGTGACGATTCAGGCGCAGATTCTCGACCTCATCAACGAGTTGCAGGACGACCTCGGGATGTCTGTTCTGATGATTACGCACGACCTCGGTGTCGTCGCCGAGACGTGCGACCGCGTCGCAGTCATGTACGCGGGCGAAATCGTCGAGGAAGGACCTGTCGAGGAGATTTTCGCCAATCCGTCGCATCCGTACACGTACGCGCTTCTCGAATCCATCCCGACCGAGGATAAAGAGCGCCTCACGCCCATCGAGGGCAACGTCCCGGACCTCATCGACATGCCGACCGGGTGCAACTTCGCCGCTCGGTGTCCGTGGGCGACCGACGAATGCCGGCAAGGAGATATTCCGTACCTTCAGCACGGTCCTGACGGCGTGGAGCACCGCGCGAAGTGTATCATGGAGGAGTTCGACACGAGCGTCTACGGCTCCGACGATGCCCTCGAAAAGGGTGACAGTGATATCGGAGAGGAACTGCTCCGAGCGGAGGGTCTGAAAAAACACTTCTCGCGCGCTGAGGGCCTCTTAGACGAATGGTTGGGACTAGAGGACGCGAGCGTGAAAGCCGTAGACGGTGTGGACCTCTCCGTGTACGAGGGTGAAACGCTCGGCCTCGTCGGCGAATCCGGCTGTGGGAAGTCCACTACCGGTGAGACCATCCTCCAACTGCTCGACGCGACTGAGGGCCGCGTCGTCTTCCAAGGTGAAGATCTGACCGAGTTGGGTGGGACGGATCTGCGGAAGAAACGCCGTGACCTGCAGATGATCTTCCAAGACCCGATGTCGAGTCTGGACCCCCGGATGACCGTCGGGCAGATCATCGCCGAACCGCTGCAGATTCACGACCTCCCTGCAGAAGAGCCGGGCGAAGACCAGAACCGCCGCGAACAGCGCCGTGACCGCGTTGTGGAACTCATGCGCGCCGTCGGTCTCGAACCTGGTCAACGAACGCGCTACCCACACGAGATGTCCGGCGGCCAGCGGCAACGCGTCGGAATTGCCCGCGCGCTTGCGGTTGACCCGGACTTTATTGTCGCCGACGAACCCGTCTCGGCGCTCGACGTCTCGGTGCAGGCACAGATTCTCAACCTGCTAGAGGACTTGCAGGACGAATTCGGTCTCACTTACCTGTTCATCGCGCACGACCTCTCCGTCGTGCGGCACATCTGCGACCGTATCGCCGTGATGTATCTCGGTGAAATCGTCGAGACGGCCGCGACGGACGACCTGTTCGCAGAGCCGAAACACCCCTACACGCAGGCGCTCCTCTCGGCGATTCCCGAACCAGACCCGACGGCCGAGACGGACCGCATCATCCTCGAAGGTGACGTGCCGTCGCCCATCGACCCGCCGTCCGGGTGTCACTTCCGGACGCGGTGTCCGCAAGTCATCCCGCCCACCGACATCGAGATCGAACAGGCGGCCTACCGCGAAGTGATGGATCTACGCCAACGCGTCGAATCGGAGAATATCGACGTAGCGGCAGTCCGCGAGGAGGTGAGCGCATCCGGTGGGAAAGCAGAGACTGCCGCGGCCACCGATGGCGGTGTTCCGGCGAACGCCGTCGCGGCCGAACTCTACGACCGTCTCTTCGAGGAACCGCTTCAGGATGAAAACCGACGTGTCGTTGAGTCGGCGCTGAACTCCATCGCCGCAGCGGAGTGGGACGAGGCGGCGAGCATCCTTCGAGACCGGTTCGAAAGCGTTTGTGAACGTTCTGCACCGACGCTCGATGGAGATACCCACGCCACATCGTGCCACTTGTACGATTGAGGAACCACACGAGATTCGCCGTCTAGAGCCGTCTTTTGCCGGTTCTTCACGTCACTATTGCCGGTAGAATCGATACTTTTACGTAACAACTGGGTATGGGTGAAACTATGTCCCGTGATATTGATAGACGTGCATTTTTAAAAGCGGCCGGTGGTGCCGCGGCCGCAGCGACGCTTGCTGGCTGTGCGGCGGACCCTGATGAATCTGGCACTGGTACGGAAGACGCCACGGATACCCAAACGAACGGTGGCGAAACTGACGAAGAAACAACCGAAACCGACGGGGAGGACACCACGACGCTGACGTTCGCCCGTGGGAACACCTCGGGGACGCTCGACCCGCAGAACTCCACCAGCGGGGAAGACGTGAAGGTCACGAACCAGGTGTACGATCAGCTCATCATGTTCGAGCCGGGGAAGACCTCCCTGCGCGAAGGGCTGGCGACGGACTGGAGCCTCGAAGGGACGACGGTCACGCTCACCCTCCGCGAGGACGTGACGTTCCACAACGGCGAGGAGTTCACGGCCGACGACGTTGTCGCCACGTTCAACCGCTTTACGAACCCCGACTACGAACACTACCCGGGCGACAAGTATATCTCGGCGTACGGCCCGTTCACGCTCGGTAATTGGGTCAAGAGCGTGTCGAAAGACGGCGACTACGCGCTCACGATTCAGCTTAACCAGAAGTACGCGCCGTTCCTCCGCAACCTGGCGATGTTCGCCTCCTCTATCCTCTCGGAGAAGGCCATCAAGGAACTCGGTCAGGATCTGAGCAAGAAACCAGTCGGAACCGGCCCGTTCAAGTTCGAGAACTGGGATACGTCCAACCAGCAGATCCGTCTCTCGGCCAACACCGACTACTGGGGTGAAGTGCCGAAGGTTGACGAAGTCGTCTTCACTTCCGTCGGTAGTAACACGACGCGCGCGCAGACGCTCGACAGTGGTGGTGCGGACATTATCGACGGTCTCGGCGCGCAGGCCTCGAAGATTGTCGAGAACTCCTCGAATGCCAAACTCGTCAGTAAGGCCGGTATCAACGTCGGCTATATGGCGTTCAACATGGCTAAAGTCGAGGCGTTCCGGAACAAGAAGGTCCGGCAGGCTATCAGCTACGCGATCAACACGGAAGCACTCGTCAACAACATCTTCAAAGGCATCGCAGAACAGGCGAGTCAGCCGATTCCGAGCAACGTGTTCGGCTACAACGATGATCTGAGTCCGTACCCACAGGACCTTGAGAAGGCGGAGTCGCTCCTCGAAGAGGCCGGCTACGGTGACGGCTTTAGCTTCGAACTGGCGACGTTCAAGAACCCGCGGACGTACAATCCCTCGCCGCTGTCGGCGGCGCAGTTGGTCAAATCCAACCTTGCGGAACTCGGTATCGAGGTTTCCATCAACCAGCAGTCGTTCAACCCGTTCCTCGACTACACCAACTCCGGAAAGCACGACGCGTGTTTCCTCGGATGGATGACTGACAACGCCGACCCGGACAACTTCTTCTACGCGCTCCTGCACCCGCAGGTAGAAGACAGCGAGTTTACGGAAGGCGAGGACTGGGTCTCCTTCGATTCCAAGGGCTACAACACCCTCAACGCCGCCGGGTGGGCCAACCGCGACTACATGCAGTTGGTCGAAGACGCACAGACGACGTACGACAAGGAGACGCGCGCCGAGAAATACAAACAGGCCGCGAAAGTCGCACACGAGGAGGCACCGTGGGTCTTCCTTGACCACGCGAAGGAACTCCGCGGCGTGTCGAACAAGGTCTCCGGGTTCGTTCTCGCGCCGATCAGCGGACCGTTCCTCAACCTCGTCAGCCTCGACTAACGCCTCAATAGTTACTCTTTCACATGGTTTCGAAGCGTTTCATTCTCAAGCGACTCTTGCTCCTCGTCCCGGTGTTGTTCGGGGTGGCGACACTCGTGTTCGCTATTCTCCATCTGAGCCCCGGTGACCCGGCGCGAGTCATCGCAGGCCAACGGGCGACGGAGGCACAAGTAGCCGCCGTTCGTTCCGACCTCGGCCTCGACGACCCGCTGTGGATGCAGTACGGTCGCTTCCTTGTCGATATCGTGACGCTCAACCTCGGCGAGTCGTACATCATTCAGCGCGGTACGTCCATCCTGACCATCCTTCGTGCCCGTCTTCCGGTCACGCTGGAACTCGCTATCTACGGGCAACTCATCGGCGTTCTGCTCGGCATCCCGTTCGGGATCATCAGCGCGGTGAAACAGGACACCATCACCGACCACCTCACCCGTGTCGGTGCGCTGACTGGAATTAGCATGCCAATCTACTGGACTGGGCCGCTCGTCATCCTGCTGTTCGCCCAATTCCTCAACGTGCTGCCGGCGTCGAACCGCATCGCCTCGCAGTTCGACCCGCCGGTGTACACCGGACTCATCACGTTCGATACGTTCATCTTCGGTATCCAATCGGGTGATTTCGCCGCGTTCATCTCGGCGGCGTCGCACATGCTGTTGCCCGCCGCCGTCATCGGCATCTACGGCATGGCGCTCATCTCTCGGATGATGCGCTCGTCGATGCTTGAGGTCATCCGGCAGGACTACATGCGGACTGCCCGCGCGAAGGGCCAAGGTGCGAAGATAACCGTGATGAAACACGGTCTTCAGAACGCGCTCATTCCCGTTATCACCGTCATCGGCATCCAGTTCGGGACGCTCCTCGGCGGGGCTGTCCTTACGGAGACAGTGTTCGGTATCGGCGGCATCGGGACGATGCTCGTGAAGGCTATCGAAGTCGGGGACTACCCCGTCGTCCAAGGAACCGTGCTGGTCTTCGCCTTCCTGTTCACGCTCGTGAACCTCGGCGTTGACCTGACCTACTCGTACCTCGACCCGCGCATCGATCAATAACATGAGTACACCCACACAGACGGAGACGGGGAGAAACCGCCGCGGCTTGCTCAGCCGTCTGCGCGCCTCTCCGTTCCTTTCGGACCTCCTGTCGAACCGCCTCGCCCTCGCGGGAATCGTCCTCATCCTCGTGATGGTGGTTATCGCACTCTACGCCCGTCTCGGCGCGTTCCTCGGCTTTGCGCCGAGTTATGCGGAACTCACGTCGTCGCAGTTCGGAGCTAATCCGAGTCTTGCGGCACCGAGCGCCGCTCACCCCTTCGGGACAGACATTCAGTCCCGCGACATCTTCAACCGCGTTCTCTACGGGTCGTGGTTGGCACTGAAGTTCGGGACTGTCACTGTCGGTATCTCGACCGCTGCGGGCGTCTCCCTGGGAATCATCGCCGCCTACTACGGCGATATCACCGACAACATCATCATGCGCTCGATGGACGTGTTGCTCGCGTTCCCGTCGCTGCTGCTCGCACTCGCGCTTGTCGCCATCTTCCCGAACGAACTCGGCCTGTGGCGTGCAGTAACGGCGTTGACGCTCGTCTACACACCGCGCTTCGCCCGCGTCGTCCGCGGTGCCGCGTTGAAGGTGCTCGAGGACGAGTACGTGGACGCGACCATCGCGCTCGGTGCGACTGACCCGCGCGTTCTCGCGCGCCACGTCATGCCGAACTGCCTTGCGCCGATCACGGTGCAGAGTACGCTCAACTTCGGACTCGCTATCATCGACCTCGCGGCGCTCTCATTCCTCGGCTTCGGTGCCGAACCGGGATCACCGTCGTGGGGGCTGATGCTGTCGAACGGCGTCGAGAAGGGCCTTCTGACGGGCGACTGGTGGTGGTCGTTCTTCCCCGGTCTGTTCCTCGCCGTGACCGTCCTCGGGTTCAATCTGCTCGGTGACGGCATGCGCGACGCACTCGACCCGCGAATGCGGGAAGCGGTGGACTAACTCTTCTCCCTCCTTCGATGTCCCGCCTCGACGACACGCCCCGTGACGCCCCGACACGAGCGTCGCCGACGCTCTCACGTCGTGTGACTGTGGTCGGTGGCGCATTTCTCGTCGGTGTTGCGGGCGGTGGTGTCGCTCTGGCGGTCGCTACCTACCATTTTTCCAGTCTTCCCGACGGCGCGGACGCGGTGTTCCTTCTCGGCATCCTCGCCCTCGGGTTCGGTGTCCTCGGCTGGTCCGGATCCGTCCTCGCCGGGCGTGGATTCGAGGAGATGCAACGGCATCTCGACACCGGAGCAGAGTGGACCGAGATGGATTCCCGGCGTGCGATGGCCCGCATCGGCGGGTTCGGTGCGGGCGTGATGCTCGCGGCAATGACGCTCGGGTCGCTCTTGGCCTGACGTTCACGTACGAAGACGGGACCACTCCCGTCGTGACCTGAGCATCGCCCCGGGTCGGATCGCGGTAGTCCGGCACCCGACTCGGGATAGCGACGACGCCGGCTGTCAGCTTATAAAGAGCAAGGAGAATACCCGCGCCTTTAGGCGCGGGATGAATCCGACACTCTGACCGCCAATCCACCGACTACACTCCAACCGGATATTCAACGTCCGGTCGTTAGTTTTAATGGCCGTTTTCACATAACATATTATGAAGACAGTTCGATGCTGGAAACCACCCGCACCTACGTCGCACGCATTACGAACCACGAACAGGTTCGTGACGACCTCGACCAGTGCGGGTTCTCCGCATCCAAACTGTGGAACGTCGGTCGCTACTACATCCAACAACGGTGGGACGAAGACGACGAGATACCCGACGAAGCCGAACTCAAATCGGAGTTGAAAGACCACAAACGCTACAGTGACCTTCATTCTCAGTCAAGTCAGCGAGTTCTCGAAGAGCTTGCTGAGGCGTTCACTGGTTGGTACAACTCTGACGACGGCAACAACCCACCGGGCTACCGGAAATGTGGCGACGACCACCCGCGCTCCACCGTCACGTGGAAGAAACGGGCCATCAAGCACGACGACAAGCACGGTCAACTCCGTCTCTCGAAAGGGTTTAACCTGAAAGAGAGTCGGTCTGACTTCATCCTCGCGAAGTACGAAACTCGCCCCGACGTAGAAGTCGAGAACATCCAGCAGGTGCGTGCCGTCTGGAACGGCGACGAGTGGGAACTCCACCTCGTCTGCAAGACGGAGATTCCAGTCGAAGACGCACCCGGAAACAACACGGCGGGTATCGACCTCGGTATCAGCAACTACCTCGCCATCGACTACGAAGACGGCCCCTCGGAGTTGTATCCGGGGAACGTGCTGAAAGAGGACAAGCACTACTTCACCCGCGAAGAGTACCAGACCGAAGGCGAGAACGGGCCGTCGAAACGTGCGCGGAAGGCTCGACAGAAACTCTCCCGACGCAAAGACCACTTCCTCCACACCCTGTCGAAACACATCGTTGAGCGGTGTGTGGAAGAAGGCGTGGAGAAGATAGCGGTTGGCGACCTTAGTGACATCCGCGAGAATGAAAACGGTGACTCGCGGAACTGGGGTGCGTCGGAAAACAAGAAGTTGCACGGCTGGGAGTTCGACCGATTCGCCCGTCTCCTTGAATACAAGGCCGAGGAACACGGCATCCTCGTGGACCGTGTGGACGAGGAGAACACGAGCAAGACGTGTTCGTGTTGCGGGAAGATTCGGGACAGCAACCGCGTGGAGCGAGGGCTGTACGTCTGTTCGTCGTGCGAGACGACGATGAACGCAGACGTGAACGGTGCGGTGAATATCCGACGAAAGATAACTCAGAGTCCCCCGACAGGGGATATGAGTAACGGCTGGTTGGCACAGCCCGGAGTCTTCCTGTTCGACCGCGAGAGCGGACGGTTCACACCGAGAGAACAAGGAGTCTGCAAACCGTAATATCCCAACGCTCGGGATTCCTCCGGCTTCAGTCGGAGGAGGATGTCAATTGCGGACGTTCTCGCCCACCGCGTCTCCGAACTTGCCGTCCTCGTAGACGACGTGTCCGCGGACTAGCGTCATCTCAGGGAACACGCCGCGCATGCCCTCGAACGGCGTCCATCCGCACCGTGAGTGAAGGTCTGCGCCGTGAATCTCTTGGGACTCCTCGGGGTCGAACACCACGAGGTCGGCGTCAGAACCGACTTCGACGCGGCCCTTCTGCGGCAGATCGAAAATCTCGGCGGCGTTCGCGGCGGTCACATCGCGGACGCGTTCGTACGAGATGGTTCCTTTCCGCGCTTCTTCCAGAAGGAGCGGAAGCATCGTCTCGACGCCGGGAACGCCACTCGGCGCATCCCACAGGTCGGCGTCTTTCTCGGCGCGGGTGTGCGGCGCGTGGTCCGTCGCAACGATGTCTATCTCGCCGGAGACGACTCTCTCCCACATTCCTTCGCGGCGGTCCTCACTGCGCAGCGGCGGATTCATCCGGCCGTACGTTCCCAGTTCGGTGGCGTCTGCACGTGAGAGAAACAGGTGGTGTGGCGTCACCTCACAGGTCGCTCCGCCCGCCTTTGCGGCATCAACGCCTTCGGGCGTACTCGTGTGGGCGATGTGAATATCGGCCTCGGAGTCCGAACCGACCGATACGGCGCGTTCAACGGCCGCCTCCTCTGCTTCTGCGGCGCGGTACTGGCTCCACACGTCGGCGTCAGCGGCCTCGCCGGTGCCGCCCGTATCTCGTTTCTGTGCCGACTCGTCGAACAGGTCGGCATCTTCGGCGTGGACGGTGACGGTCACATCGGCGTCGGCGGCGCGCTCGACGGCGTCAGCGAACAGGTCGGCGTCGATACCCATGTCACCCGTCGAATCCGCGAGGAACACCTCTCCGAGAGCGAACAGCGGGCGGTCAAACAGCGAGTCGGGGTCCCAGTCGGCTGTGACGCCGCCGCTGATACCGAAATCGATGAGTGACGCCGCGGCGAGACCTGCTTTCTCGTCGAACGCCGATCCGGTTGTCGTCGGCGGTTGTGTGTTCGGTTGGTCGGCGACGACGGTGACGCCGCCCGCGGCGGCACTCTGTGATCCGGTTTCCCACGTCTCCTTGTGCGAGAAGCCGGGTTCGCGGAAGTGGACGTGCGCGTCTATCGCGCCCGGGAACAGCATCTTCCCCGTCGCGTTTACTACGCGTTCGTCCTCGCGCGGGTCCAGTGACTCTTCGATAGCGGTGATCGTCTCCCCTTCGACTCGAACGTCGCGGACGCGGCCGTCGGCCAACGTCGCCCCGGTGATGAGCAGTGACATATCCGTCCGTTCCACGCGGAGCGGGTAAGCCCCGCGGTTTTTCACCCGGCCGTTCGCTGCGGTCGTCTCAGTCGTCCACTCGTTCCCGAGCGTCGGTCACTCGCCGTTCCGCGTCGCCGACGAAGGCGTCTTCGAGCGCCCGGATGACGCGTTCTGCGTCTCCCGGGCCGCCGCTTCGAGCGACGCTCCCGACCGAACCAGGGTCGAACGGCACGTCGAGCGCCTCGTAGACGGGTTCGAGAACAGCGGCTATCGCGTCGTGATCAGCGACGACGACGACCCCCGAGACGAGAGCCACGTCTCGGCGGACACGTTGGGCGATGCCGCAAATCTTCCCGTGGGCTTGGACGGAGTGGTCCCCCGGACAGAACGAATTGGCGGGCTCGCCGCGTCTTGCGGGGACGCCGAGCGAACGGAGGGCGCGAATGACGGCCGTGGTCGCTGTCTCATATCGCTCGTCGAGACCGGTCCGGTCGTTCTCGATTGGGACGGCGGAGGCAAACGCCACCGTTCGACCGGTGTAGGCGACGGCGCGTCCGCCGACGCTCCGTTTGACGACCGGGAACCCCCGCGATTCGGCCGCCTCGCACGCCCTCTCGTACCCTTCGGCGTGCGCGTCGCGTCGCCCGAACGCCATCTGCCGGTGTGGCGTCCACGCTCGGAACGCTGGATTGCCCGTCTCGGCGACGTACTCGCTCATCTCCGTCGTCACAGTCTGGTCGCTGTCTCGGGTCGCCACGCGTCCCCGGACGACTCGGACTGCTCTGTCCCCACGCTCGTCGGCCATGCCATCGGACAGGTCCCGACGCGCCTAAGCCCTCTCGGTCCTCTCCTCTCGGCATGGACGGCCACGACTCGCGCGTCAAATCCACGACGCCTGCTTCTCCTGCCGACGCGGACGAGTTGGTGACGCTCTCGGCGTCGGTTCTCCGGCGTTACCAACGGTTTTCCCTCTATAACTCTCCGTATTCGGCTCACGACCACGGTCACGCTATCGACCTCTACCCGGCGACGAACGAGGGTCTCTCACCGGTTTCGGGCGAAGTACTGGAAACGCGAACCGTTCGTGCGCCGCCGAAACCGTACGCCCACGAGGACGAGTACTTGATTCTCGTGGACGCAGGCGAGTACGTCGCCCGAATTCTCCACGTCGAACCCGCCGTCGAAGCCGGAGAGCGAGTCGAAGTCGGGGATTCGCTCGGTCCGATGGTTCGCTCGGGCTTTTTCGCGCCGTGGGTCGCAAACCACGTCCATGTCGGCTTCCGACGGCATGATCAGAACCTCCAGCGAGCCACCGGTTCGCTTCCGCTCGTTGCCGATGTGCCGGTCGAACCGCTTGCGTGGGATGGCACCGGAACCATCGTTGAGACGGGAGACACGTACGCCCGCCTCGACAGCCCCACCCACCCCGCGCCGGGCGAGTCGTTCGCGGGTATTGCTACCGACGGGGGATACGTTCTCGACGGCGGATTCGGCCACTACACTGGCGGTGGAGCCATCACCGCTGGGCCAGACGGTGCGGGGGCGTCGGGGACAGTATCGCTTCTCGGTCATCCAGTCGGCGATGTGAGGCAGCGAGACGTGGCGTGGCGCGACGTGGACGTGATGGCGAACGGGGAGCGAATCACTGGCATTTCGCTGTTCGCCGCACGCGACTCCGGGTTCGGTGCGAAACTCGTCTGCCCCGGTCACGAGTTCGCCGTCGGCGACGAGATTCGCGTCGAGATATCTGACAGCGACGACCCGGTTCGGTTGGGCTGAGTGGTCTTCCGTTCGACCGGTATCTCGAACGCAGCGGACAACTTTAAACGCATCACCGGTGGTTACATACGGTTCGCCGTCGCCTACGGGAACATGAGCGAGGACGCTCCGGAGGGGTTCCCGGACGACGCAGCGTCGTTCGTCCAGCAGTACATCGAACAGGAACACGGATACCTCTCGTGGCTCGGAACGCAGGTGAACGAATTCGAAGACGGGCGCGTGGTGATGACCATCCCGTACGACGAGAAACTCACCAATACGACGAACCCACCGACGGTTCACGGCGGTATCGCCGCGACCCTTATCGACACCGCAGGCGGCATCGCCCAGCGCACGATGCTTTCGGACCCGATGAACGGCGGGGTGGCGACGGTGAATCTGAACGTGAACTATCTCCGCCGGGCCGCGGGCGACCTGCGAGCGACTGCTGAAGTCGTTCGCGCGGGTGGCAGTATCGGAGTTAGCACTGTGACTGTCGTCAGTCGTCCGCCCGAACGCGTCCGCGAGAACGACGAAGCGTTCGAACGCTGGCAGGGGACGACCGACGAGGAAGCCGTCGCCACCGGACAGGGTGCATACCGACTGTTTCGGGACTGAACAGGCCGACTCGGACTGCTACTCGAAGCGAATCTCTTCGCGTGTCGTTACCTCTCCGAACAACCAGTCTGCGTGTTCGAGCGCATACTCCTTGTGGTCGGCCTCGATTGCGCCGATAGCGTCCGCTACGAGAACCGGCCGGTAGTCGCGGAGGCCGGCGCTTCCCGCGGTGTGGAGGACGCAGACGTTTGCCAGCGTGCCGCAGAACAGCAAGTCATCGATGCCGTGAGCGTCTAGCCACCCCTCTAACTCCGTCTGATGGAAGGCGTCGTAGGTGTGTTTGACGACGACGTGGTCGTCCTCACGTACGTCGAGTTCCTCGACTAATTCTGTCTCCCACGTACCCTCTACGACGTGTTCTCCCCATCGGTCGAACTCGTCGTAGTAGTGGGCGTCATCGAACTGCTCGGGCGGGTGAACGTCTCGTGTGTAGACGACGGCTGCGCCCGCATCGCGCACGTCGGCGACCAGCGCGGCGACATCGTCTACGACAGCCTCACTCTTCGGTGCGTACAGACTCCCGCCGGGGTGACAGAAGCCGTTTTGCATGTCAACGACGACGACAGCCGTTCGTTCGGGGTCGAATTCGGACATACACGGACGTTCTATCGCCGGGACCAAAACGCTATATTCACCGCTGAACGGATTATGAACCCACGTCCATATCTCCGGATAATTAGGAATGTGATCAGTATTCGCGGGGTGTGTGAGCATATATCGGGTTCTCTGGCTCGGAAACGGCCCGTCATGGAATTTGCGTGGAAAAAGGTACTTCCCCAAGGGGGCCTTCGGAAAATCTAGAGTATGTTGACGAAACACGGAATCGCCGTGGGTGCCCTCTCCCTCCTCCTCGTACTTGCTGGATGTACGGCACCGATGGTGGAACCGGAACTCGGTGACGGCGGCGTCGCAGGCGGGCCGTCGGACACTTCTGTTATTGCCTCTCCTGATGCGAATTTCACGGACCCGGCCGATGACCCACTCGGCTGGGAAGACGGATACTGGTATAACGAGTCGATAGCTGTCGATCAGTCCGACGGCCTCTCGGACACTGAACTCCGAGCGTACGTCGCCCGGTCGATGGCGCGTGTGGAGTATCTCCGTCACAAGGAGTTCAAAAAACGCGTCTCGGTGGACATCCTCTCCCGTGAGGAGTACCAAGAGCAACAGCGTGCGAACGCACAGAACGGGTCCGCTGCCGGTAACCAGACGGAGTTCAACCAGTGGAACAACCAAGTCTGGGAAGCGTTGTTCATCTCCGGTGAGTCCGGCGACAGTCAAGCCGAGATAAGCGAGACACAGGGAAGTTCGGTTGCAGGTTTCTACTCCCCCAGTAACGACGCGATTACGGTCATCACGCCGTCGCCCGATTCGCCGCGAATCGATAATGCGACGCTGATTCACGAACTCACTCACGCACTGCAGGACCAACACTACGATCTGACGAGTCAGACCTACCGCGGTGACACGCAGGACCGTAGTTTGGCTATCGACGGGGCCGTCGAAGGCGACGCGAAGTACGTCGAACTCCTGTACGCCGACCGTTGTGGAATCGAGTGGGAGTGCGTCGAGACGCCACCGGCAACGGGTGCAGGTGGCTCTGCTGGTTCGGCTGGCAATGGCCCAAACCTCGGTATCTTCCTGACCATCTTCCAACCGTACTCGGACGGTCCCGTGTACGTTCACGATAAGGTGCAACAAGGTGGCTGGCAAGCCATCGACGAACTGCTCCGGAACCCGCCGGAGTCAACTGAACAGACGATTCACAGCACCGACGAGAAACCCGTTCCCATCGAGTATCAGGATCGGTCTACCAACGGATGGGCGACCTTCCCTCAGCAGGGGCAGGATGGCTCCGATACCGTCGGTGAAGTGTCGATGTACGCAATGTTCTGGTATCAGGCGCGGATGTCTGGTGCTGAAACCATCCCTTCGCAGAGTATTCTTCGGACGGAAAGTCAGTACGATACGTACAACTACGATGCCGCTCCGTCGAACGGTTGGGGGAACGACCGCCTGTTCCCGTACAAGAATTCGGTTAACGGTAGCGACGAGTACGGCTACGTCTGGGTTACGGAGTGGGACTCGAAAGGTGACGCACAGCAGTTCTACGACGCCTACGTGAATATTCTGGACGCGCACGACGCGACGAAGCAGAGCAAGAACACGTGGGTCGTTGAGTCCGGCCAGTTCGCAGATTCGTTCCGCGTCCAGCAGGACGGTACGCGCGTCACCATCGTTAACGGGCCGACGGTCGAGGACGTAGACGACATTCGACCGCCCGCGAACTGAGTTCGCCAACTCGTTTTTCTCGATGCCACAGTCGCCGGACACTGCCGAGAGTGACGATACCGGGCAGCGACCATCCTGCGAACGCCCCCTGATTTCGGTGACTGTCTTCCTTCGAAGACCGCCCGACTACGCCGGGACTGTTTTCCGTAACCGCGCCTACGACTCCGTGTGAACATTTCCCGCTCGTCACTCGTCCCGGTCGTTCTCGCCCTCTCTCTCATCATCTCGGGATGTAGCGCTCCCGTTTCCGACCCCTCGGCCTCGTGGTCGTGGCCCGAGGACCCGCCGACAGACCGTATCGGGTGGGAGGAAGGGTACTGGTACAACGAATCCATCGCGGTCAACCAGTCTGACGGATTGAACGAGACGGAACTGGATGCGTTCGTCGCGCGGACGATGGCCCGTGTCGAACACGTTCGCCAGTTAGAGTTCCGTGAGGAGGTTCCCGTCGAAGTAATCTCACGGAAAGAGTACCGGAACGAGGCGAACGTCTTCCGGGCAGAACCAGACTCGTGGCAAGAACAGGTGTACGAGGCATCTTTCCTCATCGGTGAAGACGAGTCGGTAGCTGACGTGTTGAACGGACTCTACGGCGGTGCTGTCGCGGGCTATTACACTCCCGGCGACGACCAAATCGTCATCGTCAGCAACTCCGAACAGCCGAAAATCAACCGCGTCACGCTGGCGCACGAACTCGTCCACGCGCTGCAAGACCAACAGTTCGGGTTCAATCCGCCGCAGGAGACGCACGACGCCCGGATCGCAGATAACGGACTCTACGAGGGAGATGCGAAGTACACTGAATCTCTGTACGAGGAGCGCTGTGCGGACGACTGGGACTGTGTCCCGATACCACCTGCCGGTGCGGGCGGGGGCGCATCGTTCGATTTCGGCGTCTACCTCACCATCTACGCGCCGTACAGTGAAGGTCCGGAGTTTGTCGCCGCCCTGCACGAACGCGGCGGGTGGAAGGCAGTGAACGACGCCTACGACAACATCCCTACGACGGCCGAGCAGATCTGGCACCCGGAGAAGTACCCCGACGAGGGACCAACCAACGCGGACGTTCCCGACCGGTCTTCGACCGAGTGGTCGCGGTTTGACCGTGAGACGGTGACGACCAGATTAGGGGAGGCGTACCTGTACGTGATGCTCTGGGACACCCGCGCTATCGACCGGCAGTCGCTGCGACAAGCGACTGGACAGTACTCGCGGTATAACTATACGTCTGGTGCGAGCGCCGGATGGGGCGGCGATACGCTCGTCCCATACCGAAGCGAGAGCGGCGAGTTCGGCTACGTGTGGGCAATCGAGTGGGATACCGAAGCCGATGCCGAACAGTTCGACGAACGCTACCGGAAGTTACTCCTCCAACTCCGTATGAACGCCGAACGCATCGATTCGGAGACGTACGTGATTCGAGACGGGCCGTTCGCAGACGCCTTCCGCGTCCAGCAGAACGGAACGCGTGTCACCATCGTCAACGCGCCGTCAGTCGAAGCGTTAGACAGGGTTCACGCCAGCGGATAGCGCTCCTGCTCGCACGGGAGAAAGCACTTATCGCGTCCGTAAGTCACAGCAGGCATGCACCTTCGAAAGGCCCTCCTCGTTGCTCTCCTCGTCTCGTTCGCGGGGTGTTCCGGTGTTCCCAGTCTGTCCGACAACGGAACACCAACACCCACGCAGACGGCGACATCCACACCCACACCGACTGCGACACCAACGCCGACACCGACGCCCACGCCGACTGCAACTCCGACGGAGACGATTTCGTACATTGACTGCCCGGGAGTGCTCTCTATCGACTCCGTAGAGAACGTTACCGACGACGCGACGGTAATTCCGTACGCGAACCTCTCTGCGGAGCGGCAAAGCGAGTTCGACGCGGCCGTAGGTGGCCAAAGCGTCGAACTCGACCAACAGGGAGACGGCTACGACTTCTGGGTCGGCCGTCCGTACGTTCGGTACAATGGATCGGTCTACCGCGCCACCGTCGCCATCTGCTGATCGTTCTCCCGACGTTTTGGAATCGTGCGCGCTCCGGTTCCGACCCGTGAACGGACGCGTTTTTCACCACGCCGGTGGAACGGCCTCTCATGGACTTCGACATCGTCGGTACCGACGCGATTCGTGACGGGTCGGCCACCGACGCCTACTTCGAGCGAACGGAGACGACGCTCCGACACGCGGAGAAAAACCCGCACGTCGTCGCCGAGGTGACGGCCGACCAGTTCCCCGACGGCGACTACGAACTCCTCGCGGGGGTCAAAGACGCCGCCGCCCTCCTCGAAGGCCACGACGTGGACGTAGACGCCATCCCCGAAGGCCGTCTGTTCGACGGCGGCCCAGTCATGCGAATCGAGGGATCGTATCTCGACTTCGGGCGCTTTGAGACCTCTCTCTTAGGATTCCTCTCGCACGCGTCCGGCGTCGCTACCGCCGCCCTCGACGTGCGGCGAGCAGCCCCTGATTCGACGGTCCTGTCGTTCGGCGCGCGGCACGTCCACCCAGCACTCACCGCGATGATCGAACGAAGCGCCCTTCTTGCCGGTCTCGACGGTATTTCCCACGTCGCCGCGGGGGACGTTCTCGGCCGCGAGGCGTCGGGAACGATGCCGCACGCGCTTCTCATCTGCTTCGGGCGCGGAAACCAAGAGGAGGCGTGGAAGGCGTTCGACGAGGCAGTCGAGGAGTCCGTTCCCCGGGTCGCCCTCTGCGATACGTACAGCGACGAGACCGATGAAGTACTCCGCGCCGTCGAAGCACTCGGTGACGACTTAGACAGCGTCCGACTCGACACCACGTCCTCGCGCCGCGGCGACTTTCGGCACATCGTCCGCGAGGTACAGTGGACGCTCAATGCACACGACCACGAGTCCGTTGATGTGTTCGTCTCGGGCGGCCTCGGCCCGTCGGACCTACGACACCTCCGCGACGTGGCCGATGGGTTCGGTGTCGGCGGCTACGTCTCGAACGCGAATCCGGTTGACTTCGCACTCGATATCGTAGAAATCGACGGCGAACCGGCGGCAAAGCGCGGAAAACTCACTGGCGTCAAAGAGGTGTACCGGACAGCCGACGGCGGCCACCACGTCGGCCTCGAAGACGCTGATTCACCCACCGATGCCGAGCCGTTGCTCGAACCGCTGATTCGAGACGGCGAAATCGTTCGGGAGTTCGACCTTGATGCGGCGGCAGCGCGAGCGAGAGCTGACGCCGAGCGGTGTGGATACGGCGCTGAGTAACCCCACAGCCGTCGCTGGTCGCAGTGAGGAGGCGCAGGTTGCTGCCTTACGCGCGGGGAGGCACGTAGAACGTGTCAGTTACAGCTCTTCGACGCTGCCGCCGTCAGTTCGCTCGCGGAACACTTGCCCTTCGAACAACGTCACCATGGAATCTTCATCCTGCCACGCAAGCGGTGACAGCCCGCCTTTGCGGCAGGCGTGCGTCAGGAACTGCTCTGCGGACCAGCCGTTCTCGACGGGAATCGTTGGGTAGAGCCAACCGTGCTTGCCGTCTTTGTCGATAGCGACCCCGTGGGTACCGAGTTCGAGGTCGGCAACAGGATCGTTAGTCAGAACGTGATTACAGACGATGCAGACGGAAATGTTGAGATTTGGTAGTTCCGGCGGTTCGATTTCGGACCCGCACGAATCGCCCGATGCGGCTTGTATCGCCGCATCGACGATGGCGTGTCCCAGTTGGTCTTTCCCTCGATACGCGCCAGCGCACCCCCGTAGGCGGCCGCGTCCCCGCGTTGATCGTATTCGGACGAATGCACCGGTACGAGCGTAAAATGCGTCACGCATACTTCCCGGCTGTTCTCGTTGCCCGTGGAGAACGTACGATTCGACCGATTCACGCGCTAGTTCGACCGCCCTCGACCCGTCGTCGTATGTGAGCCGAACGGTCTGCGCCTCGGACATAATACTGTTCAGGCACTCGCTAAACTTGAACGCTTCCCTTGTCACCGCCTTGATTCGTCGTGCATTAAGTGCCTCCTACCGCCTCTTTACCCCGAAATACGTCCAATCCTCTCGAATCGAACTTCTTATGCGCCTCTCGGAAGTAGTGAAAAACGGCAGAGAGAGCCCGGTTCCCGTGTCCTGTCAGGTAGGTTATCTATCTGTTGGACATGAGGAAAGTCCCCCCACCGTCCGGACGGGTGACCGGGCGCAAGCCCGGAGTCGGAGACGACTGGCTCTGGAACAGAAACGAGACCTCTCGGTCCGACCGATGAGACGCGTGCGGCGGATGAATCCGCTGCCGGCGCGAACGGGTGACCCCGTTCGCGTGCGAACCGACCCGTAAGGGGAGGGAGTTGACCCGTCGAGGGGAGCGCGCCCACAATGTGGCCGCGTCTGGCGAACGGGATACCCGTTTGCTCCGGGGTGACGGCAGTTGCCTCGGCCGCGACTGAACGCCTCGCGTTCGGTCGTAGACGACCGAGAACGGATGGAACGGCGAATCCTCACCGGTGCAAGTCCGCGCCGCTAAGGTAGTCCGGACAGCACGTTCGGGTTCGCCCGGCGTGCCCCCAATTTTGGGGAGGACGCGGACGCTCAGCCGAATGCCGGGTCGAAACAGAAGGGGGCTTACTCCTCTCAGCCGTCTCGACCGACGCGAGAGTTATTATCTAATCTTCTCTGAGTTATTAATCTCTTATACTATATGGGTCTCATTTCGCAGATGGATTAATAACCGGTAAGCGACTAGTTTCTCGTATGAATCGGGACAGTCACGATACCGAGGAGGCGGGCCACGACCACGGCCGCGATCATCCACCTTCTAGCGACGACACTGAAGCGTGCGGGTGTGATGATGGCTGTGACACGGATGAGTCGTCCACATCCGTAGCGAGTGGGTTCGACGGCGACGGGCAAACGCTTCGGCTGTCAGTGCCGGAGATGGATTGTCCCTCGTGTGCGGAGAAGGTCACAAAAAGCGTCCGTGGTGATGCGGGCGTTCGTGACGTAGACGCGCAACCGACGACGGGGACGTTGTACGTTCAGTACGACCCCACGGCGACCGACGACAGTGCTGTCCGGTCACGCGTCGAAAGCGCGGGCTACGCTATCGCTGATGAGGAGACGGTGACGTTCTCCGTCCCGGAGATGGACTGTCCCTCCTGTGCCGGAAAGGTGGAGAACTCCCTCGATGGTGTCTCTGGCATCGTTGACTTCGAGACGCAACCGACGGCTGGGAAGGTGACGATCCGCTACAACCCCGACGAGGCCTCGCGTGGTGACTTTGTGGCCGCTATCGAGGGTGCGGGCTACGCCGTCGAAGATGACGGAGGAGCGGACTCTCCGCACGATGTGTGGCGGAGTCAACGTGCACTGAAGACGTGGGGCGGTGCAGCCTTCCTCGCTGTCGGCCTCGGACTGGAGTTCGTTGTAGAGGGACTCGATTTGGTTCTCGCCGCGCCGGTCGGGTACGAGATCAGCGTTGCGTGGGTCTCGTACACGCTCGCCGTTCTCCTCGCGGGTATCCCCATTCTGCGGAACGGCTACTACTCAGCGAAGAATCTGAGTCTGGATATCGATCTGCTCATGACTGCGGGTATCGTCGGCGCGATGGCGGTCAACATGCCGTTCGAGGCGGCGACGCTCGCAGTCCTGTTCAGCGTCGCGGAACTACTCGAACGCTTCTCGATGGACCGCGCGCGCAACTCCCTGCGGGAATTAATGGAGTTGTCGCCCGATACGGCAACAGTTCTCCGTAATTCCGGTTCCTCGAAGACATCCCAAGCGGAGCGCGAGGAAGTCGTCGTCCCCGTCGAGGATGTGGCCGTTGGCGAGACCGTGATCGTCCGCCCCGGTGACCGCGTTCCGCTTGACGGCACCGTAACCGAAGGAACCTCTGCGGTTGACGAGTCACCGATTACGGGCGAATCCGTCCCCGTAGACAAAGAACCGGGTTTGGAGGTGTTCGCCGGGAGCATCGTCGAAGAGGGCTATCTCGAAATCGAGACGACCACGCCGGCGAGCGAATCGACGCTCTCGAAGGTGGTCGATATGGTCGAAGACGCCAACCGCGAGAAGACCGAGGCCGAGCGGTTTATCGACCGGTTCGCCCGGTACTACACCCCGATCATCGTCGTCGGTGCCATCGCCACAGCGACGGTACCGCCGCTTTTGTTCGAGGAACCGTTCCGCATGTGGTTCGTGCGCGCACTCACCCTCTTGGTGGTCGCCTGCCCCTGCGCGTTCGTCATCTCGACGCCTGTTTCCGTTGTCTCCGGTATCACCTCGGCGGCGCGTAACGGCGTTCTCGTGAAGGGCGGTCAACACCTCGAAGCGATGAACGACGTTGACGCTGTCGCCGTGGACAAGACGGGGACGCTCACGACCGGCGAACTCGGCGTCACCGACGTGGTCGCCCTCAACGGCAACGACGAGTCGGACGTTCTCGGCTGTGCGGCCGCCATCGAATCACGCAGTGAACACCCCATCGCACAGGCTATCGTGGAGTACGCCGCCGACCGCGACGTGCCAGAACGGGATATTCGGGAGTTCGAGTCCATCACCGGCAAGGGCGTGAAAGCCGTCCTCGACGACAAAGTACACTACGCCGGCAAACCTGGTCTGTTCGAGAGTCTCGGATTCGACCTCGAACACACGCACGTCCAAGCGGATGGTGGCGTGCGGTCCGACGGCGGACAGGCCGTTGAGGACGCACGCAACTGCGACCACGGACGCTATCTCGACTTGGCGAACGAAGTCGTCCCGCGTCTACAAGCCGAAGGTAAGTCGGTCGTTCTTGTCGGCACCGAAGACGAAATAGAGGGTGTCGTCGCCGTTGCCGACACAGTGCGTCCTGAATCGGCGTGGGCCGTTTCGCGCCTTCACGACCACGGCATTTCGCAGGTCGTGATGCTCACCGGCGACAACGAGCGCACCGCGCAAGTCATCGGTGAACGCGTCGGCGTAGACGAGGTCCGTGCCGACCTCTTGCCCGAACAGAAGGTCGAAGCCGTGCGCGAACTGCTTGCCGAACACGACTCGGTAGCGATGGTCGGCGACGGCGTGAACGACGCGCCCGCTCTCGCCGCCGCGACGGTGGGCGTCGCCATGGGTGCTGCCGGAACGGATACGGCATTGGAGACGGCCGACGTGGCCCTTCTCTCAGACGACCTGACGCGACTGCCGTACCTCGTTGACCTCTCGAACGGCACCTCATCCGTCATCAGACAGAACGTCTGGTCGTCACTTGTCGTCAAAGGTGCCCTCGCGGTCGCCGCACCGCTCGGCATCATCAGTGTCGCCACCGCTATCATCGTCGGGGACATGGGTATGAGTCTCGGCGTGACGACGAACGCGCTCCGACTCGCAGGTGTTGACCCCGAGTCGGCAGTTGCGGACGCGGAGGCTGACCCTGGGGACGCGGAGTCGAGCGTGGACGACTCTCTCGCTGATACGTCAGCCGCGTAACTGGTCCGAACGGCTGGCAGAACGTTCTTTCCTTCCTGCACCAATCTATCGATAGATGTCCGCTCGCAGGTCCCCAGCAGTCGCACTCGTTCTTCTGTTGGTCCTCTCGGGTTGTCTCGCACCGTTCTCGGGCGCTGAATCCCCCATTCCCGTCGGCGATGAGACGCCGAGCGCAACCACGTCTACGGAACAAGCTGCCGCGAGGACGGCGACTCAGAACCCTTCCACCACCGCCGCACCGACTGGTGCGAGTCCGTGGGGCGACGACCCAATCGTCGTCGCCGTCTCTGATCCGGAACACACCGGACGCGACTGGACGCCACTCGTTCGACAAGCCGCGGCGTACTGGGAGACGAACGCCGAGCAGTACGCTGGATATACTGTCGAATATGAAGTGCGTCCGGACGCGGCGAATCCCGATATCGTCGTGGAGTTCGTCGATGACGTGCCCGACTGCGACGGTGCCGAAGACGCCGCGGGGTGCGCGCCGCTCATTACCGACCGGAGGCAGATAGACACCCCCGAGACGGTTTCCATCCAGACGAGGTTCTCGAACGACTCGACTGTCCTCGTCCTCGAACACGAGTTCGGCCATACCCTCGGTCTCACTCACGACGACGCGCCCGCGGACGTGATGGCGAGTCGCTCGGTGCTTTACACGACGCCACAACCGAACGCCACCGAACGGGCGTTCCCGTGGGATGACGGCGAATTCACCGTCTACGTAGACTCAGCGAACGCGACGAAATCCGAACAGGCGCGCGAACAGGTCCAACACGCTCTCGACTACTACGAACGCGGTGCTGAGGGGATGCCGAACAACCTCACGTTTACCGTCGTTGACGACGCCGAGAACGCGGATATCGTCGTCGGCTTCTCGGATGAGTCTCCGTGTTCGCCGGATGCCGCCTCCTGCGGCGCGACGCGAGGGTGGGACCCCGACGGTGATGGCGTCGTCGAGACGTACTCGAATCTTCGAATCGTCCTCGTGGACCTCGATACCGACGCGGTGGGATGGCACACTGGCTACTGGCTGGCGTTTGGCTTCGGTGCGGAGGACGACGCTGAAAAACCAGACCCGTTCCGCGACGCCTCCTACCGGGAACGCCGGAACGAGTGGTGGGAGTGATGTCGGGGTTGTCACTACGGGTGTTGAAGTATACTGCTGTACCGTCGTCCGCTAGCAGGACGAGACTGATGGCCAGCCCGAAACTTCCCGACCCCGACGACTTGGACCGTTAGCTCATGTGTGGCCGAGACACGAACGCGGCGATGTGCTTCAACGAGGCTTTTCTGAACTAGGGCTGGGATAGCCCGAACCAACGCCCTCAGGAATCCGATATCTCTGGTGTGCGAATAAATAGCGTAGCGATTCATTAACACCTGTTGAGACTGCGCTCTCTGCGAATACCACTTCGGTGTCTGCAGAGTGCGTCGTAAAAACGGGATGCTTCGGGGTCGTACGGAAGACAAAGCCTTCCGTGATGACGAGACATTCCGCGTCTCGAACCACTTGAACCTGAGGTGATTCACCGTACTCGACATCGTATTGGTGGCCTTGCTCAGGCATTTTCTCACCCCGTATTCGGTTTCCACATCGGTGTCTGTGGGTGTTCAACAGGATATGCGGTGATCGCCTTGTAGATACTGTCCGATGACTGGTATGAAGTGTCTGTTTCTCAGTGGGAGCATTCAGTCAGTGAATATCTCAATGAGGGCTTGATCATCCCGGCGGCGGGCGATAGATCGGGGGGATTTTCCGGCGTCGTTCTGATTCGCTGGATCTGCCCCGTGAGCAACAAGTGATTGAATTATGTCGTCTTTGGTCTCTTCGTTCACTACTGCACTCCATAACGGTTGATTACCGTAGTCATCCGTTACTGTAACATCTGCTCCTTCACTAAGGAGAATCCTTACCATGTCTTCGTAACCCATCTCCAGCGCGTAATGGAGCGGTGTCTTCCCTTCTTTACCTCTGTGGTTGATGTCGATATCTCGATCTATGAGTTCTTTCGCAAACTCATCTTGTCCATATGCTGCTGCGGCATGGAGCAGATTATCGCCGGACTCGTCTAATGTATTTATATCGACGGTATTGATTAAATCCCGAAATTTCTCTTCATCGCCTTCTTCAATGCTGTAGAATAGGAGTGTCGTCTCATCCATCGTTATTCATCTCCCTCGTACTTTCTACTGCGGTTGGCTTTTGGCTTTTCCGGCCGATAGTTATCCGGGTCCCGGTACCTGTTGAGAAATTCTTCTTTCGAAATTAGTCCGCTTATGTACTTTTGATGCAATTTACGGTATTCCCTCCGGGGCTTGTGTCCCATATCCCACTGTCCCTCACGTGGTTCGCCTCGATCCCATTCGAGCCGTTCACCGGTATTTGGATCATAAACGTTCCCGTCTTCGTCTTTTGCCTGTTCCCACACTGCTTCGACTTGTCCATCGGCGTAATCTGGCCGGTTGTTGGCATATGGTTTGTCCTTCTCCTCACCACTTCTCGGCTGTTTGTACCTCTCTTCTAATTCGCTGAATTTTCCCTTTTCATCACGCTTCTGCTTTTCCCACTGTTTGATCCTTTGAACGTGTATTCCTGCATTCGCCATGCGATGCACGCCGATTTTCCCACCTTGCATCACGCGCTGGGCGGTTTCTTCGGCTTCCCGCTCTAAGCGTGGGTCAGGATCAATCTCTAACTCGCCCGCTTGGGGGAGCATCGACACCGCGCCACCCGTTTGCTGGCGCACGTGTGCTAACTCGTGGGCGAGAATATGCTGGCCTTCAGCACTCGATGGATCGTACTCGCCGTGGTTGAACGCGATGTGATTGCCGACGGTAAACGCGCGGGCGTTGATGTCTTCACAGGCTTTCGCGGCCGATGGACCCGTGTGAATACGCACGTCGCCGAGGGTGTCACCCATCCGATCTTCCATCGCGCGCTGAATTGAGGTATTGAGACGCTGGTCAGACAGCACTGAAATATTACGAGCCGTCTCGTTAGAAAAGGCTCGTCTGTTGAGTAAACGCACCGCTTTCGGGGTTGTGGAACTCCGGATAGAAGTCGATATAGCTGTAGCAGTGGGCCGCCATGAACTGTCCTAATCCCAGCACACGGAACTCCTCGGGCGGAACGACGCCCATCTCGATAAACACATCTCGAATCTGGCACCGAAGGTAGTGATCCATGAACGACTGGAAGTATTCCAGGCTCTCTAGCTCAATCGGGAGCAGTTCGATAACCGTATCCGGCTCTCTGGAGGTCGGTTCGAGATGGTCATCGGCGGCCACTAAGTCCGTCCCTTCGGGGTGTTTGACGTACAATTGGGACGTGTTGTCGATATAGACCGCGTCTGAGAGGTCGATCTGTTCCTCTATCGCCCGCGTGGCGAACTCACCCGTAAACTCACCCCACTGTTTGATCTCCTCCGTGGAAAGATCGGCTATCGCCACGTCAGCCGCTGACTCCGCGGTGATATCGAGGTCATGCTTGGCGGCGAGTTCGTCACCGAGGTCGGTTTCCAGCGGGTCAATCCCGAGATAGACGTTCTGCGCGTAAATCGGCGGGGTCGTTGCTTGCGGTGGGACGTCATAGACCGGCTCGGCGCTCCCGTCGGTTTCGGAGGAGAACTGCTGGTAGAGGTCACCGAAGTGCGTCTCGAACGTCTCCAAATCCATCTGGGCGATTGCCTGCCGGACCGCGTCGATTCTGACGGGATTCTCCGGAGCCGAGACCGTATCGTATCCCCGCTTCAGGTATACGTAGTACTTGGCGTACTTGCGGGCCTGATTGACGTATTCATTACCTTCGTCCGTCCGCTTTGAGGAGTCATCCGGGTACCCGTCCTGTTCGTGGTAGGTAATCTCGCCGCTCTCGTTCGTCTCGATCAAGTGCTCAACATCATTGTTATCGATGACACTGAGCCCAATCCGCTCAGATTCTCCCGTGATGATTGCGTCCATTTATCTCACCTCCGACTCTTTGCGTCACCAGTTGAGTCTCCCGACCCAGTTCCAACGGTTGCATCTTTGGCGGCCTGCCTGATATCGTCGAGCTACGCGTCTGGTGAGTCCATTTTAGCGAGTTGGTTCGGGAGATGATCCGACAGCAGACAGAATTCGACTGTGAGAAAAAACAAGTCCTTGGACGGTCAGGGAACCACTACGAGGTTGATGCTGTCCCGCTAATTAAGGGCCGACAGAATGAGCGATACCTTCATCTCATCAATATCAAAGACACCATCGTCGCCAATACCAACAACAGTACGTGGTACAACCGTGTTGATCGCGCCCATGCGCGGATGGACGAAGTGGTTGGGGACTTCCTCCCGAAGTCGCTCGTGTTAGGTGAATTCAGTGATGTCGGTGACCGGTCATTCAGGGCTGAGTTTGCGTCAATTGGGGCCCGAATCATCGATATTGAGTCGTTCGGGACCTTGATCGAAGAAATCGAATTATTTGCAGACAATCCAGCCCTGTTTACTCAGCGTCCACCTATTGACAGATAGTCGCCCGTGAACATCCTGCACGCAGCGCGAAGTGGTTCTGAAGTCCCCGTCTGGGGCGGTCGCGAACGTGAGTGCCATATCGCGATCACACTGCATGATGTTAACCTCTAACAGCTCGTTTTGATACGTTTCGACCACGTAGACGGTCGTCTGACTTTCGTTCCAGTCGTCGACGAACTGCGTACTGTTGCCATCCGAGACTGTCGACACACGGTCCGAACATACCGGGTCGTGGAGAGTGACGTTAGTGTAGTTCGCCTCGGTCTGTAGTTCCTCTATCTCAACGAGCGTTTGATGTCCATCTCTTGTGGTAACGTCGAAGCGAAGTTTCTCAGGACTCTCTTGAGCACTTTGGAAGGCCGTGACCAAGTAGCTTGATTCTCGTTCGTTCTCGATAAGGATCTGTGTCTCATCGTCGGAGAGCAGTGTCGTGAAACCGACAACCAGTACGAGACTGGTCAAGAGACTGGTGAGAATCACTCGGCGTGAGGGCAGTTGCATCGGGTTAATTGCGTTCCCTCTCCCGGTATGCGTTTTGGGATGCAACGACGAAGCGACATAGTGAACTGAGACTCACTAGCGCACAGTTGCTGTCCTTGCACATAGGGAGAGAAACGTATATGAAATCCTGCCTAATCACGTCCAAGTCTGCTGAACGAGGGACTCACTTACCGGCAGACTGCGTCGTCGGCCAGTGCTGAGGAGTCGTTAGCGGACGTCACTTATGTGTCAGTCTGAGTGACGGTAGGCTGGATGGTTAACTACTATCATCTTCCAATACTGAGCGTGCCCGCTGGACGTAACTATTTGTGTCCCAACTTCGGGCGGTACTGATGTCGTCCAAGAGAGTACATGCCTCAGCGGGCATCAATTGTCCTGTTCGGACGAATACCGAAAGCAGTGTCGGCGTCGTCACAAGTCGTGTATCGACTAGTGACGCGTGAATCAGTCCCAGCGAGTTGAATTCATCACAGAGGAAGAGGGCGGCGTCGATATCGTTTGCGAGTGTCACGGCGGCGTTCTCGCCATCATCGAGTGGGAACTCAACATCCAAATCTACTGACCGAACCAGCAGCTCGGCAGTCTGGTCAAGGACGACGGTTGCGGCGTGTCCATGCGCATCATCATACGAGGCAATCTCTCGGAGTTCTTCAATAACCACCTTTGGGACGGACACATCATAGCCGGTGAGACAGCGTGAGAGGGGATTCGGGTCGGAGTCGGAAACGATGCCCAGACTCACGAGTGCGGATGTGTCTGCGACTAGCGCTGCCATCTATACGTCGGCGACCTCGTCGACGAAACTGTCGTCCAACTGCTGTTTCAACACCCGGAGGTTTGCCGCCTCTTCGGCGCCGACGAGCGCTTTGAGTTGCTCGAACGTGATCTCGTCGTCGTAATAGGCGGCGGCAATCTCCTGGACGAGTGCGTCGTCGTGAGCGGCGTCTTGGAGGTATTCCCGAAGCGCGGTCACGAGGACGTCTGTTCGGTCTTCCCCGAGGACGGCGGCCAGTGCGTCGGCCCGGTCGATAAGCCGATTGGGGGCCCGAAACTGCACTCGCTTCTTATCTGTACTCATGATGTGTACAATGTGAGCCAGCACACTTAGTCGTTTTCGTGTGTACAATGTGAGCCTCACTAGGTCTCTATCGATTACTCGCTGCTCAACGCAGTCGATAGCGAGTCGTGTTCGTCAGCAAGGACTTCAACAAGACCAAAGAAACGGAGAGTCGGCGGTCCAATCACCGTGGAGCACTGGATGAATCACGTCCGGGTCCGCACCAGCCGAGTCGGTTTTGCACACGTCAATTCGTCGCCCGTGTGCAGTTTCACGGAAGCGACGATCTCTACGTGAAACTGCAAGCATGTCAATTGCCGACAGCTACCTTCGGTGTAACCGCTTCCTTAGACTTCACGTGCCCACTCAAGTCCCTCGTCGAGAGTATCGAAGTCAGCAATTTCTGCCTGTGGAACCTTCATCCGAGATTTGACTGCCATTCCGGTGATTCCCTCTGCAACGAATCCAACCTTCTCAACACCAGCGTATTTGCAGTTGCCAGACCACTCTTCAGCCATATACTCTTGTGTCTCCGCTGAGAGATTTGTCTTATCGCCAAAGATTGCTAAGGTAGCTGTAATATCTTCTTTACTCGCCCGTTCACGATAATGCTGGCTGACTGCTTCTAGCGTTTCATCTGCGAATCCTGCCCAGCCGCGGATATCCCAGACACCGACATTATCGCGTTTTTGGAATTCCCATTCGTACTCGTCAGAATTCGGTAGTTTCGATCCCATGATACATAGCGAGTTAATAACTAGATCCGAATATATCTGCCCGTACCTGCAGAGACAATCAGATATCGTAACCGTTCTATAATCCTTTCTGGTTATAGATTCAACATTTGTTGGGTGATTATTTACAGCGGTAGCGAGGCGAAAGCCCATCCCCTTAGGGGCAGAAGGAAGCCGACAACTGGGGACCTATCCACACTCGTAGCCACGCTGGGGTTGGATGTTTGCATAACAACACCCTCGTTGAGGGAAACCAAGCTACTCAGTCAACCTGTTCGTTGGCCCAGTTGTTTATGTAGTGTTGTTTCTTCTCCTGTCTGTGCCACAGCATTAGGATGTCCTCGTCAGCGTTCTCGTCTTCCCGGCTTGCGGCCCATTTGTTCGGGTCGAAGTCTGGTCTGTCCTGCCACCACGCATCATAGGTAGTGGTAAATGTATTACTGTTGTCATAGATTCGGAAACTGGTCTTTCCGTTCTCATAGTCATGGTTGTAGGTTACTTCTGTGCCCGGACTGTACAGGTCCCAAGTTGTCCCGTCGATTTGGACGAGTATCGTATTTTTTTCTGAATCTGGATAGATAGCAACCCAGACACCGTCTACTTCGCTGCAAACACCCGAGATGTCTTGGTCTTCTATATCTGTGAATTCATCACCCACTCCCTCAGAGAGGTCGAACTGAGTGTATTCCACGAACCGGTCGAAGTTCCTCAGTTTCATTCTCACCGCCAACGATCACCTAGATGAATGCACTACCGCTGTAGGGCTTCGGACCACGGTTCGATCCAATTGTTCTTGTCCTCCTCATTAATCGAGAGGTATTTTATGTACCCGAAGAAGTCTTTCATCTCGTTGTCTTGTTCTTCGAAGGTGAGCCATTCACTTGGCTTTAGATGAGGGACTTCTTTCCACCAGGCATCATACGTCGTCTCGAAACTGTTGTCATTATCTTCGATTTTGAAGTAGGTCTTGTCCTGGTCGTACTTGTGCTCGTAGGTTATCTTACTGTCCTCGCCGTAGATATCCCAAGTAACTCAGTCAATGTGAACGATTAAACTCTCACCATCCGCATCTGGGTATACAGCAATCCATCGGTTGTCTATGTTTTTACAGAACCCCGATGTCGCTTCGTCTTCGATTTCTTGAAACTCGCTAACGCTATCGTCCGAAGGATCGAAACAGGTGTATTCCGACCGTCGGTTGAACTGTTTCAAGTACATTTTATGAACTAGTCGGGTCCTGTCTGCTGTCCAGCGTCCGAACGACCATTATAGAATATCGATCGACGCCCTCGTCGTGATCAAACTGCCTACTCGTCAACGTAGGGGTCCAACAGCTCCACCACGTCCGTTATCCCATGCTTTTTCACCCACTCCAGCACAGATTCCCCGGACTCATCTGTCGCCGTCGGATCAGCACCGTGTTCAAGGAGCAGTTTCACGAACTTCCGATCACTTCGGCCCCTCGTAACCGCCACCGAGAGCGGACATCTCCCCTTGTTATCGAAGATATTCGGGTCAGCACCCGCCTCAAGCAATACCTCGGCTGTGTCATAGCTTTCAACTTCTATCGCATGAAGCAACGCTGTGTGACCTCCATTATTTTGAGCATCCAGATCGATCCCCCGATCAATCAGCTCCCTCGCTATTTCTGGACGATCTGCACCCGCGGCCTTATGCAAAAGGGTACTTCCATTGTCTGACCGATGAGTCAGGTCAGCGTCATCAATGAGCTCATCGAACTCCTCTGTATTGCCCTGGATAATCGCCGATTCAATGTCGGTACTAATGTACAGATCGTCGGGTCCTTTGTCTTCACTCATAGTTTTTCACTCCAGTGGTCCCCATTTTTCTGCCCAGTATTCGCCTTCTTGCTCATGCTCCCCGGAACTGCTCGCGCGATGTGATTCTGGCTGATAGTGGTCCGGATTTCTGTACTCTGCTAAGAACTCTTCACGGGTAATAATTCCTCTCAGATAGTACTCGACCAGATACCAGTACTCTCGCCTGGGTTTATGCCCCATACACCATTCATCACGATCCAGCGGTACCTCATCGACGGCACAAAACACAACACCATTAGGACCTTTCGCCCTGTTCCACACCTCTTCCCGCTGCCCTGGTTCATACCTTGGACGTTGGTCGTGTCCATAGGGCTTCTCCTCACGCTTTGTTCGCTTCTTGGCTATCTCTTCCTTCAGTGGGCCAAATTCCCCATTCGGGCGTCGTTTTTGATCCTCGTGATGACGCTGGACATGAACCTCGGAGTGCTCCATGCGATACACGCCGATTTTCCCACCTTGCATCACGCGCTGGGCGGTTTCTTCGGCTTCCCGTTCCAAGCGCGGGTCCGGGTCAATCTCTAACTCGCCCTCTTGGGGGAGCATCGACACGGTACCACCTGTTTGCTGTCTCACGTGTGCTAACTCGTGGGCGAGAATATGCTGGCCTTCCGCCGAACTTGGGTGGTACTCGCCGTGATTGAACGCAACATGATTCCCAACGGTAAACGCGCGGGCGTTGATGTCCTCACAGGCTTTCGCAGCCGATGGACCCGTGTGAATCCGGACGTCACCGAGGTTGTCACCCATCCGGTCTTCCATCACGCGCTGAATCGAAGCGTTCAGCGACTGTCCCGGCGAGGAAATCACGTCCCGAACCGAATCCGGGACCTGTGTGTCGCCAGCTTTCGACGCCTCGTGGTGCGCGCCGCGACTACGCTGGACAGATTTAGCGTTCCGGCGTTCGATGTCCTTTGGGACTTCTGCGGGGCGTTCTTTCTGACGCTGGCGGAACGCGCGCATGTCGCGTGGCTTGCCTATCGTATCGACGGTCATTCCCTCGTCGGCCCATTCTCGGACTTGACCTGCGCCGTGTTTCTTGGCCAGTCGCTGAATCTTCGTATCCAGCCCGTCCATGTAGATCTCTACCCCGAAGCGAGATTCACACTCTTGGGGCGTTAGCGAACCACCGCCACCACGACTCCGATTCCGATTCGAGCCTCCCGTCAACTCTTGAATAGACGGAACGGACGAGGACTCTTTGCTCGGAGTCGTCCGCTCGTTCGCAGACCGAAATCTCATTCTTACTGCAAACTTGATAGCTATCCTATATAATTACTCGCGCCTAGACCGCGGCGGTGTGTAGAGACGGCCGTGCCAGCGGTTTCTTGCGCTTCGAGTTCCAACGATCACGTATGCCCAGTACCGCCCCGTCGTTCGACCCCGAGGAGTTGATGACCTCGTTGGAAGACGAATTCGGCGGACGGGAGGCCGAACGGCGCGTTGTCGCCCGACAGGCGCGTGATCTCGCGGACTCCGGGAAGGTCGAACGCGACCGCGGGCAACCACTCACCGTCGAAGAAGTGGTACGGCAGATGCGCGACGCGCCGGACGATTCGACCATCCCTGAACGCTGGAACTGGTGGCTCGGCTCATTGGAAGCCGCGTACGGCGGCTACCGCGAATTCCAAGTGACGCGCATCCCCAACGGTGACTGACTCGCTCCCGGCCCCCGTCACTCGGACGACAAAAGTTCCGCGACGAGTTCTCGTGCCCTCTCTACGTGTTTGTCGGCCGCGTCGTCGCCCGTCTTTTCGACGTTCGAGAGGAGGTTAGAGACGGTTTCGATGCGCGACTTCACGACCGCCGGTGCGACGTTCGGATCGTCGGCTACGTCGCCCGCAACGGCTTCCGCCTCTCCGAGATGTGCGCTCGCGGTTCGTTCGACCGGCCGTTCGGCCGTCGCAGCGAGGTGGTCGTGCAGTTTTCGGAGTTTCGCCCGCGTCGCTTCGTCCACGCTCGTCATTGCTTCGGAAAGAGGCTCCTGCGTCATCAACGCAGTGGGTGCGGCGCGGTGGTACCCACTGAAGGGGGTAGTCGCGGTCCGCAAACGCTTCCCGAATACCGGCGATTTGTTGTCATAGAGACCTTTTCTGGGCCATATCCTCGGACTCTTAGTGGGTAACCGCAAGGTGCGTAACGATGACTGATTCACCGCTCACGCGCCGACGGGTACTTCGAGCGACGACTGGGTTGGCTGTCGTCGGACTTGCAGGCTGTACGACAGGGGAAAACGGCGATTCAACGAACGGAACTGCCACTGGCAGCCACGAGGGAACTGCGACCGAATCGGGACACAGCGAAGGGGGAACTGCGTCCGGACACCACGATAGCGACGGTCACGAGGACAGCCACAGCCACGAAGACGACGGCCACAGCCACGACGAGACGGTTGGCGAACCGACGGACACTGCCGTCGTGAAAATGCTCTCGAAGGACGGAGGCTACCACTTTTCGCCGCACGTTGTGCGGGTAACTGTCGGGGGAACCGTGACTTTCCAGAACGAAAGTGGGAGTCACTCCACGACCGCCTACCACCCTGACAACGGACAGCCACAGCTCGTCCCCGACGGCGCGGCCGCATGGGACAGCGGAATACTCTCAGAACAGGGGGCGACGTTCGAGCACACGTTCGAGACCGAGGGCGTCTACCACTACTACTGTACGCCTCACGAATCGATGGGAATGATTTCGACTGTCATCGTCGGCGAACCCGATGCACACGGTCAACCGGCGCTCGAAACGTCACTTGCAGACAAATCCGAGACCGTGCGGACGAAGATAGCGAACCTCAACGAGCAAGTAAACGAAGCACTCGGGAACACGCACTGACGTTCCGCTTTCCGGAGCGATGATCCCGACAGCCGGGTCATCCTAATTCACGGTGACTTTCTCACCCAGCTCTGGTGCCGAGGCGTCGAATCCATCGTCGTTCAGTTCATCCGCGAACAACTCACAGCGGTCGCCGTGGTTGACGAGAATTGGGGCCTCTCGATACGCTGAAAGCAACTCCAGCAGGCCGTCGCGGTCTGCGTGGGCGGAGAAATCGTACCACTCGACCTGCGCGCTGACCGGCATCACCCGCTCATCGATCTCCGCTCGCCCGCGCTCCAGTAGGTCGCGGCCGGGAGTCCCTTCGACTTGATACCCAGTCAGCGTGATCTTGTTCGTCGGGTTCGACCGAATTTCTGGGACGTATGTCATCGCCGGGCCGCCGGAGAGCATCCCGCTGGTCGTGACGATAACAGTATTCTGTTTGGCGATGCGTCTTCGCTGTCCGTCACGACCGGTGACGAAGCGAGCGTTGGACTTCGCCCGTCGCAGGGCGTCTTCGTCCCGAACGAACTCGGGATGCCGACGGAGCATCTTCGTCACCTGCTTGCCCATCCCATCGACGTAGCAGTCGATATCGTTGGCCGCACAGACCAGTAGCATCTCCTGCGTTCGACCGATGGCGAACGCCGGAATGACGACCGTACCACCCTCCCAAACCGCCGTCCGGACGCTCTCGACGAAACGCTTCTCGATTCGCTGGCGACGCTCGTGTTCGACGTCGGAGTAGGTACTCTCGCAGATGATGACATCTGCATCGGGCCGCGCAGTGGAGGCAGACACAAGCCGTTGATCGTCAGTGTGGAAATCCGCAGTGTAGAAGAGTCGCGTATCGCCGTCATCGATAAGAACGTGCGCGCTTCCGGGAATATGTCCCGCGTTGTAGAAGGTAACTTCGTGCCCCGCGGCCTCGAACGTTTCTCGATAGCTGTGCGTCTCCGAGACTTGCGTGACGCGGCGGATCTCCTCCTCGGTAAACGGGCAATCGTAGGTCCCACCGCGTCGTCTTTGACCCTGTGAGCCTCCGGTCGCTCCGCGTCCGGAGATTCCCCGGAGCTTCAGCGTATCCCGTGCGAGCGTCAGTGCCAGTTCGCGCGTCGGTGGTGTCCAGTGGATTGGCGGTCGTCGGTCACCGGAGAGTAGCGAGGGGACCGCGCCGACGTGGTCGAGATGTCCGTGACTGACGACGACTGCATCTGGCTCGGGCGTGTCCACCGGAAACTGTGGCGGGTTTCCGGTCAACATCCCGTAATCGAGGAGTAAGCGGTCGTTCACGAGGATGGCACTCCGGCCGACCTCGCGCGCACCGCCGAGAAACCGAATATCCATGTTGCTCTTGATAGCGAGGCGCACCGTTTGGATTCGTCGCTTTTAACGTCAGCGCAGTTGTCGTCGGTCGGGTGTCACACACGACAAAACGAGGGGCGGAGACGACTGCCTGTCAGATACCGTTCGCAGATTTCAGTCGTCGGCTGTGCTCGTCGCCTCGAAATCGGAGATTTTCTGTTGTTCGTCGTCGATTGCGCTGAGCGGATTGCGTCCGCGGGCGTCGGGTTTGAGCGGTTCGCCGGTGACGAGTTCAGGGAGAACGATTCGGACGAAGTGGACGGCGATAACGAGAAGAAGCGGGCCTAAGAACAGTCCGTACCAGCCGAACAGCGCGGGGCCGATGATGTAGGCGAACATCACCGTCCCGGTGTGGAGATTCCGTCCGGAGACGTACGGTCGAAGCAGGAAATCGGGAATCGTATCGACGACGACGAGTGAGACAGCGCCGTAGGCGAGCGCGACCCAGAAGGCATCGGGTGCGGTCAGTGCGGCTTCCACTGCGAGCAGCACCGTTACCGGAACATAGACGATTTTCATCCCGACGACGGGAATGAGACTTGCGGCTCCCGTCAACGCGCCGAGAAGCGTCGGCGACGGGATCCACAACGAGGGTGGGGCAAACAGGTTGATGGCGTTGTAGGAGACGGCGGCGATAACGGCGATAGCGAACGCGTTCAGGATATTGCCGAAGTAGATGGTCCGAAGGTCGCGGTCAACTGCGGTCATGTAGGCGTCCATAACTCCGCCGTGTCCCGAGAGGTTCTCGCGCGTCCACGCGGAGAGTCGTCTATCGTCACGCAGAAGGTAGAACGCGAAGGCGAAGGCGATGAACAACTGAAACGCCGCATCAAGGATGAACGACGCCGTTCCCGCGATGGACGAGAGAACTGCTTCGACCGTTGCGGTGTCCGTCATGTCAACTAACTCGCTCGGATTTTCGAGGAGCGTTGCCAGCAGTTCGCTGGGTGCCTGTAACGATTCGAACGAACCGAGATACGGTTTCAGCGCCGCCAGTATCCCCTGTTGGTTCTGTCCGACGAACGCACTCAGTTCTTGAACCGCGATGAGCACGGTGTAGTTGACGAGGAGAACCACAGGAAGCGAAAGGACGAGCAGCGCCACGGCCGCCCCGATGCTCGGTTGTCCGATTCGCCCGCGAATCCGTGAGTACACCGGACGTGTCGCATAGTATAGAAACAGCCCTAGCATGAACGTGCCGAGGAACGCGTCGGCAACGAACGCTAAGACGACAAATATCGCTACTCCGAGGACCCACCATATCGCCCGTGACCGATCGATAGTTGAGGTGAAACCGAAATGCATCGTCGTGGATTGGTTCGACGGGGACTAAACTCCTCGCCTCACTGTCACCAGAGCGGTCGGTTCGTCCTGTCAGTCACTCGTCGATGGTGTAGTCGCCCCTAAAGCGTCTATCGTGGAGGGCCGGGAACTCGGCGCGCACCTCCTCGACGGTTTCGCGGTCGATTTCGGCCGTGACGGTACGGTCGCCGTTCCCGGCGTTCGCGCGCTGGATACCCCACGGGTCCACAACGACGCTTTGCCCGCCTAACTCGACACCGCGGTTCGTTCCGGTGAGGTTTGCAGCGACGAGGAATAACTGATTCTCGACGGCACGCGTGCGCGTGAGGAGGTGCCAGTGGTCCGACCGAGCGGCCGGCCACGCCGACGTAACTAACAGGAGTTCGACGCCGCGTTCGACAAGTTGGCGGTACAGTTCGGGAAATCTGAGGTCGTAACAGGTTGTGAGTCCGACGGTACCGAGGTCGGTCTCGACGGCGCACACTTCTTCGCCCGGCGTCAGAACCGTGCTCTCCTCGGACTCGTACCCGAATAGGTGGATCTTCCGATAGGAGGCGATTCGCTCGCCTGCGGGGTCGAACAGCAGACTCGTGTTGTACAGGTCGTCGCCGTCGCGCTCGACGATGCTCCCTCCATGAAGGTGAATATCGAGTTCGTCGGCCAACTCGGCTAGCCGAGTTGCCGTCGGACCGTCGAGCGGTTCGGCAGCGTCGTCGTACGCGTCGAAGGCGAAATAGCCCACGTTCCACATCTCGGGCAGGACAACTAACTCCGCTCCCCGCTTGGCGGCGTCGCGGACGCGCGAGACGGCGCGTTCGACGTTCGCTTCGACCGACTCCTCGGCCGTCAGTTGGACGGCAGCCACGTTCATATCCGGATGTTCCACCCGCGTCGCTTAGGAGTTGCCGTCAGCATGTCGATGTCGTAACTGATTTACCAGTCGTTTAGGTATACCTAAAGCAAAGATGTCTGGAGACACGCGAACAAATCGGGTACTGAGCAGCCGTGGAGTGCTCGCGTGGGTGGACGCGAAGCTCCTGTCGGTCTGCCTCACGAGTGTGGCGATGGTCGTTCTCGCCGGTCTCGTGCAGGTGAGCTTCGGGACGTACTCGATGACAATCGAACAGGCGTGGCGTGCAGTTCTCGACCCCACCGTGATTTTCGACTCACGGTGGTTGCTTAACTTCCTCGTCGGTGAGGAACTGATGCGCTTTATCACGGGATTTCAGGGTGAACTGCCGGAACTGGCAAACGAGACGCTCATCGTCTGGAGTATCCGACTGCCGCGTGTCTTCGTTGGCATCCTTGTTGGCGCAAATCTCGCAATTTCGGGGGCGATCTTTCAGGCGGTCACCCGGAACGAACTCGCAAGCCCGTACATCCTCGGTGTCAGTTCCGGTGCCGGTCTCGCTATCCTCCTGACTCTCGTTGTCTTCAGCGGCCTCGCACCGTTTCTCCCACTCATCGCGGCGGCCGGCGGTGCCATCGCATTCTTCCTCGTATACATCATCGCGTGGCAGAACGGGACCTCGCCCGTCCGTTTGGTCCTCGCTGGCGTCATCGTCTCAACCGTCTTCCAGTCGCTTCAGACGGGCATTTTCTTCTTCGCTGACGACCTGGCGGTCGTTCAGAGCGCTATCGCGTGGACGACGGGCTCTTTGACCGGTGTCGATTGGGAACAGGTCCGACTCGCCCTTCCCTCGACAACGCTCGCCGTCATTCTTGCCGCCCTTGGCGCACGACAGTTGAACGTCCTCTTGCTTGGCGAACAGACGGCGCGTTCGCTCGGGATGTCTGTCGAGCGGACTCGATTCTTACTCTCCGGCGTCGCCATCCTCGCGGCGAGTGCCGCAATTGCCGCCGCCGGTATCGTCGGCTTCGTCGGTCTCATCGTTCCGCACGTCGTCCGCAACCTCGTCGGGAGCGACTACAAGCGCCTGATGGTCGGGTGTTTGTTCGTCGGCCCCGCGCTGATGGTTATCGCGGACGTAGGCGCGCGATTGGCGATGGCTCCCGTGCAGGTGCCGGTCGGCATCGTCACGGGACTCATCGGCGGACCGTACTTCCTCTACCTCATGCGGAAACAACAAGACTTGGGTGATGTCTAAATGGCTGAAAGCGAATACGAACACATGACTGTGGAACAGACGCAAAACAAAGGCGAACAAACCGACGTAGTAAGCGCGCTTGTCGGTGACGACCTGACGCTGTCGTATGCGACGACTGACCAGCCAGTCGTCGAGTGCGACAGAATCGACATTCCGCGCGGGGAGATAACCGCGCTCGTCGGTCCGAACGGCAGTGGGAAGAGTACGCTGTTGAAGGCGCTCTCGAAGCAACTCGCCCCAGACACCGGGAACGTCCTGCTCGACGGACAGACGATTCAGGAGTACGGCGACAAGGAGTTCGCCCGCGAACTCGGACTGCTCTCCCAAGAAAACGACTCTCCGAACACGATTACCGTCGAAGAGTTGGCCTACCACGGTCGCTATCCGCACCGCGGCTTCTTCGAACAGGTTAGCGAGGAAGACGAGGAGGCAGTCGAACGCGCCATCGACCTCGCCGGCGTCGATCACATTCGCGACCAGACGGTCGGCAATCTCAGTGGCGGCCAAAAGCAACTCGCGTGGATTGCGATGGTACTCGCACAGGATACCGATGTGCTTCTCCTCGACGAACCGACGACGTATCTCGACTTACACCACCAACTCCGCGTGATGGAAACGGTCCAACAACTGAACGACCGGCGCGACGTAACCATCGCCGTTGTGCTCCACGACATCGCCCAAGCCGCCCGCTTTGCCGACTATCTCATCGCGCTGCAAGACGGTGAGGTGTACGACTGGGGACCGCCGCGCGAAGTCGTTACCGAGGAACTCCTCGCGGATGTGTTCCGTGTTGAAGCAGCCGTGTCTTACACGCCAGATCCCGAAATAATCCCCAAACATTCACTGTAGCGTTCGCGTTTTCTGACCGTCTGTCATCGCGGACGAAACGAGTTTCAAACGGTAGCCAGACCTGCGGGTGTTCTCCTCTGCCGCGGTCACGAAAGCCAGACCACAGAAAAATTCCAGCACGCCGTCGTCTCACACATACACAGCACTCACTGCCAGCGTTACGCAGTCGCGTTCGACCGCGTTGGCCCCGTGGCGGCCGCGGACACGAGGAGAGCGACGGCGACGGGAAGTGCGGCGAGACCGACGGTAAACTGCCAGAACCCGAAAAGAAACAGACCGATCACACCGACGAGCGCCACGCCGAGCCGATTGGTCACCACGCCGAACGCGCCGACCCAGCCCGCACCGGCCATCACCCCGAACAGGACGAAACGACTCGTGCTGTATCCGGGCCGCGGAAGCAACGCGAGGAGGGCGAACGTCAGTGCGGTGGCGGCGATGACTGCGATCGATCGCCCGAGTTCCTCATAGCCCATACTTGTTGTTATATATCTGAACTGTTTCAGTGTTTCGACGGCTGTACTCCCGCTCTTCCGAGCAGGGAGATCAGTCAGCGCCGCGTGTGAGTCGGAGGAACGCCCGCGTCGGCACGCGCGTTTCCACTCGACTCGGCGGACGACCCGCGCCGTTCGTCTCTTTGACGGGCACGCGTTCGACGATGCCCGATTCGGCGAATTCGTAGAGATAGCGCGTGATGGTGCTCTCAGACAGAGATGCCGCGGACGCGATTGTTGACGCGGCGCGGCCGACTGACGACCGGTCCGTCGCGTCGAGTGCTACGAGACGGCGGAGGACGGTCAGGCGGTTCTCAGAAAGCGTGAGGACGCGACCTAAAGCGATGCACGGACGCGGGACGGACTCCATCCCGGCGTCGAGGTGGTCGTCTTCGATCACGCCGCTGTCGTCGTCGAGTGCGATGTCAACCGCGCCGAGAAGTGCCGCGAGTGCGTCGTGTGCGTCGCCGTCGGCCCATGCCGCGAGTCGTCGGAGCTGCTGATGCGTCGTCGCGTTTCTCGTTAGCCCGGTCGAAACGCGAGCGGTCAACAGGTCTGTGAGTTCAGCGCGGTGGTATGGCTCGACAGTGACCGTTCTCGTCGCTCGCGGATCGGGGAGTACCTCTTCGGGGTCCGTTCGCCCGACAGCAACCCACGAGGTTCGGTGACCGAGACTCTCTAGTTCCCCGGCGAACGATGCCAACCGGTCGGTTCCGTTCTCGTCAGCGTGGTCCATCGCCACTACGAGAATACGCCCGCCGCGGAGATGACGACTGACGCGAGTCCGGAGATCAGTCGTCGAGAGTCCACGTTGTGGGATGGATTCGCTCGTCATCGCATCAAGAATCGTATGGTAAAACTCGAACTCGCTCGTCGCTTCGCGGAGGTCCACGTACGCGAACGACCGCGTGTCGGCACTCCCACCGCGCGTCGTCGTCACGATTGAATCTTCCGGCGACGAAAGCAGTCGGGTGAACTGCGAGAACAGCGCCGAGACGACGGCTGACTTTCCCGATCCGGCGGGACCGTGAACGTAGACGTTCTCCGGCGTTCGGTGTTCGAAAACCGGCTCGAGTCGGTCGAGGAGTCGTTCGATGGTCGGTCCTCGCCCCGTCGGCTCCGGGGAGTGCCAGACCGGACTCAACGAGGCCTCTTCGAGGACTAACTGTCGTCTATCACCGCGTCGTTTGCGTTGAAGGATTCGTTCTTCGAGGTTCATCCGAGCTGCTGTATCCGTGTGGTTGGATGGTTGGGGTGGGAGATGAAGGTACTCCCGGTCGTGCGAGAGCGACTTAGAGAGGGAGATACACCGAGGTGGGAATGACGCCTGCGAAGTAGAGCACTGCGATGAGAACCGTCACGAGGACGATTGCCATCGCCGGCGGGTCCACGTGGGTTCCGGAGTGCGAGTAGAAGATGCGCTGCGTGAGTTCACCGAGGAGACCGCTGAGCGCGCCGAAGACGCCAGCAGCCAGCAGGATGGCGATGGGACTCCCGACTGTGGCGGCCGCGACGGCCGCGCCGCTTGCTCCCATCAGGGTGATGTGGTGAGTCACGGGAATCTTCTCGACGCCGAGGTTGAGGAACAGCAGGCTCATCGCCGAGATACCGTAGCCGAGGAAGAAGCTCCCCGTCTTCAGCCAGATGTAACCGCCGAGAATCCCACCGACGAGTCCGATCACGGTGACGCCGGACCACTTGTACTGGTGGGGAAGCCACGGCTCGGTCGCCGGTCTGACGGTTTCGACGCCGCCGTCAGTCGCCACGCGCTCTTCGCCACGCTCGAAGGGAGACATGTCGAGCAGACTGTTTCCGGCCGCGCTACCAATCAGTGGGTAGCTGAAGACGACGCGGGCGATCATTGCCGACAGGAACACCGTCAGCGCGATGGTGTCGGTCGGGAACCCGAGTCCGATAGCGATTTGATTGATGATCGCGCCGAGTCCGCCGAACAGGGCACCGACGGCGAGAATGTCGGGCTTCGTCCCGAAGGCGTAGGTAATCTCCTTCCCGAAGTGATAGCCCTCTTCGGGACCCATCTCGGGGTACTTTTTCCCTGCATAGGCACTCGCGGCAACACCGCCAGCGAAGGCGATGTGCGGGCCGGTGATGGCACCGAAGCCGATAACGCCAGTCAGGCCGGTGGCGACTTCGCCGCCGGGGATACCGCTGAGCGTAGCGAGGTTCCCTTCGAGAATCGCCAGTCCCTCTCCGAGGAACACCACGAAGCCGGTGAAGATGAACGCCGGGAGCGCACCGATGGCTGCCCCGAATGCCCCGCCTGCGAGGGCGGTGATGAACAGGACCGCGAACGCTTCGGCACCCATATCGATGACCGGGAGTTGGAGCATGAGTTCGTTCATGAATTACTCCTCCCGTGCCCAATCGAGCGAGCGGTCAACTGCTTCCTTCCAGCGGCCGTAGCGCCCATCGACGTTTTCGGCGTCGTCGTCGGGAGAGAACTCCCGGTCGACCTGCCAGTTGTTTCGGAGTTCGTCGAGATTACTCCAGTAGCCGACGGCCAGTCCGGCCGCGTAGGCGGCACCGAGCGCCGTCGTCTCGTCAACCATCGGTCGCACGATGTCCGTGCCGACGATGTTCGACTGGAGTTGGCAGAGGAAGTTGTTCTTGACTGCGCCGCCATCGACACGAAGCGTCGAGAGGTCGATGCCGCTGTCTTCCTCCATGGCTTCGGCAACGTCGCGGGTCTGGAACGCGATGGATTCGAGCGTGGCGCGAACGACGTGTTCGCGGCGGGTGCCGCGGGTCATGCCGAGGATAGTACCGCGGGCACGCTGGTCCCAGTGAGGTGCGCCGAGTCCGGTGAACGCGGGGACGAAGTAGACGCCGTCGGTCGAATCGACAGAGCGGGCGAGTTCTTCGGTTTCGGCGGCGTCGTCGATGAGGCTCACGTCTTCGAGCCACTCGATAGCCGCGCCGGTGATGAAGATGGAACCCTCAAGCGCGTACTGGACGGGTTCGCCCGAGCGCTGGAAGCCAACGGTGGTCAGCAGGCCGTGTTCGCTCATGACGGCCTCGTCGCCGGTGTTCATGAGCATGAACGAGCCAGTGCCGTACGTGTTCTTCGCGTCGCCAGCGTCGAAACAGGTCTGACCGAACAGCGCGGCCTGTTGGTCCCCGAGCGCGCCCGCGACGGGGATTTCTGCTTCAAGGAAGCCGTCCGAGTCGGTCGTTCCGTACAGGTCCTCGTCCGACGATGGCCGAACTTCCGGCAGCATCGCCTTCGGCACGTCGAACTCTTCGAGGAGTTCGTCGTCCCAATCCATGTCGTGGATGTTGAACAACATGGTGCGGGAGGCGTTGGTCACGTCGGTGACGTGCGCGCCCGTGAGTTTGTAGGTGACCCACGTGTCGATAGTACCGAACATGAGCTCGCCTTCCTCCGCCCGTTCGCGCACATCGTCGGGGCGCATGCGAGCGAGTTTGATGGGGTCGGCGTTGTCGAGGAGCCACTCGGCTTTCGTTGCTGAGAAGTATGCGTCGGGTTCGAGACCGGTCTTCTCGCGGACCCACTCCTCTTTACCCTCGTCTTGGAGCGTCTCGACGCGGTCGGTCGTCCGGCGGTCCTGCCACACGATGGCGTTGTACACCGGTCGTCCGCTTTCTTTGTCCCAGATAAGCGTCGTCTCACGCTGGTTGGTGATGCCGATTGCATCCAACTGCTCGGCGTCGAGGCCGGCCTCTTCGAGCGCCGTCAGCATCACAGCCTGCGTGTTCTCCCAAATCTCCTCGGGGTCGTGTTCGACCCATCCCGGTTCGGGATAAATCTGCTCGTGCTTCTGGTACGCGTTCGCTACGACTCGCCCGTCGTGGTCGAAGACCATGAAACGGGTTCCTGTGGTGCCTTGGTCGATTGCACCGACGTACGTGTCTTCGGTCATGCTTCGTTCGGTCACGGCCCGAATTTTACTCTCGGTGCCGCCCTCTGGATAAGAATACCATATGTTCATGATAAACTTTTCCCTCTTAGTTAGGTACTACCACATTCAGTTCCGGTTGTGTTCATCCGGGAGAGGCCGTCTAAACCTGTTTCAACCCATAATCGGTTCAAAATCTTGATTTTGGCGCAATTTCTACTGAATGTAGGATAGGCGGCTCGTAGCGGAGGATAACGGCTTTTGACTCACAGTTTGGAGTAGTGGTAGAAAAATTCGGGCATCGAGGTGCGGTTCGGCCGTGCGCAGTGTCTACCTCACCGAGCAAACTACGTAACTGGTGCCTGTAATCGAACGGGTATGTCTGATCCGTTTGTCGTCGTCGGTGGCGATGCTGCCGGTCTCTCGGCGGCGAGCAAGTGCAGGCGCGAAGACCCGGAGAGAGCGGTCCTCGTGTTCGAGAAGGGCCGATGGGTCTCATACGCGCACTGCGGGACCCCGTACTTCGTGAAAGGCGAGGTGGACTCACTCACCGACCTCCTTTCGCTCTCGCCCGCGGATATCGAAGACCGCGGCATCGACCTCCGACGCGAACACGAGGTCGTTGCTGTCGATACTGACGCACAGACGGTGACGGTTCGCGGTCCGGACAGTAAGTTCACCCAATCATACGGTGATCTTCTCGTGGCGACCGGCGGCAGTGCCGTTTCCGCCCCCATCGAAGGATTCCATCTCGACGGCGCGTTTACCATGCACGGTCTCGACCACGCCGCCGCAGTTCGGGCCTTCCTCGCGGACCCCGGGGAGTTCTCCGTCGGCGACCTCGGAGGTGCCACGGACGTAGACCGTGACATGGCTGCCCGGTACGGTGCGATGGAACCACCCGAGACGGTCGCTGTCGTCGGTGGTGGCTACGTCGGCGTCGAGATGGCTGAGGCGTTCTCCGCACACGACTTGGATGTCCACGTCTTCCAGCGACCGAACCGACTCCTCTCGCCGTTCGGTGAGGCAGTCGGAGAACGGGTGGCCGACCACCTGCGCGAGCAGGGCGTCACGCTCCATCTGGGCGAAGAAGTCGCAGCACTCCGCGGGGAAGGGCAGGTCGAAACGGTCGTCTGCGGGTCGGGAACCAAACTTGCCGTCGATGCCGCACTCGTCGGTATCGGTATCCAGCCGAACACAGCCCTCATCGAGGAGACGCCCGTCGAACTCGGTGACTCCGGCGCTATTGCCACCGACGAATTCGGACGTACGACCGTCGAGAACGTCTACGCTGCGGGGGACGTCGCAGAGATGCGGCACGTCGTTACCGACGATCCGACGTGGGACCCACTCGGTCTCCCGGCAAACCGCGCGGGTCGAGCAATCGGTTCGACGGTGGCGGGAACCCCCGAACCTGTTGGCGGCGTCGCCGGAACGGCGGTGGTGAAAGCGTTCGAGTTGGAGTGTGGACGAGCGGGAATACTCGACTACGAACGCGCCCGGACGGCCGGATTCGACCCCGTTTCCGAGACGATTACTGCGGGCTCGCGGTCCGGTTACTACCCGGGCGGGTCCGAGACGACGGTGACGCTCACTGCTGACCGGAGTTCCGGCCGACTTCTCGGTGGGAGCATTGTGGGTGCCGACCGCGCAGCTATCAGAATCGATACTATTGCTACCGCACTCGGTTCGAAGATGACGGTCGCAGAACTCGAACGACAGGATCTTGCCTATGCTCCGCCGTTTAGCCCAGTTTGGGATCCGATCCTCGTCGCCGCCAAAGTTCTCGGCGGCCGTCTATAGTCTTCGCTCAGTAGCTCGTCACCCCCCATCGTTATTGATATTGAAAACCCTAGAGTAATATTATCTGAATGTATAGCTCCCGAACATGAGATTGGTCTGCCGTGAGGATTCAGTCGGTCATACAGGTCGTCGTGGGCAGGTTGGTATCGGAACGCTCGTTGTTTTCATTGCGATGGTTCTGGTCGCCGCGCTCGCTGCTGGGGTGCTGATACATACGGCTTCCTTCCTGCAAGCCACCGCCGAAGACGCCGGGAAAGAGAGCATCGACCGCGTCGTCAACGGCGTTGAAGTCGTCACTACCGCCGGACACGTCACGGACGGAGACGACGGGTCAGTGGACACGGTTCGTCTCTGGGTCCGACCTCGTCCCGCTGCTGGCGACATAAACGTCTCTCGGCTCACCGTCAAGTGGGTGGGCGAACAGGCTGGACAAAGTCTCACGTTCTCCGGCACAGATCCTGTTTCACCGTCCACCGCAAGTGACGCGCACACGACGTTCAACGCATCCGAGAGCATCGGTGACGGTGACAAGATACTCGAACAGGGCGAAGAATTCGTCCTCTACTTCAATGTCTCACAGATCGAGAGCGGTGACGCCGACCCGGCGAATCTGGCCCCTCTCCATCCCGGTGATCAGGCGACTACTGAGATTACCGTCGCTACGGGAAGTACTTCCGCCGCCTACCTTACGGTCCCTGACTACTCGGGTAACGCGACGTACGTCCGACTCTAACGGTTACTCGAATTCGACACGACAGGTCGTTCCGGTCGCTAACCCCTCATGTTCGATGTGCGCCGCGAGACACCCGTACGTGCAGAACGCACCCGTCTGCGTGCGCGTTCCGTCAACGAGTTCTTCCACGTACACTGGGGCGTGCGCCGTCACGTCGCATCCGCAGTAATCGCACGCTGTTTGACTCATCGGTTCGGTCTACGGCGTCTACACTTACATCGTTGTCTCAGCAACAACCCGGTTACCGACTGATGCCGACTGCTCTTTGAATCCACCAAAATTACTCCGCATCGGCGCTGAACCGCTCGTACTGTTCGCGGAACCGGGCGGCACACGACGGACAGCAAAAGTGGTACTGGTTTCCACCGATCCGGTCGCTCTCGCCTTCGCTCGTCACGGTGTTACCGCATTCGGCACAGGTGAGTGCAAACTCCGTCCCGCCAACGCTCGGCACCCACTCCATCTCCGAGACAATTGTCACGTCGTAATCAGTAACGCGTTTCAGATCAACCACCTCGTCGATACCCTCGCGGACGGCGTCCGAACGGAACCGTGCGGAGAACACCACGTCGCCCTCGACGGTGACGAAGACGTGTTCGACTCCCTCTGACTCGCGTAGGTTGTCTGTAACTGCTGCAACTTCCGTTGACGGAAGGTCCAATCGGACGAGGACGGGGACGCCCGCACGAAGTTGCGAGCGGTCGAGATCGAGGGTGAACCGTCTGATGACACCGGACTCGCGGAGTTTATCCACTCGGTCGGAGACCGCGGGTGGCGAGAGATCAACTTGCTCAGCGATGTCGCTGAACGGTCGTCTCGCGTCTTCGGTGAGGAGTTCGAGTATCTGGAGGTCGGTCTCGTCCAACTCGCGCATGCTGTCATCGTTGCCTCCTGGGTAGATGTGTTTTGCCCCTGACTAGCTCTAGATTATGCCGTTCGTTCGCTCCGAAAATTTGTTTTTGAAAGTATATCCTGGGCGGAATTAATGTTAAACAAAAAACATATGGGTGGTAGGGATATCCGAGCGGCTGTTACACGGCTGCTACTGTCTCTATTCGGCACTCTATAACGAAGCGCATGGCTCGTCCTCGTAAGCGTAGAGGTCACCGAAACCACAATGAAACGCCAACAGACAGTTATCCTCGTCGCCGTCGCCACTGTCGTCGCTGTCGGCGGTGGTGCAATCCTCTTTACCGACCAGGGCGGTGAAGCGGACGCCTCCACCGCGGCCAACGACGCGTCGGCGGCTGTCGGGGAATCGACGCCGACGGCGCAATCGAGCAATTCGAACAATCAGCAGACAGAGACATCTGGCGAGTCGGACAGTTCCGAATCGGGTGATGTAACGTCCGGTGCCGACGATAGCGATACCACGTCGTCGAGTTCCAACAGTACCGACGCCCAGTCCGTCGAACGCGCGAACGAACCACCGACGGCCGAAGCAGGGGCGAACAGAACTGTTCCCGAGTGGCTTCGCGTCCATTTCGACGCAACATCCTCTAGCGATCCCGACGGCAACGATGCCAACCTCACCTACGAGTGGACACAAATCGATGGTCCGGCGGTGGACATCGTCGATGCAGACACTGCAAAGCCCAACATCCTCACGCCGGAGATTGTCTATCGGACCGACCTTACGTTCCAACTCACTGTCACCGACGAAGCGGGAGAGACGGCGACGGACACAGTGACGATCACTGTCCGCCCGCCGGACCGAGACGACTCTGACGACGAGCAGACGGAATCTGACAACTCGACCGACGAGTCCGATAACTCCACCGACGAATCGGATGACTCCGATTCAGAGCAACCGTCGGACCCGAACGACGACGCCGGTGACTCAGACGACGATTCTGATGATTCGAGCGACGACTCGGGCGATTCAGATGACAGCGACTCCGGTGATTCGGATGACGACGCCGGTGATACGGAGACCACTCGCGACGACATCGCACAGGCGGTCTTCGACTCGAACTTCGACGGCCTAAACGCCGCGGATGCGGCCGTTGTCGAGGAATTCTACATGCGCCAACCTGACGGCGACTGGGACCTCTCGACGGTCCAGACCCGTGACGAACTCGCACAGGAGGAGTACGGGTCGGACTACGACGAACTCGGCTTCGATGCTCGCGTCGATGTACAGACGGCGTTCGACGCCCAGTTCGATGACACGGGCGGCGCACTCTCGAAAGACGAAATCTCGCAGGCCAAATGGGGCTACGACTTCGACGAGTTGAGTAACGAGTCCGCAGGTCAGATTACGGAACTGTACGACCGGCAACCGTGGGCTGACAGAGAGACCGAACACGTTCGCACCCGCGAGCAGTGGTCACAGCGCCTCTACGACTCCACGCTCTCAGATCTGACGCGCGACGCTCGACTCGATGTCGAACGCCGGTACAACAACCAGTTCGACGACTAATACGGGCGGTCGGACAAGGATTGTCTGACCGGCTGACGATGCTCCAGCCATCTTTTTCTCTGCTTGACTTTTGTTTCATCGGCTTTGACCCGGCATAGACTGTGGATTTTCAAGAGAAAATTGAATAAAACTCCAACGACAAGATCACCTGTTATGAGTCAGACGCTCACTGTTGAGGGGATGAGTTGCGGCCACTGCGAACAGACCGTCGAAGACGCGCTCTCGAACGTTGATGGAGTCGAATCCGCCGCCGCCGACCACGAGTCTGCGTCCGTAACGGTACGGGGTGATGTCTCCGTGAACAAACTCGTCACTGCCGTCGAAGACGCTGGCTACGACGCCTCGGCGTAATCACCCAGTGCTACGATTTTCCGGCTGACTTCCGGTGACGGGCTTTATTCACGTGCCGCTCGGAGCGTGACTGTGGCCCGAGACGAACGCGGTCGCGGCGTCTACGATTGGTGGAGCGGCCACCAGCGCCTGTTCGGCGTCCTTTCGACGCTTCTCCTATTCGGGAAGGGCGACGACGCCCGCGCCCGTGGCGTCACCTCGTTGGCGCTTGATCCGGGTGATACCGTTCTTGACGTTGGGTGCGGGCCGGGTGTCAACTTTCCTGCGCTCCGCGAAGCGGTCGGCCCGGACGGCACGGTCGTCGGACTTGATTACAGCGCTGGGATGTGTCACCGCGCCCGCAAACGGGTCCGCAAGGCGGGGTGGGAGAACGTCCATGTCGTCCGCGGTGACGCCGCACGACCTCCGTTCGAGACACCGTTCGACGCCGCTTACGCGACACTGTCGATGACGGCGATGCCCGAAGCAACGGCTGTCATCGATGCCGTTTACGATAGTCTTCGACCTGGCGGTCGGTTCGTCGTCGTGGACACGCGCCCGATTCAGGACGCTCCGTGGGACCGCCTCAATCCACTCTTTACACCGATTTCACGGCTTGCCACGAACTGGCTCCCCGACGTGGACGTAGTCGGTGCTCTCCGTGATACCTTCGAGACGTATTCGCTTACGGAGTACAACGGCGGAACCCTGTATGTTGCGACGGCGACGCGGGAGGATGGGAGGGCCGCCGACACGACACCACTGCAGGAGTAGTCTGTCACCAATACTTCCTCACTGCGGCGACAATGGTATGTGTAAACGTAACGTGTTCTGTGTATGAGTGACGATCACGATTCACTGAGTCAACACGATCCCGATATTTCCGATGCTGAACGCGAGGCCCTTCACGAGTTACAACTCGGTATCGAACACGTGTATCGGGGTTACGGAACGTTGCTGACGTTCCATCACCAAGTTGGCCATGCGATGGATCACCTTGCGAATGCGGAGGCGTACCTCCGCGAAGCGGGTCACAAAGAGTGGGCGAATATTCTCCGCGACCACCACCTCCCGGCGGGTGCAGTTGACGACCAGTGGACGTACGAACTGGTACAGGCGTTCCGCGAGGGACTCCTACAGGACGTCGCTGACTTCGAACATGACGTTCGAGACGACCTCGTTGATGGTCTCGATCACGTGACAGAACGGCAACAACAGTCTCAATGGCGTGAACGTGCCGGATGGGATGAGTGAGCGTTCTCCTCTGTATCGGGAGCAATACGGGTGAACGTGCAGAATTTGTTTCGCTTGGTTATATGTACCGTGGACCCGTAGCAAACGGTGCGCGTCGAAGTGGCACACACTATTCGCGGCGGTGTTCCATCTCCCCCCCGGAACTCCCCACCCACCCCCCCAACCTTCCGTCGCGAGTTCGACGCGACACTTTCTGACGCTCGCATCCGGATTACTCGGGTGCGGGCGTTCTTCAGGCCTGAGCGATTGGTTTGTCCCTCTCCCGGAGAGTTAGCGTTCGACTACTCGCCGTCGGTCTCTTGCTGTGCTTTTTCGACTCGTTCAGCGTACGATGCCAACTCCTCGGAGAGTTCGCGCGCCTCTGATGCCGAGAGCGTCACTTTGTCGGCGTGTGCCGGCAAGTGGTCGAGTTGGGAGTTGTCGAGTTCGAGTTCGAGGCGGACGTGGTCGGGGTTCTTCCGCGGTGCGGTGACGTTCAGGACGGCAAACGCCTCCTCGGTAAAGTCGTGGCCGACCGCTTCGGCATCCAGCATATCGAACGTCGTGTAGGCGTTCACGCGGAGTAGTCTGTTTGGCATACACACCTTTACCCACCGGGCGGTCATGTGCGTGACGCCTCCGATAGCCGCGGTTGTCACGTACTAGTGTTTTTAAGTAAAAACGACGCAGCGGCGAGTATGCAGTTCGAAATTGCCGACGGCCACAGTTATGCGACGCTCGAAATCGACTTCGACGAGGGCGAACGAGTCGGTATCGAACCCGGGTCGATGGTGACGCGAAGCGAGAACGTTCGCGTCGAGACGACGTCGGGCGACGATGGAATCGGCGGTATGCTCAAACGCGCTGTCTCGGACGAAATCGACGTGATGACGACGTACTTCATCGCCGAATCCGACGGTGCGCACGCCCTCCTCGCACCGGACTACCTCGGCGACATCGCTCGCGTCGAACTCGACGGAACTGAGGGTGTGAAAGTCCAGTCCGGCGGACTGCTTGCATGGTCTGAGGGCGTCGAACGTGGAACGGCCCGCAACGAGGCGAGTAACTTCTTCTCGTCGGGTGAACTCACGGTGCTGAAACTCGACGGGAAAGGGTCTGCGTTCATCTCTGCGTTCGGTGCAGTACGCAAGGAGACGGTCACGGCCGAGGACCCGCTCATCGTGGACGAAGACCATCTCCTCGCGTGGACGGACGGACTTTCGGCGTCGCGGCAGAAAGACTCGAATCTCACCTCGTCACTGCTCGGTGGCGAGGGGTTCGTGACGAAACTGTCCGGCGAAGGGTCGGCGTGGGTGCAGACGCGCGACCCGATGGTGCTGTTCGGGCCGAGCGGGAACTAACATCTCCCGTCTTCCCGACTGGCGCGCCTCAATCGTCCGCCGACATCGGTGAGTCGTCAGGGAACGTCGGGGCTGGACTCGCGTCCATAGAGTCCTCGTCGGCGTAGGGGTACCACGTCATCTTCGTGTTGTGCATCATCGGGTCCTCGTAGTCCGTTTCCTCGGGTTCGACGAACTCGTCGAGTTCCTCGTCATCGTGCCGGGCGACGAACTCGCGGAACGACTCGCCGTCCTCACGGTTCGCTTTGAACTGATCCAGCAGATTCGAGATTGCACCCGGAACCTCGTCTACGGGAATCCGTTGGGTGACCCAGCGTGCGAACTGCGGTTCCTCGCCGAGACCGCCGCCGAGGCCAACGTCGAGTGCTTCGACGGGTTCGCCGTTCTTTCGGGTCTTCATACCGCGGAGGCTGATGTCCGCAATCTGCGGTTGTGCGCAGGAGGCCGTACATCCGGAGAGGTGGATGTGGAACTGATCGATGTCGTCGGGAAGTTCGACGTTCTCCTTCAGCCACCGCGCGTAGCGGACTTGTCGGTTCTTCGTCTCCACGATAGAGAGCGAACAGAACTCGGTACCGGTACACGCAACCGAGCCACGCATGAACGGTGACGGGTCGGGCGAGTAGTGTTCCAGCAGGTCTTCGCCGAGGAAGTCGTCGAGGTCTTCTTCGGGTACGTCGGTGACGATGACGTTCTGCCGCTGAGAGAGACGGACTTCGCCGGACCCGTACTCGTCCGCGAGGTCGGCGAGTTCGAGTACGTCTTCGGCACCCATGCGGCCGACGAGAACGTTCAAGCCGACGAAGTAGTTGCCGTCCTTCTGTTCGTGGACGCCGATCAGGTCGTTTCGTCCGCCACTGCCGGTGTTGTACGTGTACTCCTCGCGGACGTCGCGGCCTGCGGTGTGGAGTTCGAAGTCAACGTACTCTTCCTGCAGGACGTTGCGAACCTTCTCCGGCCCCCACTCGTCTACGAGGAACTTGATACGAGCGTTGTAGCGGTTTTCGCGGTCGCCGTTGTCGCGGAAGAGCGCAGAGAGGCCGCCCGCCACGTCGGAGACGTTCTCGGGAGCGACCCACACGTCGATGTCGCGGGCAAAGCGCTCCTCGTTGCGGGCGAGACCGCCGCCGACGCGGACGTTGAAACCGACCTTCTCTTCGACGTCAACCTCCTTGTACGCCGGTTCGAAGGCGAGGTCGTTGATGTCCCCCTGTCCGGACCCGTCCGCGGACCCCGTCACGGAAACCTTCCACTTACGCGGGAGGTTCGAGTGATCCTCGTTGCCTTTGAACGTCTCGTTGAGTTCGCGGATAACGGGCCACGCATCGATGACTTCCTGAGCGTCCTTCCCGGCGACGGGGTTGCCGACGATGTTGCGCCACGAGTCACCACACGCTTGCTGGGCGGACAACCCGTTTTTCTCCATCTTCTCGAAGATCGCGGGCACGTCTTCGATGTTGATCCAGTGTAGTTGGATCGACTGCCGGGTCGTGAAGTCGGCATAAGCGTCACCGAAGATCGGATTCGTCCCCGGACCGGTGGCGTACTCCGCTGCGATTTCGCCGACGACGCGCAGTTGCCCCGGTTCGAGAACGCCGTTTGGCGTCCCAATCCGCATCATGAAGTACGACTCCTGCCCGTTCCGCTGGTGGTACAGTCCCCACCATTTGAATCGCTCGAACCACTCGTCGTGTTCGTCCTCGGGGATTGCGTCCCATCCTTCTTCTGCGAACTCGTACAGATGTTCGCGTATTTCGTTCCCGTACACCTCAGATTTCCAACGCTCGACGTCCGTGGGCATCTTCTTACTCTCCGCTAGACCTCCATACTGATAGGCCACCTTCTCACGTCAACCCTTCCCGGTGCTTCCATATAGCGGACATTGTTGCCTGTTAATTCTTTGCTACCGGTTTGAGGACGCTCTCGCGGTCGAGATGGCGGAATGTGCCGTTTACGATGCGGCCTACCGGCGTCCAATCCGTCGTCTCTGCGGCCCCGCAAGCGATACACTGGCCGTACGCTCGAACCTCGACGGTTCGACCGTCAACGCCCACCTCGACGAACCCCTCAACGACCATATCTGTCAAGTCGCATCCGCAGAAATCCGGGTCCGGAAAGCGCCAGAGTTCACTCACGCTCACCTTCCGGTCGTCGTTGACGGATATCCACGCGCCGTCGTCGAGGATGCGAAGCGCAACTGCCATGCCTCTACTAGGTACTCGCGCTACCCCACTTTGACGGCGCGAGCAAAGGCAGACTCAGTCGGTGACGCAGCTTACTGGGGCAAACGGACTGCAGTCCCACGGTTTTCCTGATACTGGTGCGTCGAAGGTATCGGCAATCGGTTCTGGTTTCCTGGAGTAAAGGTACGGATTACATCCGAAGCGTTGCTTATCCGGGTGCCGCCCATTCGGGGGAATGATGACTGACGCACACCACCGACATTCGGGTCGGCGACAACACGTCTCAGCAGACGTAGCTCCTGAACTGTATCCACCAGACATCGATGATAACGAATGAACTCGGGCGACTACGACTCCGAACAAGAGACCGACACAGAGGAGGACACAGCAGACGTGAGTGAGAACGATACCACGGACGACGACTACGAGCATCTCAAATCGCTTGACGACGGCGTTGGGTGTACCGAAATTTGGGAACACCTCTCGGAAAGCCGCGACGGCTGACGCGGTGTCGAGCGAACTCTCTCCCCCTCGTCTTTCGCTTCGACGCTCGTCTTCGCCTGCCCCGGCCGCCGGTCGCCAGCTTCCATCCGCCCCGACCGTTAGTCACTCGTCTCCGCCCGCAGACGTTGCCGGGCGGGGAGATGCTTTTACCGGCCGGTCCGTTACTGAGGTGTACGAATGACGGATGACGACTCGGTGACCGACGGTGGCCGCCGCAACTCCCTACCTGCGGACCGTGAGGAACCGGTCGGTGAACCGGTCGTCCGCGCGGACCCGGCGGTTACCGGCGAGCGGGCGCGTGAGGCTGTCGGCTTCGATCCGGACGACCCAGAGAGCGTCGCCGAGGCCGCCGAAACGGTTCGCGCCTTCTCGGAGAACACCATCGGCTCGGAGGACAACGTCTACATGCTCCGCGGTGCCGCGGCGTGTGCCGCGCTCGTCCGCGGCGTTGGGTCGTATAAGGCCGCCGCCGCCCGGGCCGGCGGTGACGTATCCGTCTCCTTTATCCGCAAGTGGGCGCGGGTCCACGACTTACCGCAGGCCGTCCGACGACACGTCGCCCGCGGCCACATCGCACCAACCGCCGCAAAGCACATCGCTCGCGTCTCCGGACCCGACCGATTCGATCTCGCGTGGGCCGTTCTTGACGGCGACCTGACCGTCAGAGAAGTCCGTCGCGTTGCCAGCGAGGTGAACGACGGGCGACCGGTCGCGGACGCACTTACTGAGCGCGGTGTCCGACCCGGCCGTCTCGAACTCTCGATATCGACGGATCACTACCGTGAACTCCGTCGGCGCGCATCGCTCGAAAATCGGACGCCCGGAGACATCGTTGACGAAGCACTTGATGACTATCTCGGCTGACGAGACGACTGCCGACTATCTCGATTGACGAACGCTATCCCGATAGAAGAAATTCCGCCGCCGCTTCGGTATACGTTTCTCTCGCTGTCTCTACGTCGTCCCAGTTGATGGTTTCGTCGGGGAAGTGCGCCTGTTCGATAGACCCCGGCCCGTAGAGGACGGTCGGTATCCCGGCGGCGACGTAGTGCCGCGAGTCCGCACCGTACGTCGCTCCGACCGGGTCCGTCGTGTCGTGCCCAGTTACACCCATCGCTGTCTGAAGCGACCGTACTACGTCTTCGTCGGCGTCTATCTCGGCTGGTTCGAATTGGATACTGAACCGCTCGAACGTCGGCGGCTGTTCCGAGAGCCAGTCGCTCTCTGCTACTACTTCAGCCAGACGCGCCTCGTACGCTTCTTCCACTTCGTCTACTGTCTCGCCGGGCGCGACGCCGAAGCGACACTCGGCGGTGAGCGTCCCCGCGACTGACGAGGCCCACGACCCGGCGCGGACGGTCCCGATGCAGACGGGCCACGGAATAGGGAACGCATCGTACAGCGGATGCGACACCGACTCGCTCCGTTCGGATTCGAGTTCGAAGAACGCCTTCCGGATACGCTCGAAGTGCGGCAACACGTCCTCACCGTTCCATCGCGTCGCCGCGTGCGCCGCCCGACCACGGAGACGCAGGCGCTTCATCACCGTCCCCTCTGTCGCCGTCACACAGCGAAGTTCGGTCGGTTCGGCGACGATTGCCGCGTCTCTGTCGAACGGATACGGGTTGTCGAGTGCGGCCGCGGCCGCACCGATTCCACCCTCTTCCTCGCCGACGACGCTCTCGACCACTACGCGGCCGTCGAGTCCGTCCAGTTCGCCGTCTCCCACTCGCTCCTGCAGGTCTCGTACGGCGAAGACGCACGCCGCCAGACCGGATTTCATGTCGGCCGCCCCGCGGGCGGTAACTTCTCCATCGGACCACACTGGATCGAACGGATCCGACGACCAGTTCTCTCGGTCAACGGGCACCACGTCGCAGTGGCCGTTCAGGACGAGCGTCGGCCCCGCGTCAGGATCACCGAACGTCACGACCCCGGCGACACTCGGTCTGTCGGCGACGCGAATCTCGGCGGAGTCGTCCGGAAACGACGGATGCGAGGCGAGTCGGTCGGCGTCGGCAGTCCACTCGTAGGTGTCGAAACCGAACGCCTCGAACTGGTCTCGCAACCACGACTGTGCCTCTGCTTCGTCGCCGTCGGTGGTCTCAAAGCGGAGAAATCGGTCTACGAACTCGGTTAGTGGGACTTCATTCGAATGCTCTCGCATAGTTCGCCGGACGACGCGGTGATACAAGAGCGTACGCGAGAGTAAACGCTTATAAGTACCCGACAGTTATGAACGGTCGAGGGCCGGTAGCTCAGTTTGGCAGAGCGTCTGGCTTTTAACCAGACGGTCGGGGGTTCAAGTCCCTCCCGGCCCGTTTTTAGATCCGTGAGCGACAGTGAGCGGTGTCGTTGCTTGTCGGACGGTTCTACTCACATCTGTCACAGCCACGAGTGACATCCAAAAGTGAACTCGACCGGGATTGGTTCAAGCCCCTCCAGCGAAACTCTTCTCTGCGGCCGACGCGACGGCGTTATTCGGTATCTAACAGACCAGCCATCTCGTCGAGGTAGTCGCCGTACACGGACAGCGCCGACTCGATGGGTTCGGGCGAGGCCATATCGACGCCAGCGGTCTCAAGCACTTCGATGGGGTACTTCGCCCCGCCGAGTGCGAGGGCGTCGCGGTAGTCGGCGGCGGCGTCTTCGCCCTCGTTCAGGATGCGTTCGACGATGGCGACGGCGGCGGAGATGCCCGTCGAGTACTGGTAGACGTAGTAGTTGTAGTAGAAGTGCGGAATGCGCATCCACTCGCGTGCGATTCGGTCGTCTACGTTCGCTGGCGCGTAGAACTCCCGTTTCAGGTCGCCGTACAGTTGGTCGAGACGGTCCGGCGTGAGCGCGCCGCCCTCCTCGGAGATGGTGTGCATCTGGTGTTCGAAGTCGGCGAACATCGTCTGCCGGTACAGCGTCGAGCGGAAGCGTTCGAGATACTCATCGAGGACGTGCATCCGGAACTCGTCGTCTTCGACGTTCTCCAAGAGATACTGCGTGAGAAGCGTCTCGTTCACCGTAGAGGCGACTTCTGCGACGAAAATCGTGTAATCCGCGTAGTGCCACGGTTGCTCTTCTTTCGCCAACTCCGAGTGCAGCGAGTGACCGAGTTCGTGTGCGAGGGTGAACATCGAGGAGATGTCTTCCTGATAGTTCATCATGATGAACGGCTGGGTGTCGTACGTGCCGGAGGAGAACGCGCCCGACCGCTTCCCGCGGTTTTCGTACACGTCAACCCAGCGGTCCTCTAACCCCTGTGCGAGTTGCGACTGGTACTCCTCGCCGAGCGGGGCGACAGCCTCGATGATGTACTCTTTGGCCTCCTCGTAGGTGATCTCCGGACCTTCGTCCCCGGTCAGCGACATGTAGAGGTCCCACATCTCCAACTCCTCGACGCCGAGCGCACCGCGCTTCAGTTCGGCGTGTCGGTGGAGGTAGTCGAGGTTGTCACGGACAGTCTCCACGAGGTTGTCGTACACTTCGACGGGGACGTTCGTGCCGTCGAGTGCGGCCTCGCGGGCCGTCTCGTAGTTTCGCGCGTTGGCGTACTTCACGTCCTTTTTGACGCTGTTTTTCAGTGCCGTGCCAACGGTGTTGCGCACGTCACCCCACTCGTCGTAGAACTGCTGGTACACTTCGCGGCGGAACTGTCGGTTCGGGTGTTTCTGGAGTTTCGTGAAGTTGCCCTGTGATATTTCAACCTCTTCACCCTCGGGGTTCTCGACGGTGGGAAACGTCATGTCCGCGTTCGAGAGCATGCCGAAAATGTCGCTCGGGGCACTGGCGACTTCACCCAACTCGGCGAGGACTTCCTCGACTTCGGCCGACCGAGTGTGCGGTTTCATCCGCAGCACGTCGTCAAAGTAGTGTTCGTAGTCGACGAGTTCGGGTTCTGTCTCGATGAACGACTCCACGTCCGCCTCGCTCAGTTCCTGCAGTTCGGGCTCGACGAAACTCACCGTCGATTGGGCTTCCGAGGAGAGCGATTCGGCCTTTGCTTGGAGTGCCTGATACTCCTGATCTCGGGTGTCTTCGGCGCTTCGCAAACTGGCGTAGTTGGCGACTTTCGAGACCTCACGCATGATCTCCTCTTGGAGTTCGAGGAGTTCGAGAAGCGTCTCTGGACTCTCCGTCACGCGCCCTTCGTAGGCGGCAATCTCGGACAGTCGTTCCTGCACGTCTTCGAACGCCGTCTCCCACTCGTCGTCGCTAGCGTAGATACTCTCTAAATCCCACTTGTATTCGGAGTCGATTTCACTCCGTTCGGGAACCGAACTCATACCTCGTGAGAACGGCGGTGTCGTGGTAAACTTTGCCAATTGTCGCTGCGTCTGCTAGTTTCTCACGGATACACTCGGTCAAGCGAATCAATCACAAACGGTATCGGCACAGCTCTAGGGGTTCGTGAAAGGTGTGGGGGGGAGGGCTGCAGACAACGGTCGGCCCACGCGCCATGGTGGGGTGGGGGGGAAGCGGCGCGCAGGCCGTGGGTGGGCGGGGGGTGTCCAGGGATCGGATGGGTGGGGTGTGGGATGGTGGGGTTGGGGGGCACCTACCCACGAATCACGCCCGATAGGGGCGTATTCGCACGTGTTCCGACAGGGTGTCGGTTCGTGGCGGGACACGAACGCCGTCGCGCCCGTGCCGCACCTGTTGGTAATATGGGAGGTGACGTATTCGTGATGCCTAACCACTTTGGGTCCTCAGAGAACCAGACGGATAGTATCGCTCGCCTGTACAACGATTGGTGCCGCGTTAGGGGGCAGATCACGGCATCCCCCGTCGAGATGGAGATCGACGGAGTGCTTGATTTCTACTGATTCGCGGCTAATGTCTTGTCGCGCGGGCTTCTCTCACGTCACCACCGTCTCTGACCTTGTCTTCGCAACTCGGGCACACTCGGGGGTTGTTCATCCCTTCGGGGGCGAAGACGCGGACGTACTCCGTTGTTACGAACGAACCGCAGTTGTCACACTTCGGCATCGGACTGTTCTTAGCAGTTACTGTGAATAAAATTTAGGGCCATTGTCAGGTTGAGTCGGAATTCGTTCAGTCTGAGACCCCTTCCATCAACGGTGTGTCTCCGATTCTCGGCAGACGCTGTTGTCACCCCCAACTTCTTTCGTACTTTCCGTCAACGGCGTGATATGGACAACCACAACAAAGAGAGAAACGCCGCACTTGGTCGGGCGTGGACCGACGACGAATCGTGGGACTTTCTCACCCGTCTGACTCGCATCGGCAATCGGATGGGCGGCAGCAATGGCGAACGGCGTGCAGCGACACTTGTCGCCGAGGCTTTCCGGGATGCTGGCGTCTGCGATGTCCACACGGACCCGTTCGAGATGCAGGCGTGGTCTCGTGGGCGGTCGAGACTCTCGCTCGAAGCCGATGGCAGAGCGTTCGACACCGTCGCACTCCCGTACTCTCCGTCGGGTGACGTGACCGGCGAACTCGTCTACGTCGGCCACGGGACACCTGACGAGGTGGACGAACACGACGTCGCGGGGAAGATTGTCGTCGCATCAACAACGACGCCGCCCGGCGGTCGATTCGTTCACCGCATGGAGAAGTTCGGTTACGCCATCGATGCGGGCGCGGAGGCGTTCGTCTTCGTCAACCACGTCCCCGGACAACTTCCGCCGACGGGGGCGTTGAAGTTCGGCGAGGAGGCGGTCGCCCCCGCTGTCGGTGTCAGCAAGGAGTCCGGCGCGTGGCTGAAAGACGACGCGGAGGACGGTACAATGGCGCGATTGACTGTTGAGGCTGAGACGACGACCGGGGAGAGCCAGAACGTCGTCGGCCGACTTGGTCCCGACACTGACGAGGAGATACTGTTGCTGGCTCACTACGACGCCCACGACATCGCTGAGGGGGCACTCGACAACGGGTGCGGTATCGCCGTCGTCGTCACTGCGGCGCGAATTCTCGCACAATTCGATCTCTCTGTCGGCGTCCGTATCGCAGGCGTCGGATGCGAAGAGACCGGTTTGACCGGTTCGGAACACCTTGCTGAACAACTTGCCCACGACCGAATCAAGGCCGTCGTGAACGTGGACGGCGCGGGTCGGTTCCGCGATTTGATTGCGATGACGCACACCTCAGAGGCGACAGCGTCGGTTGCCGAACGCGTCGCCGACGAGACGCGACACCCGATTCAGATCGAAACGGAACCGCACCCGTTCAGCGATCAGTGGCCGTTCGCCCGTGCAGGCGTCCCCGCCTTGCAACTGCACAGCGACAGCGGCGAACGCGGACGGGGGTGGGGGCATACCCACGCCGACACCCGCGATAAGGTGGACGACCGAAACATCCGCGAACACGCGATGCTCACGGCGTTACTCGTCGCAGAACTCGCTGGCGAGGACGAGGTGCCGCGCCTTGACACCGAGGAACTCGCCGCGGCGTTCCGCGATGCAGGTTTCGAGACGGGGATGCGCGCGGCGGACCTGTGGCCCGACGCGTGGGAGTGAATGAAAGAGTGAGGTTTCGTCGGCTACGAGCGGATGAGACTTATCGGACACCGTCCACGGCGATGGCAATTCCTCTGAGAAACTGCCGCGCCGCAAAGTACACAACCGGGATCATAATGATGGCGTACACGAAAACGCCGAAACCGATTTCGTCCGCAATACCGCCGATTCGTTCGGCGACGAAGTTCCCGACGGCAAAGATGACAAACGCGACCGTGAGGTGGCGGGCTCCGACGCTAATGGCCGACTCTGAGACGGCGAACGAGTCCGCCGGGTCGTCGCTCATCGAGTCCCACCTGCCGACATAACGGCGGCTGGGATTCGACTGCGTACTACATCATTCCGTGTTCGGGTCACCGATTGGAGGATCACACCTGATGTTCACCGACATCGTCTAAAAGCATTAACAGATTGCTACCACGTCATCCAGCGACTCCACTTCGTACGTCGGGTTGGCGGCCAACTGGTAGTCGTCGCGGTGTGGGCGGCGGATAAATGCTGAGTCGGCACCGGCCCGGGTGGCGGCTAACACGTCCACATTACTGTCACCGACGTAGAGAACGCTCTCGGCGTCGAGTTCGTCGATAGCGCGTTCGAGGTAGTGCGGTGAGGGCTTGCGGTTCCGATAGCCTTCGACCGTCGGTGACCGACCGTACGCGACCTCGAACTGATCGCGGAGTTCGAACGCGTCGAGTATTGTTTCGACTGTTTCGTGTTGGTTGTTGCTCACCACCCCCATCGTCCGGTCGAGATCCGAAAGGACCGACACATCGTCGTACAGCGTCTTTTCACCGCGTTCGATGGCGGCGGCTTGGGCGGCCGCCGCGTTCGCCTCGCGGCGAGGCCAGAACGCTTCGTAGTCCACGTCGTGAATCTCACAAATGCGTTGGACGCGTGCGAAACTCCCGTGGATGACGCTGTCTACGCCCTCTGTCGTCGGTTCGACGCCGAACTCCGAGAACGCCGCGCGAACCGCCTCGCGGTGGACGGTCGTCGCCGTCGGTCTCGTCAGGACGCCGTCGTTGTCGAAGATGACCGCGTCGTAGCACATACGCGCGTGTCGCATCTGCGACGACCAAGAGGTTGCTATGAGTGGTGTGTTCTCCTCTGTTCGGCTACAGAGTCTATATTCGGTCGCAACTGCGATGCTCTCTTTCGCCGTCGCTCGACAACCGGGGCGCTATCTCTCGCTGTCGCCTTCGATTCCGCGGCGGATGCGTCCGGCAACCCGGGTGCGAATGAGACCGTCACGCCGCCGCTTCTCGAAGACGCCTGCGGCACTTTCGACGGCCTCTGGGTCGCGTTCGAACGTCACACCGGGATAGACAACGCGTTCGAGGACGAGCGGCTCTGCCGGAGCAGTCGGTACGCCTTCCGGTCCCGGAACCGTTTCGGGTCCAAGAACCGTCTCGATGTCGGCAAGCGGCCGGTCGCCGGTTGCGACGCTGTGGACGATGCTGGCGAGACGGCGGACGAGGTTGTACGGGAATCCGCCCGCGGCGACCGAGAGGACGAGAAACTCACCGTCGGCTTCGACGGAGACGGTCACGTCTCGGACTGTGCCGGTGTCATCGGGCGTGAGATTGTGGAAGTCGTGTTCGCCCGTCAGCGCGTCGGCGGCCGCCTGCGCTTTGGACTCGTCCGCTTCAGGGGCGTAGAGGTCGTAGACGTATGCCCGACGAGCGGCATCGTGCGTCGCGTGGAATCGCTCACCTACGTCGGCTGCGGCCCACGCCCGGACGCTTTCGGGCAGTTCGGCGTTCATCGCGCGTGGCGTACACCACTCTGGACAGTCGAACGCGACGGTCTGTGCGAGCGCCGACACTCCGGCATCGGTGCGGCCGGCGGCGGCGTATCCGGTCGGTTTCCGTGCGTCCTCGTCGAGAACACCGAGCGACCGGAGGGCGTCGAAGATGCTATCTTCGACTGTCGGCACTGACGGCTGTCGCTGGAATCCGTAAAACGGTCGGCCGTCGTAGGCGATACGGAAAGCGCGCACGAGTTGCTCTCGTCGGCATTCGGACTTATCGCCCGCGATTCTCGTCCCGGTTCGGGATGATTCGCGCGAACTCGTCGTTCGGCGGATTTAGGCGAAGTCGTCGTACGTCGGACGGTCTCTGTCGCCCGGGAAGTCCGAGACGGGTGCGGTCGTCTGGTCGCCGGTGTCCATATCTTTCACTGTCACTTCGTCGTTCTCTAAGTCCTGCTCCCCGACGATGACGACCGTCTCGGCGTTGATGGAGTCCGCATAGCCCATCTGTGCGCCGAAACTACGGTCTGCAACGTCCATCTCCACGACGTTGCCGCGGTCGCGCAGGTCGCGGGCGACGCGGGAGGCGACAGCGCGCGTGTCGCCGACGGTGAGGACGTAGTAGTCCGTCTGGAGTTCCTCTTCGGGCCAGACATCCGCGCGTTCACAGAGCAGTTGGAGCGTCGCGTCACCGAGTGCGACACCGACGGCGGGTGTCGGTTGGCCGCCGAAGTCCTCGATGAGGTTGTCGTAGCGACCGCCGCCAAACGCCGCCCGCGACACGTCGCCGGTGGAGTCGAAGCACTCGAAGACGACGCCCGTGTAGTAGTCGAGACCGCGGGCCGTCGTCAGGGAGATGTCGCAGTACTGCCGCACGCCGAAGTCTTCGGTCGCCGCGAGAACGGCACGGAGATTCTCGACGGCGTCTTTCACGTCGTCGCCGCCGAACTCGGCGATGGCGTCGAGGTCGCCCGCTACGATGAGGTTGTCGAACTCGCGGGCTTGGTCGTAGGAGAGACCGGCGTCAGAGAGCAGTCCGAGGTATTCCTCGTCTTCGACCTTCGCGCGCTTGTCAACGGCGCGGATGGCATTCCGGGTGTCTACGTCGGCGTCGAACGAATCGAGGAGACCGCCGAGGATGTCGCGGTGGGAGACGCGGAACTCGAAGTCGTCAGCTGTCAGGCCCAGAGAAGTAAGCGCGTCCGCCGCGAACGCCAGAATCTCCGCGTCGGCCTCGGGTTCCGACGAGCCGAAGATGTCGACGTTCGTCTGGTAGAACTCGCGGAAACGGCCCTGTTGGACCTGCTCGAAGCGCCAGAACGGGCGGGAAGAGACCCACTTGATCGGCTTCGATAGCGCCTGTTGCTTGGCGACGACCATCCGGGCGACGGTCGGCGTCAGTTCCGGCGTCAACGACACCTCGCGGCCGCCTTTGTCCTCGAAGGCGTACAGTTCTTCGACGATTTCCTCGCCGCTTTTGTCCACGTACATCTGCGTCCGTTCGAGTCGCGGCGTCGCTATCTCGCGGAAGCCGTATCGGGCCGCCGCATCCTCGACAGCGTCGAATACCTGCCGCCGAGCGGACATCTCGTCGGGGTAGAAGTCACGAAACCCCTTGAGTCGGTCATACATAGGCGGTGATTCGGTGTAATCGCGCTTGAAACTGTTGAAGCCCGCTCTTCTTCGCTTCTTGTTCCGCCGCTGTTTGCTCCGATTCTCACACGTCGCCCACGTCGAATGGGCGCACCCACCCGACTGTGGAGACATACAACCACGACCGCCAGCTATCGAGATGGGCACTCTCAATTTTCTCGTCGGGGCTATCAATCATCCATCCACACCGGTCCTCGTACCGACTCTCGACCAATGGGACTCGGTTCCCGCGTCGGCCTTCGTCCGTCACACGGTGGAGGTAACCGGACTGGTCAACCACGAACACGCCCGCGTCGCCTGCGGCGATAGCACCAACCGAGATCTCGGCGTCGTACTCCCACTTGACCGACCATTCGGATGTCTCGGCTTCGGGCGTCGCCGTGAGTGCGACAACACGTCCCGACGTTCCGCCGAGGTAGACGGTGTCCTCGTCGTGGTCGAACGACGCCATTTCATCGAGGGGGTTTTTCGTTTGCTGAACTGTCCCCTCGGCGGCGTTCACCTTCGCCACTGTTTCGGTCGTGGCGAAAACGAGGCTTTCATTGACGAAGACGGGTTGCCACCACGTCTTTCCGGGGAGGCTAACCGTCCAGCGAACGTCTCCAGTCTCCGGATTGAACCCGCGTAGAACACTGTCTTCGGACCCTGAAACGACGATATCTGAGGCGAGGGCTGGTCCGTGTTCAACCATCGCCGTCACTTCGGTAGCCCACAGTTCGGATCCGTCTGTGGAATCCAACGCGACGACGCGGTGGGTGTACTGCGACTCGTCGCTCGGATCTGGGTCCGGTTTGTTTGAGTGGGAGATGCCGACGTAGACGCGGCCGTCAGCGACCAGCGGTTGGCCCCACGCACCGCCGCCGTACTCTTCGACACCGCCAGCGTCGTACGTCCACTCGATGCGTCCGGTCGCGGCGTCGAGTGCGCGGACGGTATCGTCACCAGTCCCGATGTAGACTCGGTTTTCGTGCACGGCGGGGACGCCAAATCCGCCACCCTCAGAAACGGTGGTCCACTCGGCCTGTCCATGATGGTTGAGGGCAGCGAGTCGGTGCTGGTCGCCGCCGGTAGTGCCGTATCCTTCAGGAACGAGAAGGGCGTTTTCCGTCTCTACTACCGGTCCCCAGTAGTCTCCGTGGTACGTCCATCCCGGTTCCAACGGCGACGCGCAGTGCGGTTCTTCGGCAAGGTACCAGCCACCACCGGCGGTGCCGGTGACGCCGAGCGCGAGGAGGATATCTCTTCGGGACCAATCGGGCATCGTCTCGAATTTTCATCACGACCGGATATGTCTTCTGAACAACTATTTCACAGCGCGATGAGGGCGACGCCGATGACGGCGAGCGCCGCGGCGACGAGGCGCGTCCCGAACGCTCGTTCGCGGAGGAGGACGCCGCCGAGGAGGACGGCGACGACAGCTTGGGTGTTGACGACCGGTGAGGCGATGCTGGCGGGGGCGACGGCGAACGCCAACGACGTGAGATGTTCACCGAGCGCGACGCCCGCGCCGGCGAGGGCAAACTTCGGTAGATCTCCACGGACAGACACCCAGTCACGGACGACGAGTGGCAGGAGTACGACGACGACGCCCCCGAGGAGCGTCGGCACCCATATCGTCGGTGGAATGTTCATCTCCTGCAGGACGAGGCGTTTTCCAACGTCGCCGATGGCGTAGCAGAGGGCACTCACGAGTGCCAACTGGGCCGGTCGCGCGGTGGCCGCCTTCTTCAACGGATCCAGCAATGAACCGCTCCGGTAGTTGGCGACGTAGACGGCGAGTGTGGCGACGCCGACGCCGACTAGCTGAATCGGTCTGAGCTGTTCGTGTAAGAACAGAATCTCGATCGGGAGAACGAACACCGGGACGATTTTGTTTATCGGCGCGACGTACGACACCTCTCCCGCGTCGAGGGCGGACAGAAAGACGAGGAAGGCGGTCGCTGTCATGACGACCGTTAGGAGGATGATTCCCGCGTCGCCAATGCCGAACGTCCCCGCGTCGGGAATCTCCGCGGTAGGCGTCGAGAGTGTGATCGGAAGGTACCACAGGACCGCCGCGACGTTGACGACGACGGTAAACACGGTCCCGGGGTAGTCGTCGAAATACCGCTTGAGTGCGAAAATATACGTTCCCCAGACGAACGCGGCGACGACGGCGTAGGCGATGCCCGGCGGGAGCGAGAGCGCACCCGACTGGAGCGCGGCAGCATCGAAAAGCAGGTCCATCTACTCCGTGTCTGGCCTCGGCCAGTAGGAAAACGGTTCGATTACGCCGCTCGGGTCGTTCAGTGCGGCGGCCGAATACCGCTCACTTCAGTCCGCGAACGTACGTCTGTACGTGATCGGGGAACACCGATTCGACGGTGTCTTGTCCGTGTTTGTCGGCGATCATCGCACGGAGTTCCGCCTCGTAGTCGCCTTTCGTAATCCGCTCTGACGGGCCGCTCTCAACGTTGAGCGTGGAATCGACCAGTCGATCAACTGCTCGGCGACCGAATCCCGACAGCGGTGCCAAGTAATCTACGTCGTGTCGGTCTTCGAGACTCTGCGCTTGCGCGCGCGAGATGGTCGGCACCCGGTCGTCGCGCCGCGTTCCGTCGGCGATAGCGGCGACGTCCAACTCGGCGATGCGCTCAAGCGCGTGTTCGTGGACCTGTTGGATGCCGTTCCGCGGATAGCCGTCGTTGACCATCTGTTCGGCGGCCTCTCGGGCCACCGCCTCGTCGAGTTCGACTACATCGAACTCGTAGCCAAGTCTGTCGGCGGCGTCGCGGGCGTGAACCCAATCGTCCGTGATGCCGAAGTGGGCTGTTACGAGCGTCACGTCGTAAAACGAATCGAGCAAGAGGGCGGCAAGCGTCGAATCTTTGCCGCCGCTGTAGAGAAGCGCGAGCTCCACGTCGTCTATCGCCGCCGAATGTTGAAGCTCTTCGAGTCGGGCTGAAGCTCTCGAAGCAGGTCTTTCATCTGGTCTTCATCGATGCGGTCTTGGATCCGGCCGCTCTGTGCGAGTGCGACGAGTTGCTGTTTCACCTTCTCTGCGAAGTCGGGCTTCGACATCTCGACGGCGTTCAGGCGTTGCCGTGCCCCGTCGGTGAGATACTGCTTGAGGAGCGCGTCTTTTTGCGCCTCGGCACGTTCACGGGCGGCTTCTTGAGCGGCCTCGTTCTGTTGGCCCCCTTGACCCTCTGCCCGCTCTTGTAGCTCCTCCATCTTCTCTTGTCGAAGTTTTTCGAGCCGTTCGTCGTCGGGATTCCCACTCATACCCACAGATTCTCTCGCAGTTCTGAAAACGATTACGGAGGCTTCGGAACAGTGCCGACGCTCTTGATGTTGCGTCTGAGAAAACGTGACTCGTGGAAAACGGCGTTACGCGTAGCGTTCGAGTTCCGGCCGGTCGAGCGATTCGAAGACGTCGGCGGCGGCGTTGTCGAGGAAGCTACGACCCTCGTCGGTGATGACGCGACCCTCGCCCTGTGCGGTGCGGATGAGACCCTCTTCTTCCAGTTGCTGGAGCGCGGTACGGATGATGTTCTTGCTGCCGGTGTCGGAGTGTTTGCCCGAGACGACGTAGCGGTTGGTACCGCGCTTGCGGCCGCCGTACTCCGTCGAGAGTCGGTCAACGCCGACAGGTCCGTTCATCGCTACCTTTCGCAGGAGCGATGCCGTTCGGACGTACCAGAAGTTGTCCTGCTGCGGCGGAAGCTCTCGGGTCTGGCCCGTCTTTGCGAAGGCCATCCACTCCGGTTCTTCGATACGGTCTTCGAGGCGGTCGGCGACGTCCTCAATGAGGGCGTCGGCCGGAACGTCATAGAGGGTTACCATGGGTGTCTCTTCCGGATGGCGTCGTTTAAAGCCATCGTATCGGTGCTACGGAAGGGTACGGGCCGCTGGCGCCGCTTCGAGACCGTCTTACGACCTCGACCCACCGAGGCTTACCCACGCCATCACGCCGCCGCCGAGGAGTGTCGGCAGCCAGTACACCGCTCCACGGAAGATGACGATAGCTGCGACGGCGACAGACTTCGTGACGGAGGGTAACGGAACGGCCAGCAGGAGGACGACGAGGACGCTCTCGATACCGCCAGCACCACCGGGGAGCGGCGTCACACCCGCGATAGCGCCGATTGGAACGACGAGCATCGCGATCGAGAGCGGGACCTCGATACCGATGGCGCGGAAGGAGAGCCACAGACCGAGCATCTGACAGAACCAGCCGATAGCGGATCCCCCAAGTGCCAGTGCGAGTCCGCGCGGGTTCGTTGCGATCCGTTCGATAGCGCGGAAGAAGCCGTTGATGCGGCGTTCGATGCCGTCTTCGGTTGGGACTGGAACACGCGGTGCGTACCGTGCGACCGTTTGGATGAGCGGGACAAACGCCGAGACGACTCGGTCTTCGAGGCGGTAGCGGCGTTGCCACGCTACGTATCCCACAGATGGAACCACAACTGCGAGGGCGACGACGGCGACGAGTGCCAAAAGCAGGTTGCGGTTCGTTCCGAGTGTCACCTCGGTAGCGTAGTAGCCTGCCCCGACGAGGGCAATCGTTATCGAGGGGACGAAGTTCAGCGTGTCAACGCTGGCGATAGCCGCGAGGCTCGTCTCGTATTCGGCGTCTGATGCCTGCGAAATGAGGTAGGCGGTCACCGGTTCGCCGCCCGCCTGTCCGAACGGGGTAACGTTGTTCGAGAACATCGCGCCCGCGAAGATGAAGAATGCCTTCGGGAACGTCACGCTGACACCGAGAATGTCGAGAACCGTTTTGAGCGAGAAACTCCACGCCGCCAACCACACGAGCGTCACGAGAATGACCAGCCCCACAGGGGCGGCTTCGGCCTTCTGAAACGTATCGATCAACTCGTCAACGCCCGCAAAGTAAAACAGGAGGACGAACACCACAAACGCGCCGAGGAAACCAAGGGCTGTGGCGCGGAGGTTCTCGCGGGCCATGTCCCGCACGTTGGCCGTGGTCGCAATCAACCCATCGAAACCGCACCGCATCGTGCGAGTTGGTATCGTATATGGCCGTGGACGGCGAGTTTTTTGTCGGTCGGGTGGTGAGAAGGGACATGGACGAACGTTCGGCACTTCGCCTCCTCGCGGCGGACCTCCCCGACGCGGGTGACGATGCTGCCGTCGTGGACGGACTGGTGGTGACGACCGATATGCTCCACGAGTCCACCGACTTTCCGGCGGGAACGACGCGCTACACCGCCGGATGGCGTTCTGTTGCCGCTTCGCTCTCGGACGTGGCCGCAATGGGTGCCGACGCCACGGCCGCCGTTGCCGCCTACGGCGCGCCGTCACTGGAGGAATCTGAGTTACGCGACTTCGTTCGCGGCGCGCGCGAGGTGTGCGCGGCAGTTGGTGCCGAGTACGTCGGCGGCGACCTCGACACCCATGAAGAGTTTACCGTGGCGACGACCGCCCTCGGTGAGACCGATAATCCGCTGTTGCGGTCGGGAGCGACACCCGGAAACGTGGTTTGCGTCACGGGCGCTCTCGGCCGAAGCGCCGCTGCACTTCGTGCGTTCGAGGCAGGCGACTGTGACCGGGCGAACGACCTCTTTCGATTCACGCCGCGCGTCGCCGCCGGTGTTGCACTCCGGCCGTACGCAACCGCGATGATGGACTCCTCGGACGGTCTCGCCCGATCACTCCACCAGATTGCAGAGGCGTCCGACTGCGGGTTTGCGTTCGAGTGGGACGCGCTTCCGGTTCACGACGCCGTGACGGAGTACGCACGCGACACCGACGACGAACGCGCGATGGCCGCGTACTTCGGTGAGGATTTCGAACTCGTGTTCACGCTGCCCGCTGACGCGGTAGACACCGCACGAGACGCGCTTTCGATTCCGATCACTGTCGTTGGGCAGGTAACTGACGAACAAATCGTCGCGAACGGTGATCCAGTGCCCGATGAGGGGTATACCCACGCTGACGACTGATTCTTGGAGACGTACTGTGCGCCGCTCAGACAGTCATCATTTCGATGGGGACGAGCAGGAAACAGAGCGCGCCCAATGCGAACGTGAGGAGTCCGACCGCCATTCGCGCGGGTCCGATTGGAGCGTCGTCGATGGGGTCGGCTGGGCCGCGATAGGCGATAAATATCGAGAGAAAGCCCCAGAACGCCCAGATTCCGACGGATTCGTTAAACGAGTAGCCGAGACCGTAGTGGAGGTACGCCGCAAGTCCGAACAGTGCGATGGGGACGAACGCCGCAAGTCGTTCCTGTGCCTCGCCGAGCATTGCGCGGATGATATGGCCGCCGTCCAGTTGTCCAACGGGCAGGAGATTCAAGACGGTGAAGAACATTCCCACCCAGCCACCGATGATAACCGGGTGAGCGGTCGTCGTCGGATCCGGGTAGCTCGTCTGTTCACCGAGTATCGCGGCGATGAGATTCAAAAGCGGCGGGTTGTTGAAGATGATGACTTGTCCGCTCCCGCGAACCATCGACTCGGGGACGGTCATCGGCGGTAGCGAGAGGCCGACAGCAGTGACGACTATCGTCGCCGCGAGTCCTGCTAGCGGTCCGGCGACGCCGATATCGAACAACGCCTTCCGGTCGGGAATCTGCCCGCGCATCTGGATAATCGCTCCGAGCGTCCCGAACGGGACGATGAAGGGAATGAGATACGGTAGCGACACGTCTACACCGTGGTAGCGACTGAGCGCGTAGTGACCGAGTTCGTGTGTCGTCAGCACGCCGAGGACGGCGGCGGTGAACGGCCACGCTTGGAGAACAGTCGCTGGATTCGATAGAATCTCCGAACCCGGAACGTGATACCACGCGAGTGCGCCCACGATCATCGTCGAGAGAACCGTGGCGAAGAACAGTCCGAGATTTTTCCACGGGATGCCGTCGGTTCCGTTCGTCACTGGCCGTGCGACGATGATATCTTCACGGCCTGCGGGCGTCGTGGCGACTTGTATCTCGTACCCCGCCTGTCGGAACGAAGGCCACACCTCACGGACGAGCATCTGCTCCGGAACCAGCGACTCGCCGTAGTAGAGGATTCGCTCTCCATCGCGCCTCGTTTCATGGAGGCTGAAGACGGATTGAAGGGCTTCGATCGGCGGTATTTCAGCCGAATCGACTGGGTCCATCACAACGCCGTAGGGTACACTCGGCCATAAAACTCGTGTCGGATGTGAAAACGACTGGATGATGGGCGCGGGGGCCCGTTGGGCGGCACGCCGTCAGTGGGAAGTGGGGCGGCCTGTGGGGGAAGCGGTTCGTTTCGAGTGATACTCAAAACGAACGTCAGGGGCTATCTGCGGGCGTTTGTCAGGGCGGTGCAGATTTCAGGGCGTGCTTTCTGAGGGGGTTCTATGCGGAGGGTTCGACGCGCCACGTAGTCGCGCTCGTGTACGACCACTTCTCGATGGTGAGTTCGGTCGCGGAATCGCGGAGTTTCACCATCAGAGCGCCGATCTCTTTCGGCGAGAGTTCGACCTCGTCCGCGATGAACTTCGATTTGAAGTACATCTCGCCGTCCTGTGCCTTCTCTTGAAGGTACTGCTTCAGACGGTCTTCTTTCGAGAGCTCGTTCGCGGTGGGTTCTGTGGAGGGGTTTGCGGTTGCGCTCATCTGTGTCGCCTCGCTTCTCTCTATGCCGTTGGGGGAGAATATAAAGGGGTGAACGTTAGAGGGAATTCGACCGCTTTCAGCCGTAAATCAGTGAAAATGGTGTATTTTAAAACGCTATTAGAGAAGCTTAGATATTTTAAAAACTTCTCTAACGCTTTATTTCTAGAACTAAGATGTGTTATGATCGCCGGCAGTAAATCGACTGATTCCTCCTTTCAGCCCCTGTCATCATCACTTACTGAGACATTTTGAGCAACAAGTAGCCACGGCGCGGACCCTGTGTCTGTCGTCCGTCAGACGCGCTCGCAGAGTCAGTCCCGGTCGTGAACCCAGAAGTCTTCCTCGACCGTCGTCTCCTTTTTGAAAATCGGAACCTCGTCTTTCAGTCGGTCGATACCGTCTTCGACAGCGCGGAACGACTCGCGGCGGTGACCGGCGAGAACAACGACGAACACGATGTCTTCGCCGTCTTCGATGACCCCCGTTCGATGGAACATCGTCACTTCCTCGACACCATCGCGGGCGGCTATCTCCGACTCGATAGTCCGCATTTTCTCTTCTGCGACGCCGTCGTACTTCTCGAACGTCAACTGTGTCGTTCGCGCGTCATCGTCACCTTCCTTCGCGCGAACGCGCCCGGTGAACGTCGCTATCGCTCCGGCACGGTCTGCACGCGGCGACTGCTTGACTTGCTCGACCAGCGTCGAGAGCGTGACGTGCGGTTCGCTAGCCTCCATCGCGGCGACAATGTCGTCGGTGTCAAGTTCGTCACCGTCAGCTGCCTCGAGGACTGCGTTCGCGGCGTCGGCACCGCCGAGTGCGACGGTCGGAACTGTCGCTTCGGGAAACCTGGAAAGCAATGCGTAGTCGTGTCGGGTCGAGAGGTCGTCCAGCACCCGTTCGAGCGGTCTTTCGGTCCCGGACGCCCGCCACGAACTGTCGTCACCGAGTGTGTACGCCGTCTCGACGTCCGAGAGAGGCGTCGGCTCGTCGTTCCAGTCACCCGATTCGACCGTGGCGACGCGCCCGTCGAGATGTGGGATGATCCGTTCGAGTAGCGCCGTCGCCCCCGGACCGACGGCTCCGAGTACGTGCATACCCGAACAACCGGTGAGCGACGGGCTTTATACTGTCGGCTGGTCACATCGAGCGACAGTTCGGCTGAACGTCACGGTTGTGGTTGATAACCCTTAAGCCCGGTTCGCGGCAACGACGCTCCAATGAGAGTCGTCGTTTCTATCGGAGGGAGCGTACTCGCGCCGGACTTAGATGCACGTCGTGTAGAGGATCACGCAGATGTCATCGAACATCTTGCTCGTGAAGGCGTCGAACTCGGCGCTGTCGTCGGCGGCGGCGGCGTCGCCCGCGATTACATCACTGCGGCGCGTGACCTCGGCGCGAATGAAGTACAACTAGATCAAATCGGCATCGACGTGACGCGCATCAACGCGCGTCTGCTCATCGCTGCCCTTGGTCCCAAGGTGGACCCCAAAGTGGCGCACGACTACGAAGGGGCGGGTGACGCGATCCGCCGCGGCGATATTTCCGTCATGGGTGGCGTCATGCCCGGACAGACGACGGACGCTGTCGCCGCCGCTCTCGCGGAGTACGTGGATGCAGACCTGCTCATCTACGCGACGAGTGCGGATGGTGTGTTCGATGCCGACCCGAACGTCGATGACGACGCGACGCGGTACGAGGAGCTTTCGGCCTCCAAGCTCGTGGACGTGATCGCACCGATGAGCCGTGATGCCGGTGCCTCAGCACCCGTGGACCTGCTCGCCGCCAAACTTATCGAGCGCTCGCGCATGCGTACGATTGTACTCGATGGGACCGATCCCGAGAGCATCAAACAGGCAGCCCTGCACGGTGAGCACTCCGGTACCGACATTATCCCCGAAGGAACCGACGACGAACCGAGTTACTGGGCGCAACGATAGATGACCAACGACTCCGACTCCCCCGACGACGCACCTGACGCTGGCGAGACTGCACACCACGCCTTCTGGGCGGACAGCGTCGCTGACGATATCGAGGCGCGCGACCCCGACGAGCCAATTGTGATCAAAGGCGGCGTCTCGCCGTCCGGCGTTGCTCACCTCGGCAACTTCAACGAGATTATGCGCGGCTACTTCGTCGCCGAAGTGCTCCGCGAACGCGGTCACGAAGTCCGGCAGGTGTTCACCAGCGACGACAAAGACCCGCTCCGGAAACTCCCGCGCAAACTCGCTGACGCAGAGGGTAATATTGTCGGCCTCGGCGACGTAGACGCCGGTGCGCTCGGCCGCAACCTCGGAAAACCGTACACGGAGATTCCGGATCCGTTCGGCGAGGCTGACTCGTACGCGGCCCACTTTGCCGACCTACTGAAAGCCGATGCCGACAGACTCGGCGTCCCGGTCGAGATGGTGTCGAACACCGAGTTGTACGACGACGGGACGTTCGATCCCGTGGTCGAACGCGTCCTTTCGGACATCGACAACGCGCGGGACGTTCTCGGGAAGTACCAGCGCAAGGTAGACGAGGAGTACGTGCCGTTTAATCCGGTCTGCGAGGAGTGCGGCAAGATAACTGAGACCGTGACGGATATCGACCTCGATGCGAAGACGGTCGAGTACGCCTGTACCGACATGACTGTCGGCGACGAAACCATCGAGGGATGCGGCCACGAGGGAACCGCGACGTTCCGTCAAGGTAAGCTTCCGTGGCGGTTCGAGTGGCCCGGCCAGTGGCAGGTGCTGGGCGTAGACTTCGAACCGTTCGGTAAGGACCACGCCGAAGGGTCGTGGCCGTCCGGCAAGGACATCGCTGAGAACGTCCTCACCATCGAACCGCCGGTGCCGATGACGTACGAGTGGTTTACGCTCAACGGCGAAGCCCTCTCCTCGTCGGCGGGGAACATCGTCACCGTTCCCGAGATTCTCGAACTCCTCGAACCCGAAGTGCTGCGCTACTTCTTCGCGCTGAACCCGCGAAAGGCGCGCGACCTCGATCTCTCGCGTTTGGATCAACTCGTAGACGACTTCGACCGGTTCGAACGCGCGTACTTCGGTGACGTAGACGACGAGACGCTGACCGAGTTCGCAGAACGCGCGTATCCGTTCGTCGTAGACGAGGTGCGCGAAGACCGGGTTCGTTTCCCGTATACGTTCGCGGCGGTTCTCGGCATGACCGACGACCGCGAGGTACGCATCCAGATGGCGCGTAACGAAGGGCACATCATCGACGACACGCCCGAGTGGGCGGTCGAAGAAGCGCTCGAACGCGTCGAGAAAGCGCGTGCGTGGGCCGAGCGGATGGACAACGCGTACAACTACCGGCTACAGGTCGAGATGCCCGAAACCGACTTCGACGACGATGTGGTCGCGGCGTTGGACGACCTCGCGGACTTCGTGGATGCGGGCCACGACGGCGAGGAGATTCAAGGCGAGATATACGAAACTGCGCGGCGACACGATATCGAGGTCAGCGACCTGTTCGGCGCGGGCTACCGCCTGTTCTTCGACCAACCGCAGGGACCGCGTCTCGGCGAATTCCTCGGTGACCTTGACCGGACGTTCGTCGTCAAGCGACTGCGGCGCGAAGAGTAGGCGTACCGGGCGTCCGAGCACCGATTTGTTGGTTCATTTTATCCGCCGTTTCACCTCCGGAGGCTGAGTCGAGACTCCGCTCAGTTCTCCTCGATGGCATCGATAACGACCATCCCGACGACGGTCAGTCGCGGATCGATGTCGCCGCGGATGTCGATACTGTATGTGTCTCGGAACGAGAACGACTCGGACGCGCTACCCAGTTTCTCTCCGGAGGGCGAAATGATGTCGTAACTGAAGGGGACGAGTGTCGTGATGAGTCGTCTGGCGAGTGCCATCGGCACGTTGTCCTCCACGACGGTAGCGACCGTCTGTCCGTCCGGTCCGAGCAGTTTGTACTCGTGTTTAAAGAACGACATCGCGCTTCGTTTGACCGAACCGACGCGCTCGCCTGTCTGCGAATCAACGATATCGTAGGCGGCGGAGATATCGAGAACGCTGTCTGCTTTTACGCGAAATCGTTCGGCTCCCGTGTCTGGGTCGGTAAAGCTGAAATCCTCTTTCAGCCGGAATTTCTTCTGTTTCGACTCCAGAATCGCGGTGTCGTTCTCGTAGATTCGGTACGCGTTCCCAACGCGTATCTTCTGTCGGACCTCGTAGTGGCGTCCGTCGAACATGAGTCTTGTCTGGGTGTTCTCCGCTTTCGGGGATAGCGTTTGGGCTGTGCGGGCAGATTTATCAATCTCTCTCGCGTATTATTTCCCCTGCGTCGGACAATTTGGACGGCGAGCGAAACCGTCGCTTGGGTCTGCACGCCGACGCGGAGGTTACAATGCCACTCATCGAATTCAACTTCGGACGCGAACGCACCGACGATACCGCTGACACCGGCAAAGAGCAAGTCGAGATACCCATCGATGACGAGTCGTCGTCCAAGTCGTCTTCGACCGGACGCAAACTGCTCCGTACGACGGTCCTTCTGGCACTTGTCGCCGCCGCTGGCTATCTCCTCTATCGCCGCGCGACAGCGGCCGACGACTCGGAGTTCGCGGAAATAGTGTTCGAAGACGAGACGGCGGAGGCGGGAACCGAATCGACCGACGAGTGAGCGACGGCACGCACGTACTCCGCGGCGATCGCATCGTTCAGTACCTGATTCAAGCAAAACGCAAACGCTTGGTGCTATGTTTCGGCGGTGCCTGCTGAGAAGCTTCGAAATGATCGGATACCGAAGAAACAATTCCCCAGAGAATACAGGAACTCAGACGATTATCGCCCGGGAAACTGCCTGAAAACCGTAGTGGCAAGCACGAACGCGGGGCCGAGAATACAGCGAGTGATGCAGATGTCGAGCAATGATATATTCCACATAATCAGATGGGAAAACTATGATTCGTATCGAAAAACGATCGAAAGTGTCACACTTGGAGCGGTAGATGAGAGCGGAAATAACATGCTCCACGTTGCTGCATCACGTGGAAAGATAGACATTGGATCTGATCTGATAGAAAGAGGTATTTTCCTAAATAGGCAAGGGAAGGAGGGGAAAACGCCGCTCCATTACGCGTTGGAGATGGGCGACAATGAGATGGCAACGCTCCTGATTTCAGCGGGAGCAGATGTCACGGTTACCGATGATTATGGAAATCAACCGCTGTGGAGTGCCGTGATGAACGAGGAAGTTGACGACAACGTAATTCGACTACTCGTCCAACACGGCGCAGATCCAGTCAATCAGAACGAAGCTGGCAAGTCTCCCCTAGATGTCGCTCGTCGCCGAGAGGAAGAAACTCTCATTGAGATATTCACGGACTGACATCCTCCTGCTCTAGAAGACGTCCCGAGAAGTTAGAAGAGAGATTGGACAGAATCGATAGCTGAATCAAATATTGTGGAGTGTATTTTGAATGCGATTGCGATTCTGTCGTAAGCAGCCAGCAGTTCATTACTATAATCCGCAAACAAAAAACAACGTTATGATATATCCTGATGGAGAATTCTGGTCGGCATGGAAACTCAGCGGGGAGCAAGAAAAGCACCTGCTTACCACAGGAGATCTCTGAGAACAACATGGCTGAAAAAACAATAATTAAAAAATATATCAATCCCCTTCAAAGATACACTGAGGGAGAGATGTCCGCTTCAGAACTCTCCACGGGATACTTAGAAGAGTTCAAAAATGAATCTCAGGGATTTTCTGAAGAAACATACCAAATATTGCAGAATATGTTTAGAAAATCTGATGCATATTGTGAACCGGAGATACGAGAAGATGTGAGAGGGAGCATTGGTGAGCAGGAACTGCTGGAGGCAGCAACCCAGACTATCAAGAAGTTAGAAGAAAGATTAGAAAGAATCGATAGCTGAATCAAATATTGTGGAGTGTATTTTGATATGCGATTGCGATTCTGTCGTGGCGGGACCAATCAGCGAGACCAACACGGAGTCGATGGGTCCAACTCCTCGTTCACCCACTAAGCTGACATCTGCCTCATTCTACCACCACTCTGAACACTGCCCACGTCGATAACCCGAACGTCTTTCAGCGCTGCCCCCTTTCTTCCGACGATGAATACCCTCATATGGGTTCTCGTCGGTTTGCTGGCGTACTCTCTCGTCGCCCTCCTCTTGCGGCAGTACGGTCTGCTTCCTTCGTCGGTCCGACTCCAAGGACCGCTTGCGACCATTCATACCAAGCGGGGGCGCGACTTCATCGATTGGGTTGCCACACCGAAGCGCTTCTGGAGAGCGTGGACCAATTTCGGCCTCGGAATCACCCTCGTCATCATGGTGGGGATGTTCCTGTTCCTCTTTGTGCAGGGCATCTTCATCCTCCTGAACCCGCCTGCACCCTCTGTGGCTAACCAACCGCAGAACTTCCTCGTCATTCCGGGGGTCAACGATTTCCTCCCGCTGTCTGTCGCTCCCGAAATCGTCTTCGGCCTCCTCGTCGGCCTCGTCGTCCACGAGGGCGGTCACGGCATCCTCTGCCGCGTTGAAGACATCGAAATCGAGTCGATGGGGCTCGTCCTGTTCACGCTCCTCCCACTCGGCGCGTTCGTCGAACCGGACGAGGAGAGCCAACGGAACGCCGACCGAGGGGGCAAATCGCGGATGTTCGCCGCGGGCGTCACGAACAACTTCGCGGTCACTATCGTCGCGTTCGCCCTCCTGTTCGGTCCCGTTATCGCTTCGATTTCTGTCGCGCCCGGGATGGCTATTTCCGGAGCATACGACGGGTCGCCCGCCGCCACGGCCGATATCAGCCAAGGCGACAGAATCACTGCAGTCGCCGGGATGCCCGTGAACAACGAGACGACGCTCGATGCGGCGCTCTATTCGACGAGTGATCAGCGCGTTGAAGTCGAACTCAACGGCGGTGAGAGCGCTGCCGACCGGGAGAAACGGACTGTCTCGGTCGAACGGTCGCTCATCGTTGCCGGCACCGTCGCCGGTAACCCAGCAGGTCTCTCCGTGGGCGATGACGATTCAGCAGCATCACAGAACGACGACCCCATACGCGTCACACAGGTGAACGGCACCGCCGTCCACACGCAACGCGGCTTCTCGGAGGCTGTCGGTGACGGCCGGTTTGCCACCATCACTACTTCGCGCGGAACGGTAACGATCCCCGTCGGCGCGTATCTCACGCGCGTCTCCGCCGACGGTCCGCTGGGAAGCACCGGTGCGCCGACCGACGGGGGCGCAATTGTCACCGCCATCGGTGACGAACGCGTCACTTCGTCGGCCAGTCTCAGTCGGGTTATGGGTGACACGCAACCCGGCGAGACGGTCCCTGTCGAACTCTATCACGACGGAGCGTTCAAGACGTACGATGTGACTCTCGGAGAGAACCCCCGTGATAACGGTGGCTTCCTCGGAGTCAACCTGTTCCCCGGAACGAGCGGACTGCTGCTTACGGACTTCGGTGTGCAGTCGTACCCCGCAGGGACGTACGTCTCTCTTCTCGGGGGTGACGGCGGTCCCGACGCGCTCGGACTCTCGGGTGCCGTCGCCGACTCGCCGCTCAGCGCGGTCTACGTCGCGCTCATTCTCCCCCTCGCGTCGCTCGTCCTCGGGATTCCGAACTTCCCGGGCTTTACGGACAGCGTCGCTAACTTCTATGCAGTATCCGGACCGTTCGGATTCCTCGGATCGGGAGTGTTCCTCCTCGCCAACGTCTGCTTCTGGATGGCGTGGATAAACCTCCAACTCGGGCTGTTCAACTGTATCCCCGGCTATCCGCTTGACGGCGGCCGCATCCTGCGGACGAGCGTGGAGGCAGTCGTCTCTCGGCTCCCCGTTTCGGAACCGTACACTGTCGTCCGAACCATCACGACGGGTATCGGGGTGACGATGTTACTGTCGCTGCTCCTCTTGGTGTTCGGGCCGACGGTTCTCAACTAATCAGGAATCGTCGAACTCGACGCCTTCGCGCTCGTAGAACTCTGCTGGCGTCTCGTCGATACGCTCGAACGTTCCGAAGTCGCGTTCGTGATGACGAATGAGTTGCTCGATGATCCACGAACTGAACGTTTCATCGAAGCGCCACACGTCGTCTGGCGTCTCCACCTCGAACCGGTCGTCGGTAGCGAACGCGACGTAGACGTGGTAGAAACCGAGAATGATGTCCGCGAAATCGGCCGCCTTACCGCCGGACTCCCGGCGCTTCTCCGCGAGTTCCTCTCGACCGGAGTCGGTGAGTTCGAAGTACTTGCGGTCGGATTCTGTCTCGCGTTCGATTCGGGTGGCCCAACCTTTGTCCTCGAACTTGTAGAGGATCGGATAGACAGATCCGTACGAGGGTTCCCAGTGGCCGCCACTGATGTCGTTTATCTCCTTTAGTATCTCGTATCCGTATCGAGGTTTCTCGTCGAGGAGTTCGAGCACGAGGTACGAGATGAGTCCCTTTGGGGGGCCACTCTTCCGCATCGGGCGGAAGTTCCGACGCTCTCTGTGAAAGGGTTTCGGTCGTCGCGGGAATTTCCGGTCTCGCTATCGTGGTATCTGAACGTCGTCGCTTCCGATTTCACAAATCGACCTGTGAATCGACCACATTCTGTGCGTCAACCACATTCCCGTCCCGGTTCGGGAGGTACGCGCGTCGTATCCACGGTGCCGACTCGCAACTCCCATACGGGAGAAACCCTAATCGGAGGACATGACAGATGCCCCACCGACCGACGAGGGCTGGTTCGCCCTACACGACTTCCGCACTGTGGACTGGGACGCGTGGCGCGACGCGCCCGAACACGAACGGAACCGCGCCGTCGGCGAGGGTGTCGAGTATCTCCGCACCCACGAGGCCGTCGAGGATGCAGAAGACGGAACGTCTGCCGTCTTCTCTATCCTCGGGCACAAGGCGGACTTGCTCGTCATCCACTTCCGCCCGACGCTAGACGCGCTCTCGCGTGCGGAACGGCAGTTCGAGCGAACTGCGCTCGCTGCGTACACCGAACAGGCAACCTCGTACGTTTCGGTTACCGAGGTGTCCGGATACGTTTCTCAGGATTACTTCGAGGAGGGCGAGGACGCCGACGTAGACGAGGGGCTTCGCCGCTACATCGAAGGAAAACTCGAACCCGACGTGCCGGACGACCAGTACGTCGCATTCTACCCCATGTCGAAACGCCGCGGCGAGAAGTACAACTGGTACGACCTCTCGTTCGAGGAACGCGCCGAGATGATGTCTGTCCACGGCGATACCGGCCGCGAGTACGCCGGGAAGATAAAGCAGGTCATCGCCTCGTCCGTCGGATTCGACGACTTCGAGTGGGGCGTGACGCTGTTCTCCGAGGACCCCACGGAGATCAAGAACATCGTCTACGACATGCGGTTCGACGATGTCTCCTCGAAGTACGGCGAGTTCGGCCAGTTCTACATCGGACGTCGGTTCCCACCTGCGGACTTGGGTGCGTACCTCGACGGCGAGTCGGTTCCGACGAGCGAACACGAGACGGCGCACGAACACGGCGCCCACGGCGAGGCTCACGGCCACGCGCACGGTGACTCTCCGCACGGCGGCAGCGACCACGGCGGGGCACACGGCGGCGGTGGCGGTCACGCACACGGCGACTCTCCGCACGGCGAATCCGACGAGGACGACGCCTCCGGCGACATCCGCGGCGAACTCGAAGATCTGAACATCTACGCAGGTCAGCCCCACGGCGAGGACGTGTACGCGACGGTTCTCTACTCAGAGGCCGACTCCGACGAGTTGTTCGAGGAAGTCGAGGGTCTGCGCGGCAACTTCGACCACTACGGCACGCACGTCAAGACGGCTGTCTACGAGGCCAAAGAACGCGGACGGTCGGCCGTCGTCTCTATCTGGGACACGCAGTCGGCGGCGGAGACGGCCGCCGGGTTCCTCTCGGAACTTCCGGGTATCGTCTCACGCGCCGGTGAGGAGTCTGGATTCGGGACGATGGGAATGTTCTACACGGTCAAATCCGAGCACCGCGAGGATTTCGTCGAGAAGTTCGACACCGTCGGTGACGTACTCGCCGATACCGACGGCCACCAGGAGACCGACCTGATGGTCAACATCGAAGACGAAGACGACATGTTCATCGCCAGTCAGTGGAACGCACAGGAGGACGCGATGGAGTTCTTCCGCTCGGACGCCTTCCGCGACACCGTCCAGTGGGGCCGCGACATCCTCGCGGACCGACCACGCCACGTCTTCCTCGCGTAGTCCCCGCACGACCTTGCTGACGTTTTTTCGCCCGGCCGGTCGTTGATTCTACTAGTCTCGACTTCGGCTTTCTGCCACCGCCGGATTGCGGCACCTCGGACGGAACCTGAGAGCTCCTCGAACGGATATAAGAGTACGTTACTGGCCCGCCTCGTTGTGATCAAGTACTCGGGTCCGCGCTCGGTCACTTTTGTCCCCGGTGAGATCCTCTGTTTGCAAGAGAGCGTCCAACCTGCGTTCGAACTCTTCGTCGCCGATTTCTCCGGCGGCATAGCGTTCACGCAGGCGCGCGATGGCAGTTTCATCCTCTGTCGGTTCGTACGACGCAGACTCCTGCCCCTGCGTCGCCGTGCGACGCCGCGACGTCTCACGATGCGCCGCACGGTGGCTGTCTGTCGTCTTGCTCTCTTCGTCCCCGGAAGGACCGGTGAGCCTGTGAACGGCGTACGACAGCAACATCACCGTTGGAGTGACGGTGAGAAACGTCGATACGGGATCACTAGCGCTGTTGAAACTGAGCAGGACCATCCAGAGTCCGACGACGAGGCCGGTCAGCGGTGGACTGTTCCAGACGGCGCGGGCGTTGACGGAAAGCCATCTCCCGATGCGTTCGAGAAGAGTGGTCATACGCAGATATCCGACAGCGAAATGAAAGTTATTTTCGGTTGTCAGCGTACGTGAGCGCCGTCGTTCGTGATGCGCGTCGATTCGTCGAGGACACCCTCGACGCCAGTCGCCAGCACCGTTTCACCGACCATCGCCATCGTTGCCGCTCCATCGTTATCGAGCACGCGCTCGACGGTCTGTTCGACGGACTGCGTCGGGAGCTCTGTCCGTTTCGCGAACGCCCACGACGCGTTGAACCACGCTTGCAACGAGTCACCGGGGTGGAACGTCGAAAGCGCCTCAGTACCGGCGTCGGCCACTTTCGTTATCGCTCCCTCGTCTCTGAGAACGTCCTGTGTCGCGATTCCGCCCGTCGAAGTGTATTCGATGCGGTCATCTCTTTCCGTTCGGTCTCGGCCGTCGCCGGTGTTCCAGACGAGTCCGCCTTGCTCCTGTACGAACACGTCCCCGAGTCCGGTACCGGCGGCGACTTCGGCGCGATGTGCCGCAGTCAGAACGTCTTCGCGGGAAAGTTCGAGATCGAAAACGTCGGCGGCGGCGAGCGCAGTTGCGAGGGTGGCCGCGCCACTCGCACCGAATCCGCATCCGACCGGGATGTCGGCCTCCAGTGAGACGTCGGCGGTGACGCCGATTGAGTCGAGGACGCCCGCGACCGGTTCGAAGCTGGTGACGGTACCGTCGAGTCGGATAACTGTCTCGTCGGTCGGTTTGACGGTGGCGTGAACGCCGTCTTCGACGGCGAAACTGACGCCCAACGAACCCTCTTCGGGATCCGATTGCGGCACGAAGACAGTGGTGACGCTCCCGGGTGCGTACGCAGTCGTCATACTGTTGTCATCGGTGGCCACGCCTCTAAGGATTGTCGAGACAGAGAACGGATTTTCGTACGGATTTCGATTGTCGGCGACGCCGTCTCAGGACGACTTTTCCCGGACGAACTCCGCTTCTGCGGTGTCATCGTCTTGGGTTCGGAGCAGTTGCTCGACTCGGCGTTCGAACTCTGCCTCGTCTATTTTTCCCTCGGCATAGCGTTCGCGGAGACGACCGAGAGCATCGTCATGCTGGTCTGCATTTGCTCGGCGTGGCGAGTCGAGTTGATTCGCTTCGGTCATAGCTCTCGTGAAGTCGGTCAGACGGACGTACGGGAGCGTGAGCAATGCAGTGATGATGAAGGTCCCGACGAAACCTGCGACGGGATGCTCACCGTTGATGAGTGCAATGAGAGAAACAACGCCGGCGACGACGGCGGAGAACGTCCACGGCCGCGTGCGGATGAACTCGTCGAAGTCGAACCCGTCGGTGGAGGGCGAAGACATATTAGATAGTTATCAAGTACTGTAAAAAAGTTCGATAACGCGGGGTACGGCGTCTACGCGTCTCGTGACCGACGGTAACCGAGAAGACCGAACACGCCAGTCAAGAGCGTCAGGAGGTCCCACGGAGACGCGTCGATGTCGCGCTTCTTGGCGTCGCGGCGGATCCACGCGGCGAGTGTGAGGTGGGCAACGGCAGTCAGGCCGACGAACGTCGTGCGCTTCACGGCGTTAGTCTGCGGAGTTGCGCGGGCCGGCCGAGGCCTTTTTGTCGATGCCTGCGGCGTCGATGTCGTCGCCGCCGACTGACGAGCGAAGTTCGTCCATCCCGTCGTCGCAGTCGATTCCGAAGTTGTCCTCGTAGAGGTCGCTCACGCGCGTCATTTCCTCCTCGGAGAGTTTCGGGACGTCGCTGGCGGCGGCCCACTCGGTGATGTCTTCTTTCGTGTGGAACGTCGGCGTCACCGACGCGACGGCGTCGTGGCTCAGAAGGTAGGCGATGGCGGCTTGTCCCATCGTACGTTCGCCGTCTCGCTCCAAGAACCGAAGCGTCTCTAGTTTCTCCCAGCCCGTCTCGTACCACGCGTCGGGGCGGAATCCGCGGTGGTCGTCAAGGTCGTGGCCCGTCTCGGGCGTCACCTGTTCGTTCAGGAGGCCCGAAGAGTGCGGCACGCGCGGGATGAGACTCGTCGGCGACCCCGTGCGCTCGACGGTGTCGAGGAAGTGGTTGCCGACTTCCTGCTCGAACATGTTCCAGACGAGTTGCAGCGAGTCGAACTCCTCTTCGATGGCCATGTCGCCCTCGGCCAACCAACCGATGGAGGGACCGAGTGCCCAACCGATTGCGTCTACGAGGCCTTCCTCACGGAGTTCGTCGAGTGCTTCGAGAACGTCCTCGTCAACCTCGTCAACGTTCGCGTTGTGGAGTTGGAGTACTTCGACGTGGTCTACGCCGAGGCGTTCGAGACTCTTCTCCGTCGCGGAGCGAACCCACTCGCCCGTCATCTCTTTCGGTAGTTCGCCGTGGCCCGCCTGCGGGTTGTTGTAGAAGTCGTAGCCGACTTTCGTGGCGAGAGTGACTTCGTCGCGGTAGTCTGCGATAGCCTCACCGATCACTTTCTCGCTTTCGCCGTGGCCGTACACGTCGCCGGTGTCGAAGTAGGTGATTCCCTCCTCGATAGCGTGATGGATCATCTCGATGGAGTCGTCCTTCGTGCGGTCTCCCCACCAGTCGGTGCCGACAACCCACGCGCCGAACCCGACTTCGCTGACTTCGACGTCAGAGTTACCCAGCGTCCGATAGTTCATGTCCCGGGATTAGGAGTCGGGTCACTTAGCCCGAACGGTTCAGTAGTCGAAATTTCAACTACCAAGGCGTCAGCTATCTTCTCGTCTTGTTCTTCGTCATCTTCCAGAGTATCCGACGAACGTCCTGTTCCGGTGTGAAAGCAGGTTTCCCGGTCGTCGTCAGTTGGACGTTCTGCCCTCGCTATCCAGACGGTCCACCGGTCGCTGCACACAACCGAACGGATTAGTTCGCTGGGAACAAATCCGTCGTTAATGACGAAAGTCCACGTCTCTCTCCCTTCGGAGGCGGAACGGAACGTACAGGCGTTCATCGATGAGGTGGACGAACGACTCTCCTCCGAAGAAGACACGTGCGAGGTCGTCACGGAAACGCTCGTTGACCTTCACGGCGACCGGGAGGCGTACGAACGATGGCAGGCGGGCGCGGATCTCTCGCCGGCCGAACGTGTCCGTCTACAGGGGTACAACCCGTGCAACGCGACGCTGGAGTCGGAGTACTACGCCGAGAAAGACGAATCGAAGTTCACGCGCTCGAAAAATCTCCAGTGGCTCTGGCGGCAGTTCGACGCGACGCCGATGGCAGACAACATCCACTTCGCGCTTCGATTCCGGCAGATGCTCGCAGACCACCTGTTCGAGGAGTGTGGAGACAACTGCCGGTTTTTCAAGGGGATCACGTTCACCTACGGTCACAACATCTCTATCGGGGACAACACTGTCGTCCACGACGGCGTTCACCTTGACGACCGAGGGAAACTCACTATCGGGGACCGCGTCTCTCTCTCCGACGGCGTTCACCTCTACAGTCACGACCACGATATCGTAGACCAAACCGACGTCCGGAACTACCACACTATCGTCGAAGACAACGCTCGTATCACCTACGACGCGATGGTTCGTGCCGGTATCCGAATCGGCGCTAACAGCGTCGTCGGTGCGCGGTCAGTCGTACAGGGAGACGTCCCCGATCATCATATCGTCGTCGGAACACCGGCGAAAAGCATCCGCGTCAAACCCGGGTGGGAGTCCGTGGCCGCCCCCGTCGAAGACCGCCTCGTCAATCGGCAGGACGAACGCGAGATTACGTACGACCTCCCGGACGGTCTCGATACGTTCGACGAGTTCGGACGCGCACTCACGCCACCGGATACACCCGACGCCCCGAATCCCGAATCACACGACTAACGCTGATTCTGTCACTGTTTGTCGCTGTCGTCGCTGTTCGTCGTTTCTCTCCGGCCCCCGAACCGTAAAGTGTCTTGGTAACCTATAGCATAGTATGGAGGCGTGGGGTTGGATCGTCGTCTACGCAATCGGGCTCACGATACTCCAGTTACTGGTGTATCGGTACCTCCTGAACAACGGCGGAGAGGTCGGGTACGACGGGGTCGTCGGGGACTCGGACGACCGCCCTGACGGGCCAGTCGCACACGGAGGCGAACGCGGTAGCATCGGACGATCACCGCGTCTCGTCGCGTCACCGAACGCTCCTGCCAACGAGCGGGACGACCAATCGACCGGACGATACTGTCCGCATTGCGGCTCGGAGAACGAACCGGACCATACGTTCGACCGGTGTTGGAACTGCGCGAATCGACTCGTGTAACCCGTCACACCGGCCGGACGTTGCGTCCTCATAGCTGCCGGTGCCGTTTTTCCGTTGGGTATCCTGCTCTATCAGCAGATTTTTTGACAGTGTATTGTTGTTCTCATCCATGGAACTCGCCGGACGCTCGATCAGAGAGCGCGTGATGCAGACACTCGTCGTGTTCGTTGTTTTCTTCGCGTACGACTACTTGCAGAACGCGGTCGATTGGAGTTACCTTTTCGCGGCGACAGCTCTCTTCTTCGTGATGATGCTCGTTATCGACGGTCTCTCGGAACGACTCAAAAGTCGTAGCTAAGTCACTGTCGCCACTATTCGGAACTGTGACTCGCGCTCTCGCTATCAACGTCGCCGCCAACACCAATTTGCCCGGTGTTCGCGGTCCCGTCTACCCGGATGGAACGTTCGCCTATGTCCCCATTCCTGAACGCAAACCGACCCGACCGGATGCGACGGTTCCAACGTACGCTGACATCGACCCACCAGTCGAGATTCCCGCTGACGCCCGCGACGCGCCCGTCCATCTGGACCCCGAGTTCGCCGGCTATCCGTTCTGTGACCGCTACACGTACGGCGACGAACACGGTGTGAAGGCCGGTCCGCTCTCGGATCTCGATGCTGGCGATTGGCTGTTTTTCTATGCGACGCTGGATCTGCACGAGGCGACCGGCAATGGGGACACAGTCGACGCAGACGACGGCACGAACTATCTCGCACCGGATTGGGGGACGTACCTCATCGGCGGTTTCGAAGTCGATATCGCCGTCACGGGTTCGGAGTACGAGTCGCTTCCGGCGCCCGAGCGCGCTCGATTCGCCACTAACGCGCACGTCAAGCGCGAGTCGTTCGACGCGGCGGTGCTCGTCGCCGGAACCGACCGGTCGCGCCTGTTCGACCGCGTGGTGCCGCTCTCGACGCGCGAAGCGGGCGCGGACGCGAACCGCATCGTTACCGACCTCTCGAACGACTCCGGGAAGGGTCCGTGGTGGCGGCGCGTCCTTCGGTTTGACGCCAAGGCGACCGATGAACTGCTTCGCGTGATCGAATCGCGCGAGTTCGATCCGTATCTCGGATGACGCCTCGTCCGAAGTCGTGACTATCTCGGAAACGAACGCTTTTCACCCGCGCCGAGTAGTCGAACGCATGGATAGTGGGGTTTTAACGCTCTCTCGCCGCCGTCTTCTTGCCGCGAGTACGGCCGGTGTAGCCGCCCTTGCGGGATGTGGGGGAACGAACGCGCGGAACAGTGATTCGAACGACGCCGCCAGTCTCGGTTACGTCCGGGTAGTGAATCGGGACGACACGGCACACACGGCCCACGTGTTGGTCGAACGCGACGACGAGGTCGTATTCTGGTCGTCCTACGACCTCCCGGCCGTTGGGGACGACACGCCTACTGTCACCGTCGAGGGGCCGTGGGCCGACGCTTCGACTCCCGCGGCATACGAGGTGTACTTCCGAATCGACGAACAGAACGACTGGAAGACGTTCAGCACGGCGGAGAGCGACCTCGACTGCTACGGGCTCGAAGCGCGCGTGAACGACGACGCGGGGCTCGGTCTCTGGGTCGAGCACCAACCCGACGAGTGCGGGACGCCGACGGCGACGGAGTAGCAGGGTTCGCCGGAGAGACGGGCAACTACGGGACGTTATCGACAGAAATGAGCTGACCGGGGGTTCACCGAGCAAATCGAGGTGAACATCGGTCGGCAAACGACTATAAGGAGTGCGCCGACCGGGAATCGAACCGGAGCCAGACGTTCCGGCTCGCTTCACTCGCGGGCTGCGACTGGCAGGGTTCGATTCCCTGCGTATTTCGTCTCACTTCGTTCGACAGAAATGAGCTGACCGGGGGTTCACCGAGCAAATCGAGGTGAACATCGGTCGGCAAACGACTATAAGGAGTGCGCCGACCGGGAATCGAACCCGGACTATTAGCTTGGGAAGCTAATGTCCTACCATTGGACCATCGGCGCTCACTTCGTTCGCCCTGTGGTCAATCTCGCTTCGCTCGCTTGACCATCGGCGCTCGTTTTTCCCGCAATTTTATCTACTCCACCGGCCACACTTGAACGTAGCGTTTCACCGACCCGTCGGTAACTCCTTGCGAAAGTGGACACGCGTCCACAGAAACGCGGTAACGGGTGTCTATTAGTTCTCCGAGGTGCTACCGTCGTTCGATGAGCACGGAACCGACGATTTTGAGCGATACCGCCCCGCTTGACCTTCGCTTGTCGGACGACGAACTCGAAGCGACCCACAACCACATCCTCCAGTTCATCCGCGATGTGGTGGATGGTGCCGGTGCCGAGGGTGCCGTTCTCGGCCTGTCGGGCGGCATCGATAGCACGGCGACAGCCTACCTCGCGGCCGAAGCACTCGGAAAGGAGAATCTCCACGGGCTGGTGATGCCGAGCGTGGTCAACTCCGACGAGAACATGAGCGACGCCGAACGCGTCGCACAGGAGTTAGAAATCGAGTACGACGTGGTGGAGATTCAACCCATCGCCGAGACGTTCTTCGATACGTTCCCCGAAGCCGCGAACGACAGGATGGCCGCCGGGAACGTCTACGTCCGCGTCCGCGGCGTCCTGAACTACTTCGTCGCCAACCACGAGAACAAAATCGTTCTCGGAACTGGCAACCGGTCTGAAGCCCTCACGGGATACTTCACGAAGTACGGTGACCAAGCGGTCGATTGCAATCCTATCGGCAACCTCTACAAACAGCAGGTCCGCCAACTGGCCGCCCACGTCGGCGTCCCCCAAGACCTCGTGATGAAAACACCCTCGGCTGGGATGTGGACCGGCCAAACTGACGAGGACGAGATGGGCATGCACTACGACACCCTCGACGCGATTCTCGCACTCCACGTCGATGGTCCCCTCTCGAAGTCCGCGACGATGGACCACATCGACGTCACCGGCGAGCAGATCGACAGGGTAGTCGAACTGTACGAACAGAGCGCACACAAGCGGCAGATGCCGCCCGCGCCGGAACCGCTGGATCTCTGAGACGGCGTTACAACGCCGGTTCGTTCTGAGAACGACCGTCAGTCACTCCGAGTCGTCTCCTCCTCTTTCTCCCCGAGTCTGTCGGATATCGCCGACGTATCGCTCGTGCAGACGGGCGAATGCCTCCGCTTCGGCCCGTTCGCGCGCTTTATCGTCCGCATCGTCGCGGAGTCGCCGCTTTACGACGCGGAGTGCGTCCGACCGGTTGGACGCGATTTCGTCGGCAACGGTCCGCGGGTCCTCGACAACCCGAGAGACGAGACCGATTCGGCGGGCCTCCGCTGCGTCTACGACGCGCCCCGAGAGCGCGATATCCATCGCTTCACCCTCGCCAACGATTCGCGGCAGGCGGACGGTGCCGCCCCACGCGCCGAACAGGCCGAACTCGACGCCGGGTTCGGCGAACGTCGCGTCGGGCGTCGCCACGCGCACGTCGCAGGCCAGCGCCATTTCGACACCGCCGCCGCGGGCCGCACCGTCGATTCCGGCGACGACAACTGCCGATGCGTCGGCGATGGTGTTCGCTACTTGTTGTCCTTTTTGGGCGAACGCTTCCGGATCCGCGAGTTCCGAGACGCTGTCGAGGTCAGCGCCCGCACAGAAATGCCCACCCGCCCCGCGGAGGTAGATGACAGGCGTCTCGTTGGAGTCAGCGTCGGTCACGGCGGCCGCCAGCTCATCGAGGTCCGTGGGCCGAAGCGCGTTTCGTCGCTCCGGTCGGTCGATAGTCACGACGCGCACCGGTCCGTCCGCCGTCGTTCGAATCATGCGCGTCTGTCCTACGTGTTTTCCAAAGGTCTTTGCCCTTCCCGCCGTAACTCTCGGCTAATGGACGACGCCGTGCGGGCCCGCGATGCCGCACGTGAGGCGCTCGACGATATCGAGCCAGACCGCCTCCGTGAGGTGTTGTTCGACCGTCTCGACGAAACTTCAATGACTCCGGGGGCACTCACAATCCTGAGCGCACGTGCGCTCAAACCGGGTGTGGACGCTGACGCCGATGGACTGGCCGAACGTGCTGCGGGCGTCCAACTCATCTACGAGGGTCTCAGACTCACACGAACGCTGACGCACGAGGAACCGTGGCTCACCGCCGACGGGGAGGACATCGACGGCGATATGGACGTACTCGCTGCCGACGTACTCGTCTCGCGGGGGTTCTATGTCCTCGCTCGAACCAACGCGGCCAAGCGAGCAGTCGAAGTGGTCCGCTCGTTCGGCCGCGATCAGACACTCCGCCAAGAACAGGACGACGCCGAGACACTCGACCGAAACCTCGAAGCAGACATCTTCACGCTTGCCGTCGTCGCCGGGACGACAGCCGTCGGTGGCGATGCCCCGCCGGCGCTCTTGGAGTACGCCGCCGAACTCGCCCGCGAGTGCGACGCCGACGGTGCACTCCCGCCCGCCGCGGCGGCGTTCTCGGATGCAACGACAGAGCGCATCGCGTCGCTATCGGTCGCGAGCGCCACTGACGACCGAGTTCCGTCCTCGGCGACGGACCGGTAGCGCGTGTCGTGGAACGGCGTGACGCGGCGGCGGTGAATCGAAACGCCTAAAGACGAATCAGGACAACAAACGTATGCGTGCCTGGGTAGCTTAGCGGTAAAGCGCGTCCTTGGTAAGGACGAGACCCCGGATTCAAATTCCGGCCTAGGCTCTTCTGACGAACCTAACATCTGAGCGGCGCGTCTCGTCACGCCGAGTGATGAACAACAACCGCTCTCACGATTCCTAAACGCCGCCGAAACCCACACACCTACCGAAAGTCTTCCACGAACCGGTCGGGAATCCGGTCAACCAGATGCTCGGGCATCGCGTCCACGACCGTTTGCGCGGCGACGACCATTGGTTTGCGAACCAGCACGTAGACGGCGGAGATGCCCAGCGCGGCGTACACACCTAACTGGATTGTGCCGTCGTAGGCGTACAGCGTGGGGACGGCGAACATCGCGGCGGCGAACAAGTCCTCGGGCGCGCCGTCATAGCGAATCCACCGGCGCGGCCGAATCCACCGGTTGTGGTAGTGGCTGTAGACGGCGCGGTCGGACGTGCCGAGCCACGGCTTCAACTCCAGACCGCCGCCGAAGGCGTCCATCACGGAGTGGAGCGCCGCGGCGGCGAGGAACAGCGCCACCGAGAGGGTGAGCGTCGATGGCGAGAGGGCGGCCGCAACGAGTGCGGGTACGGCGAGACCGCTGAAGTACACCGGGAAGTGGAGCGTCTTTCGGTGCCCCGCGTAGAGGTCGAAGTCGGGGAATAACCCGCCGAGGGCGGCCGCGGCGAGTACTGGTACCGGCGTCGTCGCGGCGGCGCTCTCGGGGAACACCACGGCGACGACGACGGCGAGCACAACCCCTGCGAGGGCGTGCGTAGTTGCCATCATCACCCTGTCCTATGTCAAACAACGGAAAAACAGTTACGCGTCTTATGCTAGCACACGTACGGAGGTTTATCGCCCGTCCGCCCCGAGTACCGTGTATGCAGTGGCGACGCCCACCTGATGCGGGGTCGCTAGCCGCGGGCGGAATGCGGCTAGCGATTGCGGGCATCCTCGGTTTCGGTATCGCTAAGTTGAACGCGAGTATCACCATCAACGCCGCTGCCGCACTCGCCGTCACCTATCTCCCGGCGCTGTTGAGTCGTGACTGGGGGATTCGACTCTCGCCGTCGCTTACGCTGTGGGTGACGACTGCCGTCCTTCTCCACGCCGTGGGGATGGTCGGGCCTTACAGCGAGGTCTGGTGGTACGACCACGTCACGCACACGCTTTCTGCGATGCTCGTCGCGGCAGTTGGATACGCGACAGCCCGGGCTGTGGACAAGTACAGCGATTCTGTGTTCCTCCCGCCACGATTCATGTTCGTCTATATTCTCACGTTCACGCTAGCGTTCGGCGTTCTCTGGGAGGTGTTGGAGTTTTTCGCCCGACTCTCTGCGGAGTTCTTCGGTATCGAGGCGGTTCTCGTCCAGTACGGTCTCCACGATACCATCGTAGACTTGATGTTCGACACTGTCGGTGCGGCCATCGTCGCCCTATTCGGGACCGAGACGCTGTCCGACCTCGTGGACACGCTTCACGAACGATTAGAGGAAGCCCGCCCGGAACGTCGATAGCCCTTCCGCGAAGACACCTCTCACCGCGGATGCGACTATAGTTTTAATCCGTCGGCCATCCACGTGTTGGGCATGAAGGTTGTTATCGTGGGTTATGGTCGAGTCGGTGCGCGAACGGCTCTCGTCCTCCGCGAGGAGGGTCACGAAGTAACGGTCGTAGACAACGACGAGCAGAAGGTCGAGCGCATCGAAAAAGAGGGATTCGAGGTGGTCGAAGGCGACGGGAGCAACGAGACTGTGCTTCGTCGGGCCGGCATCGAGGATGCCGACGCAATCGGCGGATTGACCGGCGACCCCAACGTGAACTTTGCGGCGTGCATGATCGGCAAGGAGTTCGGTTGCCGAGCGGTCATGCGTGTAAGCGAGGACTACCGGAAGGAGATTTACGAACGCTACGCGGACGACGTAGACGAGGTCATCTATCCCGAGCGTCTCGGTGCGGCAGGTGCGAAGACTGCCCTTCTCGGCGGTAACTTCAACGCCATCGGTGAGTTGGCGGAAGGACTCCGTATTTCGAGAGTTGTCATTCCCGAAGACGCGCCTGTCGTCGGACAGAAAGTCTCGGATATCGACCTCGATTCCGTCGGTCGAATCTACGCCCACGGCCGGAAGCGAGAGCCGATGACTATCCCGCTTCCGGGGACGAAAGTGGAGGCTGGCGACCAGTTGGCACTCCTCACGGAGAAGGATGGACTTGATGCCGTTCGGCGGACGCTTCTCGGGGAAGACTGAACTGTCGAACTGAGAGCCGGCCGAACTAGTCGGTTGTACCTGTCCGTAGCTGAAGGGGAACGCGCAAACGGTGGGGCGTCGCGGGGGACGACGCCGACACCAACCGCCGGGGTGCCAGACGGCGGTGGGTGTGCCGGGCGCGCGGGTGGGAGGATGGGAACTGAGGCCGTCAGTCAGCGCGCCCACAGAATTGGTACTCGTCGCGTCACTTAAATCCGTGTCAGACAGGCGGGTGACTAGGCGCTGACGCCGGAAAACTACATGTTTTCGCCGGATAAACTCACGCTCGATGATTGGAATTGGGCCGCCACTCGTGACGCCGTTCACTGCCGACGGACTGATTGATGAGACCGCACTTCGTGACCTCGTTTCGTGGGTCGAATCTCGCGGTGTCGATTTTCTCGTTCCGTGTGGGTCGAACAGTGAAGCCGAACTCATGACTGCCGAAGGGCGCGCCCGAGTCATCGAAGTCGTCGCAGCGGAGGCAAGCGTCCCGGTCCTCGCCGGAACCGGGAGTCCGGGCTACGAGGAGACGCGTCAGGCGACTGCCGCCGCCGCGGACGCCGGGGCCGACGCCGCTCTCGTCGTCACGCCGTTTTACTACCCGCACGACGATACGGCGCTCGAAGCCTACTACCGTGATCTGGCGGATGAGGCCGAGATACCGATCTATCTCTACAGCGTGCCCGCCTTCACGGACGTGAAGCTCTCCGTCTCTGTCGTAGAAGCATTGGCTACCCATCCGAACATTGCGGGGATGAAAGATTCCAGCGGCGACATCGAGACGTTCGTCCGCGAACGGAGGCTGACAGCCGACGCTGACTTCGACCTGCTTGTCGGCTCCGGCAGTATGCTTTCGCACGCTCTCGACATCGGTGCGGACGGCGGCGTCCTCGCCCTTGCCAACGTCGCACCGGAAGCGACTACAGCCATCTACGATGCACACCGCGAGGGCGATGTGACGGCCGCAAGAGAGCGTAATGAAGCACTCGTCGAACTCAATCGCGCCGTGACTACCACGCACGGTATCCCCGGTCTCAAAGCGGCTATGCGCGCTCGTGGCGCACCAGTGGGACACGTCCGTCGTCCGCACCAACCGGTTTCAGACGACACCCGAGAAGAACTCGAACGCCTCGTCGCCTCGCTTTGAAGCTACTGCGGTTCGACGGCCGTTGACGTCGCTCTCGTCGCCGTCGCTTTCCACGACGCGACGACCGACGTTCCGGGTTCGAGCGACAGTCGGCGGACGCTCTCGACAGTGACAAACGCGCGAAGCGGCGTCGAGAGTCCAACGTTCACCGAGACGGTGGCGACTGCATCACCGCGCTTGACGCCTTCGACCGTCCCGCTGAGTCGATTTCGAGCGCTCGTGGCGCTCTCGGCGGGCGTGTCCGACGGGTCGTGAAGCGTCACAGCGTCAGCACGGACGCTCACCGTCACTGCCTTTTCTACCGTCCGTACGGATTCCGTGGCGACGGCGCGAATAGTTCCCGCATCGGTTTCGACCGAACAGAGTTCACCTTCGACGTGCGTTACGATTCCCGAAAGAACGGTCTCCGGAACGCCGGCAGTCCCCGAGAGCGTAGCTTGCAATCGATCGAACCGGCCGAGAACGTCTCGTGCGGCGGCGGTTAGTTCGCTCCCGCCGCCGTCGGATCCGCCGCGTCGCCGTTCGACGAGCGGGCCGAGGGCGTCTTCCAGTTCGCGGAGACGGGCAAGACACCGGGCACGCGACCGGCCGAGCGATTCGGCGGCACCGCTCACTGACCCCGTTTCGGCGATAGTGGCAAGGAGACGCGCATCTGACCTATCAAAGGAGACGCCGTCGGCGTCGAGGTGCGCGTCGAACGCATCCTCCATACTCACTCCCACGCAGTCGAACACCAAAAGTGAGTAGACGAATTTCCAGTCACCGAGAGCAAGTTAGTAGACGAGTTCGCCCTCGACGAACTTTCGGGTCCGTCGGTCCGACGGTTCCTCGAACACCTGCCCCGTCGGACCGCACTCGATAATCTCGCCGCCGAGCAGGACGGCCGTCCGGTCGGAGACACGTTGTGCCTGTTGCATGTCGTGGGTGGCGAGGCAAACCCCCATCCCCCGGTCTCTCGCGTCACAGATCGCCTTCTCGACGATGGCCGTATTTCGCGGATCGAGGTTCGAGGTTGGTTCATCGAACAGCAGCACGTCCGGTTCCGGAGCGAGCGCGCGTGCGATTGCAACTCGTTGGGCCTCGCCGCCGGACAGCGACGCCGCATGTCGGTCTTGCTTGTCTACCATCCCGACAGTCTCCAGCGCATCAACGGCCGCCAGTGGTGTCTCTGCGGTTCCGAGAAATCCACGGATAGCGGCCCGAATCCGCTCGTTCCATGTAGCGCGGACACGCAGGCCGTAGGCGGCGTTCGACGCGACGGTGGCCGAGAACAGGCATCGATGTTGTAGTACCATCCCGAGACGCCGACGGACGTGCAGTCGTTCCTCTTCGGACATCTCCCCAACGTTTCGGCCGTTCGCAGTAACGACGCCCTCGGCGGGCGATTCGAGGCAGGCCAATAGGCGAAGTAGTGTCGTCTTTCCGCTGCCTGACGGGCCGACAACGGCCAGCACCTCGCCGGGTTCGACCGCGAGGCTCACGTCCGAAAACACCGTCTCTCCGTCGAAGCCGTGAGTGACGCCGTGTGCAGCGAGTCGAAGTCCGCCGGTCGAGTCGTCCTCGCTCGTCCGACCGTCCACGACGCCAGTCATCTCGCTCATCGGTTCTCACCGCCTCCCAGTGACGTTCCGACAGTACCGGACTTCGCTGTCCGCCGTCCCGGTGTTCTCCCGCGGAGGTGCGACCCGAGAGCGTTCACGCCGAGGACGAGAGCGAGGAGTATCGCACCCAGTGCTAACCCCGTTTCGACGTTTCCCTTCCGCGCTTCGACGGTAATCGCCGTCGTGAGCGTCCGCGTGTAGGAGGTCTGGTCTGCGGGGAAGACGATGTTCCCACCGACGATGAGGACGGACCCGACTTCACTGATCGCGCGGCCGTATCCCGCCAGAATCGCCGTGACGATTCCGTAGCGGGCTTCACGCAGGACGGCCAGACCGACGTCGGTGGTCGTCCCGCCCGCTCCGTACGCCGCCTCACGCAAGTCGTCGCCGACGGATTCGACGGCGGACAACGAGACACTGAGGACGACGGGTGTGGCGAGTATCGTCTGCGCGAGAATCATGGCCTGCGGGGTGAACAGGAGTTCGAAGTCGCCGAGCGGTCCCGAGTTCGAGAGCGCGAGGAGGACGACGAGACCGATGACGACGCTCGGAAAGCCCATGCCGGTGGAGATGATCGATGTCAGGACGGACTTGCCCCGGAAGTCGCTGAACGCGACAGTGACGGCGATAGGAAGACTCAGGGCGGTGCTGATGACGACGGCGGCGGTACTCACGTACAGCGAAACGAGCGTGATGCTGACGAGATACTGCATATTCAGCGCGTCAAGCAAGCCGCCGAGTGGCACGAGTGTGCCTCTGCCCCCGTCCGACTAAAAGTCCTCGGGGACGAACGCTCCGAGTCCGTCCCGGACCGTCACACTTCTTTTCTGCGCTCTGCTATGCTCACTCATGGAGACATGGGATGCGCTGTTCGACCGGGCAGGGTCGTACGAGGGAGACGAGGCGATGATTCGGGAGGCGCTTCGGTCACGCCGCGAGGACGATGACTGAGCCGAGCCCCGCACGCGTCGTCGCTGACGCGGACGTTCTCGCGGCGGATCTGTTGGTCGGCGGCGACGCCCGCGACGCGCTTGATCACCTTCGGGCGCACTCGTGGACGACGCTCGTCGCCAGCGACGCCCTCTTGGACGACGCCGAGAGCGTCATCGCCGAACTCACAGACCCCGAACTCGCGGCCGACTGGCGAGCGCGCGTTGAGGTGTGGTGCGAACTCGTTACGCACCCTGAAGGGGACCACCCTGCACTCGGGTCGGCCTACCGCGGCGATGCGATGCACGTCCTCTCGTTTGACGAGCGACTCACCTCTGCCCGCGCGGCGACGACGCTCAGCGACCGCTTCCCGGTAAGCGTCAGAGAACCCAAAGCGTTCGCGTCGCTGTTCAACGCCGAGAGCCTCTACGAAGAAGTCGTCGGCGGCGACTACGACGGTCCGGACCGCGACCCGAGGGAGTAACGTTCAGCGTCTTCCCGTTCGCTCGCGATACTCGCTCACGGGACCACCGATGGACGAGCGAAGCGAGTCCATCGAGGTTTGCCTCGCTCACTCCGTTCGCTCGGCAAACCACTCCCCAAACTTCGCCAACGCCCGCCCGCGGTGTGAAATCGCGTTCTTCTCCTCACTGCTCATCTCTGCGAACGTCGTCCCCTCGTGTTCGAAGATGGGATCGTAACCGAATCCACCCTCGCCGCGCGGCGGGACGATCCGCCCCCGAACGGTGCCTCTGAACAGTTTCACTGGGAGTGCTTCCGTCTCCTCGTCGTCCTGCTCGGCACCCCGCGCGGCGGCGACTGTCCTGTCGTCGCGGTCCACCGGGTCCGGCGTCGCCTCGAATCCCTCGCCGTCGCAGTACGCCAGAACGCAGTCGAACGACGCACGTCGCGGCTCTTCGAGTTCGCTTTCGGCCAGTCGGTACACCGTCTCGACCCCGAGCGTATCCTCAACGAACGAGGAGTACGGACCAGGGAACCCCTCGAAGCCGTCGATGAACAGTCCGGCGTCGTCAACCAGAACCGGTTCCCCCGCGTGACGGTACGCCTCTCGCGCGCCGTGAGCGGCGATGGGGCCGAGGTCAGATGCCTGTACTTCGGTGTAGTCGTAATCCAGTTGCTCGACATCGGCGAGGTACTGAAGCGCCTCTCTGACCTTTCCAGCGTTCGTCGTGACGTAGTGAAGCATCTATTCGTCCATCGCGGTGGTGCCGAGAAAGAGGCGTCGGTGTCGTCGTCACGTCTGCCGCGTCCGCAGGCCATCGCACACGCGCCGCTGTACGGTTGGTGAGACGGCAATAAGCGAAGAGTCGTAGACGTGAGACCGTTTAATCGACGATGACTTCGACGGGACCCTCGTCCTCGTCTTCGTCTTCGAGGTCCGTGCTGGAGGAACTACGCTCCTGCCAGAGCAGTGCGCCAGCGACGAGGACGACCACCCACGACCGCCAGTTTGCGAGGTTCAGCGTGTAGCCGATACCGAACGGCTTCTTCACGAGCATCTTCTCGCCCGGTTTCCAGTACGAAGAGAGCATCCGACCGAGAGACGGGCGCTCGAAGTTGTACGGCACACCGAGAATCTCGCCTTTCTGAGGCTTGTCTGCCATGACGGGAAGATACACCCGCGCTGGATAAATCGTTTTGGTGTCGATGCGCTGACGAGGGTCGAACTGGACACCCTTCGAGAGTCAAACAGGACGCCCTTCGAGAGGCAAATCCAACGCCCTTCGAGAGGCAAATCCGACGACTTCGTGGCGCAGAAAACATTCACCGATGTTTGCGGATTGATTACTGATACCGGCCGCGCCCCTCGACCTGCCGGAGACGCGCAAGCACGTCCTCGTCCGGCCCGCCGCCTTCTTCGCCGTCACGCGCGACCGCAGCGTATCCTTCTTCGAACGCCTGCAGGAGCGGTTCAGGCTCGGCGGCGGTGCCTTCGACGCTCTGGCCGAACACGTGCAGATCCATCGCGTGGTCTTCGACGTGGCCCGTGTAGTAGCCGAGACCGAAGTCGATGAGGTACGTCTTCTCGGCATCGACGCGGACGTTCCGCGTCGTCGGGTCGCCGTGGACGAACCCCGCGTCGTGAACCGTTGCGAGGTGTTTGCCGACCGTCCGACACCGTTCTGTGGTCAGCGCGCCCGCCAAATCCGACTTGCCGACCGACTCGAAGACGATGACGCCCTCTGTCGGGTCTACGTCGCGGATGACTGGCGTTGGAACGCCCTCACGCCGTGCTTGACTCGTTAGGCGCGCCTCGGCGCGTGTCCGTTCCTTTCGGAGTTTGTCGTCGAGTTCCGCGTGCCGGTACGTCTTGGGTACGCGCCGCTTCACCACGCTGTCGTCCTCGAACGTCACCGTCGCTTCAGCACCGCGAATCTTCCCTTCCGCCGTCGGGTCGCGGGCCACCGACTCCTCGTCGTCACGCCAGGTCACGGGCACTTGATCGGGCCGGTAGTTCGGGTTCACCGCGGAGTCGGAAATCGGAAGGACGTCGCCTGCGGCGAGCATCCGCGCGCCGAGAACGGCAATCATGCCGGCGTTGTCCCGGAGGAACCGCGGTTCGGGGGCGTAAAAGTCCGCGCCGCGTTGGTCACACATCTCTGACAGCATCTCTCGCAGGCGGGCGTTCTGTCCGACACCGCCGCCGAGGACGAGTTCATCCGTCCCGGTCAACGACAGCGCACGCTCTGCGACTTCGGTCAACATGGCGAAGATCGTCTCTTGCAGGCCGCAACACACATCTTCGACAGGCACGCCGTCATCAGACGCCTGCTTTGCGGCGGACATAATGCCCGAGAAGGAGAAGTCCATTCCCTTCACGACGTACGGCAGATCATGATATTCGCCGTCTTTCGCCGCACGCTCGACCTTCGGACCGCCGGGGTGCGTCCAGCCGACGTGTCGGGTGAATTTGTCGATTGCGTTGCCGACGCCGGTATCCATCGTCTCGCCGAGGACGCGGTAACGGCCGTTGTGGTAGCCTAACAGGTGCGCGTTCGCACCCGAGGCGTTCAGACAGACGGGGGAGTCGAATCCCGACTGATAGCGCCCGATTTCGAGATGAGCGACCATGTGATTGACGCCGACGAGGGGAACGTCGAGCGTCTGCGCGAGCGAGCGCGCGGCGGTGCCGACGATGCGAAGACACGGTCCCAAACCGGGACCGCGAGAGAAGGCGACACCGTCGATTTCGGGACTGTCACCTTCGGCCGTCTCGACCGCGTGGTCGAGTACTGTCGAGACGACAGCGGGGATGGCATCACCCATATGTTCGGCCGCTTCGCGCGGGTGAATGCCGCCGCTGTCGGGTTCGTACGGATCAGATTCGATGAACACCTCGTCCGTCGCCGTGTCGAAGAGCGCGGCGCTGGCGGCCCACGCAGTCCCTTCGATACCTACGATACGCATCGAGAACGAAAGTTACAGTTGATTTACGGCCGGTTCAGGCTTCCTCGGCTTCCGCCTCGGCGTCGCCTTCTTCGGCTTCGATCTTGTTCCGGTCGAGCATGTAGTCCTGTTCGACGTCGCGGGCGAACTCGGGCGACTCGTAAACCTTCGCGTAGCCGGCGGTCTTTCGCATGCCGAACTTCGTGTCGAGTTCGTGGATGACGACCTCGTCGGAGTCCTTGTTCAGCTTTGCCGCGAGACTGTCGCGGACAGACAGACGGGAGGGCGTGGCTTCGTCGTGAACGATCTCGAACCGAACGTCCGTCCGGTGCAACATGGGATTCTCGTCTTCGGAGATGACTTCGATTTCCATAGTCAGTTGGGCTAAACTCCTCTCGAAAGGAGTAAAAGGATTTCGAAGGGCAAGACGCCCATCGAAACGCCCGGTGAACGGAATCGCCACCGGCTTGCCGGAGTGCGTTACGATTCGAGAAGCGACAGTAGTGATTCGGCGTCGCCGTCCATCCGCCGGAGCAATGACCGCATCTCGGCTTTCGAATCGTCTGTCACATCGATGAGAACCATTCCTTCGTCGGGTTGCCCGTAGACGACGCTCGCACCGGTCGGCGCGGCGACGACTGCAGGTAGCGTCGCCAAGTCCTCTTCACCCGCTACGACGACGGTCACTGGGTCGTCGGCGTCGAGGGCGTCACGAATAGTGTCGGCGAGTGCCTCCGTAATCTCGCCTGCCGGATTGTTCACGTCACGGCGCGTTTCGGGATCTGAAAGCGCGCGGCGTATCTCTTCGTCAACGGCTTCGCGTTTCGTCTTCCCGTCGATAACGGCCACGTCGGGCGTGCGTCCGGCTCGTCGGAGGTGGTGCGTGACCACGTCACCCACGGCGATAATCGGAGTTCCGGCGTCTGCGAGGAGACGGTCGGCGTCAGTGTAGAGCGGCCCGAACGGCTCTTTGAACTCGCCGCGGAGTGCCGTTGGTAGCCGAAGCATCCCTTATCTGACCTTCAGCGCGTAGCCGCCGGGTTCGGTCACGTTCATCTCGGTCGCAATATCGCTCTCTTCGGGATGCGTGATGACGACGTAGCCTGCCCAGTCCTCAGTGAGGCTGGACGCGCCGCAGTTCTCACACGCTTGCGAGTCTGGCATGTTGATGTAGTGGCACTCGCGGCAGGCGAGACGCGGCTTGGCCATCTACCGGCCCTCCGCTTCGGTCGTCGCTTCGCTGGCCTGTCGATCCGCTTCAAGCCAGCCGTGTTTGCCGAGGCCGGGCTGTTTGGCGGTGAGGCCAATCTTCGAGTCGCGCGGGTTGCGCTCGTCGATGCTCTTCGTGACGACGCGAACGCGCACGGAGTCTCCGACTGCGAGCGTGCGGTTCGATTCCGTCGAGGCGAGTTGCTGGTTCTCGCCGTCGTAGGCGAGGTATTCGTCGGAAATCTGCGAGACGTGCAGCAGTCCGTCCACGGGACCGATGCCGACGAAGGCACCGAACTCCACGACCTCGACGACCTCTCCGTCGATGACCTCCTGCATGTCGGGATCGAAGGTGACCGCGTCGAACTCGGCCTCGTAGTAGACGCCTGCGCGTCCGGGGAGAACCGTTCCTTCGCCGATGTCGTGAACGTTAACGACGCTCACGACGCTACCGACATCTTCGTCCATCCGTCCTTCCAGTTTGTCCTGCAGGAGTCGCTTGACCCGTTGCGGGGTCACGTCAGCGAGATGCTCCGGCGGAACCTCCACTGTGTCTTTGAGTCGTACCCGTTTGTACATCGTAGTGCTAAGGTTCTGTTATGTCCAATTTGTGGTGCCCCCTTATACCGATTACTCGTACGCCGCGTTCGAGCAGTCGGTCACGAAGGGGTTTGTCGTTCGTGACGACGTAGTCGAATCCGCGTTCTGCGAGTTCTACTACGGCGTCGTCCGCGTAGGTTGCTTCGGTGTCGACGACACGGCACCGGTCGGCCGCAAGGTCCGCGCCAACACTCGCTGCGACGCCCTCGTTCCCGGCCCCAGCGGAGAGTTTCTCTAACTCTCCGACGACGGCCGACGGCACCACGAGGTCTACGTTCGCGGCGAGCAGTCGGTCGAGTTCGTCGAACACGCGAACGTCGAGTTCCACGGGCATCATCAGCGCGTTCGTGTCGAGGACGACCGTGGTCGTCGCGTCGGTGTCCGAGTCCGTCCGGTGTCGTGTCTCTGTCGTCACTTGAGCGTCCCGATACCGATGAGTCGCCATCGTGCGCCGACGCGGCGGTTAATGGCTATCTTCGCACCGTCAGCGGCGCAGACGGGGCGCTTCAGCGAGACTTCGGCCTCGCCCGTGCGCGCGCTCGTCACCGCGCCGACGGTGGTTGCCGTGCCCACGGTGAGCATCAGCGGTTCACCCGTCGAAATCTCCTCGACGGTCTCTTCGTCCTCTCCGACCACGCGATTGAGGAGTTCGACGTCCATCGTGAACTCCTCGCGCGTCGGTGGCAGTGTGCCGGGTTCGCCGGCGACTTGTCCGGCGAGGGCGTCGCCCTTCGTCAGGCTGGGATCGAGACCAGTCCCGACGCCGCAAAGTCCACCGGGGCGGACTTCGTCGGTCATCTGTCCACCGGCTTGGAGCGACCGGATGTCTGTTGTGATGGGTCGCCACTCGGTCTGTCCGCCCTCGTCAACCTCTCGGCCGGGACGGAGTTCGAGCTCCTCGCCTTCCGTCAGTTTCCCCTCGACGACTGACCCGCCGATGACGCCGCCGGAGAGGTCCTCCCACGTCGTCCCGGGTCGGTTGATGTCGAACGACCGAGCGGTGAACATCCGCGCGGCCTCGGACTCGTCGTGTTCGGGCGTCGGGATCTCCCGTTCGATAGCGTCGATGAGGAGGTCGATGTTGACCTCTTGTTGGGCGCTAATCGGGACGATGGGGGCGTCTTCAGCCACGGTCCCCTGCACGAACTCTTGGATCTGCTCGTAGTTCTCGACCGCGCGGTCGCGGTCTACGAGGTCGATCTTGTTCTGTGCGATGACGATGTTATCGATCCCGATGATGTCCAGTGCCATCAGGTGTTCTTCAGTCTGTGCCTGCGGAACGTTCTCGGTCGCAGAGACGACGAGAACGGCACCGTCCATGATAGCGGCACCCGACAGCATCGTGGCCATGAGCGTCTCGTGGCCGGGCGCATCGACGAACGAGACAGTGCGTAGAACGTCGGTCTCGTTGCCGTCGTCATCCGTTTCTTCGACAGTGTAGCACTCCGGCGGGTCCGCGCCGGGAATCTTTCGGAACGTCGCGTCGGCGTAGCCGAGGCGGATGGAGATGCCGCGCTTCATCTCCTCGGAGTGCTGGTCGGTCCATGACCCCGACAGGGCCTGCACCAGCGTCGTCTTACCGTGGTCTACGTGGCCGACCAGTCCGATGTTCACCTCCGGTTGTTGTGGATTTTGTGTCACCATTGACCTCCTAAGAGTAATCTTGGGAAAGCTTCGCCCCGAACGCCTGATAAAGTTGCTGTTCTCGTGACGCGCAGCGTACGCTGTGTGCCACCGAAACACGAACGAGATCCGGATGCGGCGGCTCTAATCCGATTTTAGCGATCTACTCGACCTGTCGCATCAGGCCGAACAGCTCCTTGCGGTACGCCTTCGGCGTCAGGCCCAGATCGATATCGACGCTGAGTTCGATTGCGTCCGACGGGTTCTTCGTCACCGAACGGGCGAAGTTCTCCGCGGGATACGCCCCGCCAGCGACAAGGACAGAGTTGTCTGCAATCCACGCCGCGAGGTGACCCGCAACGGATATCTCGCCGCCCTCGATAGTGATGTCCTCAGTTCCAACGTTGACGGAGAACCCCTCGAAGGAGTACGACGCTTCGTACTCGGTCAAGCGAGCCGACGTTCCGGAGGCCACGTCGAACGTGCCGGTCCCCACCTGTTCGACAGGTTTGAGTCCGGCCTCCTTCAGTCGGTTGCGGAACTGTGTCCGCGACTGTGACTCGACTTGGTCGAGCAGTTCCTTCTGTCCCGCACCGGCGGGCAGACTCGTTAGGTCGGGATCGAACGTCACCCGCGTGGCGAAGAACGTGGCGAACTGCGTGGCCGCTTGGCCGAGCGTCTTGTCGGCGATCTCGGCCCGAAGTTCGGTGTCCTCGTACAACCGAGTTCGCGTCGCCGCCGTCATCGTCACCGGGCCGAGGTCCTGCTCGAACGCCGGGTCCTGTGTCACATCGTCTACCTGTTCCCATCCCCCCGATTTCAGCTGTTCCTCCGGTACGGTCGGCGGCCGCCGCGCGGCGCTCACCGTTCCGCCTGTCCCACTACAGCCGGCGAGCGCGGAAACCCCCGTTACTGCCGCCAGACCGAGAAACGCGCGTCTTCCGTGCCGTTTCGTATCCGTGGTTGTTCGTTCCACCCGATCACTGGTCGATTCTGGATCCCCATCCATAGCCCTCTCTCACTCCCACTCACTCAAGTAATTTTCCGTGAACTGACGGCTGAAATACAAGTTTTCCGAGTCGTTTTTGCCCGTTCCGAGCCGATGCGGCGATACGTGGTCGCCGAAACTGACCGTCCGCGGGAATTTGCCTTCGAGTTGGCTCTCTGCTCGCACCTCGAACAGACGACTGAGTGGGTTCTCGGACGGCAACTTGGCGCTGCGGTCGCCGCTCCCGGCCGTCGAATCATGGACGTGTGCGCCGTCCACCCCGGCCCGTCGTTCGACACCCGCGCGGACATCACGTCGCGAGCGATTCCACTTCGTGCGATTACGTGCGACGTTGGTACCGGCGAGGCAGTGTTCTGGCGCGACGCGTTCGACTGCCACCGCAATACCGCCAGAGACGTTGTCGATAGCGCAGTCGAAGCGGGCTTCTTCGAGTCGGAGTGGCGCGGCGGCCGTGAATACGTCCGGCAGACGACGCGCTACCCGGCTGATTGGTTCGGCCGACTTGTCGGGATCGAGAACAAGCCCGATTTGGGCGACCCCGGCGACTTGGAGCGACAACTCCGCACGGACGCCTCGCTCGGCCTGTTCGACGAGATCATCCTCGCCACCGAGAGCTACGTCACTCGCGCACATCTGAATCGCATCCCCGAGTCAGTCGGCGTCTGGCGGTTCGACCCTGAGTCTGGCGAGCGGGAAGTCGTCCGCGACGCGACGCCGCTCGACCCCGCCTCGCCGGGCATCGAACTCGTCGCCGAACGGCCGCTCAGAACCGACGTGGAACTCGTCTCGGGCGAACGAAAGCGGCAGGCACGACTTCGACTGGCCGAACGAACGTACGGGAAAGGCTGGCGGACGTACGACCTTCCGACGTGTGCGAACGCGAGCGTGACCAGCGACGGCCGCCCCTACTGCGCGCATTTCAACCGTGTTGTCGAACCGGGCCGCGACTGCGGCGACGACTGCCAGCCGTTCGAGGCGGCCGACGCGCCCTCTCTCGACGCTGACAGTCTCCGAGACGAGCGGACGCCGTGGGTCAGTGATCCCGACGGTGTCGCGCGCCGACAAAGCGGGCTGGACCGGTTTTGGTGACCTAATTACGCTTCTTCGGCGCGTCTGTCCATATAGTTCCAGTACGCGATGAGTAGGATGGCGAAGATAACGACGACTACGAACTGGAGTGCGGACCCGAGTAAATCGACTCGTCCGGTGTTCTGGTAGGTCGTCATGAGGTTCTCTGTTGCGACAAGTCCGCCCATGAGGAGGAAGTATCTGAATACGTTGTCTGTGATGATTGCCCGAAGGCTCATGCGTCACTCCCCCTCACAATTTGTACACCTCGCCGTCCACGGCTAACGGCTCCTCGAACGCCTCTTCGACGGGATAGTAGTGAGCTGTGTGGACGAGGCGGGTTTGTTCTGCGTTCAGGTCGTCGGCGAGGGCGAGTGCCCCCTCTCGGGTCATGTGCTTCGTGCCGAACGTCCGCGGCACGCCTTCGTCGTCGAAATGTTTGCCGCCGAGCGGGTGGTGTTGGCAGAGCGACGCCGGGACGATGGCCTCCGCGAGAAGCAGGTCAGGGTCCGACAGAACGCTCCGTGAGTCCTCGGGGATGCCGTAACTCGTGTCACCCGACAGCGAGAGCTTCGCGCCCGTTTCGGAGTCTTCGATGGTGAGTCCGTAGCAGAGCAGCGGCGGATGTTCGACCGGAACGAGAGTCACGTCCAGCCCGCAGGTACGGAACGTTTCGAACGGTGTCTGCGCCCGGACCGAGATCCGGTCGAGATAATCGAATTTCGAGGCGACCGTTTCAGCGACGCTCTGCCCCGTTTTCGGATCCGTTTCGTCGGCGGCGTGGACCGGCAGGTCGTCGAAGACGCGATAGGCGTTCCCGAGACCGTCGATATGGTCGAAGTGAACGTGCGTGATAAGGCCCGCATCCGGCAGTGGAACCTCGTGCGTCAGAAACTGTTGGCGGAAGTCTGGGCTAAAATCAATGAGTAGCGACTCGCCCGTCCGGTCGTTCTCGACGTGGACCGAAAACCGGGTTCGCTCCACGCCGCGGGCGCGCGCTTCGCGGCAGGTGTCGCACTCACACCCGACGGTCGGCGTGCCCGTAGTGTCGCCCGTTCCGAGGAGGGTGACGCGCATCGACTCGGAGTAGGGGACGGGTGGTTGATAAGCGTAGTCGAAGCAACTGCATCTCGCAGACGAGGGGAGACTGCCAACGTAGTCACAGACGACGGAGCTACGTCTGGTGCATCTTGCTGTACTCTACCCACGCGGGGATAGTCCGCGTCGCCGTCCGTCCGTCAAGTGTTACGGTCGCCGTCACTTCGCGCGGCGTCACTTCTACGAGTCGGTCGAATCCGACGCTCGTCTCGCTGATTTGCTCGCCGTCACGGTTGTATAGAATGGTGTGGGCCACGGAGAGGCTGGGGTCGTCGCCGTACTGACTCGTGACGCCGACGGACACGCCGTGGTTGTCTCCAAATTTGTCGGTCAGCATGTCGTGAACCGCTGTCCCGGCAACGCTGGCACACTCTGTCGTCGCCCACTGCTTCCACGGAATCTCGTCGTACATCGGTTCTCGTTCCGGTTTCGATCCGTTCTTCACCGCCTCGTGATTCGTGTGGCGGTACCCGGTGACTATCTTGACCGTCTCGTTTTCGGGAACGTATTCCACGTCGTCTATGGTCTCCGAGACGGAGAGTGCCGCCGCTTCGCCTCTCGTCGGTTCCGGCGTGGATTCGGCGGTCGGGGTGGAGTTACCGGACGGTACTGTGACGTTCGCGTCGCCTGTGAGACTGCTGAGACATCCGCTGGACAGAGAGAGCATTGCGGCGGCCACCACCCCGGCGAACGACCGTCTCGTGGAGGGCATTGTTCGCAATGTTCTGTTCGAGAACAAATACTTTGTCGGATGGAGAGACCGAAGTCGGTGGATGCCTCAGTCGTCGTGGTTATGATCGTGGTCGTGGCCGTCGCCACCGTCACCCGCGATCAACTGCTCGCCGTCGGACATCATGTCCATGTTCTTCAGGTTGTCCCGTTCCTCGAAGTCCTCGACGGCGTCGAGGATGTCCGTCTGGGTCAACGCTGTCCGTTCCTCAGTGAGGGCTTCGAGGACGGCCTCACGGAGGACCATCCGCAAGTCAGATCCGGTGAGACCCTCGGTTCGGTCGGCCACCGCCTCGGGGTCGAAATCGGCGACTTCCATCCGGTTGGTGATGATGCGGAGGATGTCCGCACGCATCTGCCGGTCCGGTCTGGGGAAGTTGACAATCTCGTCGAAGCGTCGCCACGCCGCCGAATCGAGTTGGTCGGGGTGGTTGGTCGCCCCGATGAGGATGACCTCGTCGCGGATCAGCGAGATGTCGTCGATACTCTTCAACAGCGTGTTGACCGCACGCTTGAGCGCGGCGTGTTCGTCCGACCGGCGGGTTTTCGCCACCGAGTCGAACTCGTCGATAAAGAGGATACACGGCGACAGCCGTTTGGCCACCTCGAACGTCTTCTCGACGTTCTTGGCCGTCTCACCGAGGTATTGGCTCGTGATCATCGAGAGTTTCACCTCGACGAACGGGAGGCCAAGTTCGTGTGCGAGAGCGCGTGAAACGGTAGTTTTACCGGTTCCCGGCGGGCCGACAAACAGAATCTTGCCGATTTCGCGGAGGCCGATATCCGCGAGATACTCGCGGTGTTCGATGGCCTTCATCAGTTTGTGAATCTCCCCCTCTTGGTCCTGCGTCAACACGAGGTCTTCGAGCGTCATCTCGATCTCCTCGGGCGCACGGACCTGCACGAGATCCAGCATCTCGGCGTCCTCCTCCTCGTCGAAGTACTGATCGAGGAGGCTGTCGATCCAGACGCGGTCGGCTTGAATCGACCGCGTTCGTTCACGCGCCTCTGTGTGGCTCACATCCACATCGTCGTGATCCTCGACGGCGGCGGCGATAGTTGGATTCGTCTCCAACTGGTCGCGGTCTGCGCGTTCGAGGTACCAATCGGTAGCCATGTCGGGTTGCGTCAGAGAGATGCGCCCCGAGAAATCCTCGCGTTGGGTAAACAGGAGGTCTGAGATGGCTTCCCACGGTCGTTCGACGCCAGTCGCTTTCCGAGCGGTGTTGTCGGTCACGACTAAGGGGCGTTCGATACCGATTGGGGCCGTTTCATCGTCTTCGTCTTCGTCGTCCGGCGGGTCCGTCCAAAAGACGCGGCGGTACCGCGGCGGGAGGTCGTTCTCGTCTAACTCACGGTTCTCGGTGTAGAGATGCGCCGTGAGGAGGAACTCGACCACCTCGAGAGCCGGGTCACTCATCCCCACAACGTTGCCCGTCAGACGGCATAAGACCGTCGAAGACCAGCGGGAATCGTGACGATCACACGAGATCACGGTGATTCGGACAATCGAACGCTCCGACGCCTCGCCGCAGAAACGCCGAGTGCGTGAAACTCCGTGTCCATCCCTCAGAGTTCTACCCCATTTATCACCACGGACACCAGAAAAGGACACATGCCTCAACCAGTCATCGCAGCCGCGCATCGTACCCCGTTCGGTAAGGCGGGTGGCGTCTTCGAAGACGTACGCAGCGAAGACCTCTCGGTCGCCCTTATCGATCACATCCTCGACGAGACGGACCTCGACGCCGAGGACGTGGACGACCTCATGTGGGGTGTCGCCCAGCAACGCGGTGAACAGGACAATAACGTTGCGCGCGTCATCGCGCTTCTCTCGGAACTCGGTGAAGGGACGCCAGCGACAACCATCAACCGCTGGTGTGCTTCCTCGATGCAGGCCGTCATCTCCGCTTCGGACGCGGTCGCCGCGGGTAACCGGGACTGCGTCGTCGCGGGCGGTGTTGAGAACATGAGCCGCGTGCCGATGGACGGCGACTCCTACGAACATCTCCACCCCGAACTCTCCGAGGAGTACAACATCTTCCAACTCCAGATGGGGATGACCGCAGAGAAGGTGGCCGAGGAGTACGACGTTTCCCGCGAGGAACAGGACGAATACGCTCTGCAGAGCCAGCAGCGCGCCGCAGAGGCGGCCGAGTCAGGACGATTCGACGACGAAATCGTTCCCATCGAGACCGAAGCGGGCGTCATCACCGAAGACGAGGGGATTCGTCCCGATACCACGATGGATGCGCTTTCGGGCCTTCCACCGGCGTTTACCGGTGACGGAACGGTCACGGCGGGTAACTCCTCACAGATCACCGACGGCGCGGCGGCCGTCCTCGTCACCTCCCGCGAGTTCGCAGCGGAACACGACCTCGATATTCTCGCCGACGTGGGCATGAACGCCGTCGCGGGCGTTGATCCGACGGTGATGGGTATCGGTCCCGTTCCGGCGACGCGTACCCTCCTCGAACGTAACGGCCGCGACGTTGACGACTACGACCTCGTCGAACTCAACGAGGCGTTCGCCAGCCAGTGCGTCTACGCGATGGACGAACTCGGCATCGACCACGACATCTTCAACGTCAACGGCGGCGCTATCGCCCTCGGTCACCCCCTCGGTGCATCGGGTGCCCGCCTGCCCGTGACGCTCATCCACGAGATGATAAAGCGCGACGCCGAACGCGGTCTCGCAACGCTCTGTGTCGGCTTCGGTCAGGGCGCGGCAATCGAGTTCAGCCGGTAACGTCGTCCCCCGAAAGACGACATCTCTCGACTCGTTTTTTCTGACGCGCATTGCACCAGCTACCGATAGTTAGCCAGTTCCAGCACGGATAGTTAGCCAGTTCTAGTAGTTACGGCAGTCTGCAACTGGAAGAAGCCGAGAGTTGCAGCATCGAGATATCGGGTGTGTGGCCCCGTCAAAAACGAGTGAACCACAGAGTGGATTACGGAATCGGCTTCACTCGTCAGGGTGGATGAACTGCATCGCTTCGCGGACGGCGTCGTGACCGCCGATGATTGTGATGTGGTCGCCGTGTTGGACGGTGAAATCAGCGCTGGGGACGCTCGATTCGCCGTCCCGTGAGATGAGGGTGATGAGACACCCGTTCGGGAGTTCCGGCCCGATATCGCGGACGGTTTTTCCGACGATTTCCTCGGATGTGACCTCGATCTCCTGGACATCGCCCGAACGGCCGATTTCGCTCATCCAGTTCATCATCGCGGGCCGTTCGATGTAGTTGTCGATGGCCTGAGCCGTCGCCAGCACCGACGAGATGGTACGGACACCGAGTTCCTCGAACGCGTCCACGTTGTCGGGGTTGTTCGCCCGAGCGATGATGGTCTCGGGGTCGAATTTCGAGTTCGCCAACTGGGCGACGAGGAGATTCACGTCGTCGTCGCCGGTGGCAGCAACGACAATTTTGGCATTATCCGCCCCCGCAGAGCGAAGCACGTCGGTGTCGGTGCCATCACCCTGATGGACGGTATGACCCTCGTTGCGGGCCGTTTCGATGATTTCCGGGTCTTGTTCGATGAGCACTACGTTCTCTCCGCGGTCTTCGAGGCGTTCGGCGAGCGTCCGGCCCACCTTACCGCCTCCGATAACGAGTACACGCATTGGAATGACGTCGAGGTATTCAGCTATTTGTCGAGCGAGACCACCCTCGAACACAACGGTCACGAGGATGACGAGGAAGACGGTGCCGACGAGGGTGTCGGCCGCCTGCCCCAATCCCTCCGCCCGGAGTTGGATGGCGAACAGCGTCGCCACGGACGCGGGGATGATACCGCGCGGACCGACGAAACTCATGAACCACTTCTCGCCGGTGGTAAAGCGGTCCCCCTGCGCCGACAGGAACACGAGGAGCGGCCGAAGGACCAGCGCGACGACGACGACAACGCCGAGACCGCCGAGTCCGAGTCGGAGCAGCGTTTCGAACTCTAGCAACGCTGCAAGCGCGATGAAGACGAACGAGAGGACGATGAGCGTTATGTCGCCTTTGAACGCCGAGATGTCCTCCTCGTACGGGACGTCAGCGTTTCCGAGCAAGATACCGGCCGTCGCGACGGCGGCGATACCGGCTTCGGTAGCGATGAAGTCGGCCGCACCGTACGCGACGAGCGCACCCGCGAGAACGAGCAGACGCGCGTTCTGCGGTGCGTTACCGGGTGAGAGGTCAACGTACCGGAGCGCGTAGAACATCGCCGCGGCGACGAGTGTTCCGACGACGACGCCGACACCGAGACGTTCCGCAAACAGCGTCATGAGCGCGCCCGGTTCGGTCGCACCTTCGATGATGGCCTCGAAGATGACGACGGCGAGGATAGCGGCCGTCACGTCGTTGACGATCCCCTCCGTCTCTAACGCCGCCTCGACCCGGTCGCGTGCCGGGACAACCTCTAAAATCGGGGCGATGACCGTCGGCCCGGTGGCGACGAGAAGCGCCCCGATAAGGAACGAAACGCTCCATGGCGATCCGAGAAGGTAGTGAATCGCCGCGGCTGTTCCGATGAGCGCGATACCTGCACCGACGGTAATGAGCCGAATCGTCGCTGCGGGTGCTTCTCGGAGCTTCTCAATGCGAAGGTGGAACGCACCCTCGAACACGATGATGGCCACCGAGAGGCCGACGATAGCTGACAACCCGCTCCCGAACGAATCAGGGTGGACGACGTTGAGAACTTCCGGTCCGAGGATGATCCCCGAGGTGATGAGAAAGAGGACACTCGGGACCTGAAACCGGTCCGAAAGTATCTGCGACACGACGCCGATACCGATGATAGCCGCGACAATGTATATGAGGTTGGAGCCGGCGGCCATTATGACACCTCCATGTATCTCCGCCGATGTGTTGAATGAACATAAAACCATACATTTACGTCGCGGTTTTTGGGTACAAAACCGAACAATCATTTGGAAATATGCGCTAACAAAAAAGACACGGAAAAACTGCCGTCAGTTCTGTGTGGCTGCGGCAGCGTCTTCGGTGTACAGCAGATCGACCTGATCGGCGTACCGGTCGAGGATGTTCCGGCGCTTCTTTTTCATCGTCGGCGTCATCAGGTCGTTGTTTTCCGTGAACTCTTCGGGGACGAGGCGGAACTGCTTTATCTGCTCGTACGGCTCGAAATTTTCGTTGACTTGGTCAATTTCCGACTGGATACGCTCTTTCACTCGGTCATCGCGGCAGATCCCGCGCGCATCGTCGGGGAGGTCGTAACCCTCTCTGTCGGCCCATTCGCGGATTTCTTCGAAGCTCGGGACGATAAGCGCCGAGACGAACTTCCGGCCGTCGCCGAGGACCATGCACTGTTCGACCACGTCGCTTGAGGCAAACGAGTCCTCGATTGGGCCGGGTGCGACGTTTTTCCCCGTCGAAAGGACGAGAATCTGCTTTGCGCGCTCGCGGAAGGCGATGTAGCCGTCCGGACGGAGTTCGACCACGTCGCCGGTTCGGAACCATCCTCCGGAGTCTCCCTCTGATTCCGACTCCCCGTTCGCGTCGCTGGGGACATCGTCGGTGAACGCCGCCGCCGTCTCCTCGGGTCGGTTCCAGTAGCCTTCGGTGACGTTCGGACCTTTCACGAGCAGTTCACCCACGTCGCCGCCAGCATCGCCCGTCACGTCTCCGACGACGGTCTTGTCGAGTTTCACTTCGACGTCCACGACGGGTGTTCCGATGGTGCCGATTTTCGGCTCTTCGGGCGGGTTCACCGCGATGACGGGTGACGTTTCGGTGAGACCGTATCCCTCCAGAATCGGCAGTCCCATCCCGTGGTACAGCGCACAGAGTTCCGCTGAGAGGCTCCCACCGCCGCTGATGAAGAACTCGATGCGGCCGCCGAGCGCCTCTCGAACCTGATCGAAGACGAGTTTGTCAGCGAGGGCGTGCTTCGCCGAAAGGATGACGCCGGGCGAGTCAGACTCGTGGTACTCGCGGCCGACATCGACCGCCCACTCGAAGATGCGTTTTTTCGTGGGTGATTTGCTTGCCTCCGACCGAATCGCATCGTATAGTTTCTCGTAGACGCGCGGAACGCTCGTTCCAACCGTCGGTCTGACGAGTTGGAAATCCTCACGGAGCGTGTCCGGACTCTCCGCGTAGGCGACGCACGCGCCCGATGCGAACATCAGGAAGTGTCCGGCGAGTCGCTCGAGAACGTGTGCGAGCGGAAGGAACGAGAGCGTCACCATCCCGTTGGTGAGCGTTGGTACGTCCTCTTTGTCCGGACGCGGGCCGAACCGCTTGTAACACTGATTCACGTTCGACCGGAAGTTGTTGTGTGTGAGTTTGACGCCCTTCGGTTGGCCCGTCGTTCCCGAGGTGTAGATAAGCGACGCCAACGACGAAGGGTCCCGCTCGTTTATCCACGACTGGTAGGCTTCTTCGTCGAACGCCGTCGCACCGATTTCGTGAACGTCGCCCAGCGTGTAGATATCGTCTCTGTCGCGGACGGCCCCGCCCATCCCACTTCCGTCCGCTGGGTCGTCGATGAGGACGATGAAGGAGAGATCTAACTCGTCTTCGACGGCGAGGACGCGTTGGAGCAGTTCCGCGTTCTCCACGACGACACCCGTCGCACCGGGGTCAGAGAGCAGGTATCGAACTTGCCGCTCCGACGAGGACGTGTAGACGGTTGTTACGGCACCGCCTGCGGCAAGAATCCCGAAGTCTGACTGCGCCCATTCCATCCGTGTGTGTGAGAAGATGCCGACGCGCGATCCGGCTTCGACGCCGAGTTCCCGAAACCCGGCCGCGAGATTCCGGACAATCTCACGCATCTCTCCGTACGTTAGTTCGGAGAAATCGCCACTCGGCGCTGCGGGCACGACACCCGAACTGACGAGCGACCGGTCGTAAATGCCGCCTTTGTACTGCTGGGCGGGTTCGCCGGTGTTCCGCGCCGCACTGTTTTCGAACATCCGTGCCAGCGTCGTGTCGCCGACGACTTCGTCCTCGAACGTCTCCTCTGAGTCCCGCCAATCCATACAACGAACATATTCGTTCATAATTTAAAAGAATATATCCCTCGGTAAGTTCGTTGTTCGGCGTTCAACGCCGCGCGGTAGGCTCCGAGTTTGTCCTGTTCGTTTACTAATACGTAATGTGAAACGAGCGGCGAGCTGTTACTCTTGTTCGGCTTGCCAGTCTAAGTAGCCGAGGACGCCGCGCACGTTGAGCTTTTCTTCCTCGCTGGCCTTTCTCTCACCCCACAGGTCGGTCATCTGTGTGTGTTCTGCGAAGTGTTCGATGACTGCGTCGTCGTCGCCGAGTTCCTCGCGTTTCTGCCGGACCGCTTCGACCCACTCGACGAGCGTCCGCTTGTACGACTCCATCAGTTCCTCGCTGTACTCGCACGATCCGAAGTGACCGAAGCAAATCCGCTCGGGGGCGATTTCCTCGATTGTTCGCACGTCGTCCAGACAGGCTTCGAGATCGAACTGCGACGGTGGCGACGTCTGCCGCACTTGCCCGCGTTCCGGCACGTAGATCCCCGCGGCGTCACCGGTGAACAACAAATCGTCCTTCGAGTCGAGGAACATCGTCTGGTGCGGTGCGTGACCGGGCGCGTGAAACACCGAGAGCGTGCGGTCGCCGAGGTCGATTTCGTTACCGTCGGTCAGCGGTTCGATTCGGTCCTCGGGGACGGGCTTGGGCTCGACGTAGAACTCCCACTGATCGCCGACGGCCGCTTTCGTCCCTGCGATGAGCTTTTCTGGGTCGATGAGGTGTGAGACGCCGATCTCGTGTGTCATAACCGTCGCGTTCGGGCACGCATCAGCGAGATAGCCCGCGCCGCCCGCGTGATCGAGATGGATGTGCGTCGGCAGGAGATATTCGACGTCCTCGCGGGCGATGTCGAGTTCGTCCAGCGCATCCAGTAGATGTTCGTGGTTGGTTCCGATGCCGGTGTCAACGAACGCTGGCCGTTCAGCGTCGATGATGTAAACTGACCCGTACATCTCCGTTTCGTACATCCCGGTATCGACGTAGTAGACGTCGTCCGTTCCGGGCACCGCAGTCACGTCGCCGATAGCCATGGCGGATGCGCGATGCGCGGGATGAAAAGCGTTCGGTCCCAGTCGTTTCGCACCGCTCGTTTCGCTTGTCACTCAGCTGTCGCTGTCTGCTCTGATGATCGCTCAGTTGTCCGCGTCAGTGACCGTCTCGTTGTCTGCGTCCGTCGTTTCGTTGCCTGCCTCTTCCGGCGGGACACACGCCATCAGCGTCGATATCGACGCGATTTTTAGCTCGCCACCGTCGGTGACGGAGACGCTCGTCGAGGACGAGTTGCAGTCGAACTGATCGGCACCGACCGATTCGGTCGCCTCCGCTCCCGTCTCCAGCACGGATGCGTCGAGTTGGTAATCCGCGGGTTCAGCGAGAACGACCCGGACGTTCGCCTCGGGTTCGACAGTGTACACGCCGTCGAACCTCACTCGCTCGTCGTCGGCGACGCGAAGCCGAGCCGTCCACGTCTCGTCCGTCGGGTTTCCGAGGAGGACCGCGTGTGGCTTCCGACTCGTGTCTTCTGTGGTGTCCTCACCGATCCGTTCCGCACGCGACTCGCCCGCCGGAACGGTGTCGGTGACGACGCCGGGACAGGCCATGCGCGTCGAGGCGGTCATGACGTCGACCGTTCCATCCGACTGGATGGCAGCGGTCGTCGTCGTCGTGTTACAGTCGAACAGTTCGGGACCGAGTTCGACCGTCTTGGACGTTCCTGACGCCAGCGAAATTGTCGCCTCGTACCGGTCGAGCGCCGTCAGTATCACGGAGACGGACGCGTCTGAGGCGAGTTCGAACTGTTCTTCGAAGCGCGTCTCGTCATCGCTTCCGCGAATCTGTAGCGTTCCGACCTGTGAATCGTCGGTCGCGTTCTTGAACTGGAGACGGTGCGGTTTCCTGAGTCCCGGTTCCGAAAGCGACCCATCGCTGACCGTTCGTGAGACGGTACCCGATCCCGAAACTTGGGTCGGACTCTCTCCGCTCGTCTGGTTGTCGTCTTCGTCTGTCATCGTTCCCGTTCCCGTCTGTTCGGAGCCGTTTTCCTCGCCACCGCGGGCGGTACAGCCGCCGACTGCGGCGGAGAGTGCGATTCCAACCGTTCCGAGGAATGCTCTGCGTTCCATACTCCTCGTCTATCGGGGATACCTATCGTCGTATCCCAGACTCAAAACGGTCTTTGAGTCCTGCCAGTTGGTCGCTCTATTCGGCATCGGTACCCCTCTGAGACGACTGCAAGTACCGGAATCCGACCATGAAGAAGACGGCTATCAAGCCAACCGCTAACACTGCACCTCCTGGACCGAGAGCGAACCCGCGGACGGCCTCGAACAGAGTCGGTTCCGGCGAGAGGGGTGCGCCTCGGGTTGGTCTGACGGGAACGGGTGTCGGCCACGCGACGTGGACGAGGAGACTCGCGACGAGAACGCCGGCGACACCGGCGAGCGAGCGTCGAAGCGTATCCGAGACGGACGACCTCGCTTGATCCGTCTCCGCGTACAGGACGAGTGGGTCGTGTTTCGGACCGTATACGTTCATTTCGCGGCCCTGCGCGGAGTACCACGTCCCGACGGCTTCGACGACCCCCGCCTCCTTGAGTCGGTCCAAGTGGTAGCTCACGTTCTGTACGGACGTGTCCACTGACGAGGCGAGGTCCGACGTCGTCTGTGGTTCCTCGTACACTGCGGCGAGAATCTCGCGCGCGGTTTCCGAGGTGACGACCGAGACGATTTCTTCGGCGTCACTGTCATCGAAAGAGACCAGTCTCGGGTCGGTTCCATCCCCATCAACGGGTGGTTTCAGCGGCAGCAGCGAACTCATCGATACCCCTCTGTCTTTCCTCCGCGCGGTTAGGACTTCCCAACGCTCAAAGGGTTGTTTGCGTCTGTGTCTACGGCGCATACTGCTCCAACCCGCGCGCTCCCGGCCGTCCAGCCGTTCTCGACCGACGCCAGCTTCGAGGCAGCGGTTCGCACAGATGCGACACGGTTTTGCCGCGTCCCACTGAACCGATGGGCAATGATTAGTAGGCAGTTCCTCCGAGAGAACCCGGAGACGGTACGGGAGGCGCTCCGCAGCAAGGGAGTCGATGACGTGGACTTAGACCACATCCTCGAGGTAGACGAGGAGTGGCGGTCGCTGAAGAAACGCGGTGACGACCTTCGACACGAGCGCAACGAAACCTCCTCGAAGATTGGCGAACTGAAAGCCGAGGGGAAAGACGAGGAAGCACAGGAAGCGATCGAGCGCTCGCAAGAACTCAAATCGGAGTTGGCCGAAGTCGAAGACCGCGCGGACGAACTCGAAGCCGAATTGGAGGAGCGACTGCTCGAACTCCCGCAGATTCCCCACGACGATGTGCCTGTCGGTGAGGACGAGTCAGAGAACGTCGAACGCCGCCGCGAAGGGTTCGACGACCTGCGCGAGTTGCCCGACGAAGTGATTCCGCACTACGATTTGGGCGAGGAACTGGACATCCTCGACTTCGAACGCGGTGCGAAGGTCACCGGCGGCGGGTTCTACTTCGCGAAGGGCGACGGCGCGCGCCTCGAACACGCTCTCATTCAGTTCATGATGGATGTTCACCGCGAGCAGGGCTACGTGGACCTGTTCCCGCCCATCCCGGTGAATTCACAATCGATGACCGGGACCGGTCAGTTCCCCAAGTTCACCGAGGACGCCTACCGAATCGGTAAGGCGAACGGGAAGGAACGGGACGACGACGACCTGTGGCTCTGCCCCACGGCTGAGGTCCCCGTCACGAACATGTACCGTGACGAGATTCTCCTCGACGACGACCTGCCGGTGAAGCATCAGGCGTACACGCCGAACTTCCGACGCGAGGCGGGCGAACACGGGACGGAGACACGCGGTATCGTTCGCGTTCACCAGTTCAACAAGGTCGAGATGGTTAACTTCGTCCGCCCGGAGAACAGTTACGAACAGTTCGAGGAACTGCTGGACGAAGCCGAGGAGGTCCTTCGTCGCCTCGAACTCCCCTACCGAATCTTGGAGATGTGTACGGGTGACCTCGGCTTCACGCAGGCGAAAAAGTACGACATCGAGGTGTGGGCACCCGGCGACGACATGGAGGACGGTCCCGAAGAGGGCGGTCGGTGGCTCGAAGTGTCGTCGGTGTCGAACTTCGAGGATTTCCAAGCCCGACGCGCCGGACTTCGCTACCGCCCCGAACGCCACGAGTCGGCCGAGTATCTCCACACGCTGAACGGGTCGGGTCTCGCCATCCCGCGTGTCGTGGTCGCTATCATGGAGTATTACCAGAACGACGACGGCACCGTCACCGTCCCCGAAGCCCTTCGCCCGTACATGGGCGGCACCGAGGTTATCGAGGGCCACGACCCGGTCGGCGAGTCGGCCGTCGGCGCAGGCAAGAAAGACTAACACTCTCGCTCACAAAGCGGGAGTCTCCGATTTAATCGTCCGTTTAGTACCAAAAACGGCCGAAATTCGGCTATAATCGCAGTCACGGCCGACCCCCTACTTTACCCCGTAGAGTGTGCGACGAATATGGTCTACTCGACTGGTCTGATGGGAGTCGGAGGTGCGTCGGTTTGATCAATCCGCACGATGACACGCCGTGGCGGGAGGTCGGCCAGCATCAGTTCGATACGACGGACGAACTCGACGTGACGCTCACGACGACACTCCGTCCGGACGAAACGTCCGCCCCACGATTGCGCGGCATCGACCCCGAAGAGGCCGAACGACTGCTCCGGTCGGCGCGTGAGGCGGGCGTTGATCTCGAAGTCCGCTTTTGCGTCGATGGGCGGCCCGTTAAGATAGATACGAAGGGCGTCGTATCGGTCAAAGACGACTGTTGAGAGAACAGCCGTACTCGTTGTTACTGCCGTACTCGTTGTTACTGCCGTACTCGTTGTTACTGCCGTACTCGTTGTTACTGCCGTACTCGTTGTTCCTATCGTACTCGTCGCTACTTCTCCCGCGCGAACGTCTCGATTCGTCGCACCCGGCCGTTACCCGCTCGCGCTTCGTCGCTGCTCGCATCCGAGTCGCTCTGTCCCGCTCCGACAGTAAACACGTCCACGAATGTGAAGCGGACGTCGCCGTCTGCCCCGAGTAATCGGCCCCGAACGACCCACCCGTCGCCCTCGGTTTGGCGGTAGGTCGCCGTCACGTCGTGTCTCGTGTCTGTTTCCGGGCGGTCGTCCCGCATGAACGAGACGAACGTCTCTCGTCCTGAGAGGGTCTGGTCGGGGCGGTCGTGGACGAACGCGGGCGAGAGTAGCGACGCGAGGCGGTCGTAGTCGCCCGCGTCGATGGCGTCGTAGTAGGCTTCGACGAGTTGCCGTCCCGACGCGGCGGCGTCTTCCGAATGCATACGTTCGAGTCGTGGGGCCGACGACAAGTCGTTGACGGGTCTGGTGCCTGATTCGACGCGGCATCTGGTCCCACGAAACAGCTAGCCACTCGTCCGCTGACGAACCGCTTTTATCGATACGTCGCCGACCACGAACTATCGTGTCCGACTCTCCGTCCCCGAGCCTGCACGTCCGGTACGAGGGTGACGACGACCCGGCGAAGTGTACGGCGCGGAAGTTGGCGAAGTTCGATCTCGCTGAACTCCACCATTCGGACCGCGCGACACCGTACGGCGTCGTTCTCAACCCCCATGCGGAGCGCGCGCTCTCCCCCGAAGATTCCGATACGGGAACGCTCGTCGCGCTCGACTGTTCGTGGGAATCGGCCGGCGAGGCGATGTTCTCGCTTCCCGGCGACCACCGCGCGCTCCCGTATCTCGTCGCGGCAAATCCCGTCAACTTCGGGCGGCCGATGCAACTCACCACCGTCGAAGCCCTCGCGGCCGCCCTCTGTATATTCGGCCGCGACGACCACGCAGAGCGCATTCTCTCGAAGTTCACGTGGGGACACACGTTTCTCGAACTGAACGAGGAACCGCTCAGACGGTACGCCAACTGTGAGGACTCGACCGCTATCGTCGAGGTGCAGCAGGAGTATCTCGACCGCGGCGACTGACCCCAGTCTCCGGAAAATCGAGTGACGAAAGCCGGGTGACCGGATCGACAACCGCAGATGACTGGAGCGCCGGAAGCGGACGACTGACACGTACTGGCGCGCGACGGCCGAACGGACGCGCTTTTACCCCTCGGCCGAATAGAGAGGTCAACATGATTTTCGAGTCCCTCCCGACGACACCGCGGTCGGAGGAGCTTCTCGACAAAGCCTTCTCTCGCGCCGCGCGGTCCGGTCGGGCGAAGTCGGGCCACGAGGCCCAAGAGTCGATGCTCCAGACGGCCTCGTCTATCCTCTCGGACAACTTGGAGAACGTCGTCACGGAGTGGCCCGACTTCGGCACCGTTGACCCGTTCTACTACGAACTGGCCGACGCGATAGTCGATGTTGACGAACTCCGACAGAGTCTTTCTGAAGTAACGTGGGCGAGCCGGCAGATTGCCGAGATCCGTAGCGAATATCTCTCGAAGATGCGGAAAACGGACAAAGACACGGCCCGAAAACACCGAAAGCAGGCGTTCGCCCGGATGGCGGACATCATGGACGAAATCGAAGACGACCTCCTGCAAATCGGCGAGGCCCGCGACTCGCTGAAGGGTCTGCCCGATATTCGCCCGGACGAACCCGCTATCGTCGTCGCCGGCTACCCGAACGTCGGCAAGTCGTCGTTCGTCAACCACGTCACCCGCGCTTCTAACGAAATCGCGCGATACCCGTTCACGACGAAAGGCGTTCAGATCGGCCACTTCGAACGCGACCGAATTCGTTACCAGATCATCGACACGCCCGGCCTGCTCGACAGACCCGAGGAAGACCGAAACGACATCGAGAAGCAGGCCGTCAGCGCCCTCGAACACCTCGCGGATGCCGCTCTGTTCGTTGTAGACGCAAGCGGCGACTGCGGCTACCCACTGGACGCGCAACTCGAACTCCGCGACGCCGTCGAAGCGCGGTTCGCGGAGCGGAACGTGCCCGTACTTACCGTCTGTAACAAGAGCGATCGCTCGACGGACGTTGAGGCGGACTACTACATGAGCGTCGAGAACGAGGAAGGCGTCGAGGAAGTCCTTACGGCGTCAGTCGATGCCGTCGCGTGGAGTCCGGACATCCCGCCTTCGCGGCAGGAATAGTTCGATACGCGCCGTTTTGCGGTTCAAAAGGAAGGGCCGAAGCGAACGGTCCGTCGAGTTGCGGGACCGTCATGCGGGGTCGCAGTGTGGGACCGAATGGTGGAGGGCCGAAGCGTAGGGACGAATGGTGGAGGGCCGAAGCGTAGGGACGAATGGTGGAGGGCCGAAGCGTAGGGACGAATGGGGAGGGCCGAAGAAGGGAACCTGTTTCTCGCGTTGCTTACTCGGCTTCGTACGTCACGGTGACTGTCGCGGACACCGTCACCGGACCGGGTTCGAAGGACGTCCCACTGTTCGCGGCGGGCGTGTCGTACTCCATACGCGGTTCGACAGGGTGGTAGCCGCCAGAGGTGGAGACCGACTGGACGCCCGTGATGGAGAGGTTTGCGGCCGATGCCAGCGTATCGGCATCAGTACGCGCTGAGTCCATCGCCGCGTTCAGCGCGTCGTTACGAAGGTCGGCACGTGCCTCCTCGGAAAGCGTAAAGGAGACGTGCTGGACTTCGTTGGCACCGTTGCCGACGGCAACATCCAGCACCTCACCCGCACGGTCGGGGGACACTTCGATACTGTACGTGTGGACGGCCTCATAGCCGGTTACGTTCCGCTCCTTGCCGTTGTGGTTGTACTGCGCCCTGACGCGGAAGTGCGAAGTCGTCACCGCGTCGTCGGCGACACCTGCTTCGCGGAGGGCTTGCCGCATCGTCTCAGAGCGGTCTGCAACCTGCGCACGGGCCTCGTCCGCGGAGGACGCCGTGGCCGTCACGGCGACGGACAGAACCGCGAGGTCGGACTCGGCTTTCACTTCGCCGTTTCCGGAGACCGTGATGGTTCTCGACTGTGCGTCTGCTGCCTGCTGTGCGGCGTTTGTGCCGCCACCGGACTGTAGCGGTGCGAGACACCCGGATAAGATGACGAGCGTCACGAGTGCAATCGGAAGTGCGAACGTTTTGAATCGGCGTTGCATACACAGATACTCAGCGGCTCAGAGCATCAAGTCAACGTAATCACAAAGAGCTCTTTGACTTATCACAACCTGCCGGTCAGGGCTGGTCAACAGCGACGTACCGCACTTCGACCCGTACGTCGGCACTTCCCAGCGGACCGAACGGTTTCGGCGCGAGTTCGTTGATCCGTGGCCGGATGTCGTCACCGACGTTCGGTGGTGTCTCATCCGGTGGATATCCAACGGTCACGACGACGCGACTCGGCGTCTGGAACGGAAATCCCTCGTACTCTACGTCCATCGAGATCAGGGCGGTTTCCTCGGGAAGTTCGGTCACGACAACGTTCTGCGCCTCCGCCTCGAACGTCGATGTTCGGTGTGTACCGTAGGTGACGCCGACGAGCACCGACGAGAGGATCAGGAGAATCGCACCGAGACCAGCCAGACGCGAGAGCGTCGCTGAGCGGGCTTCCTCCTCGCGGAACCACAGTTGCGGACGGTAGCCCATCTGCCAGAGGACGATGAGTGCAACGAAGTTGATAGAAAGGACGTTGACGAGGACCAACACGAGCGGGCCAATCATCGTGAGCGGTTGTCCCCACGCGATGCTGATGCCGACGACAGCTATCGGCGGTACCAACGCCGCGGCGATCATCACACCGACGAGTGCCGTCGAGACGCCCGAGGAGATGGACATCGCACCTGCGGCACCTGCGCCGAGGGCGATGACTAAGGAAAGCACGTCTGGTGCGAGGCGCTCTCGTACCTCTCCGATGGCGAACACTTCCTCGGCCGTGAGCGGAACGATACCCGAAAACCGGAGTGCGGCGGCAAACAACGACGCCGAACTGATAGCGAGTATTCCGCCGAGTACCTGTAGTTTCACCCCCCGAATCGCCAGTTCTCGATCGTCCACGACGGTCCCGATGCTTGTCGCCATCGCGGGACCGACAAGCGGCGCGATGACCATCGATCCGACGACGACCGCCGGAGAGTCCAGTAGCACGCCAGCGGTTGCGACGACAGCACTCACGACAGCTAAGAGTACGAACGATGGGAGTTGAGGGGCCAACTCCGAGGCGGTGGCGACGAGTTCCTCGCGGGCGATTCGGTCGCCGTTCTCCTTGGTCTCTTCGTACTGCTCTTCGAGCGCCTCGAAGCGTTCGGAGACAACCGTTTCCGCGTCCACGACGACGGTGTAGGCATCGCGCTCGATGCCCACCTCGCGCAGTCGCTCCAAGACGGGTTCGACGGCCGCCGTCGGGAGGGGAAACGAGACGACTGCGGTGTAGTCTCGTCCGCTCGTCTCGTCGGAGACGGCGTAATCGATCCCTTCCTCGTCCAGTAGTTCGAGGACGGTGTTCCGCTTTCCCGTCGGAATCATCACCTGTACGAGTCGCACATCCCAACCTCCCGGTGGGGAGACAAAAATCCCGACGGCCTACTTGTGCGTCTCGGCTGCCTACTCGTGCATCCCGACTGCCTACTCGTGCATCCCGACTGCCACCTCGTTCGTCTCGACGGCTACTCGTGGGTCTCGACGGCTACTCGTGGGTCTCGACGGCTACTCGTGGGTCTCGACGGCTTACTCGCGCAGGCGGTCGAGGACTGGAATCTCCTCGATACGCGCTGCAGAGAGCGCAGACCAGTTTACACCATCGGGCCGCGACTGATCCGTCTCAGTTCGAATCGTCCGCTCTGGCGTACACACGATATCCATCGGCACGTCGTGGTCGGCCGGTGTCACCGCGTCGTCGCCGACGACCTGCACCTCGTGAACCGTCGTTGCAACCGTCGTCTCCGAATCGACCGCTTCTAACTCCGACAGCACGGCGAACTCCAAGTCGCTGTAGCCTTCACCCTTTCCGACGCGCGTCCCCGTCTCCGTGACGGCAACGCTTCCCGACACCACCAGATCGACGTGCGGCACGTCTTTCGGGCCGACGGGGCGGGCGTACTCAGCAGCGTGCGAAACGGTCGGTGCGCGGTCGTACTCCTCCGGTGGAATCTCCGCCGGGTCGAGCGCGAGAAACGGTTTCTTATCGCGGAGGCGCGGCGCGGCGAGGTAGACGGTCTTGCCGTCGTGGAGAGCGCGCCGTCGAAGCGGTAACTGTGGCGAGTCGGGATTGCATTTCAGCACCGACGCTTCGGTGTAGGCGTCCGTCTCGGCGAGGCGTTCGGCGGCGTCTTCGGCACCGACGAAATTCGGGACTCTATCGTGGGGTGGAAACGGGAATCGTGCGATTCCCTCTGCCTCCATCCGGTCCCAGATTCGCTCGCGGAGATCCTGTTTGACCATCTACTCCGTGGTGGTTCGCTCTCGGGTATAAAGTTCCGCAGTCGCCAACGTCAGCGTTAACCCCGGTGACGGCGTCCTCTCCCACATGTTCGAAGACCGCCCGAACTGTCAGGAAGTCGTCCTCGTCGGGCGTTCCAACGTCGGGAAATCGACGCTAATGCGGGAGTTGACCGGCCACTCGAAGTTTACGACGGGAAAGAAACCCGGCGTGACGCGACAACCGAACCATTTCGACTGGAGCGGCGAGAAGTTCATGTTCACTGACCTGCCCGGGTTCGGATTCATGTCCGGCGTCGAGGAACACCGGCGCGAGGAGATCAAGACCGACATCGTCCGCTATCTCGAATCGAACGCCGACGACATCCTCGCGGGTGTCCTCGTCGTTGACGGCAAGAGCGTCGTTGATATCATCGACCGTCACTCCGGCCCGGACGAGATTCCGCACGACGTGGAGATGTTCCACTTCCTGCGCGAACTCGGTGTCCCGGTCGTCGTCGCCGTCAACAAGATGGACAAGGTGGACGACAAGGACGAACGGTTGGACGAACTCTGTGACCGCCTCGGGTTGATGCCGCCGTGGAAGCAGTGGTCGGACGTTATCGCACCCATCTGCGCGAAGCGGGGGAGCATCGACCCGCTCTACGAGTCGTTGCAGACGTACTTCCACGAGCAGAAACGCGACGACCTCTTGAAATTCGTCAGTTAGTCGGCTCTGATTCTGTCGGCTGTCACCTCGGTTGTCGTCGCTCAGCCTCTCTCGCCACTGCCGAGTGCGGCGGCGGGAGTAGCACGTCAGTTTTGGGATGGTCGTCTCGCCACGCGTCCCACGTCGTCACCGTCGAGGGGAGGATATCGAGGCGGGTTCCCGATGCGGACCCACACACCGCGCGTGCGAGGAGCTGACTCCAGTAGCTCTCGGTCGCATCGTCCACGAGCACGAGATTCCCGCTATTTCGGACTTCTGCGTCAGATTCGGTCGCGGATGCGCCGAACGCTCGTCCGTCGAGCACGCTCGCTTCGGTGTAGATGCGCGGCGGTTGCCACAGATGTCCGCTCACGCGGAACGTCGCGGCCTGTTCGTCAACGACACGTTTTGCAACCATCCCCGACTGACAGAGAGGACAGTACGTCACCAACACCGGGCCGTTCAGGTCGTCGTTGACGACTTCGTGCCACCACAGCACCGAGAGCGGATACGCTCGCGCCGCGCCGTCGCGTTCGACGCCGACGACTTGACTTTGGGCAGTGAGTCCGTCACCGACCTCGGCCCCGAGTCGGTACTTCTCGGGAACGCTGATCTCGTCCCAACTCCGTGCGTACGCCGGGCCGACGACAGCGCGAATACCCACGTTTTTGACGGGCGGTCGGTCGCAAAGCGTCCGCGGGAATCCGTTCTCGACCACGTGGTCGGGATTTCTCGGCCCCGGACCGGATTCAAGTTCGACCGTCCCATTCGACTCGGTTCGAGCGTTTCTCGATCCGACTCCAGCGTCCCCGGTCGGTCCCGCACGAGGTGCTGCACACCCGGCTACCAGACCAGCGCAGGCACTCCCGACTAGTGAGAGAACCCGTCGCCGGTCGAATCGGCGCTGGTGAGACACGGTAGACGTTTGTCGGTGACGACAATGACGGCCACGTGGCTGTGCGAAATGTTCGCACCACCCTTCGAATGGAGAACTGTCTCTGCGGTTACGGTTTGAACGGTGGCTCGGGAAAAGTCCTCGTCACAAGGGGCTCAGAGGGGGTAACTGTCGTCACTGCCACCATCCGTGCTTACTCACCAGGCCCTCAAAAGTCCGTTCTTTGCCCTCGAATCGGCGTCGAAGACGAGTCTTCTTCGATTCAGTCCGTCCACGCCGCGTGTTCGGCGTGTTCCACCGCGACGCGCCGCACGGCAGCAGCATCCAGTAGCCCCTTCTCCGTAGCGAGTCCGTCCACCAAGTCGGCAGAGACGCGTTCGAACGTCGGCGCGAACACGTCTACGTCGGCGTCGCCGTCGTACACGGCTTCGTGTGGTGACTCCGCGCACATCTCGTCCGCCGCGTCTCTCGACGCTGTGCCAGCAGGTCGAACTTTGTCGCTGGCGGCGACGACGTAGACAGGGACGCCGGCCGACTGCGCCGCCGACGCAAGCACGCTCGTTCCCGTTTTGTTGACGACGCTTCCGTCCGGATGAACCGCATCAGCACCGACGACGACGGCGTCTACAGCCGTCTCACACCTCGATAACGCTGCCGGAAGCGCCGCTTCGGTTGTAACTGTCACCGCGGCGTCCGTCTCCTCGGCCACTGTTTCGGCCACCGTCACGCCCTCTCGCTCGGGACGGGACTCAGCAGCGAGCAGTGACGTGGGGTCGAGTTTCCGGAGCGCCGCTGAGACGGTTCCGGACCGCGAGAGCGTCGCTACGCCCGACACCTCGGCATCGCGGAGACGACGGACGAGTGTTCGCGCCGCCTTCTCGTCCGACTCGAATGCGGCATCGAGTTCCCGGATTGCGACCGTCGCCACCGATTCGGGTGTTCGCTCGGAAGTCGAGAGAACGTGGTTTACGCGGTTGCAGACAGCGGCCATGCTCGGCCGTGCGTCGCGGAGTTCGCGCCCAATCTTCGCCACTGCCGCCCAGTCATCGGCCTCGATAGCGGCGTCTCGAAGCGCTTCGAGTGCCCGCGCTGAAATCCACGCCGACCCGTGCGTTCGGTCCGTCCGCACGGTTTCAACGGTTGGGGCGACGCGTCGCCACGTCTCCCAGAGGCGCGGGACAGTCGGTCGATTGCGTATCGCGGTCGGGTCCGTCCACGCTATCTCGGCCAGTTCCTCGTTCGTCGTCACCGTTCTCGTGTCCGACTCGAACAGAAACGGATGGACGACGAACGACCCTTCCTCGTCCTCGACTTCGACCGTCTCACCCGCCCGGACGAGTTCGAGGTCGTCCTCTCCCAGACCAGTCTCCTCGCGGAGTTCTCGCCACGCGTCCGCCTCCGCGTCGTCGGGGTCGCCCTCGATGTATCCGGAGATACCCGCCCATCGTCCCGAGTACGTCCCCGTTTCTTCGCTTCGAAGGGTGAGCAACACCGCGCCGCAGTTCCGGACGAAACAGGTGACGACGTGTGCCATACGCTTCGTTCGACCCGCGGGACAACGATTTTTGCGGCATCTGGCGTAGATTTTCACATGCCAGCCGAACTCGCCGTCGTCAGCGACACGCACATCCCCTCCCGCGCAGAGCGAATTCCAGACTGGGTTGCAGAACGGATTCGTGCGGCCGACCACGTCGTCCACGCGGGCGACTTCGATTCGCTGGACGCCTACGACCGGGTGGTCGAACTCGCCGGAGGCGCGGCGAACCTCACCGCCGTGGCAGGTAATATCGACCCGCGGTCGTTCGACCTGCCGGAAGTGACGACGTTCGATGTCGAAGCCGTTCGATTCGTCGTCACCCACGGGTCGGGACCGCGAGCGGGATACCGTGACCGCGTCGCCGCTACGGTCCACGAGGTGGCCGATTCGGACGCAATCAGTATTTCGGGGCACACTCACGAGGTGATGGACGATGTCGTAGACGGTGTTCGACTCCTGAATCCGGGGAGTGCGACGGGGGCTGCGCCGGCCGACGAGACGACGATGTACACGATTACCGTCGAAGGGTCGGATGTGTCGGTCACGCTGCACCGAGAGTGAGCGCGTCAATCGTCGGTGACAACAGTACCGGCCGCACTCACCACCATCGCCCCGCTTTTTAGGTGTCCGGAACCGACCGACGAGCATGGAACTCTTCGCCGTCCCCGACGTGCCGGAGATTCGGCCGGGCGACGACCTCGCGGCGGTCATTCGTGACCGCGCGGACCTCCGCGAGGATGACGTTGTCTGCGTCGCCTCTACGGTCGTCTCGAAAGCCGAGGGTCGCCTGTTCGATCTTGCGGATTTCCCGGCGGGGCCACGCGCCCGCGAGATTGCATCGAATCTCGAAGCCGTTACCGGCGACGAGAAGGACCCACGGTTCGCGCAGGCGGTCCTCGAAGAGAGCGTCGAACTCCTGATGGAGTCGCCGTTCCTGCTGACGGAGACGCGATTCGGACACGTCGGCGTCAACGCCGGTATCGACCGCTCGAACGTTCCCGACAACGACCTGCTGTTACTCCCGAAACGTCCCGCAGAGAGCGCAGAACGCATCCGCGCGGAGATTCCCGCAGACCGCGTCATCGTCACCGACACCTGCGGGCGACCGTTCCGTCACGGACAACGCGGCGTTGCCCTCGGATGGGCCGGGATGAGTGCATCGAGAGACTGGCGCGGCGAGACCGACCGCGACGGCCGCGAACTCGGCGTTACGGTCGAGAGCGTCGTTGACGAACTCGCCGCGGCCGCGAATCTCGTGTCCGGTGAGGGCGACGACGGGACACCAGTGGTCGTCGTCCGCGACTTCGACTGGGGCGACCACGACGGGAGCGACAAACACTTCCGCGAAATCGAGGGCGACTTCGTCCGACAGGCGCTGCGAGGATGGGAACATGAGTGACGACCCGACTCTCGGTATCGAACTCACGCCCGAGCACCCGATTCCCGCGGTCGTCGAACGCGGCGTTCGCGCGGAAAAAGCGGGCTACGACACCGCGTTCGTCTCCTGTCACTACAACAACCGCGACCCGTTCGCCGCCCTGTCGCGGCTTGCGGACGAGACTGAGGAGCTTCGACTCGGACCGGGTGTCGCCAACCCGTACGAGATGCACCCGGTCACGCTCGCCGCGAAGACGGCTACCGTCGCGGAACTCTCAGAGGGGCGCGCCGTCTTCGGTATCGGACCGGGAGACCCCTCAACGCTGCGGAATCTCGGATTGGAAGACGAGCGCGGCCTGCGGTCTGTGCTGGAAGCGTTCAAAGTCGCCCAACGAGTGTGGGACGGCGAGCGCGTCAGCCACGACGGGACGTTCGAGGCGCAGAACGCAGGCGTGAACTTCGACGTGCCCGGCGAGATTCCCGTCTACGTCGGTGGCGAGGGACCGCATATGTGCCGGATGGCGGGTAAACACGCCGATGGCTTACTGTTCAACGGGTCGCACCCGGACGACGTGGCGTGGGCGCGAGCGCGAGTCGAGGAAGGAATCGCGGAGCGGCCAGATGGTGGAGATGCAGGAAACGATGGAGACAGCGGGGACGACGGAGACAGCGGGGACGACGGAAACACCGACACCGCCGACTTCGAACTCCTCGCGTACGCCAGTGTGAGCATCGATTCGGACCGTGAGGCGGCACGCGAGGCGGCCCGACCACCCGTCGCGTTCATCGCGTCCGGTGCCGCCCCGCCGGTCCTCGACAGACACGGGATAGATGCCTCGCTGGCGGACGACATCGGAAAGAAAATTTCGGCAGGGGCGTTTTCGGAGGCGTTCGACCTCGTGACGCCCGCGATGATCGATGCGTTCTCGATGGCTGGAACCCCCGACACCGTCGCCGACCGAATGGCCGCCGTCTTCGAACACGCAGACGGCGTGGTAGTCGGGTCGCCCCTCGGTCCGAACCCGGACGAGGCGATTACGCTCGCCGCCGACGCGACGCGTCGGGCGCGCTCGCACCGAAGCCGCTGACGCTGTTCAGTGCCGCACCGAGGACGAAGTAGCCCAGAGCGAGGCTGGCGGCGGTGACGAACGCGGCTCCGAAGAGGAACGAGAGGGCACTGATTGGGCCGACGCCGAGGAACACGTCGAAAATGAACGTGAGCACGAGTCGGACAATGCTCGTGACCAACTCTATGACGAAGTCGATGAGTGTGACCATAGACCCCCTTCGGAGTCCCTCTACTTGTGTGTTGAGGATTCGCACTACTCCTCGGCCACAGCGGCCTGCAGTTGCAGACGCTTCCTGTCGGCTCCCGGTCGGTACGGCTAAGAGTGACCGTTCACATCAGGGAACCGTGACGACAGACCGCTCGCTGGACGAGTTCGTCGGCGGCGACTCGTCTGCTGAGTCTGAAACTGATACGGCGCAATCGGCCGAAACGAACGATGAGGCGGACGAGAACGCGCCCGACAGCAGCGTACAAACGGACACGCTCGAAGACGGTGACTCCGGTACCGTGTCTCCCGCAGTTGGTACCTACCGCTGGGACCCTGACGGAGTCGAGTGCCCCACCTGCGGCGAGATGGTCGAACGCTTGTGGCTGGACGAGGACACGGACGCACAGGTCTGCGCCGACTGTAAGGCGTGGTAGCCGGCGCGGTCAACGCAGCCCATCATCCCATTCGCGTCGAACGTCGCTCGAACCCGCGGACGAACGTCTCCTCTTCGATAGACAGCACCGTAGGTCGTCCGTGCGGACACGCGTATGGCTGTTCACACGACCCGAGTCGCTCGACGAGTCGCGTCGCTTCCTCGGTGTTCAACGCGTCGCCCGCTTTCAATGACGGGTGACAGGCGAGGTCTTTTAGCAGTCGATCCGTGGCATCGCCCGGCGTCTCCCCGCCACGAAGTGCATCCAGCGCGTCGCGGACGCTCTCGGGTGCCGCGGCCCGCCCCATCGGTGCGGGCACGCCTCGGACGCGAACGGTGTCCCCGCCGAATGAGTCGAGTTCGTAGCCGAGGTGGGCGAGTTCGTCACGCCACTCCGCGGTCGCGGCGGCCTGCGCGGGCGACAGCGAGACTGTCGCGGCCGGGTCGATGGGTATGGATTCGACTGCGTTGACTTCTCCCGCTCCGACCGCCGCTCGCAGGCGTTCGTAGTTCACGCGCTCGTGGGCGGCGTGGTGGTCGATGACGAGCAAGTCGTCGTCGGCTTCACAGAGGAGATACAGATCACGGAACTGGCCGATGACGCGCACGCCGTCGAAACGGGATTCCTCGCCGTCAACCGGCTCCAGTGTCGAGTCGAGATCCATCGCCACGTCCTCACTTCGGCGCAGATCAGCCGTCGAGAGGGCGTCGTGGACCGCCTCGCGGACGGTTCGTTCGACCGCTCGTTGTGCCCGGAGTCGTACTTCTCGCTTCGCTGGGTGGACGTTGTGGTCACACCACGGCGGCGGGAGCGAGACACTGACGACGGCGACGGGCGCGCGGCCGTCCGGCAGTACGTCACCGTAGCCCGCGACGACGGCGCGCCGCAGCGGCTCCGACGGGAATGCACGACCGTTCACAGCGGTGTAGATGTGATCGCGCCGGGAGCGTGTGACCGACGGATGCGCGAGGAGGCCTTCGACGCTGACGGTGACTGTCTCGCCGTTGTCCGTTATCTCGCGCTCGCTCTCGAATGTGGAACTCCGGCCGGCCACGTCGCGGTCGTAGACGCCGAGGATGGCGTCAGCGTAGTCGCCGCTTCCGGACGTGGAGAACACTTCGCGTCCGCCGCCGTCGGGCGACTCCCCGCCCGTCTCGTGGACGAGCGAGAACGCCACATCGGGTCGGGTGAGGGCGTACCGCGAGACGGCGTCGGAAACGCGCGCGAACTCGGCGCGCGAGGACGCGAGCGACTGCCTGCGGGCGGGTATCTCGGCGAATAGATCACGGACTTCGACAGTCGTCCCGCGCGCTCGACCGATGGGTTTGACGTGCTTCTCATCCTCGGCGACGACGACGCGTGTCCCGCGGGTACCGCCGTCGTTCGTCACGAGTTCCAGTGTCCCAGCGGCGGCGATGCTCGGCAGGGCTTCGCCCCGGAATCCGAGCGTCGAGACCGTTTGTAGGTCGGCGGCGTCACCGGATGAAGTCCGGTGGCCTTCCGAGGTTCCCTCGGCGACGTCGCCGAGTTTGCTTGTCGTATGGCGTTCGACGGCGAGTGCGGCGTCGGTCTCCGACATCCCGCGGCCGTTATCCCGGACTCGTAGGAGGTCCGTCCCATCGCCGACGACGGTCACTTCGACGCGCGTCGCCTCGGCATCGAGCGCGTTCTCTACGAGTTCCACTACCGCGTCTTCGGGGCGTGTTATCACCTCTCCGGCGGCGATGCTCGCAACCGTCTCCTCGTCGAGTTTTCGAACGCGTCTGTCGGTCTCTGTCGTCACAGTTTATCGGTCGCTGTCTCCCGTTCAGTCGTCGAGTCGCTGTTTCAGTCGGTCGAGTGTGTTCAGGGCCTCCAACGGCGTCGTTCCAGCAACGTCGAGCGAGCGAATCTCGTCCAACACATCGTCTTCTGCGTCGGAGGTCACTCGGCCGTCGGTCTCCGTCGCTTCGATCCCATCGACGTACGCGGCGAGGGTGCCGTCTTTCGGTGCGGAGGTTGTGCCCTCCTGTTCGACCGGTTTGTTCCCGGTCTCGGTTCCGTCCTCGTTCCCGGCCCGTCGGCCATCCTGACCGTTCGTCGTCGCTTGGGTCGCGGTGGGTGAATCGCTTTCGGCGGCCTCGGCTGTTTCGACCGCTCTATCCGCCTGTCCATTGTCCGCCCCGTCGGCCTCTCGGATGTACTCTCGCGCACGTTCGACTACCGTGGACGGGACGCCAGCCAACTTCGCCACTTCGACACCGTACGACGACGACGAGGGACCGTCGGCAACGCGGTGCAGGAACGTCACGTCCGGTTCGCCGCTCTCGCGTTCGGTTTTCTCGACGGTGAAATGGAGGTTGAACGCCTCGGGAAGGCGCTCGCTGAGCGCAGTCAGGTCGTGGTAGTGAGTAGCGAACAGCGTCGTTGCGCCGACTTCGTCGTGAACGAACTCGGTCGTCGCGCGGGCGATGGCGAGACCATCCGTCGTGGACGTTCCTCGTCCGACTTCGTCCAAGAGGACCAGCGAGTCCTCGGTCGCGTTGTGGAGAATATCGGTCAACTCGGCCATCTCACGCATGAACGTGGACTGTCCGCCCGCGATGTCGTCGGAGGCTCCGACGCGGGTGAAAATGCGGTCGAGAATCGGTAGTCGCGCGGCCCGTGCCGGGACAAAACTTCCCGCCTGCGCGAGGATGGCGATTAGAGCGACTTGACGCATGTAGGTTGATTTCCCGCTCATGTTCGGCCCGGTGATGACCGCAACATGTCCGTCCGAAAAGTCCGCAGGATTCGGTACGAACTCGCCCTGCGTGCGTTCGACGACGGGGTGGCGACCCGCCTCAATTTCCACTGTGTCGGTCCCCATCTCCGGACGGACATAGTCGTTCGCGGCGGCCACGGCGGCAAACGTCGCCAACACGTCAAGCGTCGCAAGCGAGTCCGCAAGCGATTGGAGGCGTTCGACTTCCTCGGCAACATCGGCGCGAACGTTGGTGAACACCTCGTACTCCAAGGCGTCGGCCTTCTCTGACGCTGAGAGAATTTCGTCCTCGCGGCGCTTCAGTTCCGGCGTGTAGAACCGCTCTGAGTTCTTCAGCGTCTGCCGCCGGGTGTAGTCGTCCGGGACACTGTCGAGGTTCGGATTCGTCACCTCGATATAATAGCCGTGTACCTGATTGTATCCGACTTCCAGTGAATCGATGCCGGTCCGCTCTTGCTCCTGTTCTTCGAGGTTCGACACCCACTCGCGTCCCTCGCGTTCGGTGGCGCGAATCTCGTCTAACTCGTCGTCGAACCCCTCTCGGATCACGCCACCTTCCGTTATCTCCTGTGGCGGATCTGGTCGAATCGCTTCGCCGATGAGGTCGCGCACGTCCGCGAGTTCGTCCAGCGAGTCGCACAGGCGCTGGAGCGGATCAGTCTCCATCTCGGAGAGCGCCGATTTCACTTCCGGAACAGCGTCGAGCGTCGTCTTCAGCGCTCGTAAGTCGCGTGCGTTCGCTCGCTCGCGGGACACGCGCGAGACGAGTCGTTCGAGGTCGTACACTTCAGACAGGTGGTCTCTCACTGTCTCGCGGGCCAGCGGTCGGTCGATGAGTTCTCCGACGGCGTCGTGTCGGCGTCGAATCTCCCGTTCGTCTACGGAGGGGCGGCGAAGCCACGCCGTGAGACGGCGACGACCGAGGGCACAGGCTGTCTCGTCCAGCACGCCGACGAGGGTACGCCCGCCGCTCGGACTCCGCGACTCGAACAGTTCGAGACTGCGAATCGCCGTCGCGTCCAGTTGCAGGGACCGCTCTGGATCGTAACGACGGACGCGCGAAACATACTCAAGAGGTCCATCGTCGCCCTGCGTGTACTCGGCGTAGTCGAGGAGACCGCCGACAGCGCGCATCTCCGACTCGTTCTCGACGACCGATTCGGGAGCGGAGACGTACGCTGAGAGCGTCTCGCTCGCCCCATCGACGTCGAACGCCTCGGGGTCGGGGTTCGACACCAGCGTCTCGAATCCGAGTTCGAAGTCGGGCGCGTCGGCGGCAGAGAGCAGTTCTGCCGGGGCGAGGCGGTCCAGTTCCTCGCCGATTTCGTACGCTGACCCGCTTGTCACTTGGCACTCGCCCGTCGAGACATCTACCGTCGCCAGCGCGGTTTCGTCCCCGGATCCGGCGACTGCTCCGAGATACGTCGCTGTCGCGCCGGAGAGCAGTTCGTCGTCTACGACGGTGCCGGGCGTGATGACCTGCGTTACTGCACGGTCAACTAGTCCCGAGGCCTCCGAGGCATCCTCGACTTGGTCGGCGACGGCGACGCGATAGCCCGCGTCGAGGAGGGCTTCGAGGTAGGACGCGGCGTTGTCGATAGGGATTCCGGCCATCGGATACGTTCCCGTCGAATCTTCGCGTTTCGTCAGCGTCACCTCACAGACCCGGGCGACTTCCTCTGCGGCCTCGCAGAACGCCTCGTAGAAATCCCCGACCTGGAACATGACGATTGCGTCGGGGTGGGACTCACAGAGGTCGAGATACTGCGAGAGCATCGGCGTAAGTTCCTCGCGGGCCGCCACCATCTTCTGCGGCGGTCCCTCCGGTCGAGGAGCGTCGTCCGCCTGCGACGCCGCCTCGGGAACCGCCGTCCCGTCCGCGTGATTCATATCCAGTAGACGGCGACCGACGGACAAAAACGACCGGGAACGACGCCGATGATTCGGACGGCGTGTCCTCACGTCGGGCGACGAACTGAACTGGCGTCGGTACGACATGGTGATCGCCCACACCCCGCAAAGTTACGTGCGAGCGCTCCGTAACTGAACGCTGTGTGCGCGCGAGCCGTTACCAGGCGTGTCATGGAAGGGCGAGAGCCCCTTCGCCGGTTCGCCCACCTTTTGAATCCTCATACATGACTGACGCAGACGCCGTCCCTGACGCAACCCCGAAGGCATCAACCGTCTCCCCGCTCCCGGTCGAAGACGCCGCCGACCTCACGACGCGAATCACCGACAACGTCGAGCGCGTCATCGTCGGCCACCGGGACGCTATCGAGAACATCCTCATCGCCGTCCTCGCTCGCGGGCACCTCCTGTTGGAGGACGTGCCGGGTGTTGGCAAGACGATGCTTGCCCGCGCCGTGGCGATTTCGCTCGGCGGGTCGTTCAAGCGCGTGCAGTTTACGCCCGACCTCCTCCCGTCGGACGTGACTGGCGTGAACGTGTTCAACCAACAGACCCGCGAGTTCGAGTTCCAGCCGGGACCCGTGTTCGCCAACGTCGTCCTCGGCGACGAGATCAACCGCGCGCCGCCGAAGACGCAGGCCGCTCTCCTCGAAGTGATGGAAGAACAGCAAGTGACCGTCGATGGGGAGTCACACCGCGTTCCGGACCCGTTCACCGTCATCGCCACGCAGAACGACGTGGAACCGAACCGGACGTACGAACTCCCGATTGCCGAAATCGACCGTTTCATGAAGAAACTGCGACTCGGCTATCCCTCCGAAACACAGGAGACGGAACTGCTCGGCCGCGTCACGGGCGATCATCCGATCGACTCGCTGGACCCGGTCGCCTCCGTCGAAGACGTGTTGCAGGCCCGTCGAACCGTCTCGCAGGTGACGGTGCGTGAACCCGTCCGCTCGTACGTCTCCCGACTTGCGGGCTATACCCGCGAACACGCCCAACTGGGCGTGAGTCCTCGCGGCGGCATCGCGCTGGTCCGCGCTTCGCAGGCCCGTGCCGTCTTCGACGGGCGCGACTACGTCATCCCGGACGACGTACAGACCGAAGCACAAAGCGTCTGGGCGCATCGCATCCGAACCGACGGCGACGACACCGGAGCAGCAATCGTCGCTCGCGCGCTCGACAGAGTCGCGGTCGAGTAACCAGATGCGGCTCACTCGACGCGGCTACGCGGTCTGTGGGGTGGTCGCGACCGCCATCGCTCTCAGCATCGGCTTCGGTCCGCGGTCTCTCAACGCCATTGTCATCCCGGCGGTCGTCGCTTTGGCGGCCGCCATCTTGCAGGTCCGTCGCGCACCCGTGCCAGCGGTTGAACGGACCGTCCCGAACGACGACGTTCCGGACACTACGGGAACGGTCACGCTGTCGTTCGACACCGAGCGGTCGTATCCGGCGACGGTACTCGATGCGCTCCCCCTCGGTCTCGACGGCGACGCCGAGGGCGAGACGCTCGTCGGCGATGACCCCTTCGCCTACGAGGTGACGTACCGCAAGCGGGGCGAATACGAACTCGGCCCTGCGACTATCGTTGCCACCGACGTACTCGGGTTAGTCGAACGCGAACTGCTCGCTCCCGGTACCGACTCGGTGCTGGTGTTTCCGCGGGTCAGACGACTCTCGACGGCGGCCCGGCACGACCTCTGGTCGCTGTATGATGCCCAGATTTCCCCTCGACGCGAGGAGTTCGACGGTCTCCGCGAGTACGTCCGTGGTGACTCGCTCAGAGATGTTCACTGGAAGTCGACGGCGAAACGCGACGACCTCATCGTCAAGGAGTTCGTCGCGGAGACGGACGCATCGAGCGTCCACATCGCCGCCGGTGCCGCCCGAACCGCGAGCGACCGGATGGCTGAGGCGGCGGCCACGATCTGTCTCACGTTTGTCACGTCCGGTATCCCTGTCACGCTCTCGACGCCCTCTGGCGTCGTCGAAGCGACCGCGGGCGACGACCGACAACTGCTCGAACATCTCGCACGCGCCGACGGCGGTGCCGTTCCCGACGATGCCGCCGATGTCGTCATCACGGCGAGCGAAGCGGCCACCCGCGTCAGATACGGCGACAGCGAGACGACGTTCGAGATGCTCGTCGCGGAGACGGGGCGGGCGAATGGTCACTTCGCCGGCGGTCAGACAGGACGTGAACCGACAGGGGTGACGACCTCGTGAGTTCCGAGACGAGAGACACGAACGCTTCGTTTTCGATAGACGCCATCTCGGTACCGCGTGCCGTCGCTCTTGTCGGCGTCCTCGTCCTCACGTGGTCGTACGTGAGCGTACTCTACTACGTCACGAACGTGGTCGGCGGCAGTTCCCAACTGCTGTTTGTCGTCGTGGGGTCGCTCGCACTTGCCACGCTGGTCGGCTCTTTCGTCAGCGTCCGAACGGCACTTGGTGTTACTGCCGTCCTCTTAGTCGGCGGCTTCACCGTCTACGTGTTCACGCTTCCGCAGAGCCAACTCGAACTCCTGACGCCGGCGCGCCTGCTCTCAGACACTGTCGCACTGCTCACCGGACTGTCCATCCTCCGACTCACCGGCGCTGGCGTGTGGGCGATGGCCGTCGCTCCCGGCCCGGTGTTTCTCTCGTGGTACCTTGCCGTTCGTCGCCAGTACGTGTGGGGTGTCGCCGTCGGCGGCGTCGCCCTCGGCCTGTTTGTTCTCACGAGCGACGCCGGACAACTGACCACGCTCGTCGGCGTCGCTGGCGGGACAGTCACGGTCGCAGCGTCAACGTTCGAGCGCTACGGCGCGGGCATCGCCCAGTTGGACGTGATGTCGATGGTCCTCGCGGCGATGATCGTTCTCGCGGCCACTATCTCCGTGGTCCCCGGTGCAGAAGGGTCTCCGCTGCTCCCGGACCGGGGTTCACCCACGGTCGAGGGGAGTCTCGTCAACTCTCCGGACCGCTTGAATATCGTCGGGAGCATCCGACTCTCGCCGAACGTCCGCTTTACGGTCAACAGTCCGCAGTCGTCGTACTGGGAGACGGCCGCGTACGACAGGTACACCGGCGACGGGTGGATTAGAACGGGGAGTACGGACCCCTACAACGGTCGTTTGCGCGGCCCGGTTGGTGCCTCACAGACCGTCCAGCAGCAGGTGACGGCGAAAGGGACTATCTCTATCCTTCCGGCCGCGTGGAAACCGGTTCGCATTGACGGCCCTCTCGCCTCCGAGGCGGAAGTGACCGCGCAGGGGAACCTGCGGCCAACCACCTCGTTGCGCGAAGGCGAGTCCTATCGCGTCACGAGCGAAGTTCCGATCTACACCACGGCGCAACTGCGACGCTCTGGGACGAACTACCCCGACGATATCGAAGCGGCGTACCTCCAACTGCCAGACAGCACATCCGACCGGGTTCGCGCCCGTGCCGCTGCAGTCACCGCCGACGCGGACAACCCGTACGACAAAGCGGTCGCCATCGAGCAGACGCTGGAGGCCGAAAAGCGCTACTCGCTGTCGGTGCCACAGCCATCGGGCGATATCGCCGACTCGTTCCTGTTCGAGATGGACGCGGGATACTGCACCTACTACGCGACGACAATGGTCGTCATGCTCCGGTCGCAAGGTGTTCCCGCGCGGTTCGTCACCGGATACACGCCCGGCCAACAGGTGAGTGAGAACGAGTACGTCGTCCGCGGACTCGATTCGCACGCGTGGGTCGAAGTCTACTTCGAGGACGTTGGATGGGTTCGGTTCGACCCGACGCCTTCGGGGCCACGGCAAACCGCCGAAAACGCCCGCGTTGCCGAGGCCAGACAGAACGGTGAACCCAACGTCGATGTGGGCGGGTCCGAAGAGACGGCGACGCCGACACCCACGCCAACCACTACTACGGCGGCTAACGGCACGGAAGACGACACGAACAATACGCCGACGCCGTCCGACGCACTCGAACCCAGTGGTAGTGGCGTGAACGCGACTCCGCCGCCCGGATCAGTTCCCGGGCTGGGGTCTTCCGTAACGTCAGCCGGTGGCGGCTTGTCAGGTCCGGATCTCCCGCCGCAACGCACGTTCGCGCTCGGCCTCGTCGCACTGATCGGACTCGTCGCCGGGGCGAGACGGACGGGAGTAACCGAACGCGCGTACCGGGCGCTGTGGCTTCGGTATCAGGGGACGCGACGCACGCCGGAAGACGACACGATTCGGGCGTATCGCCGACTCGAATACGTGCTCGAACGTCGGTATCGCCCACGACGGACGGGCGAGACGCCGCGCACGTATCTCCAGTCGCTCTCCCGCGTCGGTCTCGATGCGGACGTAGCGCGCGTCGGTGAAGCGTACGAACGCGCTCGGTACGGCGATGGCGTCGCGCGCGAGACAGCCGACGATGCTATCGCCACCGTGGACCGACTGGTTCGAGAAACGACGCCGCTTCTCGGCCGGCTTTCACAGCGGTGAGGCCGTCAGTGGTGCGACTGTCTAGTCGCACACATCGTCTCATCGCCTGACGCGACTGTGTATTTCGCACGGATTCCCGATACTGTTTAATATCCCCATCCTGTACGTTCAGATTGTAATGTCGGAAGTCTGCTCGACGTGCGGGCTCCCTGAGGAACTCTGCGTCTGCGAGGACGTTGCCAAAGAGTCTCAGGAGATCACCATCCGCATCGACGAGCGCCGCTACGGAAAAGAGGTAACGGTCATCGAAGGGTTCGACCCAAAAGACGTCGATATGGACAGCTTGTCCTCCGACCTGAAGTCGAAGTTCGCCTGCGGCGGGACGGTGGAGGACGGTTCCATCGAACTCCAAGGGAATCACACCGGACGCGTGGAGGACTTCCTCCGCAACAAGGGTTTCAACGTCGCCTAACAGACCGTTACTTCTCGAACACCGAGCGGTTTTCGTCCCTACTTTCACTCTCGTGACTGACGAGTTCGGCGTCGTCGTCTCGACGAGCTATCCCCTCTCTCGGTAGGGGGTCTCAGTACGTCAACTAGGATCAGAACGGCGCTTCCGGCCCCTCGTCGGGTTCGGCCGCTGTCTTCTGTTCTTCTAACGGACCCTCCCACGCTTCGAGTCCACCGCGCATGCTCTCGACGCGCGCGTCGGCTGTTCCCTCGTAGGATTTGATGAGGCGGGCCGCTTGGATGCTCGCTTTGCCGTGCGGACACACAGTGACGATGCGGTCGGCACCCTCAAGCGATGCAACGCGGTCGGGTAACTCCGCGAACGGAACGTTCTCGCTGCCGGGGATGTGAAACCGGGCGAACGAACCGGGAGACCGGATGTCAACGACGCGCGGTGGGTCCTCGCTGTCGAGTAACGACTCGACTTCCGAGGGGTCAATCTCGTCGTCCATACCCGGTGGAAACGGACGCCGAGAGATAAGCGTGCGGGTGCGTGGTCGGTTCAGCCGCTCGCTTAGAGCAAGCCCTCTTCGCGTGCGAGGAGCACTCCTTCGAGAGTGGCGTCGTTCGTCGGTTGCTCCCGCGATACCTTGACGGCTTCTTCGACGGGCACCGTGTGGACCGAGAGGAATTCGTTGTCGTCTAAGTCGCGTTCAACCGGTGTGAGTCCCTCGGCGAAGACGAATCCGCGTCGGTGTCTGAGAACGCCGGTCGAACACCAGCACTCTTCCAGTACCGAACTGCTCGTCGCGTCGAATCCTGTCTCTTCACGTAGTTCGCGCTCGGCGGCTTGCGTGTAGGATTCGCCGCCCTCGACGATACCGGCGGGCAGTTCCAGTTGCGTCTGTCGAATCGTCGGGCGATACTGCTCGACAAATATCACCTGCCCGTCTTCAACTGCAATGACGACGACTGCCGTGGCCAGTTCCGCCCAGTAGTAGCGCTTCGTGCTCCCGTTCGGTTGTTCGACGAGGTCGTAGCCGCCCGTGAACCACCCCGTTTCGTACTCGACCGCTGACTCCAGTACGGGCCACTCGGGATCCGGCAACGACTCGTGACGGCGTCCGTCTCCGTTCATTGTCTCCCGTTCGGGTCGCCCGATGCTTAATCCGCCGGGTTCAGTCTTCGTGCTTTGTCTCCCCGTGTTCCGTCTTCGAATCACCGTCTTCGAATCGCGGGCGATAGATTCGACTGAACGCCTGTCTGCGGAGGGTTCCAACTGCCGCGTCGCGTTCGTTCTGGAACGTTGCGGCGACGGCGACATCCGCGAACGGGGCGGCGTGCCAGACGACGCGTTCGACGTTGGGACTGCCGAGTTGCGTCACCTCGTACGCTGGATGGTCGTCGGTCCACGCGTCGAACTCCTCGTGTGCGCCGACGTGGACGGCAAGTCGTTCGGCGAACAGGACGTTTCGCGCCGTCTCGACTACCTCTCCAGTAACGCGCTCTTGGTACTCCTCGCGGTCGAATGACATGGCCCTCGCCGTCTCGCGGACGATCTGTTGAGCGGTCGGACCGGACGCCTCAAACGCCTCGCGCGCCTCGCGTTCGCTCTCGGGAGCGAGTGTACCAAGTATCTCCATACGGCTACCTGACTCGCGAGGCGACGAACGCCTTTCGGTCGTGGGTCGTGAGTCGCTAGTCGCCAGTCGTCGGCCGTGAGTCGGCAGTCGTCAATCGTCGGCCGTGAGTCGGCAGTCGTCAGCGACGCGTCCGTTACGATATGCTGTCCTGCTCTCTGCGACCGTTACGCCTCGTCGCCCTCGTCGGCGTCGTCTGCATCCCCGTCGCTGTCTTCCAGCATCTCCCGCGTCAACGCCTGTGCCTCCTCGATAACGGCTTGCGCGTCGGCGTCGAGCGAGTCACGCCGTCCGGAACGTGGTATATCCATCTGCTCGGGTGTACCGGTGTCGTCACCGAACAAGGAGTCGTGGTCGTGTCCGGCGTGGTCGTGGACCGTATCCTCGAACACGGCTTCGTACTCCGCCTCCTCGGCTAACTCGGTCACGCGGGCGGCGAGTTCGTCGGGACTCGATGACGACCACTCGGGGACGTGTTCGTCCAACCATGACTCGTGTTCGGCGCCGTGTGTCATCGCCGTGAACGCGAGATGGTTTGCGAGGTGCTCTCCGTCCTGTTGCGGCACGTCACAGACGGGACAGGCGTAGCCCATGCTCATGCGTTACAGAGCGCAGTACAAGGGTCGTACGGTCCGAGCTATAGGTTCGCCAGCGTCGAAGGATCCTCGACGACGACGACACCGTCCTCCGAGATGGTGACGTTGTAGCCGACGTACGTAAATCGGACCCGTGACTGCGCTGCGCCGTCTGTGGACGGGTATCCGCCGTCCGTCGCGGGGCGGCCGCGACTGCGCGCTGGTTCGAACAGACTCTCTAATGCGTCGGGGTCAACGATGGAACCGACTGGCGGTAGCGTCATTGCATCGTCCGGGTTGCCCGTCCACGCCTCCGCAGCGGCGCGGGCGATAGTAACTGCAAGACAGTCCTCTCCGTTCCAGTCGTGTTGAACGACAACTCTCGACCGCTCCTTTACGTCTCGTCCTGTCCCTTCCGTTGTTGTATCATCCATGGGTCATCCCGTCGGCCCCCACGCCGACAGACACTACTGGGCGTTCTGGGCTAATAGTCGTCATCTCTACTATCGTATACTGTCTCTCCGTAGACTTTCTATTCGAATAGTATGACAGATATTTGTCAGTCTAAAATGAGTTCGATCAGTTTGCGCTCTGCGGCTCGGAGGTGGTACTGAAAGGTCGGCGAGGAGACATCGAACGCTTCCGAGAGCGTCGAGACGGATGTCTTGCGCGGCCAGTCGTACAGTCCTCCGTGGAGTGCGGCCGAGATTGCTTCTCGCTGTCGTTCGGTCCACACTTCGTCGAGGCGCGCTCGGAAACTCCCGACCGAGTCGGTCGGTTCCGTGAGCGTTCGACGAGCAGCGAGCGTCGTCCGGGAGTACGTTGCGGCGAATGCGTCCACGACCGACCGCACGCTTACATCCGAAGGAATCGTCAGCGACACTGTACAGACGCCGTTTTCGGCCACCATCTCGCGGAGTCTGCCACGTCCAGCGTACACTGTCTCGAACGGCGTCGTGTCCGCCGGCTGGACCTCATAGAGGTGTTCGTCGTCGTCCTCATCGGTGAGTTCGCGGGCGAGCGTTCCCGGCGGAAGGGCGTCCCGCACGGCGTTCTTCGGCGCGGCAGTTCGGACGAACGTCCGGTAGTCGCCCTCTGCTGTCGGGACGACACCGGTCACCGTCGCCGTCTCGCCGGTTGCCGTCGAGAGACGGACCAAGAAATGCTGGTCGTCTCGAATCTCTAATTCAACTTCGGTTTGCCGCTCGTCAAGAATCGGCTGTGTCCGCCCGAGACGGTCGATAACTGCTCCTAACGTCTCTCCGAGTTCGACCAGTACGTCGCCGTCCTCTCCGGCGAACGTGTCCGGGCGCGTGCCGTGAACGACGAGAAGTCGGTCGTTACCTGCGGGGACGACGGCGATGGACCGAAAGCCCTGTGCGAGGGCGTCCCGGCGATGCGGTTCCCACGCTGGGTCGTCCAATACGTCATTTACGACCGCACGTCGGCCCGTCGAAGCGACTCGTGAGAGCAACTCGGGGAACGGCGATGTCTGCGCCGCTTCGGTGAGCCGGGCTGCATAGCTGTCTTCGACGCCTGTCGTCGTCATGGGCACCACCCTGTCGTCGCTATTTGCTTCTTCGGGGGCCTCACAGAGCCACGCGAACTGGTACGGTTCGGCTTCTACTAACCGTTCACACGCCCGCGCTGTCGCCTCTTCTGTCGTGGTCGCATGGACGACGGAGCGCGTCACCTCTCTGACCGTTCGGTTGATACGGTTCAACTGCGTCAGCCGCTCGTTTTGCTGTTCGAGTTGCTGGTCCCTGCTTCGCAGCGCCTGCTTCGTCTCGACGCTTCCTAGCAACTCTCCCATCGTCGCTGCCAGCAGGCCGAGCATCTCGGCGTCGGTCTCCCGGATTGTCGCACCCGATAGCCGCTCGACAGCGAGGACGCCGTACTGACCCACTGGCACGAACTGGACCGTTGTTCCCTCCTCAACGCGCACCATTCGCTCCTCGGTGAAAGCAACCCAGCAGGGATCGTTCTCGGACTCGACAGGGGCGTCGCGGTTCACGCCGTCCGACTGGTACCGCCCTCGGTCTACTTCGTCCGACTGCGGGTGTCGTTCGAGTGTCCGCGTCGTGGCGTCATAGTCGAAAAAGGCGGCCCGACAGGGATCAAACAAGCTGTGACAGCCTTCGATAGTTCGCGTCACGACGGCGTCGGCGTTGTCGGCCTGCGCCATCTCGCGCGTCCGTTCGTGGAGCATCGTGAGCGACCGCTCGCGGTGACGTCGCTCGGTCACGTCGCGGGCGACGCCGACAGTGCCGACGAACTGATCCGTCTCTTCGTCCACAATCGCTGAAAAGTGCGTCTCGATCCACACCTCGGTGCCGTCGGGTAGTTCCGCTTTGAACTCCATCCGCTTTGGCTCGCCTGTTCGTGCGGCCTCCGCTTGGATGAGGGCGCTTTCGGCAGCGGTGTCTTCGTCGATAAGCTCGGTGGTGTGCATGCCGATGAGCGATTCTTGTTCGCGGCTGAACATCTCCGCGAACGCTTGGTTGACCTGCACGATGTGCTGGTCGGAATCCAGTGCGTACACACCGTCATCGGCCGCCTCGACCATCCGCTCGTATCGAAGCAGTTCCATCTCGCGCTCGGTCCGGTCAGTTATGTCTGCGAAGTAGACCGAAAGCCCCGCCTGCGAGGGGTACGCCTCCACCTCGTACCAGCGGTCGTGCGGTGGGAAGTACGACTCGAACGACACCTTTTCGCCGGTCTTGACCGCCTTTTCGTACCGTTCGCGGAACGGTTTGACAGCGTCGCTGTCGAACAGATCCCAGTAGTTCGTCCCGACGACTTCGCTGGCGGCCGTGTCCAGCAGTCGCTCGGCCTCTGGATTCATGTACGTCACACGCCAGTCGTTGTCCAGACCGATGAGGCCCTGATCCATTCGGCTGAACATCTCTTCTAACGTCGTCCGGAGCGTCTCGCGTTCGATGACCGCCGCGATGAGTGCGGCGACGTTTTCGGTGAATCTGGCGTCAGTCTCGTCGAACGCGCCGCTCTCCGAACTGTGAACTGTAAGCACACCCCATGGTTCGGTGCCACCCCCGACGACGACACTTAACTCGCTGCCGGCATCGAGGTGAGCAGTCAGTTCTGTCGTCTCGCTCGACAGGTCGTTTTCGACGACTGGCTCTCGGTTCGTGAGTGCCCGTCCCGGCCCGGAGTCGAGTCCGACGGCGACGCCGCCGACGTAGACTTGCGGCCAGCCTTTGGCGGCGACAATCGACAGGTCACCGTGTTCAGGGCGCGACTGGAGGAGAGCGGCCCGCCCGGCATCGAGCGTTTCGGTAACGATTTCGACGGTTTCGGCGAACACTTCCTCTCGCGCCGGCCCGGAGAGCGCGAACGCGCCGAGATCTGAAAGCGCTCGCTGTTGTCTGTCGAGTTGCGCCCGCTTTTTGTCCGTCCGATAGGAGTCAGCGGCCGCCTCCATCCGGTTGGCTAACCACGTCGCCTCCGCATCCACTCCCCGGACGGCGAGATAGTCTACGACATCCGTCGAGAGTGCGATTTCTGCGATACTGTCCTCTCTGTCACCGATCAGCAAAACGGGGACAGCGGCGGCCTCAGGATCGAAATCCCCCGACGAGACGACTTCCATGGTGGCGAGGATACAGTCTGTGGCCTCGAAGACGGTCGAATTTCCCTCGGGTTGTTCGACCCACCTGAGCGTTGCGTCGTCGAACGCCGCCTCGAATCGCTCGGTATGGAACCGGGATGGCAACGTGCCGACGACCAAGACGGTGTACGAGTCGGTCACTGCCGAGTACTGCGACCCCGAGAAGTATCACCTTATCGCAGGTTAGTCCTGCCACGCATCCACGTCGAGAACCATAAGCAGGGCGTCCTCACCATCTGCGTAGTAAGACGGGACTCGTCGCGCGGGTTCGAAGCCCATCTTACGGTACAGCGACAGCGCCGGTTCGTTGCCGACGCGGACTTCGAGTTTGACGAGCGCGGCCCCGGAGAACGAAAGCGAGACGAGTCCACGCTGGAGGAGACGGCGGCCGAGACCGATACCGCGCGCCTCCGGCGTGACGGCGATATCTTTGATGTGGCCGAGGTCTCGCCCGTGATTTGGCATCACGTCCGCGACGATGTAGCCGACGACGTTCCCCTCGTTGACGGCGACGAGAAAGCCCGGTTCGTCGAGAAATGACTCGAACGCCGTGTAGGGCCACGGCTCGGTAAAGCAGGTCTTCTCGATACCCAACACTTCGAGCAGGTCGGCACGCTCCGCGCGACGAATCGTCACGTCCGACAACGAGTCGCCCGACTCGGAACCGGGTTCGGATTCGCTCGTCTCGTCGTCGGTGTTCACCTCGCGCTCTGGTCCCGGAGAGGTCACTTTTCGTTGGTACGCCCGGTGCGTGCAAAAGTTCAATGGTCGTTCGTGTGCGAAGACGCCGCTTACCAATGCTGCCGCAGTGCCTTCGTGAAGCGCACTGCTATCGCTCGGCGGATCGCGTCGAAAAAACGTAGCGTGTTGTGTGTCGCTTAGTCGTCCGCGGGCGTCGCGCCGCTACTGCCCTCTTGCTCGTACTGCTCTTTCGTGAGGCGGAGCTTGCCACCCGCAGAGAGGATACGACGTTCGCGCTCGGAGGCGTCCAGCTGTGCCGTGGCTTCCCAGTCGTCGTTCACGCGGATGGTGAACTCCTCTTGACCGGATTCGACGGCCGCTGCAACGTCCGTGACGACTTCGACGTCGTCGCCCTGCTCGATCTTCTCGTACGTCTCCTCGTCGATTGCGAGGGGGAGAATACCGAAGTTGAACAGGTTCGCCTTGTGGATGCGGGCGAACGACTGCGCCAGCACAGCCTCGATACCGAGGTACTGCGGGCACATGGCGGCGTGTTCACGCGAGGAACCCTGACCGTAGTTCTCACCTGCGACGAGGACACCGCCGTCGGCGTCCATCGAGCGCTGTGCGAACGTATCGTCCACGCGCGAGAGCGTGAACTCGGAGAGCTTCTCGATGTTCGAGCGGAACTTGAGGATGTCCGACGTGGCCGGAATGATGTGGTCCGTCGTGATGTTGTCGTCCATCTTCAGGAGCGCTTCGCCCTGAATGTCCGCTTCGAGCGGCTCGCCAATCGGCGCGTTGCCGATGTTCGGACCCTTGATGAGTTCGTCGTCAACGGCCTCATCAGGCGAGATGAGGTCGGCTTTCGAGCCGTCGTACTTGTCGGGGAGTTCGACGCCGGGCGCTTCGAGGTCGTCGAGTTCGTCGGCGAGGTCGCGCGGATCGACGATTTCGCCTTTGAGCGCCGCGGCAGCGGCGACTTCCGGCGAGCAGAGATAGACGTTGTCGTCCTCGATACCGGAGCGACCCTCGAAGTTGCGGTTGAACGTCCGCAGAGAGACGGAGTCGGAGGCGGGAACGTGACCGATGCCGATACAGGCACCACACGTCGCCTCGGAGAAGTTGACACCGGCAGCCATCATTTCGGCAGCCCAGCCCTGACGGGCGAGGATCTCGGAAGCCTGCTTCGAACCGGGTGCGACGATCATCTCCGTCTTCTTGTTCACTTCGCGGTCTTCGAGCATCTTCGCGGCCGGAAGGATGTCCTCGTAGCCACCGTTCGTACAGGAACCGACGATAACCTGCTCGACGGACTCGCCCGCAACCTCGCGGACGGGTACGACTTTGTCAGGCATCGACGGGCAGGCGATGAGCGGTTCGAGATCCGAGAGATCGACGACGATTTCGTCGGCGTACTCGGCGTCCTCGTCGGGCGAGAGTTCGACGTACTCGTCCTCACGACCCTGTCGTGCGAGGTAGTCTTTGGTCTCCTCGTCCGTCGGGAAGATGGACGAGGTGGCACCGAGTTCCGTACCCATGTTCGTGATCGTCGTTCGCTCGGGGACGGTGAGCGTCTCGACGCCCGGGCCGGTGTACTCGAACACCTTGCCGACGCCACCCTTCACGGAGAGACGGCGGAGCAGTTCGAGGATGACGTCCTTTGCGGTGGCCCATTCGGGGAGCTCACCTTCGAGACGGATGTTGACGACTTCCGGCATCTCGACGTAGTATGCGCCGCCACCCATGGCGACGGAGATGTCGAGGCCACCCGCACCGATTGCGAGTTGACCGAGGCCGCCGGGCGTCGGCGTGTGGGAGTCCGAACCGAGGAGCGTCTTGCCGGGTGCGGCGAAGTTCTCCTTGTGGACGTTGTGACAGATACCGTTGCCGGGACGGGAGAAGTGAGCACCGTACGTCCCTGCCGCAGAGCGGAGGAAACGGTGGTCGTCGGTGTTCTTGAAGTCGAACTGGTACGTCTGGTGGTCGCAGTACTGCGCCGCCAGTTCAGTCTGCACTTCGTCGAGTTCGAGCGCCTCGAACTGCAGCCAGACCATCGTACCGGTTGTGTCCTGTGTGAGGACCTGATCGATCTCGATTCCGATCTCCTCTCCGGGTTCGAGTTCCCCTTCGACGAGGTGGTCATCGAGAATTTTTTCCGTGAGCGTCTGTCCCATAACGTCCCGATTTCGACTGTCTACGATTATAAATCCCGCGTGTTTGAGGTCAGACGTATGTTCATTATATGCATATTCTGACCTACATGGACAATAGTGAACGTGGACGAGGGCAGGCGATTCGTTTTTCGGATCATGTCAAATTACGGATTAGTGTCTCCTTTCTCGGTTGCAGACTCACGGAAGCGACCCGCGAAAATATTCAGACGCTTCGGTACTGTTGTGGCATCATCCACCCAAAATCGGCCATTCTGGCTCGACTGTTTGTTGGAACAAAACAAGTATTACGGACAAACGCAACCAGTGTCTCATGGATGACTCTCTCGTAGCGAGAGTGTGGGGGGACGTCACCGAACGCGTTGGTGACGACCTACGAGCAGTCACACAGTACGAGGCGACATCGTTCGCGACTCGAATGCGGGAGGATCTTCGAGACGTGTACGATGCCGACGACAACCAGACGATAGTGGACGATACGATCGTCACGCTATTGAGCGGCCGTGACAGCGAGCGAACGCTCGAAACCGGTGAGTTTCGCGCATTCGTTCGCGTATTCGACGACGCGTGGATTCTCACGTGGGTCGATGGCCTGCCGAAGAAGTCCGGGTTCCTCATCTCCATCGAACGAGACGGAGAAACGGCGACGATGAACGACGTAGAGTGGTGTATTCAGTATCTGGACGAAGAGATTGAACCGCTGATAGAGTGACTTCGTCGCGTCCAGAACGATAGCACTTTGCCTTTCCTCGAACCCACTCCGGTATGTTTCGATCCGGTTCGTTCGTTGCCGACCACGTGGAACCGATAGCTGACTCGCAAGTTCAACCGAACGGCGTCGATCTGACGCTCGACTCGCTTTACGAGCAGGTTTCGCCCGGACGGCTCGGCGTTGACGGCAAAGAAATCGGCGACAGAGAACCCGTCTCAGCGGATTCGGACGACGGCTCGTACGTCCTCCCGCCCGGTGGGTACATCCTTCAGTACGCCGAGACAATTCACATTCCCGAGGGCCACGTCGGCTTTCTCTATCCCCGGTCGTCGCTCATGCGCAACTCCTGTATGCTCAACACGGCTGTCTGGGACGCCGGATACGAAGGGAAAGGAGAGGGTCTGTTGCAGGTTCACCACGACATCGAACTCGAACCCGGCGCGCGAATTGCTCAACTCGTCCTCGCGCGCGGGAACCACGATGATGTGTACGACGGGAGCTATCAGGGCGAACGAGTCAACTCCCCCGAAAGATAGATTCGGGTTCGGCTCGTTCGTACTCCCAGCTTGTCAGATGGCGGCCGCTACGCAATGACCGAAACTCCAACAGAGATCTACCGGTCGATCTTCCACGAGACGCCGAATCCGACTGTCATTACGGACGAGTCGTTCTCTATCGTCGATGTCAACGAAGCCTGTCTGGAGTTTACGGGATACACCCGCGAGGAGATTCTCGGGTCGCCGCCGCTATTTCTCGTGAACGACTCGCAGACGTACGAGGAGATGGTGGACACGTTGGCCGCCGGGGAACCGTGGGAGGGTGAGATCGAAGCCGTGACCAAGTACGGCGAACGTGTCTTCGGTTACGGTGCAACGTTCCCGCTCATAACCGATGGCGAACTCGTCGGTTACGCGGGTATCTTTATCGACCTCTCGGAACGCCGCCGGAGCGAGCAGACCGTCAGCGTCCTTAACCGCGTCCTTCGACACAACATCCGCAACGACGCGAACGTCATCGGAGGCGTCCTTTCGACGATCAAACATGCCGTTTCGGGCGTCGAACGCGAACTCGTCGAGAAGGCACTGGAGCGAATCGAGCGACTGCTCGACAGAGCCGAGACCGCCCGTGACCTCCACCAACTTCTCGAACGGTCTTCGACTGCTCTCGTACCACGGGACCTCTGTAACGTGGTCGAAACGACCGCCCCGAAACTAGTCGATGAACGGACGACGCTCCATCTCGATGTACCCGACGATCCTGTCTGGATTCTCGCAGACGACGCACTTTCACGCGGTGTCGCCGCCGTCGTGGAGAATGCGGTCGAGTACAATCAGGACGCTTCTCCAATGATCTGGATTCATGTGGAGACGACGCCGGACGAGGTCGTGTTGACCGTCGAAGACAACGGTCCCGGTATCGAACCCGAACAGGCTGAGTTCCTGTTCGGTCAATGTGAAGACTCCCAACTTCGGCACGGGCAGGGTCTCAGCTTATTCTTCGTCGACCGACTGCTCGACTTCTACGGTGGGTCGGTCACGTACCGCCCGCGCAGTCCGACTGGCTCGATCTTCGAGTTGCGGTTCCGCCACGTCTCCCGGCCGACGTGATGCTCCCGGCTCCGGGAACGCTATCCGTTCACAATAACTCGGTCAACGACAGGCGTTTCGCCCCCGAGAGAGGCACTCGACGCCGATATCGTCGTTACTACAGCCGTCACAAAACATTCGGGCTACCCAAAGGCACATTTATGCGCACCTCCAAGCCCCGTTAGCAGATGTCCAGAAGCCCTTCGCTTCCCGAACGTCCTCGGCTTGACCTCGATCCCGAGATGTCGGATGCCGAGCGCCTGTCTGCACTTCGGCAGCACTTCGAGCGTCTCAGAGAGGTCAACCGAGAACTCGACGACCGTCTGACGGAGGCGACAGACCGTCGTGATGATCTCCAGTCTGAAGTCGATCAACTCAAGCGTCGTAACGAGACGTTGAAAACTTCGTCGCTGTACATTGCGACGGTCGAGGAGGTCACCGACGATGGCGTCGTCATCAAGCAACACGGCAACAACCAAGAGGTCCTGACGGACACGTCGCCTCACCTCGAATCGCAGGTCGAAGCGGGCGACAGAGTGGCCATCAACGACTCCTTTGCCATCCAGACCGTCCTTGACGACGAAACGGACGCCCGCGCGCAGGCGATGGAAGTCGATGCGTCGCCCGACGTGACGTACGACGACATCGGCGGTATCGACGACCAGGTGCGCGAGGTGCGCGAGGCAGTCGAGGACCCGCTCTCGAACCCCGAGATGTTCGCAAAAGTCGGTGTCGAGCCGCCGTCCGGTGTCCTCTTACACGGACCGCCGGGAACCGGCAAGACGATGTTGGCGAAGGCTGTCGCCAACGAGACGGACGCGACGTTCATCAAGATGGCCGGATCCGAACTCGTCCGGAAGTTCATCGGTGAGGGTGCCCGACTCGTCCGCGACCTCTTCGAACTCGCCGCCGACCGCGAACCCGCGGTCATCTTTATCGACGAAATCGACGCCGTCGCCTCCAAGCGCACGGACTCGAAGACCTCCGGCGATGCCGAAGTCCAGCGGACGATGATGCAGTTGCTCAGTGAGATGGACGGTTTCGACGACCGCGGCGAGATTCGCATCATGGCCGCGACGAACCGCTTCGACATGCTGGACGAGGCTATCCTCCGTCCGGGCCGGTTCGACCGCCTCATCGAGGTGCCGAACCCCGACCCCGAGGGCATCGTGAAGATTCTCGAAATCCACACGCGCGAGATGAACATCGCCGACGACGTGGACTTCGAGGAACTGGCCGAGGAACTCGACGGCCAGTCCGGTGCGGATATCGCCTCGTTGACGACCGAAGCGGGGATGTTCGCCATCCGCGACGACCGTACTGAGGTTCGCCGCGTGGACTTCGACGACGCCATCGAGAAGATGCGCGACGCCGAGGACTCGCGCTCGATTCCGGGGCACACCGACTACCAGTACTAACTGGACATCGACATTCGTCGCTCTCCGACGGTCGTTTCGTAACTCCTTATTCTCCGCGGCGACGTTCTCCGACGATGAACACGATCTACGTCGTTCGCGGTGTGGGAACCGCCCCTACCGAAATGGCGTCGTACGACGCTGCACTCGCCGCCGCCAACATCCACAACTACAACCTCGTCGCTGTCTCTTCTGTCATTCCCGCCGACACCACGGTGGAGGAAGTAGACACCGCACCCGACCTTGGTCCGGCAGGCAACCGCCTCACCGTTGTCGAAGCGCGCGCGACGACGAGCGACGCGGGAACCGTTTCGGCCGGACTCGGATGGACGGTCGGTCCCGGCCCGGGACTGTTCTACGAGGCGTCCGGCGCGGACGCCGAGGAGGTCCGTCACGCTATCGAGGCGGGACTCAGTTCTGGTCGGAACCTCCGAGATTGGCAGTTTGACAACGAACGCGTCACAACGACGACGGCAGACGCCGACGGCGAGGGATACACGACTGCCATTACCGTGGCCGCGTACGGACAGAGCGAACCGATTTTCTGAGGACGACTAACGGCTTTCTGATTTCGTCTCTCTCGGCTGAGTCCATCGACTAGCGACGATTTCGACCGCATTTCTGAAGCTTCCGACGGCTTTATCTGCGGCGTTCCCGTAGGGTTGATGACTCATTCCTCATGAACGGAAACAACCCCTACGCGGGTGCTCCCGGTGTGGTAGATGCAGGTCGCCCGGAGGAGTCCGAACTTTCCACGGCGCAGGTTCGGCGACTTCGTGAGGCCGTCGCCGGTATCGTCACGCGGACGCAGACGTACCTCCCAGAAGGCTACGCTGTGGGTTCGGAACTCTCCTACGGGTCCAACGGCCCGCAGGCGACTGTTGCCGTCCACCCGCCGGTCGGTCGGCCAATCAGCGCCGGATTCACGCCGGACGAGGAGGATCTGGACTCGGGACTCACTGAATCGGACCGCGACGAGGTGGCTCAGGGACTCGCTGCCTCCGCGGCGTTTCAGGTGATGAACGCTGTCGGCGACGAGTTGACGCCGACCGCTCGGTAATCCACGTCTGCTCCGTTTTGGCCGTCACGATAGCCGCGTCTACAACTTTTAATCCGCGTCGTGCAGTCGAGTGTGTGAGGACTCACAGACGCTACTGCCCGATAGCGGCGGATCCACGAACAGGCCGTATACCAACATCGCCACCGACGGCAGCCCGCCGAGACTGACGCCGAAAGCGACGCGGATGTCGGTGATTACGGCCACGAGGATGCCGAGAAGCATCGGGAGCGGGAGGAGTGCCAACAACCAGTCGTACCGCGATTCGACTGCTGGAACGATAGTCTCACCAGTGGGGCGTTTACTGACACTCATCCGTACTCACCTCGTTCCCGAATACGGACGGTTCCGTAGTAAAGATTACGCCGAACCCGCCGGTTCCTTCGGGGAGACGTGTCGATACGTTACGGAAAACCTCCGAGGATTGGACGCCACGCTTCGTTCAGCGGATTCGCTCCGCTACTGTCACCGCGCAGTACTTGCAACGGTACACCCGGTACGGCGTTCGGGAGTACGCCTTGTTCACCTCGCGCACGCCCTCTCTCGTCTCGCGTTCTTGCACTCTGACGGCGACTTCGTGTTCCCGTTCGCCGCCACACCGGTCGCACTCTCTGACGACCGCTTCGGGGACGCCTGCGTCGGTGTCGTGACCTTGGTACGCTATGGTGACGTGGCGTACACCGACATGCGTGCTATCCGTTATCGCTGACGAGGCGAGTGTCAGCGTCCAGTGATAGTTCCGGGAGATTATGAGAGAGCCGTAGAACGGGGGACCGACCGCTCGCCCGACAGATTTGTGTCGTTCTTTCGCATGTCTTACTGCTTCTCACACCCGAGAGCTAGTGGCTACCGTGACGCGAGTCGCATACCGACGATCAACTCCAGTTCCGAGTAAATGCGTTTTGTCGATACGAACCGCAACATCAGTGGGTCTAGTTCTATCCCGACAACGTGCCTGATTCGGAGTGCTGAGGGGAGATTTTATTACTCTCTGACAGTACCGGACGTATTATGTCATCCTCTGACACCGCTCACTGGTCTGAGACACTGCGTGTGATGTTGAATGCGTCTTCCACGACAGACTCCGAAGTGACCGCCTTTATCGACGAGACGATACCGGATGGAGAGAACAAACTGTACGACAACAAGCGCCAAGCGTTCATCCATGCGGATAGCAGTGACCAAGGCAAGGAACGGAATTTCCGATTATTGAAGCACATTTGTGCCCTTGCGAACACCCGTGGAGAGCAACGGTACAGGTACCTCTTCATCGGATTCGGTGACTCTGGGGGCTTCATCGGTGCCAGTGATTGGGACGCTAACGGCGGGGAGCACGTGGTTGAAGTCGATGAAGCTCGTGTTCAGGACCTCCTTTCGGATAGTCTTGACCCGGTTCCTGAGGTTGAGCGCACTGTGCTCACTCAAGATGACAACACTGCTGCGGTACTCTCGGTTCGGAGGTCGGATTCTCCACCAGTATTGTTTGACACCTCGATAACCACGAGTGGGGGTGCGACCACATTAGTGAAGAGCGGAGTTGGCTACGTGAGGAAGGGCTCACAGTCGCGCCCAATGCGTAATTCGGACTATAGAGTCATCATCGAACGCCGGGAAGACCTCGTGAACGAGAAGATTGAGGAAGCGCTCGGTGGGTTGCAGAGGATGGTTGGAATCTCCTCGGACCAACTTGAGAATCTGGAGATATCGGCGACATCAAGCGACGAGGGCGTCCCTATCGACGAAATTGTGACGACAGAAGGTTACAGTGACCTCAACAAGCGACTATCCCTATCTGTTAAGGAGTGGAATTCAAGCGGCGAGCTCTACTCGTCGCGCGGGGCTGTGTACACGATGTTGAAGCGACGCGATGAGCTGGAACTGGACAACGAAAGGTGTGAATTCCTTGCGTGGAGTACCTTGAACAACAATTTCCCGCCAACTGAGTGGATTATCCACCACGAAAATGACTTAGAGGATAGTTTGCTCAGCTTCTACCAAGCCCAACTGAATGGCCGCATGATATCCGTATTTGAGGCGGTCAACTATATGTTAGAGAATGAAAGGGTACTACGCGCCATCAGCGACGATGGCAGTATGGATTTCCAGTCATCCAAGGCAGACACCTACCTTGACTCAATAACGGACCCGCCGGTGGAAAAGATTGAGGACCTCACGGCAAGACGGAACCTGAATATCACCGGCCACGATTACCCAATTACCGATATCGTCACCTCTGGTGGCCCAGTCGAAACGGGGCTGGAAGAAGTGGTTGACCGCCTAATCAGCGATGATGAAAGTAATGACAGGAGCATATTACGAGACATCGAATATACTAGGCTGGCGCAATACGTGAGTTCGGACCCAGAGTAACACGCGTTCTCATCTGTGGATGTCATTCCGAGGGCGGGCAATAGCTCACTTTACACCGGCGATAGGGATACACAGTCAGCCGTTTCTATACTGTCCGGGAGGGCGTGCTTCGTAGTTGTTTAACAACTAAGCAGATGGCCACGGCGGTATCGGCTGAAACCGCAGAAAACTGCCGTTTGAGTCGCACCCCGGACTCAAAACACAGAAAGACCGAACTAACATCGACACGGAGTGGAAACAGAAGTACGTACGTACTCATTCCACTTCTATAACCAGAACGACAACGACAGTGGTGGTTGACTGGCTGACAGGCAACCACTTGGTCATCGGGGCGGGCCGACTATCTCCCGCCCCTCCCGTGTATACCGTACTGACGAGTGCGTAGGACAATTGTGGGACGGCTCAAAGCGCGTTTCCGTACTGCGGATAGCGAGGGAGGCCCCGCCGACCGCCTCCTCGGCGGAAAAAGTAAATATCGCTGGCTGAAATTATCGTTATCACCGTATTCTGATGACCTATACACCACCAGAAAAAATCAAGGAATTAGCAAAAGAAGCACAAAGCAACCCTCTGAGAGACGCTTCTCTGCTTCTCCCCCCTCTCAGTGCTTTTGCGTTATCCGCTTACCCAAAGTATGGTGTTTGGGGACTTGTTTTGACAGTGTTAATCGGCTTAGTTTCAGTATCACTTGCCCAGTATTTTAAATAATAATTTTTATCGCGGGTGTCGGGGCGGCCGATATTGCGTGAATTAATCGCCACGCTTCTGGCGCGGACACCCACCCCCTATCCAGTGAGGAACTGAAAGCCGCCCGCGCCAATTTCGACGGGGGGAGTCGTACCGCCTTCGGATGATTATGGGCGTAGGGAGAGAGGTAGCGCGCAGAACATATATCAGATTGGTAGAGTAGTATGGCGCGTTCGCTCCGATAGGCCCGCAAATTGTCTACACAATTGGCTACACAAAACAGTTACTTCCCCCAGAAGGGGTCACGCTGTCGGTGTTTATCCAAATATCCAGTCAACGCTTCGAGTTCGTCGGCGGGAATCTCGTCGGACAGTTCCTGTTCGAGAATCTTCGCGTGTTTCTCGGGCAGTTCCGTCCAGAGTTCGTCGCCCTCCTCGATCTGTCGGCCGACCGTGGGGCCGTCGATGGCGACCGAAACGCGGTTGCCCGCGCGGGCTTCCGAAACGTCCTCGCCCTGCTCTTGGATGCCGGAGAGTTGGCCGACGCGGGTGGTTTCGTTGCCCTCCCACTTCACGACGTTCGCGTTGTTTTTCAGCGTCCCCGAGAGGACTTCGACGCCGACGACGGCGGGGCTCGACTGTCGGAAGACGTGATCTTCGAGGATGCGGAACCGGCAGGGTCGCATGATCTTGTCCAGCACCGTCTCCTGCTGGGCGCGCTTGCGTTCCTCGACGAACTCCTCGTACTCCTCGATGAGTTGGTAGATAACGTCGTCCTTGAACAGACGCACGTCGCCCGTTTTCTCCAGTTCGTCCTCGGCGTTGGCGAGTACGTCCACGTTGAAGCCGAGGATGACCTTGTTCTCCATCTCGCGGGCTGTCGAGGCGACGGCCACGTCGCGCGGGGCAACGTCGCCGACTTCTGCGCGGAGAATCGGGACTTCCGCTTCGCGCAGCGCGTTCGCCATCGCCTCCAAACTGCCGAGGGTGTCCGCCTTCACGACGACACCCTCTTCTTCGGTATCCACTTCGATTTCGGCCAGTTCGGACTCAACCTCGGCGATAACGTCGTCTACAGGCTGGTCGCGGACGACGCGAATCGGCGCGCCCGCCATCGCATCATCGAGATCCGGAGCGGCAATTTTGATACCCGCGGCGGCGCGTACCTCTTCGACCTTATCGAACCGTTTCTCGGTTCGAATCTCGGCGTTCGGCCGCGGTTGCAGGAGGGCCCGAACTTCCGTGACGATAGGGCCGTTGACACCGCCGACGACGATCGTGTCGCTCTCGCGGACACTCCCGTCGTACAGGACAACGTCTACTGTCGCACCGAACCCGCGCTCTTCTTTCACTTCGAGGACGGTTCCCGCGCCGGGACCGCCCACGTCTACGGCCATCTCCTCTTTCATGTATCGTTGGGAGAGACCCATGAGAACCGCGAGCAAGTCAGGAATCCCTTCGCCGGTCATTGCCGACAGCGGGACGACGCCGACGTTCTTCTGGAAGTTCTGCACGCGCCAGTAGAGGTCCGCAGAGAAGCCTTCGTCCGAGAGATTACCGATTATCTCGTAGAGGTTCTGGTCCAGTCGTTGCCGGGCGTTGTCCGACTGGTTCTCGTACGTCTCCTGAATGGGTGATCCGTCGTTCGGGTTCCATCCGGGCGTCGTGTCAATTTTGTTGGCGGCGACCACGAACGGCGTCCCGGTTCGCTTGAGGATGTCGAGCGCCTCGATGGTCTGCGGTTGGAATCCGTCGTTAACGTCAACGACGACAATGGCGATGTCGGCCAGTGCGCCACCGCGTGATCGAAGCGTCGAGAACGAGTGATGCCCGGGCGTGTCGATGAACAACAATCCGGGAAGGTCGAAGTCGTCCGGATTGACGAGACTGCCGGCCATCTGTGAGACCGTATCTAGCGGAACCGCCGTAGCGCCGATGTGTTGTGTGATCGCGCCTGCTTCGCCTTCCGAGACCGCAGAGCCGCGAATCTTGTCGAGCAGCGTCGTCTTGCCGTGATCGACGTGCCCGAGAACAGCGACGATGGGGGTTCGGAGTGCGTTCGATTCAGTCGTGGAAGGAGCGTCGGCGTCGGTGTCAGACATGAAAAATCACTCCGAGAAGTGTTCTATATCGATACGCAGGGGGCACCGAAGTTAAGTCCATCGTCACGTCCGGACAAGCGCCAGCGCGAGACGTGAGGACGCGCCGGATTTCGGACAAATCGACGGACAGTCCAGTTTTCCAGACTGCCCAATACGCTTTGATTCCTCCGTCTGTCCCTCTCATCGATACGTCTCGCCATTGACTCGCGACCTGTAATTACCAATTTACTATTTGGAAGCGACCAACTAAGTACCAATATATCGCTCTCGGACATCACAGAATTACCAATATATTACCACTGCCGTTTTCGCCGGGACCAATCTATGACGCCTCGGGACTGTCCCAGTACCAACTTATTGCGACCCGATCACTAGAACATACCAAATTATTACCACACTGTCACTCCCTCATTACCGCCTTATTACCAGCTTGCTACCGCTCGTCGGACGGTCGTCGGACGGTCCCCGTGGCACTTATGTTACCGTGGTCGAATACCTCTCCTCATGGCCGATGTACTCGCCGAGAATCTCTCCGGGAAGGCCGTCATGGGTTCTGACGGGACGGAGCTCGGAATGCTGTACAACATCACGATGAATCTGAAGACGGGGAAGCTCCACGATCTGCTCGTCTCGCCGCACGAGGAGATTCATCCGGATCAGTTCTCCTTCCAACAAGACGAGCAGGGGCGCTTTTGCGTCCCCGTCTCTCGGGTCCAAGCCGTAAAAGACTACATCGTCGTTCAACGATAGACAGGGACAACACTGCCGATGCAGGTTCTCGACTCTTCCGCGTTCATCCACGAGTACCACACCGACGACCAGACAGCCTCAATTCCGCTCGTCAGCGACGAGTTGGAGGGAGAGGCTTCCTTCCGCTTCGACGCTATGGAAGGGGCGGGGATGCACATCCACATCCCCGCGTCGGGAACCGTCGAGAAAATCCGGCGCGCTGCCGGGGAAACTGGCGACCGAGAGACGCTCTCGGACACAGACATCCGTCTTCTGGCCGCCGCGTTCGAACTTGACGCGACTCTCGTCACCGACGATTACGCGATGCAGAACGTCGCCGAACGCGTCAACGTACACGTAAACGTCATCGCACAGGACGGTATCGAAGAACAGCGCGACTGGCGGTTCCAGTGTCAAGGCTGTGGCCGCGAGTTCGACGAACACAAAGACCGCTGTCCCATCTGCGGGATGGAACTCGCGCGGAAGAATCCGGCGTAACGGCTGCGACAGACAGCTCAACGCCATCCGCGCTTTCGGGAAATCCGGTCCACTGAGCGGTGCGTATCACACTGACCCTACAAGTCCAACCGCCATCGCGTAGGTGGCGGCGAACTGGACGGTGTTGTAGAGCCCGTGCGCGACGACGGGGACGACTAGGCTCTCGCTTTTCTCGTAGACGATGCCGAGAACGCCGCCGAGAATCAGGACGACGATGAGCGAGACGACCGCCCCCTCACCGGTAAAGGAGGTGGCGTGGATCGATGCGAACGTCAGACTCGACCCCGCGATAGCGAACGGGACGCCGTACTCACGCCGGAACAGTCCCTGCACGACCCCACGGAACACCAGTTCCTCCGTCGGTGCGACGAGGAGCAGCGTCACCGGGATGTAGTACAGCAACAGCACAGGCTGGCCCTCCGCTGTCGCGGCAACTGCGCTGTCACCGCTGTCGATTCCCAACGCGGTGAGGCCGACGTTGATGGCCAGATAGAGGACGAGGAGGACGCCGAACCCGGCGGTGATCCACTTCAGATCGCGCAGCGACGGCACGCGGCGGTACACTAACTCCCACTGGTCAGTCACAGTGAGGTAGCCGACGGCGGCGACGCCGAAGCCAACGAACTGTGACCCACTCCGCAGGGCGATGTAAAGCGCGCTCCCGCGGTCGATACCGACCGTTCGGAAGATGGCTGTCCCGAAGGAGACGAAGATGCTGGCACAGAGGAGGACGAGGACGACGACGAGAGCAACGCTCCCGAACGCCCGAACGGGTGCGGGAAGGTCGCTGGTTTGGGAGGACACGTCAGAAGCCATGTCGTTGCCGGCCGTAGGATGCGGTGGCGGATAGGAATGCCGGTCCCGACAGCGGATTCCGTGAGCTGACTATGTGAGGGCGATGCTGGTCATTCGACGACCAACTGCGTCTTCTCGGATACTGCGTCGGCCTCCTCGAAGTCGCCGCCGCCGAGGAGTCCACGCGCGGCGCGCTTGCCCCACTCGACGGCCGGTTGGGTAAACGTCGAGACGCCGGCGAGTTCGCCGTAGAGGACGCACGCCGCTTCCATCCCGTAGAGGAGTTCGCCCAGTCCGCGTTCGTCCACGTCGTCGATTTCGACGCGGATGTTCGGCACGCCCGCGGCGGCGAGACTCGCTTCGGTCGCCTCGAACTCGGCGTCGAGGAGGTCGCCCAGCGACGACCCGCCGAGATAGGAGAGACCCTCTAGGTCCGTCTCGGGAATCGCTCTGTCGTCGCGTTCGGTCGGTCGAACGAGCGTCACGAGTTTGTCGCGCGGCCCCGCGCGGTACAGTTGCAGTTGGGAGTGCTGGTCGGTCGCGCCGAGCGCGCGCGCGGGCGTCTGTCCGAGGCCGTCTTTTCCGAGACTCTCGGCCCACAGCTGGGCGAACCACTCTGCGAAGTACTCCAAGTCCTCGCTGTAGGGCATCATCGCGTTCGTCAGCGCACCGCGGTTGGCGAGTGCGTAGGACGCCGCACCGTACGCGTACGCGGGCGATTCAAACAATGATCCTGAGAGGCGGTCGGCTTCCGCCTGCGCGCCCGCCAGAAGCGCCTCTAAGTCGTGTCCCTGAATCGCGGCGACCGCGAGCCCGACTGTCGAGAGAGCGGAGAAACGACCGGGGACACCGTCAGGTACCGGCAGAGACGGCAGGTCGTGTTTCGCCGCGAGATTTCGGAGATTGCCTTCCTCGCCCGTCGTGACGAACGTGCGCTCGGTCCAATCGACGCCCGCTGACTCCATCGCGTCGCGGACGACGAGGAAGTTCGACAGCGTCTCGGCCGTCGTCCCCGACCGGGAGACGACGTTGACAACGGTCTCCGAGAGCGAGAGCGAATCGAGAAGACGCGTGACGTGTTCGGGGTCCACGTTGTCGAGGTAGTACGCCTCGGGGTCGTCCGGGCCGGAGAGACCCGCCGAGAGCGTCGCCGCACCGAGTGCGCTTCCGCCGATGCCGACGGTGACGACGGCTTCGGGTGACTCGAACGGTTCGACGGCAGCACGAATCGCGTCAGGATCAGCCGTTTCTGGGAGGTTCAACGCAGCGTAGCCGTGTTCGGCGTCTGCGCGCCCCGCTTCGATGGTTTCGTGCGCGGCAGCCACCTGTTCGTCCAACCGTTCGAGTGACGCCTCCGAGACACCGGGCGTCGTCGAAAGTATGTTGCCGAGGTCAACTCGCATGCGTGAACGCGCGATGGCGGCGGGCAAAAAGGTGGTCGTCATTCGGCCAACGCCGGCAACCGAACAGCAGCCGAAGCCGAATCACGGACCGGTTCGCTCAAGAGTCGGGGACACCAACATCCGGCGATGGCCTCGGGATACAACGGCGTCTTCGGGGCGTTCCCCTACGCCTTTCGGCAGAGTCGGTCGCGCCTGTTCAAATCGTACGTCGTCTGCAGTGCACTCGCCGTCGCGTTCATCTCGCTTTTCATCGTTATCGCTCTCATCGTTCTCGTCGGGCAGACGGCGGCCATACAAGGCGGACAACTAACGCTCTCGCGGGCGTTTTACATCGTCGTCGGCCTTCTCGTTATCCTTCCGGCGGTTGCGCCGACGCTCGTCGTCGCCCGCCGACACCGCCGCGGCATCGAGTCGTCGCCACGGTACGAGGTTGCGTTAGCTATCGCTGGGTACCTGTTCTTGCTCTCGCTGTACCTCGGTGCCGTCGCGTCGATGCCTGAGACGTTCGTCCTCGACGGCGAGACGGTCGCGCGCCCAGCGCCGACGGGATTGTTCGCCCCCGTGATTTCGCTTCTGTATGCGATTCCACAGGCGTTCTCGTGGTCGGTTCCGCTGGTGGGCGCACTCCTCGTCGCCGCTGCCCACAAACTGTTCGGCTAACTTTTCTCACAGCCTCGCCGCCGACTGCTACGACCCGACTGCGGTGAACCGCTCGCGGGCGGCGTAGATGCTCACCGAGAGCAGAGCGATGACGCTGAGGATGGCGAGTGCGGTCGTCGTCTGTCCCGCGGCGAACTCGTCGCCGACGAGCGCGACGAGCGCGAACGTTGGGAGACGACCGACGGCAACGAGGGCGATGAATGTCCGGTAGCGGAGCGTCGTTATCCCGGCCAACGCGCAGATGGCGTCGTCAGGAAACGTCGGCAGGAGGAAGACGGCGAACAGACCGATAACGCCGTGTTCGGCGGCGAACGAGTCGAACCGGTCGAGTACGTCGGCGGCGATGACGCGTTCGACGAACGGACGACCGTACCGCCGCGCGAGACAGAACACGACAGTACTGCCGATGACGACGCCGAGCATGCTGTACGCCGTTCCGGCCACAGTTCCGAACAAATAGCCGCCGACGATACCGAGCGTCTGCCCCGGAATCGGAGCAAACACCACCTGCGCCGTCTGGACGATGATGAACCCCGGGGCAGCGTACGGTCCGAGTCCGACCACCGTCGCGCGAATCCATGCGGGATCGAAGATGAACGACGCATACCGTCGGACGGAGACTGCGCCGATAAAGAGGAGAAGACAGCAGAGGCCGAGTCTGCGGACGGTCGTCCGCCTCGCCGCTGAGGACGCAAATAGCCTCGTCCTCATACGATGCCGAGTTCGAGACCGAGACAGAGAGCGACGGTGACGGCACCACCGACTGCGACGAGGAAATGCGCGTTGTCAGTCTTCGGTGCTTTGTACTCCGAAGTCATCAGCGGGCAGACGGCGACGATAGTGAGGCCCGCAACCCATCCGTTCCAGAACGGGACGAACTGGAGGAGAAAGTAGTTCACGAGGACAACGAGGTGGGTGTGGACCACCGTCGTCCCGTGGTAGTAGCTCGTGTCGCCGTCGCCGACGAAGCCCTCGTCGTTATGTCGAATCAGGCGCAGGCCGCCGAACATGAGGACGACGAAGCCAACGACGGCGCTGGCAATCCAGTGCGGGCGCATGGCGACGTGGTAGACGAGCGCGGCCGAGACGAGGTAGGTGAAGATGTCGATAAAGGAGTCGATCTGTCGGCCGAACGACGACGGCGTTCCGTGTTCGCGCGCGTAGTAGCCGTCGAGTTTATCGAAGACGAACCCACCGAGGACGGCGACGATACCCCAGTTGACCTCGCCTTGGACGAACAACACTGCACCCACCCACGCCCAAAACAGCGCGGCGAGACTCAACCAATCGGCGACGGTGAGTCGCTGGATCATGTTGTCGCCCGTTGACGACCGCACCACCCGCCGCGCCCGCGTGTCGAGTCGCTCGGTCCACCCGCCGCGTGCTGACCTCCCTTCGCTTGACATCGTGGCTCTACTCGGACCACTCGGCGGGAGACGTATAAAATTACGCACCTAAGTACATAATACAAATAAATCTATATACGAATATAGGGATACTGACTGCTCCCTTCCGCTCCCAACTGCTCTATTGACCGGTGGGAGAGGGGGCCGACTCGATAGTAGACGTGTTCGTGTACGGCTTCGAAGCCGTTCGCCTCGAACAGCCACCGTGATGGTTTGTTGTCGCGGGCGACGAGCGCGTGGGCGGCCGTGGCGTCGCGGTCGGCCGCCCATTCGCGCGCACGAGATACCAGTGCAGTGGCGATGCCGCGGTTGCGATAGTCGGGTTGGACGAAGACGCGGCGGACGTACCCCCCGTCGAACCGAAGCGTCTCTTCGAGTGGATGAATGCGGTGTCGGGTGTCCAGACTCACGAACAGGTAGCCGACGATGGTCTCATCGTCCAGGGCGCAAATGACTCGTTCCTCCGGCAAGAGTTCCGCGAACGCTCCGTACTCGTTCCCCACGTCCTCGCGCGTTCGCGTCTCGAAGCGGACGCCATCGGCGTCGTTACCGGCACCTCGGCCGTCTGTTGGGTCCGCGATGTACTGGTACATCCGCGTCCCCGTGATACCGACGCGTTTCAGCGTCTCGTACACTCGTCGGGCGTGGTCGGTCCGCGTCAGTCGCCACAGCGCGGGCATGTCGGAGGCGTCCGTGCCGAACGCGATAACTCCTCGGATGGGGACGAAACCGGGAAAAGGACTCGTGGCCTACTCGTCGGCGATGACCGAGGACGAACGGGTCGAAGGGACGTTTCTCGTAACCGCCGCGGACGAGGACTCTGCGGTGCTGAAGAACGTCGAGAGCGGGCAGGTACACACGCTGTCGTCGAATCCCGGCGTCGAACGCCACGACGCCGTCGAGGGAGTGGTCGCTCCCGATCCGCCGATGAACGTGACGTACCAACTCATCGAAGTCGAGTCGAAGTGGGGACTCTCTATCGAAGTCTCCGAGGAGTCACCAACGGCGGATTCACGCGATATCGCGGCCGACCAGCCGGTCGGTGATCTCACTCGAAAGGAACGCGCAGGAATCGGTGAGATTCACGTTATCACCGTCCCCGAGGGGGAGACCGAACAGGCCGTGTCGGACGTGGCCGAGGACGAGGAGAACACGCTATCGCGGGCCGCCCGACTCGGCGTGAACCGCGTCGAGATCCGATCCGATTCGGGCGTCGTCGCCGTTCGGTACATGCCCTGAGAAAGGCGACTGTTACTCGACAACCTCCACGTCGTACTTGCTCCGCCAGCGATAGCGCCGCCCGCCCCAGACGAACGTCCGACGCACGAGACCGTACAGGAACAGCGGCAGTTGGAGCATCATCGCGGGATATCCAAGGAGAGCGGTCCACCGCCGGACGCCGAAGAAGGCGTAGACGGCAACCGAAAGGAGCGTCGAGAGGACGAAAACCAGAACCGGAGACAGCGCACCCATGACAGTGAACAGGGCGGCGAGTCCGAGTATCACACCCATCCCTCGCGGTTCGTGCCGATAGACGATCTGCGAAAACCGGACGTGCCGCTCTGCCGATTCGCGGATGCTCCCCCCGACCGGGACGAGACGCGCCCGGCGCAGCGTGGTCAAATCGAGATGTTCCGAGAGAAGGCCATCGTCACTCACCGTTTGGCAGAGTGCCGCGAGGAACGCCGTTTCGCCGATATCGTCTCGTTCGAACATCACCGCCCCACCCCACGCCTTGTTGTCCTGGTACGTTCCCAGCGTCCCGCCGATAGCGTACAGCGGTTCTGTCAGCGTCGAGAGCGGGTCGCGGCCGACGAAGAACGGCACTTCGCTGACCGGACCGTGCCGTTCGTAGTCGGCGTGCAAGGAGTCCAACCAGTCCGGCGGATGCACGAAGTCGTCGTCGGTCCACACGATTCTGTCGTGTCGTGCGGCCCCCATCCCGACGGCGATGGCGTTCGCCTTGCCCGAACATCCCTCGGGGTCGCCCGCTATGACCAGTCGGACCCCCTCGGGGAGGTCGTCCGCGCGGGCCGCCACAGGGTCGGCGTCGTTGTCGCAGACGATGAGGAGTTCGTCGTCGGGTCCGAGTTGTGACGCCACGTCGTCGCAGGCGTCCGTCCACCGAACGGTGGGGAGGAGAACGCTCGTTGGTGGGGTGCCCATGCGTAGTTCTTCCCACAACAGTACTGTAAATCAATCGACCTGTCTCGGGCTTCCCTGCTTAGCGTTCCTCCCGTGTTTTTCCGGTCGTCGCGTTCGGACCGCCCTCACTCTGCACCTGCCATCCGCCCGCCATCTCTCCGGGTTCTGTCTCGCGCGTCGTATACTCGATTTCGGTGTCCGAGCCCATCTCTCCCGGTCCATCGACGGACTCGATGCGAAGCGGAACATCCAGCGAGTTCCCACAACAGCCAACGTCTACGAACTCTTCCCACGTGTGGCCGAGCGTGAGGTCGTCCAGCACTCGACGGAGATACTTGCGGAACCGGTCGGTGTCGAGTTGGTCGCGCGCCCACGCGCTGAGTTCGTCCGGGTAGGAGATAACGACACGCTGGGCCTGCTCGCGTTTGTTCGGAGCCGCTGTCGTGTCTGCCTGTCCATCAGTCATACGTTCTTCTACGATTCCTAGTGGTAAAATTTCTCATGGATGCGAGTCTCATGGGGGCACGGCTCTCGGTGTCGCTCCGCAGTATCTCCGGTCTAATGGTGCGGTCGTATAAGAAGGCTTATTCGGGAGCTATGACCAACGCCACGCATGGTCGAGTTTACGGTACCGGAAGTCGACTACACCCGGTACACGAATCGCCAACTCGCGGCGGTCCCCCTTGCGGTGTTGGCGGTTGCGCTCCTCGTCGTCGCGGGATGGTACGTGGCGACCGGAGCCCCGGTTAACCAGGGTATCGAGTTCACTGGCGGCACCGAGATACAGGTCGTCGTCGATGACGCCTCGAACCCGCATGCACAGATTAACGACGCGTTCACGGCCGAACCCGAATCGATTCAATCCGTCCCTGCGGAGGGGTCACTCTACATCGTCACCTTCCAATCCGAGGACGGCTCGTCGGGAGCGGTCAATTCCAACACGTTGGAGCAACAAGCCGAGAGTGCGGGCTTTGAGGTTCGCTCTATCTCCTCTGTGTCCGCCAATTTCGGCAGTGACACACAGTGGCTCGCTCTCGGCGGCGTCGCGGCCGCTTTCCTCGGGATGAGCATCCTCGTCTTCGCTATGTTCAGATCGTTCGTGCCATCTATCGCCGTCGTCATCTCGGCGTTTTCGGACATCGTCATCCCCGTTGCCTTGATGAATATCCTCGGCATCGAACTTTCGCTCGGGACGGTGGCAGCCCTCTTGATGCTCATCGGGTATTCGGTGGACTCGGATATCCTGCTGAACAACCACATCCTCCGACGCTCCGGTGACTTCTATGAGTCCACCTACCGCGCGATGCGGACCGGTGTGACGATGACGCTCACGTCCATCGCGGCGATGATCGTGATGACCATCACCGCGACGATCTTCGGTATTCAACTGCTCGCGGCCATCGGGACCGTCCTCGTTTTCGGTCTCGCGGCCGACCTGATGAACACGTACATGCTCAATCTTAGCCTGCTTCGCTGGTACAAGTTCGAGGGGGTGAGTCGGTAATGGGACGTCTCCGAGACAACTGGCGAGTCCTGCTCCTCGTCGTCTTCCTCCTCGTCTCGACGTTCGCGCTGTTCTCCCCCACACTGGCGTCCGAGCCCGCCAATGCGGCTCCCGGCAACGCAACCGCTACCGGACCGACGAATCTCAAGTTCGGTCTTGAACTCTCCGGCGGGACGCGCATTACCGCGCCGCTCGTCGGACTGACGGCCGAAAATGTCCAGTTCAACGACGATGAACCGCGCGTCGTCGAACAGAACGTCGCCGCCGAACTCGAAGGCGCAACGTCTTCTGACGTCACTGCGCGACTGTCTGCGAACGCCAGCACAGTCGAAGTAACGGCCGAGAACATCACGGAACAGGAGTTCCGGTCTGCACTGGATGCGTCGGGCTACCAGTACGAAACGGTCCGAGAGGGCGTCACTGCAGCGACGCGCGAGGAAGTCGTCGGCGTCCTCAACGACAAGATCAACGAGGCGGGTCTCTCCGGCGGATCGGCCCAACAGGTGACGACGGCAACCGGCCAACACTTCATTCGCGTCGAAGCGCCGAACCGCGATACCTCCGAGGTCCAGAAACTCGTCTCCGAACGTGGTACCGTCGTCGTCAAAGCGTACTACCCCGTCGAACAGAACGGTAGTACGACGTACAAGTCGAAAATTGTCCTCGAACGTGAGGACTTCCAGGACATCGGGACTGCACAGGAGACACAGTCCGGCCCTGCGGTTCCGGTTACTGTCAAAGAGTCCGTCGCGCCCGAGTTCCAGCAGACGATGGTGGATACCCGCGTCGCCCGTCCCGGTGGGTCGCGGTGTGAGTACGATCAGAATCCCAACAGCACCGAGTCGTGTCTCCTCGTCGTCGTTGACGGTGAGGTGGTGAACTCCTTCGGTATGGCTGGTCGTCTTGCCGGGAGCATGCAGCGAGGCGAGTGGGCGAAAGACCCAGGCTTCCAACTGCAGACGCTCAGCATGTCCGAAGCACAGCAGGTTGCGATCAACCTCCGCGCGGGTGCACTCCCGGCGAAACTCGACCTCTCCGGTGAGGACGGCGGTACGACGTCGTACATCTCGTCGGGTCAAGGTGCGAGTTTCAAAATCGACTCGCTTATTACCGGCATCATCGCCGTGCTCGCGGTCAGCGGTGTTGTCTTCGTCCGCTACAGCGACGTGAAAGTCGCCGCGCCGATGATCGTCACCGCGCTCTCAGAGGTGGTTATCCTCCTCGGGTTCGCAGCGGCTATCGGCTATCCGCTCGACCTCTCGGTCATCGCCGGGTTCATCGCCGTCATCGGGACAGGTGTGGACGACCTCATCATCATCGCAGACGAGGTCATGGCAGAAGGTGAGGTGTCGTCGCGCCGCGTCTTCCAGTCGCGCTTCCGCAAAGCGTTCTGGGTCATTGGTGCGGCCGCCGCCACGACCATCATCGCCATGTCGCCGCTGGCAGTGTTGTCGCTCGGCGACCTGCAGGGCTTCGCTATCTTCACCATCCTCGGCGTTCTCGTCGGGGTTCTCATCACGCGACCGGCGTACGGTGACATCCTGCGCGCGCTGACGACGAACGACCGCTAAGCACGCCAGCATTCTCGATTCATTCTGACTTCGTCGGGCTTTTTTCACTCCGAAGACGACCTAACTCTGTAGGCGATTCATTGAGGTGATGATGCACCTACGAGATGGTGTACAGTGATTCGACTGAGTTGCCCGTCATACGCGGGAAACGACGAAGCTGCCGATATACACGATGTCCGCTGATTGCCCCCTGACCAGTAACGCAGGCACCGCCCCGTTTGCAGATCCTCCGACGGAGGCGCTGGTCGCCACAGTTGTCGAGTACGACGACGAACCCGACGAGTGTACCATCTATCCCCTCCACGCAGACGAAGACGAACGAGTTACGTCGTGGATTTCCGCGAAGCGTGGCTCGTACGTCCAGTTGGATGAAATGCGCTGACGTCCCGATCTAACCGGGCTTTCGACCCTGTCTGAACGACAGCGAAACGTTTCGTTCGATCCTGGTTTTGGAAATATACAAAATGTTTTTTCTACATCAGAACATAGTATCGTACGGGAACAGGGGTGAACAGCGATGCTGCCCGAACGTCCCACAAACGCTTGGACACAAGGTCTCGACCTCCCGAGCAGACTGTTCTCGACCGGTCGTAACGACTACGAACTGTACGAAGAGGACGGCGAGTTCGTCCTGAGCGTAGAGATGCCGGGCTTCGACCCCGAAGAGATCACCGTCACGTGGGACGACGCCGTCCTTAACGTCGCGGCTGAACACGAAGACGAGGCACGCGGCCGTCGCAAGACGTACCACCGTCGGTTCCGCTTCCCGAAAAACGTGGATGACGAGGGGATCGCCGCGACGTACAACAACGGTATCCTACAGGTGACGCTCCCGGTCGCCACAGGAACCACGGCTGCCGGCAAGCAGATCGAGATCGAGTCCTAACGGGGAGTACGCGCTCTGCTCCCGATTCGCGGATCTGTTTTTTGTACTCAGAAATCCGCGAGCGATGACTGCGCCGCCGCGTTGAGAACATCGTCGCAGGTTGCCCACGACGCTCGCGCGCAGTCCGGTAACTCGCCCGTCTCGCTGACGTACGTGCGCAGGAACTCCCTCGTCGTGGGGTCGCTGGGATACCCGCTTCCGACCGGTCCGTAGTCCTCGTATCGCTCTCCAATCGTCTCCATGAGCGTGTCACGCCGCACCTTGGCGACGACGCTCGCTGCGCCGACGTGTGGATACGTTTCGTCCGCGCGGTGTTCGGAGACAACGGTCACGTCCGTTCCCTCATCGCCCACGCCGGTTCGGACGCGCCTACCGAACCGGGATTCGTCCACGTCACCCGCATCGGTCACCACCTCGTCTGCATCTTGCGCGACGGCCGCGACCGCCGCGACGTGTGCGGCCACGGTCAGCGAGTTCATGTCCGTCGTCGGGTCGTCGATACGTACCGGATCGATGGTGGCGACGCCGACGGTCACATCGTCTCGTCCCCGGAGCGTTTGGTCGATTTCTTCGCGCTGCGCCGACGTGAGACGCTTCGAATCGTCGATTCCGTCGGGGAGTGCGTCCGCTGGTGCGCGTACCGCCGCGGCCACCATCGGGCCGAGGACGGGTCCCTTGCCCGCCTCGTCGCTGCCGATGCGGACGGGCGACTGGTCGGTCATGCCTCTCGGAGTGCCCGGCGACGACTAAGCGGTTGCGATGTCGGGAAAGAACGGAGACGGTGGCGGCGTCGCGCCGGACGGACGCGACGGCGACGCGTCGTTCAGTCGTCTGCGACGTGCGGTTCGGCTGGCTCGGGGTCCGGAGACTCCTCTTCGGCCAGTTCGTGCGGTTCGGCTTCCTCGTCGTCCATTTCCTCCTCCTCGGTACGGAGTTCTTTCTCGACGAGTGCTTCCCACTCGGGACTCGACTCACGGTGATGGCACATGGTATCCTCCCGCACGAGACGATTGGACTGGAGTGTGCTAAATCTTGGGTGGCGAAAACGGAGGCAGGACGCTCAGTCGCGGAAGAATGCTTCGTCTTCGAACTCCTCGTCAACGCCGTACACGCCGGTTACGTCGAGTGCCGTCACTTCGGCATCGACGCCGAGGATGCCTGCGAGACTCGGATTCGTTCGTCCGTCGTCACCGGAGACGAGTTCTTTGATGTAGAGACCGCCCGCGCCGTGAATTTCGACAGTCGCGTGGCGTTCGTTCTCCCACTCGCCTGTCGCCTCGAACACCTCTCGGGTCCGCGTGAGGGCGGCGCGGCGGTGGTCAACACGGTTCGGCGTGTACTGTTCGATGGTCGCGCCGTCGAGTTCCTCAAGAGCGTCTGTCAGTTCCGTCTCCGAAACGTCGTCGCCGAATTCGACTTCGGCGCGGTAGCGTTTCGAGGCGTTCAGTTCCTTCACCCGCTCGACCATGTCGTACTCGGCCAGACGGAGGCCTTCAACCTCGATTTTGCCCTCCGCGAAGGCGTTGATATCGCCCTCCAAGCGTTCGACATCTACGTTCCGGCGGCGGGGCTCCATCACTTCGATGACGAACGGCCGTCCCGTCCCGACCATCAGGGCATCCACGTCTTCGCGGCCCGCACCGTGGAATTTCGCGTCCGTGCCGTCCATCACGTCCATGACGACGGGCGCGCTCAGTCCCTCGACGCTGTCTTGGTACATGTAGCCCGTGCCGTCGCATTTGTCGCAGGGTTGCTTGCCGAGGTAGCCTGAGCCGTGGCACTTGTTACACGGCCATTCGGTCTGCGGAATATCGCGTTCGAGTTTGCGATAGCGCCCGTAGACGAACGTCGAGTTCACTTCGACTTCCACCGTGTCGGCGTCGATATCGAGGAGGAACTGCACGTCTGGACGGCCGAACTCCACGTCCGTCTCGGTCAGGCGGCCGAATCGCTTGCCGACCTCGCGGTTGAACTCGGATTTGAACAGTTCGCCCGCATCGTCGGGGAGTCCGGCACCCTCGCGCAGGAGGACTTCGTTCTCTTCGACCAACGGCGGCGCGCGCGTCCCGACCTGATACGTGTCGAATTCCACGTCTTCGACCGACTCGGCGCACCGTTCGGCCCAGTCGTCGAATCGGGCGCACTCACCCTCGCACACCCAGCAGTCCTCGCGGGCCACGTCCTCGGGTTCCTCGTCGTCTTCGAGGGCGGCGGCGACGCGGAGGCTCCGGCCGCGTTCGGCGTTCGTCAAGCCGTAACTCTTGTCGGCAAAGACGCGGCCGAGGCAGGGGTCACAGATGGGTCCCTGTGCGGCGAGTTCGCGCGCGTCCTCCAAGATACTCATACCGAGTGATACGGTGGCGCGCGTTTCTGTCTTCCCCTTTCAGACGACGCTTGTACGAGTGTCCGCTGAGTCAGGGAGAAAGGACTGAAATGGGGAAGGACGGGACCGAGATGGGGAAAGGAGGGACCGAGGTGAGATGAGTGGAGGGCCGAAGTCAGGGGTGCATCCGCAAGTGTGAGTCGCCTACGCCATCGACACCTCTCGGACCTCCTTCACACCGAACCCGGCTTCGAGAGCGTCGGCAACGCTTTCGGCGTCGGGTGGGCCGCTGACGCGCAACGCGGCGTCGAGATCCACGCGCATGTCGTTCAGTGCGGGTCGCAAACCGCTCACGTCTACGCGGTCCACGCTGGCGACGCACTCCACGGCATCGAGGCGGGCGCGGACGCCCTCCTGTAAGTCGCCGTCCGCATCGCGCGTGACGAGGACCGTCAGCGAGGCGGCAACTGGGTAGTCGTCTTGCTGTGCATTCTGGCTGGGTTGGGTGATTGCCATAGGCTCCCGGCGCGAGTCGAACGCGCACCTCGTGTCGTCTGTGACGACACGCGACTGCCGACACGGAAGCGGTCCGGTCTGGATGCTCCGTGCTCAGCACGAACACAGGCCGCGCGAGAAAGGGGGAACGAGCCCGATCCGTCTCGATTGTGAGTGACACGCGAGAACGGAAACCGGGTACCCGGACCCCGTCCGCGCGGCGCGTGGTTATGCGCCGAGCGCGGACCGGACGCAGAGGGAACTGGGTTTTCCATTTTCGGAAAAGCCCGTGTAAATGACCCGTACCATCCCCTCACCGGTTGCGGCGGCCGCAGTCGCGGCTGCCCCAAGTGGCGGATGGCGTGTGATGGTATTCCGGGTCATCGGTTCCTCTGCCCGCAGGGTCGCGGGACTCAGTTCGGGAGACGACTCCGTTTCACTTAACGTTTGTTCAGGTGTGGGAAAAGGTAGCAAAGTATACCCGGCGCGAACGCATGAGCTACGATGTTCGCTCGCCGGGCGGTACGTCCGATGCCCACGGAGTACCGGTTTGACGCAATCGCTCGGTTAGTCGTCGCTCTCGATGGGGGTGCTCTCCTCTTCGGAGAAGCCCTCGGAGTTCTCGATACGGTTGCGTGCCTCGCCGTCGAACTGCATCTCCGTCTCTTGGTAATCCGAGACGAAGGAGAGTTCGTGGTGCGATTCGGTCGGGTGGTCGAGGTAGCGTCCTTCCAGGTCGAACTGCGCTTCCTCGTCCGTTTCGGCCAGCGCGCGGAAGTCCTCGTAGACGCTGTGTGCGCCCGAGTGCAGGCCGAACAGCGTGATGAAGATGTACTCGTAGCCGAGGTCCCCGAGTTCCTCGAACGTGAGTGGGTCTTCCTCTTTCGACCACGCAAACGACGAGGAGTAGTTGAACGCTAACTTCAGATCCGGATGCGTCTCGTGGATGGTTTCGGCGTAGTTGACCGCGTCCTCGCGGGACGGGTCGGGCATCTCGGGCCACACCATATCGACACCCGCGTCGGCGTATATCCGGCCGCGTTCGAGATGTTCCTCCCAGTCTCCGTTCGACGACCCGTATGCGTCAGTCCGGGCGATGATGAACGTATCCTCAGACTGCTTTGCGTCCACAGCCGCCTCGAAGCGCGCGCGGGCCTTGTCGCGGGAGATAATCTGCTTGCCCGCGATGTGTCCACACCGCTTGGGCGTCGTCTGGTCCTCGATGTGGATGGCGGCGACGCCGGCCTTCTCGTACTCGCGGACGGCACGGCGGACGTTGTGGACGCCGCCGTATCCCGTGTCACAGTCTGCGATCACGGGCAGATTCGTCGCCTCGACGATGCGCTTTGCGTTCTCGACCATTTCGGTCATCGTGACCATTTCGAGGTCCGGGAAGCCGAACTGACCGAGAACCGTCGAGTAGCCGCTCATGTACGCGGCATCAAGGTCGGCGAGTTCAGCCAGACGCGCGTCGAGCGCGTGGTAGATGCCCGGTGCGAAGACGAAGTTCTGCTCGTCGAGCATCCGCCGGAACTCCCGGGCCGACGGATTGTCCACGTCGCGGGTGAACACGTCAGCGCCCGTCGTTCGCTCGTATGGGTCCTCGCTCATTGGTTTTCCTCCATTCGCGTCTCGATTCGGTCGAGTTGCGTCCGGAGGGCCGCGATGTCGCGCCGGAGGTTTCGAATTTCGTTGTCAGATGTCTGTTCGGTCGGGTCGATAATGAACGGGACCAGTGGGGCCTCCATGTTCTCTTCGTCGTTCGGGCGATCTCGGGTCATCGGTCGGGTCGTACGTCGGGTCATGTGTTTCGTCATCTGGGTCGTGTCGGTGGATCTGGGATGTCTGTCGAGCGATTCGGCGTACGGAACGTGTGTCGATGGGCGCGTACTGCGCCGGGTACTGCCATCGGGTGTCACCTCATCTCCCGAATTGAGGCTCTCGTAGATAAACATAATGATTTATAGTGATAATATTCTTTAATTAGGTTTATTCCTACCATCCAGTAAGTGTGTGGTTAATTAACAAGGGAAAGGTCCACAGGACAGTTTCTACCTCATCTCTCACCCCGCCCGCGCACACAGTTCCGCGTTCGGTGCGCTTAATCCGTCCAATCGTCGATAGCCGGTATCCGATGTCTTCTGCGATAACGATACGCGACTTGCGCAAGTCATACGGCGGCGTACAGGCGTTGGACGGCGTTGACCTCGACGTGCCTGAGGGCTCATTTTTCGGGCTTCTCGGCCCGAACGGCGCGGGGAAGACGACGTTCATCAACATCCTCGTGGGTCTCGTCCGCAAATCCGGCGGCGAGGCACGCGTCTTCGGTTACGACGTGGAGGACGACTACCGCGAGGCCCGCGACAGAATCGGCCTCGCACCGCAAGAGTTCAACGTGGACCGCTTTTTCCCCATCCGCGAAGTCCTCGAACACAAGGCGGGCTATCACGGAATCCCCGCGGACGAGGCGCGCGAACGTGCCGACGAAGTCCTCAAACGCGTCGGTATCTACGATAAGCGCGACACGCGATTCGACTGGCTCTCCGGCGGCATGAAGCGACGCTTCGTCCTCGCGCGTGCGCTCATCACAGATCCGGATCTCCTCATTCTCGACGAACCCACCGCGGGCGTGGACGTGCAACTCCGCCACGAACTCTGGGAGACCATCACTGAACTGAACGATAGCGGGACGACCATTCTCCTCACGACACACTACATAGAGGAGGCGGAACGCCTCTGTGACGAAGTGGCAATCCTCGACTCCGGTCGCGTCCTCGAAGTCGCAAGCCCGGACGAACTGATGGACCGCGGCACCGACGACATCGTGGTGACGCTCCGAGATCAACCGACCGCGGTTCCGGACTTCACAGTCGACGACGAGAGAGTCGAAGCGGTCGAACTCGACGGCACGAGACTCGTCGTCACGGCGCGCGAGGGTGGGCTGGTCGCCCCCGAAGTAGTCCGCCGCCTCGACGCCGCAGGCCACGAAATCGTGGACCTCGAAATCTCCCGAACGTCGCTCGAAGAAGTGTTCGTGGAGATGACGAGACAGGACGAGGGTCGCGCGACGATGGAGGTAGAGCAGTGAGCGTCGAACGTACGGGTTTTCTCGCCCTGCTCAAGCGCGAGGTACTCCGATTCGTCCGCCGTCCGAGAAACACGTTCGTGCCGCCGTTCATCACGAACGTCCTCTACTTCTCGGTGTTCGGCGTCATCCTCGGCGAGCGAATCAACGAGATTGCGGGCGTGCCGTACATCCTCTTTATCCTCCCCGGCCTCATCGTTCTCGGAGCGGTGTCGAACGCGTTCGAGAACGCATCCTTTTCGATTTTCCACGGACGGTGGAACCGCTACATCGAGGAAGTTCTCACGTCGCCACTGTCGTATCGGTCGATGGTCGGCGCGTACGTCCTCTCGTCGGCGACGCGCGGCATCTTCGTCGGCGCACTCGTCGCAGTTATCGGCGTCTTCTTCACTACTGTCGGCGTCGTCCGCCCGTTCTATCTCATCGCGTTCATGCTCGTCATCACTCTGTTATTCGCAAGCCTCGGCGTCGTCGGCGGTCTATGGGCTGAGGACTTCGACGATCTGACGATGATGAACCAGTTCATCCTCCGGCCGCTGGTGTTCTTCGGCGGCGTGTTCTACTCGCTGAACGAACTGCCCGCGACGCTCCAGCAGGTATCGCTCCTCAATCCGATGATATACATGGTCAACGGCGTCCGCTATGGCTTCCTCGGCGTCAGCGAAGTTGATCCGAACATGTCACTCGCCGTCCTCGTCGCACTCACGGTCGCCGTTTCGGCGGTGAACGTCGCTCTGTTCCGCCGCGGCTACGGGCTCACCGACTGACCGAACCGACCACGAGCGCGGTCAATATCCGCTGTTACCGCCGAATCCGCCGCTTCGGCTTTCATCTCTTTCTCCCGACGGCTCTCATCGTCGTTGCCGTCTCCGGAAGGAGACTCTCGGCGTTGGCCGTGTCTGTAGAGAATGAGTACCGCGCCGGAGAGCGCAACGGTAGTGAGCGCTCCCGTCAGTAACTCCGTAGATACCCCGCCGACGAGGTGTGAGGCGAGTGCGAGGGCCGCACTGCTGAACGTGATTCGCCACGTCCACGGAGACCCCGCGAACTTGGTGGTATCGTCTTCCATACGGATATTCTTACATGACTGTCATATATGTCTTCCGTGGCCCGGGCAGACGGCGGGTCCCATTGTCCTCCCGCTCGATACCCACCCTGCTGTGCCCCTTGGAGTGGACTTTTTCTCCCGCATTCAAAACTAAATATCATGAATATTGACGAAAACGCCGACATAGACCGCTTTACTTCACGGCGCTCGACGGTGTACGGGCAGCGCGGCGTCGTCGCTACCAGTCAGCCACTCGCGTCGGCGGCGGGTATTCAGATGCTCCGCGAGGGCGGCAACGCCTTCGACGCCGCCGTCGCCACCGCTGCGGCGCTCAACGTTGTCGAACCAACATCTACAGGCCTCGGCGGCGACGTATTCGCTCTCTACCGGACGGCAGACGGCGACGTGGGTGCGATGCGTGCCTGCGGCGGCGCACCCGCCGAGGCGACGATCGAGAACGTCCGCGAGTCTGTCGCCGAAGAGAACGATGTAGACTCAGAGGATGCCGAGATGCCCGATACGGGCGCACACACCGTTACCGTTCCCGGAACGGCCCGCGGGTGGGAAGCCACAGTCGATGCGTTCGGCCGACTGACACTTGCAGATGCACTCCAGCCGGCAATTCGGTACGCCACGGATGGCTATCCCGTCAGCGAAGTCATCGCCGACGCGTGGACGCACGGCGAGGAGGTGTTCGAGACTGACAACGCTCGTGAGGCGTTCCTGTTCGACGACGAGGCCCCTGACGTGGGGCAGACAGTAACGTTCCCGAAACTCGGCGCGACGATGGAACAAATCGCCGAGAAGGGCGCGGATGTCGTGTACGAGGGCGACATTGCCGAACAAATCGCAGACGAAGTGCAGTCGCAGGGCGGATTCATGACTGTCGATGACCTCGCGGACTTCGAAGTCGAGTTCCCCGATCCGATTTCCACGACGTACAACGGCGTCGAAGTCTTCGAACTCCCTCCGAACAATCAGGGTCTTATCGCGCTGGAAGCGCTCAATATCGCCGAGGAAATCGGCGCACACGAGTCCGAACTCGGCTCTGCTGACCGGATTCATTACTTCGGAGAGGCGATGAAACTCGCGTTCCACGACGGCCACCGTTACATCACTGACCCTGCATACGAGGAGATTCCACCACTCGCCTCGAAAGAATGGGCCGAGAAACGCGCCACAGCGATTGGTGAGGAGGCCAACGACGATGTGTCGTTTGGCGTTCCGGACGCCAGCAACGAAGCTCCCGGAAGACAACGGCCGCCGAACCCACAAGAACCTCCAGAGCCGCCTGAGGATTCGGACACGGTCCTTCTGACGGTCGCCGACGACGAAGGCAACGTCGTCTCTTACATCAACTCCCGATTCGCTGGATTCGGATCCGGTCTCGTCGCGGGCGACACCGGAATTGCCCTCCAGAACCGCGGCAGTTCGTTCTCGTTGGATCCGTCCCATCCGAACCGGCTCGAACCCGGAAAGCGGCCGTTTCACACGCTCATCCCCGGTCTCCTCAAGTTCGACGAGGACGACTGGGCGGCGTTCGGTGTCATGGGTGGCTACATGCAACCGCAGGGGCACCTGCAAGTCGTCTCGAACATCGTCGATTACGGAATGCCGCTACAGGCGGCGCTGGACTTTCCACGGTGGCGTTACCGTGAGGACGGATCGCTCGCAATCGAGGAACGAACCGGCGACAGCGTCGGAACGAAACTCACGCGTCGCGGACACGATGTGCGACTTCTCTCCCCGAGTCTGTTCGGGGGCGCACAGATCGCGCGGAGCGACCACGGAACGCTCTCGGCGGCGACGGAACCACGAAAAGACGGGAATGCACAGGGGTACTGAGCCGATTCGGCCGACGACTCACGTCCGACTCAGGCAGACGTGAACGCCCGGCGCGTGACGCTCGCCGACTTGACAAGTAATGCGGCCCCGGAGAGGAGGACGATGCCGAAGGCGAGTTGCCACGGCGGTTCGTTCGAACCGAGGACGTGGACCAATCCGAGTCCAATGAGGAGGGTCCCGAACATCGTTCCGAGGAGGCTAGTCAGGACGCGGCCGACTGCTTTGAGGGAGACCATTGTTCGAGAATGTTGTCAACAAATCAAAACATTGTGCTGTTCGGAACCGCTTCGGGAAGCAGTCAATTCTGTCGCACTGTGGTTGAGACGCCCGCGACCGACGGAAGTAAACGATACGCGCGCCTACCTGCCTGTCGAGAGATGTCTCCTGCGGACGGCCCCACTGGAAAACGAGAAGACCGCCATGGCTTCGACGACACCAAGAGTCCGATTACCGATGCGCTTGGGAAGTTCGTTCCGCAGGCCATCGTCAAACGAAGCCTTTCGCTTTCGGTTCGAACGGACAAAGAGACGTACGCACCCGGCGAACCAGTCGAACTGACGGTCGAAATCGAGAACCGACTGCCACTCCCTGTCGCCGTCCACACCCCGACACATCGTCTGTGGGGGTGGACCGTGGACGGCGAACTGGAGGCCAGCGACGAACAGATCTACCTGCCCGAGTCGCCGTCGAAACTCTCCTTCCGTGCGGGCGAGCGTAAAGTACTCACCCAGACGTGGAACGGTCTCCTCAAACGGGTCGGTGACGACGATACGCCGACTCGGTGGGTCGAACCGACGTGCGGCGTCCACGAAATCGGTGCGTATCTCGCACTTGACGGCACTCGACCCGAAGACACGACAGAGATTCGAATCGCTGATTGACGCCGTTTCCCTCCACCGTCTGACGGAAGCTTCCCCCCAACGTCTGACGGAAAACGGAGCGTCGAAGAAAGTGTGAGACGCGTCAGTTAGTCGGCGTTCGCGCTCCCCGAGATATCGTCGTGGTGGAGGTGGCAGGCGGCGATGTGGATGTCGTTTCCGTGTTCGGATTCGACTTCGTACTCGGGTATCTCCTGCGCACAGATGCTTTGTTCTGCGAACGACTCGGTGAGCCGTTCCTCCGCAGCGTCCCAGTCGTCGTTGAGGACATCGTCGATACTCGTCTCGACGAGTGATCCGGCTTCACCGTCCGGAGTTCCGTTCGGGAAGAACTCCTGACGGAGGGACGCCTCCCCGTCGAGTTCGAAGGTTCGGCGCTCCGTCTCCCGCATGAACGCCTTTATGTCGTCCCACTCTTCGAGCGTCAAGTCGTACTTTTCGGGCGCGATGAGTCGCGGGCATCGCGTCCGGAACCGACAGCCGGACGGCGGGTCGATGGGCGACGGGACGTCGCCTTCGAGCACGCCGCGCTGACCGCCGTGTCGTGGGTCGGGGACCGGAATCGACTGCAACAGCGCGTTCGTGTACGGGTGCTGTGGGTTCTCGAACAGCTCCTCGGTTTCGGCGAGTTCGACCAACTGCCCGAGATACATCACCGCTACACGGTCGGAGATGTGCCGGATGACGGAGAGGTCGTGGCTGATGAACAGGTACGTCAATCCGAACTCGTCCTGCAGGTCCCGCATCGTGTTCAGCACTTGGGCTTGAATCGAAGCGTCGAGTGCCGAGGTGGGTTCGTCGCAGACGATGAAGTCCGGGTTGACGGCGAGTGCGCGCGCAAGATTCACGCGCTGGCGCTGGCCACCGGAGAACTGGTGCGGATAGCGATTGTAGTGTTGGGGGTCGAGACCGACTTTTTCCAACAGCATCCGCGCGCGTTCTTCGCGCTGGCCCTTGTAGAGACCGTGTGCCTTCATCGGCTCCTCGACGATGGGGCCGACCTTCATCCGCGGGTCCAAGGAGGACTGCGGGTCCTGGAAGATCATCTGCATGTCCTCACGCATCGTGCGGAGTTCCTCGCCGCTCATCTCCGCGAGGTTGTCGTCTTTGAACCACACTGCGCCGTCGGTCGGTTCGAGGAGTCGCAGTACCGTCCGCGCGAGCGTAGATTTCCCACACCCGGACTCGCCAACGAGGCCGAGCGTCTCGCCTTTGGCGATGTTGAACGTCACGTCGTCTACGGCTTTCACCTCGTCGTCGTTGAGCAGATTCCCGATGAAACCGCTCCCTTGACTGAAGTATTTGGTCAGTCCTTCGACTCGGAGGAGGGTTTCCCCGAAGTTGACTTCCTCGGAACTCTCAGTTACCATTCCTTTGCTCATTCTCCATCACCTCGCGCTTCGACGAGTCCGCCGCTGAAGGCGTCTGTTGCCTCGGTTTCGAGCGGCTCGGCGTCGTCGTACCCCACGTTCTCGTATTTCACACACGAGACGTAGTGGGATGACTCGTTTGGGTCGCTCACGTCTTGATACGTCGGACGGACTTCCTTGCAGACGGTCCGCGCCTCCGGACACCGCGTGTGGAACCGACATCCCGACGGCGGGTTGATTGCCTCGGGCATGACGCCCTTGATCGGGTTGAGTTCATCGACGCTCTGGTCCGGCCGCGGGATCGAATCTAACAACGCATCCGTGTACGGATGGCGCGTCTTGTGGAACAGGTCGTCAACGTCCGCCTGTTCGATAATCTCACCGAGGTACATCACGTTCACCCGATCACAGATCTCGGCAACCACGCCGAGGTCGTGCGTAACCCAGACGAACGACGTGTTGTACTTCTCTTGAAGTTCCTTGACGAGGTCGAGAATCTGCCCTTCGACTGTCACGTCGAGTGCGGTCGTCGGCTCGTCAGCGATGATGAGGTCCGGTTCGCAGGCGAGCGCCATTGCGATAATGACGCGCTGGCGCATCCCGCCGGAGAACTGGTGGGGATAGCTGTCGTATCGCTTTTCGGGTTCCGGAATCCCCACTTCCCGAAGCATGTCGATTGCGATTTCTTTGGCCTGTTCGGACGAGACATCTCGGTTGATCTCGATGAACTCGCGGAGTTGCCCACCGACGGTGAACACCGGGTTCAGAGCCTCCATCGGGTCTTGGAAGATGATCGCTATCTCTCGCCCCCGGATCTGCTTGCGCATCTCCTCGTTCGAGAGCATCTCCGAGGATTGGCGGAGTTCGCCGTCTGAGCCCTCCTCGATGTCGATCAGCTTCTTTCCTTTGTAGGTTACTGTCCCGCCGACGACTTCGCCGGGATCTTCGACGAGTCGCATGATCGAACTCGTTGCGACCGACTTGCCAGCGCCGGACTCGCCCACGAGGCCGACGAGTTCCCCTTCGTTCACCTCGAAAGAGATACCGTCCACTGCACGGACAGTCCCCTCCTCGGTGAAGAACTGCGTCTTCAGGTTCTCGACTTTGAGTATTGGTTCGCTCATCAGTTGTTAATCCGTGGGTCGAGTGCGTCTCGGAGGCCGTCGCCGATGAGGTTGAACCCGACGACGGTGATCAGGATAGCGATACCGGGCCAGATGCTGAACCATGGGTTCGGAAGCATGTACTCCCGAGAGTTCGAGAGCATCTGTCCCCACGACGGCGTCGGCGGCTGTGCGCCGTAGCCGAGGAACGACAGGCCGGCGATGATGAGAATGTTCACGCCGACTTGGAGCGTCGCCTGCACGAGGACGGGGGCGAAACTGTTCGGGATGACGTGCCGGAGGATGATATCACGGTCACGTACCCCCGCCGCCTGTGCTGCCTCGATGTAGTCTTCTTCACGTACCGAGAGCACGCGGGAGCGGATGAGGCGTGCGAACGTCGGAATCGTGGCAATACCGACCCCAATCATCGCGTACGTCAGGTTCTTACCGAACGCAGTCATGAACGCGATGACCAAGATGAGGAACGGAATCGCGTACAGCGTCTCCGATGCACGCATCAGCGCGTCGTCGATCCAGCCACCGTAGTATCCGGCGACTGCACCGACGAGCATCCCGAATATCATGGCGATACCGGTCGAGACGATAGCCACCGTGATGGCGATACGCGTGCCGTAGAACAGGCGCGCAAGGATGTCACGCCCTCGGTGGTCAGTCCCGAGCGGGTGTGCCCACGTACCGGGGTCGTTCGGGTACAGTTCGTTCGTCTGGTAGACGGGCGGACGGAGAATCTGTGCGTTGCTCGGATCGTTCACCGGGTTGATCCAGAACATGTCCGCCAGCATGTACTGATGAATTCCCATGTTGGCGAACGTCTTGAACTCCGCAAGGAAGCCGAAGAGGACGCCGTCGATGAAGGCGATGAGTGCGACAGTCGTCATCAGTGCGATGACACCCAGTCCAACAAGTGCTGTCGGGTCGCGTCGCACTTGCGAGAGGGTGTAGCGCAAGCCGACTCGCGCTTCAGGCTGCTCGGGACCGCTTTCGTCTGCGTCAGTTCGGGTTGTTGCGTTCGACATCGTTATTCTTCACCCTCGAAGGAGACTCGTGGATCGACGTAGGCGTACGACAGGTCTGTGAGGATGACACCGATGACGAACACCAGTCCGAACACCAGCGTCGTCCCCATCACGAGTTGGAAGTCCTGATTTTGGATGGCTGTAATGATGAGCCGACCCATGCCGTTGATGGAGAAGACTGTCTCCGTCAGTACTGCACCACCCAGCGCGCTCGTTAGTTGCAGACCGACGAGCGTGATGAGTGGAAGCTGTGCGTTTCGGAAAGCGTGCTTACGCACGATTTTACTCTCGCTGACGCCGTAGGCGCGGGCGAGTTTGACGTACTCCTCACCGAGTACTTCGAGCATCGAGGAACGCTCGATACGGGTGAACGCAGCCATCTGGAGCGTTCCGAGCGTAATGGTCGGCAAGATGAGGTGGTGAATCGACGTGAGTATGACGTCGATCTGATTTGCCGCTCCGTCGACTGCCGCCGGTGCCGCCCACGGCAGGACGATGTTGGTCGCAGGGAAGATGTCCAGCCAGAACGAGAAGATGATGATGAGCATCAGGCCGATCCAGAAGGAGGGCGTACTGACGCCAAGGAGGGCGACGATACGCGAGACGTGGTCTGTCGGCTTGTTACGCCGCTTTGCGGAGATAATGCCGAGTGGAACGGCGGTTATCAGTGCAAAGGTGAAACTGGAGAGCAGGAGATACAGCGTGATCGGTAGGCGTTCTGCAATCTTCTGCGTGACCGGCACGCCGTAGTAGATACTCGTTCCGAGTTTGAGTTGAACGACGTCTAGTAGGTACTTGAAGTACCGAACGTGGACGGGCTGGTCAAGTCCGAACTTTGCGCGGATGGCTGCGGCTTGTTGTGCGCTCGGCGATGGGCCGAGCATGATCTGTACTGGGTCCCCCGGAATCGCGTCGGTGAGGAAGAACGTGATCGTAATCACACCCACGATCACCGGGATCGATTGGAGGAGTCGGCTGATTGTGTAGCGAAGGCGTCCCATTGTTACACCACTTACAGTATCGTGTCCATGTATGACTCTAGGCGTCGTTTAGTGGTCGGTTTGTACATAAATATGGCGTCACCGCCTCTGTCTGTACGATTATTTCGTACCGACAGAGAGGTTGTTGTAGTCGGTCGCCACCGTGAAGCTGTCCACCGGGTGGGCGTGGAAGTCTTTGACGTAGTCTTTCACGCCGAAGCTGTTCTTGAGGTTGTACGCGGGCAGGTGCGCACGGTCTTCGAGAAGCGTCGTCGTCGCTTCCGTGTAGAGCTGTTTACGCTTGTCACGGTCGAGCATCTGACGCGCTTTGATGAACTTCTCGCTGACCTCTTTGCCGGACTCGCTGTTGTTCCCGTAGTACGTCCCGTTCGTCACGCCGAGCGTGTCTTCGTCACGGCCGAACAGGAAGTACGAGAACGCGTCGGGGTCGGGCGAGCCGGACCAACCGAGCGTGTAGATGTTGTAGTCGTCCTCGCTGCCGGAGACGTACTTGTCGAGGAACGCACCCCAGTCGAGACGCTGAACGCTTGCGTCCCAACCGGCCTCCTTGATACCGTTGGAGATGGAGATACCGATCTGTTCACGTTTGTCGTCCGGCGGGACGATGACCTGGAACGAGTAGTCGTCCGACACGCCGGCCTCGTCAAACAGGGACTTCGTCTTGTCGATGTCCTTCGAGTGGGGGATACTTTTCCACTCGTCGAGCGGGAAGCCCCAGTCCTCGGAGATCGATTTCGGGTAGGGGCTGTACTGACGAATCCCCGTCGGTTCGACGTAGGAGGAGACCGCCTGATCCATATCGAACGCGTAGTCGATTGCCTCGCGGACCTTCGGGTCAGCCGTCGGGCCTTCCTTACAGTTGAACGCCGCGTAGAAGTACCCGATACCGGGCACTTCCTGAATGCTTGCGTCGGAGATGCTGCGGACCGTCGGGTACTGCTTCGGCGGAATCTCCTCGATAACGTCGTTCTCGCTGTTCTTAAGGGTCGTGACGCGCGTCGTCGCCTCAGTGACCGGCACGAATTCGATTTCCGGAACTTTCGGCTTCGGTTCGCCCCAATAGTTCTCGTTGGCCTTGATGCGAGCGTACTGGCCTTCCTGCCAGCTATCGAAGACGAACGGGCCGGAGCCGATCAGGCTGTCGCCGCTTTTGAACGCATTCTTGTCCTCCTCGCGGACGGACTTCGGAACGACGTACCACGTGAGCGTGGTCATGAACGGCGCGTACGCGTACTTCAGGTCGAACTGAACCGTCTCTTCATCGACAACCGTGATGGTGTCGATCATGTTCAGTTCGGAGGCGTTCTCGGTCTCTTCGGTGACCGGGGCCGTGTACGAGTATTTCACGTCCTCGGCCGTGACTTTGTCACCGTTGGAGTACGTCGCATCGCTGTTCAGTTTGACGACGTACCGTTTGCCTTCCTTGGACACTTCGGGTTCGCCCTTGGCGAGGGCCGGGACGATACCCGTACTCTCGTCGTACGTGTAGAGGCCTTCGACGATACGGTCGATGACCTGCGACGACGGAACGTCGTTTGCGATGATGGGGTCGAACTCGATGGGGCTCTTGACGAGGGCCATCTTGAGCTTGTTGTTCGACTCTTCGTTCCCACCGTCTGTGTTTCCACTGTCGGTTCCGGTGTCGGAGCCGCCAGCACACCCGGCGAGGCCTGCGATACCGGCACCACCGAGGCCTTGGAGGACACGGCGACGGTTCAGTTTACTGTGAGTTGTATTGTTTTTATCTGACATGGGTCAGTGCACCTTATGTTGAGGGATACCGAGAATCAACCGCCGGTTAGATAAATACCTAACGAATGTTTCCCGGTATCGGCAAATCTTGTTTTCTAGTGGTCTTGTACGCCGATTTTTGACTTTTTGCCCATTAGTTACTTTTGAATATAAGTATGTAGATATCAATCTAATACGTTCGATATTTCTGGACAATTATGGCATTTATGGTGGGAACAGTGGTATTAATATCTTCCAAAATCTCAAATACCTCCTTGTTTGTTCAATCGATTCTCTATGATAGTTCATTATGCTTGTCGCAGGTAAATGTTACCGCTAGTGGTGTTTTCGCTCTGCCGGAAGGACAGACCCTTGGTGAATCGGTGGGAGTTCCCCGTATGAGACAGTTCGTCATCATCGGTCACGACGCTCCGACAACGCCAGAGTTCTCACTTGACGACTTGGCAGGCGGCGCAGGTCGCCTCGATGTCCTGTGTCGATGTGTCAACTCCGCGTTTTTCCTCTCGCACGCGATTCGAGAGTCCGTTCGTGTCCATCTTGTTCTCGGCGACGAGTTCACTGTCCGATTCGAGGGTGCAGAGTTACGTCGTCTCAACCCCGATGAACGGAGTACAGCCGCCCTGATTCGCGGCGCACTCGACGTCCGCGAGGAAGCTATCGGACACATGCCTGCCGAGGCGAGCCCCGGCGTCAGTATCCGCCGGATGGGATTCGACGCGACGCTCGACGCCGTCGCTACTGACGGTACTGTCATCGAACTTCACGAGAACGGCGACCCGGTGGCCGACGTCGAACCGCCCGAAGACCCAGTGTTCGTTCTCTCGGATCACCACGACTTTACGGACGACGAGGCGGCCGCCCTCGCTGATGCGGCCGACGAACGGGTTCGTCTCGGTCCCGAGGTGTTGCACGCCGACCACTCTATCACCGTCGCGCACAACTATCTCGACACCGACGGCTTCTCGTCATACTAACTGACGGCGCTCGGACACCGTGAATCACAACTGTTAAACGCGACGCCGGACTCAATTCAACGTGCGGGCCGGTGGGGTAGCTTGGTATCCTTCGGCCTTCGGGTGGCCGTAACCGCGATTCGAATTCGCGCCGGCCCACTTCTCCCGCATTCTTTTCCGACGAGCACCGTGTGGCGTCTGAGTCGCCGCGAGCAGAGCGAGCGGTGTGTCCGGGTATCTACCGAGTTTCTTCAGAGACGTTATCCTCGCCGGACCCGACCACCGACACGAATGACCGAGGCGATAGATTTCGATTTCGCTGATACTGCCGCCGTCGCTGAACGACGCGACGAGGTTGTCGCGGCCGTCGAGTCGCACGCGGGGCGGATTGCGCGCGAACTCGCCCTTCTGCAGGGCGGCGACTACGGCCAAGAAGCGTTCAACACGCCGCGGGGGACGTGGACGGTCAAGTACGAGGGGGGTGCGCTCCAGTACCTCCGATACGAAGGGAACGGCGGGTCCGAAACGTACGTCGTCTCCACGAAGCGCCAACCGGACCCGACGGAACTGGCGACGGCGATGCAGGATTACGAGTCGTTCGTGGAGTCGTACAACGACTACGTCGAGTCGCGTTCGGGCGTCCTCGACGACGTTTCGACTGACTTTCCTGAACCACACGAAACATCGGGCGTCGTCGCCGAACGCGATCGGATCGTAGACCGCATCCGTGAGGTATGCGACGAGATTGCCGTCCAGTTACACCGCTACGATGGCACCGACTACGGCACTTTCGCTACGACTGTCTCGGGCACGCGATGGGAACTGAAGCGAGAACTCGACCGTACGTCGTACCTCCGTGTCGGCGGCGAGGGCGGCGTCTACCTGCTCTCACAGTACGAACCACCCGCCGCGCCGGACGTTCGCCAACTGGTCGGCGGATTCGAGGGATTCGTAGAATCGTACAACGACTACGTCGCGGAGTTGGAGTCGGACCTCGACGGTATCTCGCTTTAGATCAGGTGGTCGGTGATCTAGATGAGAAGATAGGCGACGAGGTACGCCACTGCGGCGATGGTGAGCGTCGCTAACCCGATTGTCAGAGCGCGAACTGCTCGCATTCTCCGCGACGTAGCGCCCCGTCCGAATGCCGTCGCCCCGACGACGACGGCGAGAGGAACGACGGTAAAACCGAGATAGTGCGCATCAACCATCGTCGGACGTGGAAGTACAAACGCGGCCGCGGCGTAGCCGACGCCGACCACTGCTCGCCCCGCGAAGGCGTCGCGGAGACGGTGCCCGGTGAGACGGAGGTACGTGAACAGACCGGCCCACACGGTGGCGACTTCCACGAACAAGATGTTGAGGAGGTTCACCGTCTCGTCTGCCGAAAACACCACGCGGTCAGTGAGCGGTGAGGGTGCAGCGGGTGCGAAAAGCGGCGGCGGGGCGGCCATGAGCACGTCACCGAACGGGTGTGTGAGGAAGCCAACACCCGCGGCGAATGCCAGAGTCGGTGTCCCGATACCGAGTCTGCTCTCCTTCCCGAATCGACGGCTGACGGCCGCACCGACGACGCAGACGGTACCGAGGTAGGTGGCGGCGACGACGGCCGCCGATTCGCTCGAGACGCGGGCCATCGCCCAGATGACGGCCGCGGCGACGACACTCGCGACGACGGCGAGAGTTGTGTGGATGAGCAAGCCGTGCGGCGTTCGGTTCTGCATCCGCGTTTCTTTGCCACGACCGCGGGCGGGAACGATGGCAACGGCGGCCGCGAAACAGAGCGTGGCAGCGGCACCGACGGGAAGCGGATGGGTAACCACGCGGTGGACGCCGTTTGTAACTCCCCAGAAGGCGTCCCACGAGAGGGTCGTTCCATCTGCAACGGCCAGAAGATACGTGGCGAACCCGTAGGCGACATCTAAATCCGGAAGCAACGCACACAGAGCGGCCACACCGCCAGCAAACAGTGCGGTACGCGCGTCTCGTCCGGTAAGTCGGGTCAGTGTTCCGGCGAGGGCGAACGCGAGGAACTCGTGGCCGACGAACATCTATTGACAGTTAATTGAGATTGTTGGAGTCAGTTTGTCGGTGCTGTCACCGGCAGTGTACGCGAAACGAGACATTTCAGGTATCGAGACTGACTGCCGAGGATGGTATAGTCTTTCCGTCGTTGCTCGGCAGTGTCGCACTCTCTACGATTACCGGACTATTACCGCCGCGCGAGCGCGGACCGAACACTTTTCGTCGCCGTGGGTACTGCCTTCGATAACTGATGACCGGATTACGCCCGGATACGGGACGACAGGCGGGGACGATGCTCATCGTCTTCGGTGTCGTCCTTTTGGTCTCCTCGCTCGTCGTCAGTGCGGCCCTCGCACCGAGCGTCGGCGCCGCCGGTAACGACGGAACTCCTCAGACGCTCGTTGGGTCGCAAGGTGGCGGCCCCGGCCTCCACGAGAGCGGTTCCGTCTATCTCCTCGACGGGAAAGAGACCAAATGGAAAGCGGCAGAGACAGACAGCTATTTCGACGTGACGATGCTCGACAACGGGAGCGTCGCCACGGGGTTCATGGACTCCGGATACGAGGACTGTGAACCGTACGAATCTCCGTGTACGCACACCGGCTTCCGCATCCTCGAACCGACCGACGACGGCGGTGCTGAAATCGTCTACGAGTACTCCTTCCCCGTTCGGACGCGTTCGAACAGCGAGGTCCACGACGTGGAACTGCTGGACTCCGGCGAGTTCCTCGTCAGCGACATGGAGTACGAGCGCATCTTCACCGTGAAAAACGGCGAGGTGACGTGGCAGTGGAACGCGAGTTCGATGTACGACGCGCCCGCGGACCCGACGACGACCGATTGGCTCCACATCAACGACGTGGACGCGCTTTCCGAAGACCGGTATCTCGTCTCGGTTCGCAACGCGAACCAACTCGTCGTGATCGAACGCGGTGAGGGCGTCGTTGAGGTTATCAACAAAGACGAGAACGGCGACGGCACCGGCGACCCCGAGGTACTGCTGCAACAGCACAACCCTCAGTGGTTAAACAACGGGTCGGTCCTCGTCGCCGACAGTCACAACGACCGTATCGTCGAACTCCACCGTAACAACACAACGGACGAGTGGGAAGTCGCCTGGGCCGTCTACGAGGCCGAGGGCGTCCCGTTCAGTTGGCCGCGCGACGCGGATCGGCTGGCGAACGGCAACACGCTCATCACCGACTCGCTGAACCAACGCGTCGTGGAGGTGAACGAGTCCGGCATGACGGTGTGGAGTTACAAGACTCCCTACGTCCCCTACGAGGCCGAACGCCTCCCCGAGGGTGAGACGGTCGGTGCCACCACCTACGCCGTCAATGAGGACGCCACGGTGTACGGTAATGGGGACGTGCCCGTCCTCTCGCTACTGTTGATCCTCTTCCAGACGGGGATTCAGGTACCGTTCTGGTTCACCGAACTGCACGTCGGGGTAACGCTCGTCTCTCTGACGATGACGATTGCAGGAACCGTTCTCATCGTCCGCGACCGATAGCCCCGGTCCGTCTATCCTTCGATACGGGGTGAAGCGCTTCCCACCACGCGGCTTTTTCTGGTATCCGACCGGAGACGGCGTATGGTCGATGACGACGACACTGCACAGGCGGACGAACTCGCGTGGGAAACGACCGCTTCTGCTGTAGAGTACACCTGTCCGGGGTTCGACGTTCAGATGGACGACGTCGTTCTTCCCGATGGGACGGAGACGGAGTTCCACTACGTTGACGAACCGGAAGCCGTCGTCGTGCTTCCGTTCACGCCCGACGACGACGTCGTTCTCGTCGAAGAGTGGCGGCAGGCGGTCGGTCGAGTGAATCGCGGCCTTCCGGCAGGCTCACTGGAATCCGACGACGACGATATCGCCGCGGCGGCCCGGCGCGAACTCACTGAGGAGACGGGCTACGAGGCCGGTTCGCTCGAATACGTTGGGTCAGTTGAGCCGGCAAACGGTCTCTTGAACAGCGTGCACCACCACTTCGTCGCCCGCGACTGCGAGCCGACCGGAGAGCAGGAACTCGACTTCAACGAGAGCATTCGCGTCGCCGTCGAACCGTACGACGACGTACTCACAGCCGCGTTAGATGGCGAAATGCGTGACGGCCGCGCTCTCCACGGAGTTCTCCGCTACGAACTCGCAGAGCGTTGGCGGTGAGTCGATAGTGTGGAGAGGTCGTGAGGCAACCGAACCACGAATCGTTTTGACGGAGCGTTACCAATGCAGACTGTGTCCTCCGAACCAGACGCTTCCTCGCCCAGTAGTCAACTTCGTGCACTCGCAGTCGCCATACTTCTCGCCATCGCCGGACCAGCACTCGGCATCGCTTTCGTCTTCCTCGTCTCGGTTCCGCTAGTGCTCACCGGGATCGAGATCACGCCGATACTCAACATCTCGATTTCCCTCGTCTTCCTGACGTGGGGCGGCATCGGCGGGATGGCGTTCCTGTACCTCAGGTACCGCAACGAAGACCTTTCGTACTTCGGGATTCACCTCCCGGGCCCCCGTGACATCCTCGCCGCCGGCATCGGTTACGTAGCGGCTCTCGGCCTCGGCTACTCGTCTGTCATCCTCGTGAGCCAGTTGAACGTCGAGACGGGAACCAACCAAGCCGCGCAGTTGGGGATGGAGAATCCCGAGGTGTTGCTGCTCTTGATCCCCGCCTCGTTCCTGTTCATCGGCGTCGGTGAGGAACTGTTGTTCCGCGGCGTCGTCCAGAGTCGCCTCCGAGAGTCGTTCTCGCCTGCCGTCGGTATCTTGCTTGCAAGCGTCATCTTCGCCGCCATTCACTTCTTTGCTATCGGTGGGACTCCGATGGCCCGTCTCACCAGTATTAGCATCTTGCTCTTACCAAGCGTCGTCTTCGGCATCGTCTACGAGTATACGGATAACCTCCTCGTTCCGATATTCATCCACGGCGCGTACGATGCGACTATCTTCTTCTTCCTCTATCTCGCGGTGAAGTTCGGCACTGTCCCGCAGGAGTCGTTCCTCTTTTTCTGAGTTCCGCTCGCCCCGTTATTTTACGTCGAGGCCCGCCGCTGAGAGGGTCCGCTGGGCCTCCTCGAATCGTTCCTCACCGTCGGACGTGTACAGCGAAGGGAGCATGAGAACTCGCTTTCTGGTCGCGCCGTCGGCGTCGTACTCGACGAGGAGGCGGGGACTCGTGAGACCTTTCGTGCCACGATTGGATTTGACGGTCCGTACATCCGCCAACGGGATGCGACTCGCGGAGGTGTACCCCTGTACGATTCGTCGGAAGGCGGAAATAATGACGAACACGCCGATGGCGCTGAGAAAAATGAGTGCTGGCGTTCCAAGTGGGTCCTCCCGTGTCACCCAGAGGGCTGTCCCCAAGCCGTAGAGTGGCGCGAACATCGCCGCAAGAAAGACGAACCGACCAACCCATCCGCTCGACCAGTAATCATACATATTTCGATAGGTCCCCACGAATGATTCTTCGACGTGGAGATACGTGTCGTCTACGAGGCAGCGGCCGCGTTTCGTGCGAAACGAGCGAACCGAATCACCCCGTTCGTCTGCCGATGTCGCGGGTTCCGGCGGTGCATTCTGCTGTGCCGGTTCAGCTTCTTCTGTCATCGATTCGGAGGGCATCCTGGCCCCTCTTTTCCCGTCATCGGCTTGAACGTTCTCATCGTTCCGACGCGCAGTACTTCACACCGCAAAATATCGTCGTGGCGCGGGTGCTCGCACGGTTGTCGCTTTGTACCGGTAATCGCTGAGCCGGTGAGACCGAGTACCGGTACAACAGTTGCAACCGTCCGTATCAGTCCGACTGCCCCATCCCGGCGGCGTTGTTCGGAACCGCCTGTTGGTTCGCAGATAGCGTGTCATCGGTCTGCGTGGGTTCGTCGGTCTCGTCGGACTCACCCTCGTTTAACTCCATCGGCGTCTGCGATACCTCGAATCCGGAGACGATGGCCTGCAACTGCTGGGCCTGCTCTGAGAGTTCGTTCGACGCCGATGCGATCTCCTGCGTCGCGGCCGTCTGTTCTTCGGCCGCCGCGGAGACGTTCTGTGCTTCCGTCGCCGTCTGATCGCTGAGGTCCGTCACCTCGTCCACCATCGAGACGACTCCTTGCGTGGACTTGGACTGTTCGTCCGTGGCGTCGCTGATCGACTGAATCGATTCGTTGCTCTCCTCGATTCGGCCGACCACGTCTCCGAGTTTTTCGATGGCTTCGCCCACGGTATCCCGACTGCGCTGAATCTCGTTTTGCGTCTCGTAGATGTCGTCGGTGACGTTCTCGGTGGACGTTTCGACGCCGTCGATCAGCGATTCGACCTCCTCGGTCGCTTTCGCCGTCTCTTCAGCCAGCGACTTCACTTCTGATGCGACCACTGCGAATCCCTCGCCCGCATCGCCGGCGCTTGCAGCCTCGATAGACGCGTTCAGCGCGAGGATGTTCGTCTTGTCCGCGATGTCGTCGATGAGTTCTACGACCTCGCCAATCTGTTCGACCGACGACTGGAGTTCCTCGACCTCGGCGACGGTTTCGCTCGCCCGCGATTCGAGCTGTTCCATCTTTTCGGTCCCTTTGTTTGCGGCTTTGCGGCTCTCTTTGGCCTGTTCGACGGTCCGCTGGGACTCCGCGGCGACTTCATCCGCCGAGGAGGCGATTTCCTCAATCGTCGCCGAGAGGTTGCTGAGTTCGCCGCTGGCGTTGTCGAGATTCCGGTGTTGTGTCTCCGTTGCTGCCGAAATCTCCTCAACGCTACTGGCCACGTCGGTACTGGTCTGCTTTACCGCGTTCGCGCTCGTGGTGACTTCGGTACTCTCCTCGTCCACGCGCTGGGCGAACGACTGTATCTGGAGCGTGACCGATTCGATGTCAGCGACCATCGAGTTGAACGCCTGTCCGATTCGCGTCATCGCGTCGCTCTCGCTGTCGGGATCAACCCGAACTGTCAGGTCGCCGTCGGAGGCGGCTTCCATCTTCTCGCTGTACGACTCCGCCTGCTGTTCGAGCGTCTCGGTCAGCGCGTTGAGTTCTTCGCTCTTCTCCTCAGCGTCCGAGACGAGAACTTTCATGTCCTCGACGATGGCGAGCGTTGCCGTCCCACCGATGGCGAACACGGCGACCGTCGAAGCCATGAGTGGGCCTGTTGCAAGGTCGAACACCTCCGCGTAGATACCCGCTTTTTCCAGCATGAGTGCTATCGTCCACGCAACGCCCAACACGGACGCGAAGGTGAACGTCATCCAGAACGGCGACTCTGCGTCGCTGTCACGGTAGTTAAGGTAGCCGAGCGCTGCCGCACCGACGAATCCCAGAGCGCCGATGGCGTCGAATATGGGTGCAATTGCAACCATTCGTGTTCACCCCTTCACAACCGACTCACGGCGGACGTACGCCGCGGCCAGAAACACCACACCTGCGGCACCGATACCGATGGCGTGTTCGACGACGTTGAGCACTGGCTCCAGTGCAAACGTTTCGAGGTTCGTTGCAACCATCCCCACCACGAGCAGGACGTAACCCGCGGTGAACAGTTTCGTCTCGTCCCTGTATTGCGTTAGCACCGGAACTAGCCCGATGAGCGAGACGACGAGTCCCGTTACTTCGAGTGGTGATAGACTCCCCAACATAACTTGACGGAAGGCGAAGCTATACTTAACATCCGCGCCCAAAATACCAATTCTGGTAACTAGAGTTATCTGTTTGGTTTCGAATATCCAACAATACTACCTGATCATAAACTAAAAACTGACCTTTAGTTTAAAACGCCAGTCACTGGCGGAACAGATACCGCTCACGAACGCAACCCTTAGCAACGCCCCTCGGAAAAACGAACCATGCGCGATCACTTCGAGATACGCGATGGGGACGTTGCCGGCCGAATTGGCGAACTCACTGTCCCCCGCGCGGGCGTAACAGTTGAGACGCCGGCGTTGTTGCCGGTGATCAACCCCAACATCGTCACGGTGTCGCCCGCGCGCCTCGAATCCGAGTTCGGGGCGCAGATTCTCATCACGAACTCCTACATCATCCACAAGAACGACGACTTACACGAGGAAGCCCTCGACGTCGGTCTCCACGAGATGCTGGACTTCGACGGTGCGATCATGACCGACTCGGGGTCGTTCCAACTCGCGGAGTACGGCGATATCACGGTGACGACGCGTGAGATTCTGCAGTTCCAGTACGATATCGGGACGGACATCGGCACACCCGTCGATATTCCGACGCCGCCGGACGTGCCCCGCGAACAGGCCGAGCGCGAACTCGCCGTCACCGAGGAGGCTCTGCAAGATGCCGAAGACGTTGATACTGGTGAGATGCTGGTCAACGCACCCGTACAGGGTTCGACGTATCCGGACCTCCGAGAAGAGGCAGGTCGGGCGGCTTACGAAACCGACTTGGACGTGTTCCCCATCGGCGCTGTCGTTCCGTTGATGAACTCTTACCGCTACGACGACATGGTGGACGTTGTTGCGGGCGCAAAGCGGGGACTCGGCCGCGACGCGCCAATTCACCTGTTCGGCGCGGGCCATCCGATGATGTTCGCTCTCGCCGTCGCTATGGGGTGTGACCTGTTCGATTCAGCGGCCTACGCGCTTTACGCCCGTGACGGCCGCTACCTCACCGTCCGCGGCACCGAACATTTAGAGGACCTCGACTATCTTCCGTGTTCGTGTCCCATCTGTACGTCGCACTCGCCGGACGAACTCCGCGCGGCCGACGAGACGGAACAGGAACGTCTTCTCGCAGAACACAACCTCCACGTTTCCTTCGAGGAACTGCACCGCGTGAAGCAGGCGATTCGCTCGGGCAATCTCCTCGAACTCGTCGAGGAACGTGCACGGTCACACCCGGCGATGCTCGATGGCTACCGCGCTCTCCTCGAACACACCGACCAACTCGAACGCGAGGACCCCGTCTCGAAAGGGTCGTTCTTCTATCTCTCCGAGGAGAGTGCGTTCCGGCCCGAGGTCCGTCGGCACCACGACAGACTCGCTCGGCTGGATGCAACGGGGACAGTTCTGCTCACACAGGGCGGGACACCGAAAGGCGATCAGTTCGACGCGACGTGGCGGGTCGTCCCGCCGTTCGGTCCGTTCCCGCGCGCCCTCTCGGAAACGTACCCGCTCACTGCGGAGGTGCCGGACCGAACCGACCGCGCCGCCTACGAGATGGCCGCCGAGGGCGTCGCACGACTCGCCGCGGAGAATCCCGAGACCGCGTTCGTCCTCGCCCACGACGGGTGGCCTGAGTCAGCACTCGAACGCGTCCCGGACGACGTGACGACGGAGTCGATCCACAGCGTCTCGCCCGAAAACGGCGAGGAGACGGTCTGACTGTTCAGTTTCGACTAGACGACCACATCAACCGATCCGTTCGATGGGCTTAGGTGGCGCGCGCGAGTGACTGCGTACGATGGAGGCCGTCTTGTGGTACGTACTCACGGGCACGCGTGGCGGAGCGAACCGTGCGCGTATCCTTCGCGCCCTCGACTCGCGGCCTCGGAATGCGAACCAACTCGCTGAAGACCTCGATTTAGACTACAAGACGGTCAGACACCACCTCGACGTACTGATGGAAAACAGCGTCGTCCAGAGTAGCGGGGACGATTACGGTGCCGTTTACCTCCCCACTGATCGGGCACGCGCGAACTGGGACACGATAGAGGAGATACTGGACGGAATGGACTAACCATGGTGGAATTTGGGAAAGTGTATATCAAGTGCAGGCGGCAAGGGAGAACGAATGAGCATCTGGTTTGACGTTGCGCGGGTTGCGAGCGCCCTGAACGTCCTGTTACTGCTAGGTCTCGCCTCGGTCTGGGCCCGTAACTATCTCGAAATCCGCTCGAAGTACCCGCTCGGTCTCCTCGTCTTCGCCGTCCTTCTCCTCGCCGAGAACGCCCTCGCGTTGTATATCTACCTCGTGGACCCCACGCTGAGGGACTGGTTCACCACTGACGTTCCGGCTATCGCGTGGCGAGCGATGATGCTCCTGCACGTCCTCGAAACGCTCGGTCTGCTGTTCCTCGCGTGGATTACGTTCGACTGACGCTTCTTTTCGGCTGTCTTTACCCGCTCTTGTTTGTCGCCTGTTGATACTGTCGCGCTGACACACCGTTCTGACTTCGTGACAGTTCCGATGCCGGTCGAAAAACCGAGGCACGTCGGTCGAATCAGGGGTGAATTTGGGTGAAAGTCCGGAAAATCTTCTTTTAAATATCGATCCCCGTCCATGGTATGCAACGCGCATTGACAGTGTTCGTAACGTTGGTCGTTCTCGTCGGAACCGCTCCGGCGGGCGCGGCCGCAACGCCCGCGGCGCAGCAGTCGTCGGGGGCGTCGGTATCGTTCGCCGCACAATCATCCGGTGGTTCGACGGTCGTCGTGGAAAACGTCACACTTCCCGACGGCGGGTTTGTCACAATCCACGACGCATCCGTCGCAGACGGTAATGTCCTCGGGAGCGTTGTCGGGTCGTCGGCGTATCTCGATGCGGGAACGCACGAGAACGTGACCGTTCACCTCGACGAACCGCTCTCGGAATCCGGCGCGTTCGTCGCCATGCCGCACATGGACACCGACGGTGACCGCGTTTACGACTTCGTCGCGGACAACGGCGAAACCGACGGTCCGTACACGGCCGACGGGAGCGCCGTCATCTCGCAGGCGAACGTCACCGTCTCTGCGACAGTGTCGATGTCGGACCAGCCGACCGACGGCACGTCCGTCGTCGTTGACCGCGTGGAACTCTCCGACGGTGGGTTCGTGACGGTTCACGACGCCTCTGTCACCGAGGGTGAAGTGTTCGAGAGCATCCGCGGCACGTCCGCATATCTCGAAGCGGGCGTCCACGAGAACGTCCGCATCACTCTCGACACGCCTGTCGAGAAGAACACCACGCTGGTTCCGATGGCACACATGGACACCGACGGCGACCAGATGTACACCTTCCCCGAAAGCGAAGGTGAGACGGACGGTCCGTACACGGCTAACGGCAGCGCTGTCGTCGATACCGCCGCCGTGACGCTCTCGGAGACGGCGAACGTCACCTTCTCTGCGCAGTCCTCCGGCGGACAGTCCGTCGTCGTTGACTCCGCGTACCTGCCAGAAGGCGGGTTCGTGACGGTTCACGACGCGACGCTGAACGATGGTGCGGTGTTCGAGAGTATCCGCGGCACCTCCGCGTATCTCGCCCCCGGCCTGCACAAGAACGTCCGCGTCAGCCTCGATGCGCCGCTGAACAACTCCACGACGCTCGTTCCGATGGCGCACATGGATACGGACGACAATCAGGAATACACGTTTCCTGAAAGCGAGGGCGAGGCGGACGGTCCGTACACGGCTGACGGCGGTGCCGTCGTCGCGCAGGCCAACGTCACGCTCTCGGCCAGCGTTGACATGTCGATGCAGGCGTCTGACGGCCACAGCGTCGTCGTGGACCGCGTCGAACTTTCCGAAGGCGGGTTCGTGGTTGTCCACGATTCCTCCCTGTTCGCCGGCGAAGTTGAGGGAAGCATCCTCGGCACCTCTGACTACCTCGAACCGGGTGTCCACGAGAACGTCACCGTGACGTTCGCAGAGCCGATTCGCGCCTCGCAGACGCTGGTGCCGATGGCGCATATGGACACGAACGGCAACGAAGCATACGATTTCCCCGAAGCGGACGGCCCGTACACCGCAGGCGGTAACGCGGTCGTCGATACGGCCCGTACCTCGGTGAACGCCGTCGTCACCGCCGCCGACCAGACGACTGACGGACAGACGGTCACTATCGACTCCGTGACGCTCCACGACGGCGGGTTCGTCACTGTCCACGACGCAACCGTCTCCGAGGGTGCTGTGTTCGAGAGCGTGCGCGGCACGTCCGCGTATCTCTCGCCCGGGACCCACGAGAACGTCACTGTCGAACTCTCCAAGCCGCTGACCGAGACGACGACGATTGTTCCGATGGCGCACATGGACACGAACGGCAACGAGGCGTACGACTTCGTGACCAGTGACGGTGCAGAGGACGGTCCCTACGTTGCCCTCGGCGGCGCGGTCGTCGCGACCGCCGAAGCCTCGGTCGAAGACGGCGAGATGACCGAGACCGAGATGAACGCAGAGACGATGACGGAAACCGAAATGGCGGACGAAGAGACTGAGATGGAAACCGGGACTGAGATGAACGAGGCGACGGACGGCACCGATACCGGAACGCCCGGATTCGGCGTCGTTGTCGCCATCATCGCACTCGTCGCCGCGGCCCTTATCGCTGTCCGCCGCGACTAAACGCGACTGACTCCGGCATCTCACGCACTCGTACTTCTTTCACGCGTCGCTGACCGAGTGGCGACACTCGCTTTACTTTACGGAAACACAAGGAGAAAGCCCCGCCCTTTAGAGCGGGGAGGATGTCAATTGTCGTTGGCGTCGCCGTTCGACTCGTTGTTCGCCTCATCAGCAACTACGTCGCGCATCCGACCAGAGTAGTCCCACGAGTGCAGGCGTGTGGGCGTGATGCGGATTCGAACCTCCTCGCGGTCGTCGTCGAGGAGAAACGAACCGAGTTCGTTCTCCGTTCCGCCGAGGTATCGTTCCAAGAGGCTTCGCAACAGTGTTTTCTCCTCGTCGGGTTCTATCGACGCCGTGCCCCGCCCGCGGACGCCGCGGTACGGCGGATCGTTCGTCGAGATCTCGAACGCGACATCGTCGTTTGCGCGGAGAAAACGCACCACGTCGGCGTCGGCGCTCGTCGCACAGCACAACTCAGAACTATCCTCTCCGCCGACCCATTCGTACCACAGCGAAAGCATCCACAAATCGTCGCTCGGCGTCCGGCACGCCAGACGTACGGGAACCGTCGATTCTCGGAGGAACGTCTCCGCCTCGTCCGCCGGCCAGTGGTCGGTTCGTTTCATACGTTCCGTTCGTACTCTCGACAGAAAAAACACGAGGCAGAACAATATTGGACATTCTCGGGAGCTACTGTATGCTTTTGGTTACTAGTGGCAGTATATTAGTTTCTTCGCGTGCGCGAGTGCGAAGGACCGGCAGAATGATCGCAGAATAGAGCGCCACTGGAGAAGGGAAGATAGTTCACCCTCCACGGCCGAATCCGAGGTATGACTGACTACTTCGAGATTCACGGGCGCGACGGGGCGGCCCGTCTCGGCGAACTCCGACTCGCCGATCCCGTGACGACTCCCGCTCTCGCCGACGAGGTGGTGGAGGACACAGGGAGTCTCTGGGCTGCAGAGCGGGACGTTCCCGAGGGGGCCGACGACGTGCTGACGGTGCTTCCCCACCGGTCGTTCCCCGCCGGAACCGACGACAAAGTACAGTCGTCGTTCGCCGTCGATTCCCCTGACGTTGACTATCCCTCAGCAGCCGTCGTCACCGCTGAGACGGCCACCGACGCCGGTTCGGACGCGTATATCCTCTCGAACGCACAGGGGTTCGTCGGCCACGCCTCCGCGTTCCGCGACGCTATCGTCGCCGCAAAAGATGCGCTTCCCGCCGATACGGCACTCTATCTTTCGGGTGTCGCCACGCCGCGCAACGTCGCCACGCTCGTCTACGCCGGGGTTGACCTCGTAGACGCCAAACTCGCCCGCGTAAAGGGCCGACAGGGGATGTATCTCACGAGCGAGAACGAGTATTTCCTCGAAGACCTTGATGAACTCCCCTGCACCTGTGCGGCGTGTCAGACGCCCCGTGAGGAGTTCACCCACGAAGACTGTGCGGCGCACAACGTGAACGCGCTCCGCGCAGAACTCGCAACTGTTCGCCAGCGGATTCGAGACGGCCGTTTGCGTGATTATATCGAAGGACAGGCCCGCCACAACCAGTGGTTGACCGCCGCCTTCCGGGAGTTCGACCAGCAGTACGGCTACCTCGAAGAGCGGACGCCTCTCATCCGGAACTCAGAGATTGCCGCGGCCTCTTCGGACAGCATTCGGCGCGTCGAGATTCAACGGTTCGCAGAGCGGGTGACGTCGCGCTACAAGAACCGATTCGATAATCCGCTCGTCCTCGTTCCGTGTTCGGCGACGAAACCGTACAGCGAATCGCAGAGTCACAGCCAGTTCCACGACGCCGTGCAGTTCCGTGCGCATCTTGCCTCGATGACCTCTCCGATCGGTGTCGTCCCGTCGGAACTCGAACTCACCTATCCCGCCCAGCACTACGACACCGTGGTGACGGGGCGGTGGTCCGAAGACGAAAAGCAGTTCGTCGCCAGTGTCCTCACACAGTATCTCGAACGCAACGACTATCCGCGGGTTGTCGCACACGTCCCCGAACACGGCTACCGCGACATCTGCGAACGCGTCGAGCAGGAAGTCGATGTACCGTTCGAGTACACCGTCGAGGACCACCCGACGACCACAGACTCCATCGCCAACCTGATGTCCACGCTACAGGGCGAACTGAAGTACTCAAAGCGGGAACGCCAGCACAACACCGTGAAAGCGATTGCCGACTATCAATTCGGTGACGGTGCTGGTGACGCGCTCTTCGCTGACGTGGACGTGCAGATGACGAGTCGCTACCCGAAACTCCAGGTCAGAAACGGCGACGGCGATCAGTTGGCCGCGATGGTACCGCAGTACGGCGTTCTCTCCTTTACGCTCGCCGGTGCGCGTGTCTGGAGCGACTCGGACGCACCAACGAAACGCGTCGAAATCGACAACTTCGCGCCGCACGGGAGTGTCCTCGCACCCGGTGTCGTGGACGCGGACGACGATATTCGCGTGGGCGACGAAGTCATCGTCGAAGGCCCGAAGGCGTTCGCCGTCGGCCGCGCGGAGATGTTCGGCGCGGAGATGACCGAAAGTACGCGCGGCGTCGCCGTCGAAGTACGCCACGTCGAAGAGAAGTAGTCGGCTCGGAGCGGATCTGCCGACCGTTCCAGCACGACTCGGAATCGCCCACGACTTTTTATCTTCCCGTGACGACGGATTGTGCATGACAGACGATACCAGCGACCGACGGATTTCGCTCGGCGTCCCACAGCAAATTCTCGACTCACTTCCCGAGGATGGCGGGAACGCGGCGGCGGATCTGAAACGGGCAGTCGAGGGTATCGAGACGAGTTTGAACGATGCGTTCGAGCGGGCAGAGTCGGATTCCGAGGCGGCGAGTTACGCCGTTGACGCCATCGAACACCTCGAAGACCGGATGGAGACGTACGACGCGTTCGTTCCTGAACTCCGCGCGTGGGGCCAGTCGCCAATCTATGCTATCGCGTGGCGAAACCTCCAAGCCGACCTCATCGCGCAAATTCGAGCGTACGACTGGCTCGACACGCACATCGAACGCGAGCGGAACTACCGACTAGTCGAAGACGGAATTAGGTTCGACAAGCGCTGAACACGACGGCGCGCACTTTTTTGGCCGCCGGAACGCATCGATACGTATGAGGGTGCAGATGCGGTTCTTCGCCAATTTCCGTGAGGCGGTGGGGACGAAGACCATCGAACGAGACTACGAGGTGACGACCGTCGGCGACGCCCTGCGCGAACTCGAAGCCGAGTACAGTGGTCTTGCGGGGGAACTCCTCGAAGACGGCCACGTCCGTCCGCAAGTGAACGTGCTGTTGAACGGCCGCGACGTGCAACACGAACAGGGCATCGAAACCGAACTCGGCGACGAAGATACGCTCAGTATCTTCCCGCCGGTCGCCGGAGGTATGCGTGATTGACGACGATGAAGGGACGGTAACGCGTGAGAAATCGTTCCGCGGAATCTCAATGCGTCTCGCCGGTCAGTACCTCGAAAATCTAGGCGGCGAACGCGTCGCAGAGGACCGTGTTGAGGGCGACGGGTGGACCGCGTCGCTCTCGGCCCAGAAGGTTCCTATCGGGCCGACTATCGAGCTCACCGAGGTCACCGTCACGTTCGAGGGCGACCCGAGCATCCTTGACGACCTCATCGACCGCTTCTCCCAGAAGGCGATGCGGGCGGGCGGCTAACTCGGATGACGACGACGGTTCCGCTGGACGGCGACGTTCTTCTCCTTGCGGGTGCGCGTGCCAGCGTCACTCCCAACCAACTACCTGACCTCGTTCATCGCGCGCAGTCGTATCTTGTTCAACGGACTGCAGAGTACGACCGCCGGTTCGAGTGCATTTACGACGACGCCGACCGGTCTGTCTTTCTCGTTCCTAAGGACCACTGGGCCGAACTCGGATCGGAGCTCGAACTCGAAAACCGGGAGGCAGACGCACTCCGCCGCGCACACGAACAGCAACTGCTCCGCATCGGCACGAAACACGGGCGACGTGACGAGTTCGAGTCCGCAATGGAGATTCGAGAAGCCGTCGTCGTCGGTCGATAGCTTGGCCCCTCCGCTTTGGAAGCTATTCGACGTGTTCACGCCTGGTGAGTGAGCTGTAGACCCCAAATCGATCCGGGAGGATTCCCGTTCGGGCGTGAATTGCACTGGCATTCGTCTGTGCATCGATGCCGAGAACGGTTGCGTTCCCGCTAGTTGGCCGCGTGTAATCCATCAACATGTCAATGGTGGTTGACTTCCCTGCGCCGTTCGGGCCGAGGAATCCGTAGACTTCTCCTTCCCGCACCGAGAGTGAGAGGTCTGTAACTGCGGGAGTTCCGTCGTCCCGCTTTGTCAGGTCGCTTGTCTCAATGGCTGGCATGGGGACCATCTTTTTCTGTGATCTCAACCGTTAATATTGGTTTGATTGACAGGTTCTCTGGAGACTGAAATGTCTGGGGACGACCCTATAACCCGGTTGACGAGCGTAGTGTTGCACGGTACAACGCTGCGTCCGCTATTTCTCGGGTTGCGCTTGGTTTCTCGCGGTCGTAATATCGTCAAGCGTTGCTTGGACGCCGTCTGTTACGGCGTCTGCTCGTTCAAGAGCGAGTAATCGATGTTTTAGTGTCTCTCCGTGTTCCCCGCCAGCGGAGAACCCACCGAGTGACTCGGTGCCGACAATCCGGTGGCACGGGACGAGAATCGGAACGGGGTTTCGACCACAGGCTTGACCAACCGCAACCGGGGCCGTTTGGAGTTCTGTCGCAATTTCCCCGTAGGTTCGGGTTTCTCCGTACGGGATCTGTCGCATACAGCGCATCACCGCTCCAGTCAATCCTTCTGGGAACCGAATGTCCACGTCGAACGTCGAGCGTTCTCCTCGCTCGTACGCTGCGATCTGGTTTCGGATCGATGTTGGTTCAGAATCAGTGATCGATTCGTCCAATTCGACGTCGATATCGAAGACTGTTACTTGCATTGGGGTTTGCACCGGCTATTCGGAGGTGAGATTCTACACAGAGAAGTTTGCGAGACTTCGGTTCGAGTGCCACGCTTCGGCTTTGCCTTCATTTCCTCGCGGGTGAGTCCGACTTGACGTATTCGTCGATCAGGGCGATTGTCGGGCCGCCGGCAGCGTACATTCACAAGAAACGGATCCCGACCGCTTAGTCGTTAGCCAACCGCAGTGAAAGTGAACGCGAACGCGAGGGTGAAAATGAACTCGGCATGAATCTCGACCGTCTCATAACAGCCGATTAATTCAGTACCCCCTCGCGCGAATCCGACGGGGCTATCGATTTTCGTGAAACAATGAGAGAACGTCCAACAGTGGCGATTTGATCCGGTCTGTGCTCTACTATGTCGCCTGTTTCAGCACTTGCGGAACGACTAGAATCTCGATGACTGCGATGCCGAGTACGATCCATCGCATCATCTCATCAAGCATGAAGAACGCGAGAAATACAAGTATCGCGGCATTGGCGAATCCTATCCCGTAGCGGATGGCTGGGCTTTCGAATGGAGAGCTCATACGATGAATCAACCTGATGACGAGTTATATCTTTTTAATATCGTGTCTGGTGAACTGATCGTCTGCTATTTTCGATCCCGCCGAGTGCCACCCCTTACTGCTTGGTCGCCTCGACAATCGCCATTCCCGAGATGGGACCGACACTCTGGCGTTGGATACCGGTAAACCCGGCTGCCTGAAGCCACGAGGATACTTCGTCGTGTTCGTAAACGTTTGCCCCGAGCGTCGTATGATAGGTCAGTGCGACGAACCGTAAGCCTGCACGGCTAACCGGCGTCCGCCCGCTCCCCTCCCACTGGTCGAGTACGACTATCCGGCCGCCCGGTGCGAGCGCGTCCCTCACCCGCTCGAAAAGGGCGGTGTTTTCTGCTGGACTGTGCGCGTGGACGACGTTGAAAAGTAGAGCCATGTCGTATCCCTCTCCGAGGTCGTCGGTCCAGTAGTCGCCCGTCCGAGTACCCAGACGCCCAGCTAGCTCGTCGGGAATGTCGTCCTCCATTGCGTCGATAGCGCCCGGGTAGTCGAAGACAGTGGCCGAGAGCTTCGGATGTCGTCGGCACAATTCCATGGCGTACAATCCGTGACCGCCGCCGACATCCAACAGACGGCTCTGTCCCGCTGGAACGGTCATCGAATCGACCACGTCGTCGACGAGGAGCGACGCCGTCGCCCGGAATCCCTCCTGTGCAGTCTCCCAGCGAGCGGGGTCTTCGTCGAACCACTCGTAGATGGATTGGCTCGGCTCACCCTCGCGGATCGCGGTTTCGAGTTCTTGCTCCCAGAACGGAAAGACGAGGTCGTTCCAGTAGGTCAACCAAGGCCCCATGTTCGTCTCGGACTCGGCCAACAGCCATTTCTCCGTCATTCCGGTGAGCCGGTACCGGTCCCCGACCGCTTCGAGGTATCCTTCGCTTACGAGGAAATTACAAAACACAGCGATTCCGTCAGGATGGGCGTCGAGGCGGTCGGCAAGATCCTCAGCCGTAAGCGGGCGATCTACATCCGCTATGGTCTCGAAGAGACCGATCTCTAACGCGAGTGTAACCGACCTGAAACTCGATGCGCCGAACAAATCGAGCATCGGGGCTGGGCCCTTGTTGAGTCGGAGCAAAACCAGCCGTTCGAGGAAGCTAGGATTTACCGGCATACTCCCCCCTTGAGAGCGTCGTTCAGATTGGAGCCACGCTGATCCGAGACGTCCACACGAGACCGGGCTTCGGTGAGCGAACTGCTCTGGACGCACCAACCGTCCCAGGCCTCGAGGTGACGGACGGATTCGACACGGTGACCAGTACGCGACGCTGCATCAGTGTTCGGGCGCGTTTTTGTGTCTCTCATCAGCGTTGGCGTAGAACTCTAGTTGGGTTCTGTATTTGTGCTACAGTCATGGAAATTTAAACCGGGATATATGAAAATAAACGACGGAACTGAATATCGTTACTGCCGCAGTCATAGGGCTATTTTTAAAGCACAACACGGTCTGAACCGCGCCAGATAGGAACGACTCAATCTGCACGTGAGGTGATCCGACGCAACATCAGCAAACAATTTCGCTAAATACACATTCTTCGACTTTTCGGAGGTGTTCACCAACTGTCGCAGGAGCGATTCCAACAACCTCGCCAATGTCTTCGAGTGTCGCTTGACGAGGCTCGTTGTAATATCCCAGATCGACTGCCGTCTCTAGGACTTCCTCTTGCCGAGGTGTGAACATCCTGCTGAACGATGATTGGTCTGGATCGAAATCACCCATCTCGAGTATTTCAAATGTAATACTATCTGCTTCGTCAACATTCTCGAATAGATTTTTGAAAGTTGCGTCGGTTCCGAGGCACGTTACTTTGAGAGATCCGTTTGACGTAAAGTAAATCGGTGTATCAATGACTAGGTGTGATTCTCGTTGGAGTTCCAGATTCCGGCGAACCTCTTCTGTCGGTTCAAACTGACTCACGGCCATCCAACGCTCATCTCCGGATACAAGATAATCAATGACGTGCGGCGAGTCATCCATGATTTCCCGATAGCGTTTCTGGCTGCCGCTTGCCTCGGCAAATAGCAGCACGGTATCATCAGCAAGCAGTTCGATATGGTGAATGGCTCTCCGCTTGATAGACGGCTCGTCCGTTAGCTCCCCTCCAAGTGGATGGAACGCATTCTCTCCATTTGGTTTGACTAGAACAGTAAGATATCGCATAGAATAACTTTGTGTGCGTTAATGTAAATGACCGTGGTTGACATCCTCCCGCGCGTGAACACGCGGGAATCCCACGGCACCGCACCGCTGGATTGGGATATTAAGGTTTGCAGTCTACCACTTGTTCCTGCGGTTGGAATCCGCTGGACAAGTCATGAAGGTAGACTCCGGGCTGTGCCAACCAGCCGGTACTCCTATTCCCGTCCAAACCGGGCGGAGACTCGGAGTTACTTTCTGCTTCGTTGATGTTGAGACGGATGTTCTCCGCCCCGTTCACGTCAGCGTTGAACGCCGCGTCACACTCATCACACACGTACAGGCCGCGTTCAACACGCTGACTGTCGTCTTTCCTACCGCAGACACAACACGTCTTACTCGTGTCGCGCTCTGAAACCTCTACGACATCAATGCCCTCAACCTTGGCTTTGTACGTGAGAATCTTGGTGAAGCGGTCGAACGCCCACCCGTGTAAGTCGAGGTTCCCGTGCTTTCCCCAGTTCTTTGACTCGCCGTTCTCATCCTCGCGGACACCAGCGAGCTTCCCGACGTTGATGCGACCCACGCCCCGCTCGATACACTTCTCCACAATGTGTTTCGCTAAGGAGTGAAAGAAGTGCGTGCGGCGCTCCGACCACTTGTGATGAAGTCGCGTGGCCCTATCGCCACCCGAGTCGTCGCACTTGGCGATTTCTTTCGGGAAGTAGTACCCGTCCTGTTTCAGACGGTTGCCGGGGTACAAGTCGGCTTCCTCGGTGCTGTATGCGACAGCGGCGAAGTTGCAGATACCGAGGTCGATACCTGCCGTCTCGGTACCGGGAGCGGTGGGCGCCTCGATTTCGTCTTTACAGACGAGGTGCAGTTCCCACCGCTCCTTTGATTGGTCGTAGACGGCACGGACTTGTTGCAGGTTTTCGACCGTGACGCCGGGTCGTGTCTCGTATTCGACAAGGATGTATTCCCATGCTCGGGGGTGTTCCTTGTGATTCGCGCCCTTCGAGAGGCGAACGCGGTTGTTTTTCGCGTCGTGTTTGATGCCGTTTTGCTTCCACGTTACAGTGGAGCGAGGGTGTTCTTCGTGGACGCGACGACCATGTTGATCGTAGTAGTTTTTCTTGCGGTAGCCGGGCGGATTCGCTCGACTGTCAGACTTCCTCTTACCGTACCACGAGTTGAAGGCTTCAGCGAGTTCCTCCAGAACGCGCTGACTGGACTGACTATGCAGTCCCTTGTATTTTGGATGGGTCTTCAACTCGTCTTTGAGGTCGCCGTGGTCGGGAATCTCACCCGTATCCTCCCACACGTTGCGGGAGTGGTAGTTGGCGACGTTCCAGAGCTTACTGGCCGACCACCCGTGCCGGTCGAGCATCTCAGCCACTTGGGAGTGGTTGAGGATTTTCGCTCGGTGGGTGCGGTGGACTTCCAGCATTCTGAACGTCTGTATAAGCACTTATACTCGCGTCTCTAGTAAATATTCGGATTGAGAATGGTGGAATATCCGGCCCTGCCATCAACGGTGGGTTGTGGAGTCGTTGTCAGATTCATCCTGACCCTTTAGGGTCAGGTATTCTCCTCGATTCTGTATAACTGGCCGAATAGCTGAGAGTCAGACTTAGCTGACTGCACCGCAAAGCAATGTCTCCTGCAATGAAGACGGTCACGTCGGCTGATGGAACGAGTATTGGGTACGAACGACACGGAGAAGGACCCTCGCTGATTCTCCTCCACGGCGGGTCCGGGACACGTCAGCATTGGGACGCACTCAGGCCACACCTCACCGACGATTTCACGCTGTCCATTCCCGACCGGCGGGGCCGTGGAGAAAGTGGCGACGGCGACAAGTATGATCTGAGTCGGGAGGTTGCTGACCTGCGTGCCCTCGTTGAGGCGGTAGACGGACCGACGACGGTGTTTGGTCACTCGTTCGGTGGTCTTGTCGCGCTTGCTGCCGCATCGGAGATTTCTCTCGACCGACTCGTGCTGTACGAACCCGCACTGTTGGTCGGTGACCACAGGGGAGATGACCTCGCCTCGCGGATGGAATCCCGACTCAATGCCGGTCAGCGTCAGGACGCAATGCGACTGTTCCTTGAGGAAGCGGGCGGCATCCCTGACGTTGAGCAGTTGCCGTGGTGGCCCGAGGAGGCAGGCCTCTCGCTCGCCGAAACCGTGGTCCGAGAGAACTACGAGGTGGAAGCGTACGAACTTCCGGCGGAACCCGATATCGACGTTCCGACCCTTCTCTTGACAGGCGAGTACGGGCCAGCACACCTTCGAGACGCTGTGTTCGAGCTGGACGAACGCCTGTCGGACAGTCGTGTTGTTGAATTCGACGGCGTCGGACACGTCGCTACGCAGTCAGAACCGGAACTGGTCGCAGACGCCGTGAGAAGGTTCGCCTACGGGGATTAGCACAAACATTCCCTCGCCATCGACTCGGTTGATAAATTCCGTGACGCGATATAGAACTAGCTGAATTTGCAGACTGGCGCGTATCGAATACTGGCTATTCTGCACATTCTCAATGGTATTTATTATCTGCCAGTCATCTCGGAATTGCTATGCGTAACAGAAATGCTATGGTGATGCTGCAGAGAGATCTAGAATAGGCTCATGAGCGTAAACCTCCAGCGGCTTGGACAAGCGGAGGTACCGGAGATCGCCACAACACTTCGTAACGCTGGCATTTCGGGTGCTGGTGGGGCGGGATTCCCGACGTACGCGAAGTGGGAGCGCCTCGATGAGGTGCCGTTTCTCCTCGTAAACCACCAGGAGAGCGAGCCGATCTACTACATCGACAAGTGGCTGGGCAAATCCCACACTGCGGATTTCGCGTCGTTGTTCGACGCGCTCCTCGAAGAGACGTTCGAGGTAATCGTCATCTGCGCCAAGGAAACCGACCGGGCGCAATGGATGGGAGAACTCGAAGCCGCCTTGGACGGGACGGTGTACACGGCAGCGCAGTTACCGATCGATCCGGCTGACGAGTCGGGTATCGTGTTCGCCTACACCGACGACAGATACGAGTACGGAATGGAGAGCGTCCTGCTCAGACTCGTCGCTGATGTCGTCCTACAGAACGAGCTACCGATGGACCACGGGTGGATTGTGCAGAACACCGAGACGATGTTCAACGTCCTCCATGCGTTGGACGAAGGCGAGGCCGTGACGCAAAAGTACGTCCACGTCGATGGAAACGTCCCACGTCACCGCTTCCTTTCGGCTCCGGTGGGAACGCCCGCTACGACGCTGCTCGAGGCCGCGGGGAGAGAGTCCACGGAACTGGACGACGGCGAAACGCTTGCTGACGGGGGTCCCGGTTGGTGCTTCGAAGTCGAGGTATCGCCAACCGAGTTCGGCGTCAGTAAGCGAACGAACTGCGTGCTCGCGCTTGACGAAGACATGGTCGCCGACAATACCCTTGGCGACGGTCGAGTCAACGTCCTCAACGCCTACGACTGGTCGGGCGACCACGAAACTGAGCCGACGACAGTCGAACCGGATGTCGTTCGTATTCCGCTCATCACCAACCCGGACTTCGGCGATGTCGTTGCAAAGAGCCGTCCAATCGTCGAAGCGGGAGCGGAGGTTACCGAAGGGGAGATGATCGCTGTTCCGGCGCAGGACGGAATTAGCAATAGCCAGCACGCGTCCATCGACGGCACCGTCGCTGCCGTGACGGAGACGCACATCGAAATCCGCCGTGAATCAAGTGAGGAGAACGCGGCTGGTGATCTGCTGGCTCACGACCGGATGGTCTACTGGACGTGGTGTACGGAGTGCGGTGCCTACATCGCCCGTCCCGAGTGGGAGCACCTGGGTGCGGGAACGGAGTACGTTTGCAAGGACTGCCGCTGAGCTAACAGACACGAGACCCTGGGTGTCTTCCTGCCGTACGCACCCGTGGGTCTCCGACACGTCCGCCACAATAGACGGCGGTCGGTACGGTGCTGACAGCCGTTGCTAGTTGTTCAGTGAGTGAGTGATGTCCGACCGAATCCAGGCATTCGCGTTGGTCTTGTCACAGACGACGTAGCTTGCTCCGTCCTCGTAGCCGGTAAAATCGTCCAGATCGGGCGCCTTCGACTCCGTCGATTCCGCGATTTTCTCGTGTGATTCAGTATCAGTACGCATAGATGTTTGAGTGAAACGACAGCTCGACCGTCGTTTCAAGCAACTATCCCCGTCAATGGAAGTCCGAGTTAAATGGTCTGCGGCTAGACAGTGCTAGTGTGTATATATACCATCCACTACCGCTGGACTACAAACGGATGTGAAACTAAAACCGGTTACAAATATCTGGTATACAGTCGGATTCGGTTACTGAATACTTTGATTGGTTGGTACGACGTGTCGTACGAGTATGTCGCTCTCGGCCGGCGTATTCGGTTCAGAATCCCCGAAGTTCTCGGTCGGAGCGTTCACCGGCGCGATAGGAGATTCGGTTACGGTACTCCCCGTCGTCGTCGCTATCGCGGCGTTGACCGAGCTATCGCTCTCACACCTCCTCTTGGGATTTGCTGTCTTTCAGGTCGTCTGGGGCGTTCGTTACGGTCTCCCCGTCTCCGTTGAACCGATGAAGGCGTTGGCCGCGCTCGTCATCGCGGGATCGCTTACCACGGACGAACTCGTCGTTGCTGGACTACTTGCGGGCGTGATCCTCTTCACCGCCGGTTCGACCCGAACACTACGTCGAGTGAGCCACTACGTCGGTGAACCCGTCGTCCGCGGCGTCCAACTCGCAGTCGCACTTCTGTTGCTCGAAACCGGCATCCGACTGAGCCTCGGAAGCCCCGCTTTCGCTACCCTTGCGGTCGGCGTCGCCGCGATAGTATCGGTCGCGGGATACCGCCGAGCGAGTGCGTTGGTCGTCCTCGCCGTCGGTTTCGGTGTCGTGATTCCGCAGACCGGTCTCCCGACGCCGCACGTTCCGAACGTAACGTTCGTGCTTCCGTCCCTGTCGGCCCTCTCGTCGTCGGCGCTTGAAGGAACCGCGGCGCAGTTGGCGATGACCGTCGGCAACGCCGCCGTCGCCACTTCGTTGCTCCTGTCTGACTACTACGACGCCGACGTGTCGCCGGACGAACTGGCGACGAGCATGGGCGTGATGAACTTGCTCGCCGTCCCGCTCGGTGCAGTGCCGATGTGCCACGGGAGCGGCGGTGTCGCCGGGAAGTACGCCTTCGGCGCGCGCACTGCGTGGTCGAATATCGTCCTTGGCACGCTGTATGCTCTCGCTGCCGTCTTTGCCGTCGGCATCGTCGCCGCATTCCCGCTCTCGATGCTCGGCGTCGTCCTCGCTCTCGTCGCCGTCGAACTCGGACGGGCGGGGTTCGACACCGACGCCCGCTGGTTTGCTGTCGGCGTTGGGCTGCTCGGCGTTGTGGCCAACGTCGGCGTCGCATTCGTCGTCGGCGTCGTCTGCTACATCCTTTGGAACCGCCGTTCGGATGCGACGACGCCGGTTTGATCGACTATCGTGATGATATTGCGACAGAATAGCATGACACGGCCATCCGTGCCGGAAACGGTACCGGTTAGTGGGGACGACGCACTCTTGCAGTCGTGTCCTTCATCCCACCAGAGGTTCGCCGCGGTGTCCGCGACGTAAGTCCGATTCTGGTCGGTATCATTCCGTTCGGTCTCGTGGCTGGCGTTGCGGCCGTCAACGCCGGACTCTCGCCACTCCAAGCGGTGGGGCTTTCTGTGGTCGTTTTCGCCGGTGCGTCGCAGTTAGCCATCATCGACCTGTTGGGACAGAACGCCGAACTCGTCGTCGTGTTCGTCACCGCCGTCGTCATCAATCTGCGGATGATGATGTACTCGGCGTCCATCGCGCCGCACTTTCGGCGCGTCCGGTCGCGGTGGAAGGCGGTTTCGTCGTATCTGCTCACCGATCAGGCCTACGCGCTCTCTATCGCTCGGTACAATGAGGGAGCGCCAGCGGAACGCCCGAACTCGAACGAGCGGCGGAACTACTACCTCGCCGTCGCGGCGTCGTTGTGGATCGTCTGGCAGGTGTGTACGGTTCTTGGTATCCTTCTCGGTACCGGTGTCCCCGATGCGTGGGGGCTTGAGTTCGCCGTCCCGCTCGTGTTTCTGGCACTCCTCGTTCCGTCGGTGTCGAATCGCCCGCGTCTCGTCGCGGCCGTTGTCGGCGGCGGCGTCGCCGTCGCAGGTGAAGTCGTCGTCGTTGGCGGCTCGCCCGGACTGCCGTTCAACCTCGGTCTCCTCCTCGGCGCGCTCGCGGGCGTCCTCGCTGGCGTCGCCGCCGCGGCAATCGGCGACGAGGCAGTCGAAACCGAAGAGGAGGTGAGTCACTGATGCCGACGGAGTACGGCCCGCTTTCGATTTGGGGCGTCGTCATCGCTGTCGGCATCACCACGTTCGCCATTCGCGCGTCGTTCATCTACCTGTTCGGCCGTATTGACACCGTCCCGCCACGACTGAAACACGCGCTCCGGTACGTCCCGCCTGCCGTGTTCGCCGCGCTCGTCGTTCCGGCGCTCGTTGTCAGTGAGGGTTCGGCCCACTTCGCGCCGATTTCGGTGTCGCTGTCGGACCTCTCTGTTGCGGTGGGCAACGAACGGCTTCTCGCGGGTATCGTCGCGGCCATCGTCGCGTGGCTCGCAGAGGACGTATTCGCCACCATCGCCGCCGGAATGGTGACGCTGTGGGTCCTCCGGTTCGTCGTCTGAAATCACTCGTTCCGGACTCGGCGCCGGAGTAAAAACGAAAATCGCGTTCCGCGCCGTTTTGCGGCGTTCAGTCGTCTGCGGGCGCGGGGCTGTCGCCGGATGAGACGCCCGTGCCCGGACCGATATCGATGCCGAGTTCTTCGAGGCGTTCGTCGGGGACGACGCCGTCCACCCACTGTCGCCGCGCGTAGTACTCTTCTTTCATCTCGTCGAGTTCGCACAGTTGGCCGTCCGAGGCACCCTGTCCGGGGATGGCTTCGTCGCCTTCGAGGAAGCGGCCCGGAAGCGTATCGTCGGACCCGTCGAAGCCTGCGAGGTTGTTGTAGTAGCGTTCGAGCGTGTAGATGCGGTCGCCCGTCTCCATCAGTTCGTCCTCGGTCACGTCGCGGCCCGTCATCCCGTTGTACTGTAAGACGTACTCCTCAATTCCCTCCGCGAAGGCGTTGAACTTGCAGATGTCGAACGAGTCGGAGATGGCGTGCATGTCTTGGAACAGGGCGCAGAGTTCGCCTTTACCCTCCCACTCTCGCGGGTCCACCTTCTCGGGAATACCCATAATCTCGGCCGAGGGCGTGTATCCGCGCAGGTGACACGCGCCGCGATTCGAGGTGGCGTAGCCGATTCCCATGCCCTTCATCGCACGCGGGTCGTACGCCGGGATGGTCTGTCCTTTGACAGAGAGTTTGTTGTCGTGTGCGCCCTTTTCTTCGGCGACGCGTTCTGCTCCGTTTCCGAGGAGTTCACCAAGTTCGCTCTCTTGATGGGCGATGTCCTCCAGCACGTCCATCATGTGCTCGACATCGCCCCACTCGATGTCCTCGTCCACATCGTCGAGTTTGCCCTGCTCTGTCATCTCCATCGCCATCGCAATCATGTTGCCCGACTCGATGGTGTCCATCCCGAGATCGTTGCACATGTCGATCATGACGGCGATGCTGTCGCGGTCGTCGTTCATCGAATTCGGGCCGAGAGCGAACGCGGACTCGTACTCGTAGGACTCACCGCGGACGTTCAGTTCCTCGCCCTTCCGTTCGTAGGTGACTTCGACCTCTTTCTTGCAGGCGACGGGACAGGAGTGACAGGTCGGTTCGTCCACGAGGATATTCTCACGAACGTTCTCACCAGACACTTTCTCCGCCTCGATGTTGGGGTCGTCGGGGCTTCCTTCTGCCTCCGAGTGCGTCGAGGTGTACCGGGCGTTCCGCGTCGGAAGCCCGTCCATCTCCTCGGTCAGGTTCATCAGGACGTTCGTCCCGTACAGCGACAGGCCACCCTCGTTCGGGCCGGTCACGTCGGACTCGCGGATGAGTTCCATCGCCTGCTGATAGCCCTTCGTGAACGTCTCGGGTTCGGCCGGTTTCGGCATCTTCGTTCCCGACTTGACGACGACGGCTTTGAGACCCTTCGACCCCATCACACAGCCGGTTCCGCCGCGTCCCGAGGCCCGGTCGTCCTCGTTTATGATGCAGGCGTAGCGAACTTCATTCTCGCCTGCGGGGCCGACGGCCATCACTGAGAGGTTCTTGCCGAACGCCCCTTCGATCTCCGATTCGAGCGTCTCCATCGTCTCGTGGACGCCTTTGCCCCACAGATGGGAGGCGTCGCGGAGTTCCAGTTCACCGTCTTCGACGTAGGCGTAGACGGGATCTTCGGACTTGCCCTCGAACAAGAGGCCGTCGAACCCGGACCACTTGAGCCGCGCACCCGACCACCCGCCGTGGTGTGAGTCGGTGACTGTGCCGGTCAGCGGCGATTTCGTACAGACGGCAATGCGACCGCTCATTGGTGCCTGCGTCCCGGTCAGCGGTCCGTTCACGAACGCCAATAGGTTGTCCGGCCCCATCGGGTCCACGTCCGGCCCTTGGTCGAAGACGTATTTCACGCCGAGGCCGCGCCCGCCGATGTACTTCCGCGCGTCCTCGTCGTCGATTCCTTCGTACTGCACCTCCCCCGACGAGAGATCAACCCGCGCTACGTGGTCGTTGAATCCGCCTTGGTCTGTCATAGGTAACTATCTATGTTTATATTCGTCCTAGAATGAGTTAGTGATTCTCACACGAGAGTAATCGCAACCGGTTACGTTCGATGAGTAACTGGCCGAGGAGACGGCGGTACGGCACCGACATTTCCGGTGGTTTTGGCCGGTAGTTCTGGTTTCACTAATTTCGTTTCGTTGTCACGTATTCCGGCGGCGCAGGCGAAGCGGATTTACGCGCACGTCGGATACGACCGGTAATGAGTCAGCCGAGCCCCGAAGTCTACGAACGGGGGAAGGGCATGGATGCCCACAACCAAGTGATGCGCGAGATCCGCTCGCGCAAGGACCGGACGTACGACCCGCACGAACCCACACGCGTCTGGTTGGACGAAGACAACACGCCGGACGGCGTGAAGCAATCGCTCACGATCATCCTCAACACCGGCGGGTGTCGCTGGGCGCGCGCCGGCGGGTGTACAATGTGCGGTTACGTCGCAGAATCAGTCGAAGGCGGAAGCGTCGCCCACGAGGCACTGATGGACCAGATACAGGTCTGCCTGGACCACGAAGCGGAGAACGCTGACGACCCCGCAGACCTCATCAAGATCTACACTTCCGGCAGTTTCCTCGACGAACGCGAAGTCGATGCGGAGACGCGCGCGGCCATCGCCGAGACGTTCGGTGACCGCGAGCGCATCGTCGTGGAGTCGCTTCCTGACTTCGTCGAACGCGAGAAGTTAGAGGACTTCACCTCACAGGGTCTCGAAACTGACGTCGCTATCGGACTGGAGACGGCGACGGACCGCGTGCGTCACGACTGCGTGAACAAGTACTTCGACTTCGCGGACTTCGAGGACGCCTGCGCCGAAGCCGGTGCCGTCGATGCGGGCGTGAAGGCGTATCTCCTGATGAAGCCGCCGTTCCTCTCCGAATCGGAGGCTCTCGAGGACATGAAGTCCTCCATCCGACGGTGCGCCGGGGTTGACCACTGTCACACTATCTCGATGAATCCGACGAACGTCCAGCGCTACACGATGGTGGACGAACTGTACTTCAACGGCGGTTACCGTCCGCCGTGGCTCTGGTCGGTGGCCGACGTGCTGGAATCGACGGCTGACGTGGACGCCATTGTCGTCTCCGACCCGGTCGGCCACGGCTCCGACCGCGGCCCCCACAACTGCGGAGAGTGCGATGATCTGGTGCAGAAGGCCATCAAGGACTTCGACCTGCGACAGGACCCGAGCGTGTTCTCACAGGTGTCCTGCGAGTGCGAAGGCGCTTGGGAGGTTGTGCTGGAAGAAGAGACGTCCTACTCGATGCCGCTCGCGCGGTAGTTATTTAGCGAACAACCCGAAGTAAGCGGAGCCAACTCGTGACCAACCCGGAGTAGGCAGAGACCAACCCGGTTGCTAAGGTTCGATTACGCCCCTCGAAGGCGGTGGGTAGTGATAGTCGTTCCCGATTTCTCTCAGTGTGGGTGCGGCGGAACCGCGAAAGGACCGTGTACCCGCGCGCCTGTGCGGCGTCGCACCCTTCCGATAAAAACCATGTACAAGACCGTATACTACGCAGACGGCTGGGTCGAAATCCGCGAGTCGGACAACGCCGATGGGTGGATTGCCACGAGTTCTCCCTGCGAGGTCACTCAGTAACGCGACTCGTTTAGTGCGTCTCTCGTTTTGTGGGTGTCGCCAGCGTGTCGCAGGTTGCCGTCAGCGTGTCGCAAACCCCTCCTACTTGCTCTTTCGAACGCGGTAGAGATACTGTGTGAAGTTGAAGAACGTCGCTCCGTTCTCCTCGTGTTCACGGAGGTCTGCTACCCACGCAGATGCCTCGTCGGAGCCGATGCTGTCGTGGTTTGCGGCGTAGTCCTTGATAAACTCCATCAGGTGGTAGGCGAAACTCTCGTCGTTCAGGCGCGTTTCGAGCATGGTGTTCGGTTCGACTCGTTCGATTGTCAGTCCCGCGTCCCGTAGCAAGGGCGCGAGACGCGAACCCAGATGGGGCCACGGACAGTGGTCGTCGAACGCGTCCAGAACCCGTTCCATCCGCGCGGGGTTTGGTGACCGCCACACGAGCGAGTCGAAGTCAGCGTCACAGACGACCGCCCTCCCACCGGGCCGGAGAACCCGAGCGAGTTCGTTGACCGCCGCGTCAACCCTGTCGAGATACTCGAATACCTGTACGGCGACGGCGGCATCGAATGACTCGTCTGCAACCGGGAGGTCGAGGGCATTGCCCTTCGACAGCGCCGCCTGCGGGAGGTCGTCGCACCGCTGATTCGCCAGTGTGAGCATGGCCTCGCTACGGTCGATACCGTGAACATATCCACTCTCACCGACTGCTCCGGCGAGTTCGGCTGGCTCAAATCCGGGTCCGCAACCGATCGAAAGTACTCGATCACCCCGTTGTAGGTCGAGCGTCTCTCTGACGAGTTCACGCCGGTCGGCCGCCGCTTGTGTCCGGTATATCGCCGCCTCCTGTCGCGCTTCCTTTTCGTCGTACTCTAGTGTATCACCCATGACTCTCGCCGACAGTCAGTTCAGAGTACTGTCAAAAAGTGTTCTCGGTTGAACGGCGGACGGTCCGACTCACCCGACGCTCGGATCGAAATCCGGCTTACGCCGTCTCGAATCCGCGGAGGACGCCCGAACCGTCGGTGCTGCCGTTCAGGTCCGGAAGCGTCGCGCGTTCGGGATGCGGCATCAGTACACCGACGTTCTCGTCGTCGCCGCGGATGCCAGCGACGTTGCCGCGTGATCCGTTGGGATTTGCCTCCTCGGTGACGTTTCCGTCAGCGTCGCAGTAGCGGAACAGGATTCGGTCTTCTTCGACCAACTGTTCGTAGCGGTCCTCGCTGATCTCGAAGCGCCCTTCGCCGTGCGCGATAGGTATCTCGATCACGTCGCCCTCCTCGTAGGCCGCGGTCCACGGCGTTTCGGCGTTCTCAACGCGGAGATAGACGTGTTCACACTGGAAGCGGGCGCTTTCGTTCGTTGTGAACGCGCCTTCGGTGAGGGATGACTCACAGCCGACTTGGGCACCGTTGCAGACGCCGAGAACGGGCGTCCCGTCCGCTGCTGCTTCGCGGACATCGTCTAGAATGGGTGACTGGGCAGCCATCGAACCCGCACGGAGGTAATCCCCGTAGGAGAACCCGCCGGGAAGCATGATACCAGTTACGTCCTCGGGGAGTTCGTCTTCGTGCCAGACACGCTCAGCGTCGATACCGAGGTGTTCCAGGGCACGGACGGCGTCTCGGTCGCAGTTCGACCCGCCGAACTGTATCACTGAGACCGTCATCTACGCCTCGGTCACCTCGACGTCGTAGTCGTGGATAGTTGGGTTCGCAAGGAGACGTTCTGCCATCTCGTCGGCGCGGTCTTCGGCGGCCGCCACCGACTCGGCGTCCATCTCTACTTCGAACCGGTCTGCCGACCGAAGCGACTCTAACTCGAATCCGAGGCGTTCGAGAGCGCGCTTTGTCGTCTCGGCTTCAGGGTCGAGGACGCCCTGCTTCAGGCGGACCGTCACCGTCGCGGTGTAGGTCGTCATTGCCTCGTAGTGCGTGGTCATGTGCAAAAGCAGTTTTGGACTGCGTTTGCTATACATGGATGTGTGTATTGAGTAGGGGTGGATCGAACACCGTGTGACAGTATCAGCCGTGTTACAGACGCCGACGCGGCCCAATCGTTGCGCAGATGGACACCCTTTTCCCCGAGCAAAGTCTTCTCCCGTCGATGACTCCGTTCGACAACAGTCGGAGGTGGTACCGATGACAGATCTCACCGAAATTACGGTCATCGGAGGAGACAAAACTGGACTTATCGCGAACGTCACCACGCTGTTGTTCGAACGCGGAATCAACGTCGAGGATCTCGATCAGGCCGTCCGAGACGGTATCTTCCGCATGACGCTGCACGCGGATACCTCCGAGATGGTCTGTACCGAGGAGACGCTTCGGGACGCACTGCACGACCTCGGTGACGACCTCGGCGTTGACGTACAGGTTCGCTTCCCGTCCGACCGTGACACCCAGCAGATCGCCGTTCTCGCCACCAAGGAGAGCCACTGTCTCGAAGCGCTGTTCGAGGCGTGGGCCAACGGCGACTTGGACGCCGATATCTCGGTCGTGATCGGGAACCGCGATCACTTGCGACCGCTCGCGGAACGGTACGACGTGCCGTTCTACAACGTCGGTGACGAGAAAGGCTCACCCGACGAGGACGAACTGCTCGACTTGTTGGACGAGTACGACGCCGACCTCGTGGTACTGGCCCGCTACATGCGTATCCTCAGCCCGAACGTGGTCTTCCGCTACGAGGACCGCATCATCAACATCCATCCGTCCTTGCTCCCGGCATTCCCCGGCGCGGCCGCTTACCGGCAGGCGAAAGAGGAGGGCGTCCGCATCGCCGGCGTCACTGCCCATTACGTAACGACGGACCTCGATCAGGGTCCTATCATCACCCAACGGGCGTTCGACGTGCCCGACGACGCCTCCCTAGAGGAGATCAAGTCGCTCGGCCAACCGCTCGAAGCGGACGCGCTCCTTGAGGCGGTTCAACTCCATCTCGACGATGCCGTGAGCGTCCACCGCGGGCGCACCAGTCTCCGACCGGGTGCCGACGACGCCGACTACCAACTCGGGATGACCGACGAGGCGACGGCGGCGAATCCCGACCGACCAATCGACGGTCTCGCAGACGCACTCCAAGCGGACGTGGGAGTCGCCGACGGCGGCACCGTAGACGACGGAGCGAGTACCGACGAGGAAGAACAGCGGGAGGCCGAAGCAGCAGACAGCGACACGCCAGAGTCGAACGAGGACGAAGCGGAGGCGGCGCCGAACCCTTCGGACGACTGAATATTCGCTGTTCGTCACACGCTTCAACTCGACGTTTTGTTTTTATAGACCTCGAACCCGCTCGACCGCATCCTCGATGGTGGGCGCGTCGAACCACTCCGAGTCGGTGTAGCCGTTCGTCCCGGCGGCGTACATCTCCGAGACAGCGGTGAGGACGGACGCAGGCAGGTTGTCTGGCGACTTCTCACAGAGCGTTCGCCAGTCGGCAACGCCTTCCTCGCGGGAGCGGTCTTTCGCCTCGCTGACGGCCTCGACCCACTCGGGGTCGGTACGCTTGTAGTACTGTCGGACGACCTCTTTCGACACTTCCTGTCCGTCGTACGAAAAGCGGTTCTCGTCGAACGTCCCTACCACGTCCGCGACTTTGATCGTTCCGTCGTGGTACAGACACTCGATCTTTCCGTCTTCGTGGGTGAAGCCCGCACGCTCGGCGCGTTCGTTCAGGATGTGGTTCACCGAGAGGGCGAGTTCCTCCAATCGGTCGAGTTCTGCGCGGCCCGCAATCGATTCCGCTTCTTCCCGGTCGAGGTAGCGGTCCTGTTCTTCGTACTTCGTGGAGAACTCGACGACCGGTTCGGGGAGGGAAACGGCCTCGTCGGGCCACGCATCGGCATCGAGACCGTAGTCGGCGGGTTCGCCACGCGTGCGGAGACTCGACCCGACAGGGACGGTGTTGCGGAAGACGATTTCCAGTGGGATCAGGTAGTTCTCGTCCGCCGCCTCGTGGTAGGCGTCGTAGTCGTAGGCATCCGCGCCGCTCCCGCCGACGTACGGCAGGTCCGGAACCTGCGTGAGTTCGATCACCATCTCCGTCGGCGGCGACTCACACTCTTTCAGGTCCGTTGTTTCGCCATCTTCGATGACTCCGACGTAGTGCGTCGGGATGTCGTTTACCTCCAAGAGTTCGAAATTGAACGCGCCCATCGTACAGAGCGACGCACCCTTCTTCGGGACGTGGTCGGGCATCTCGCCCCAATCGAACACGGAGTACTGGTTCGTGAAAACAAATCGGCCGCGACCGAGTTCGTCCGCCGTCGGATCCGTCTCCACACGGAACTCCTTCACGCTGGTCATACGCGAGGTGCCGTCCGCCGCTTACAAGAAACCTTCCACTCTCGTGCTTACTCCTGCCTGTCTTTTGTCTAGAATATACACATCTGTGTATCATTAATCGGACGTTAGTTCCAAACAAATAATAGTCGTGATACTTTTATCCTTTGCTTACCGTACATTGCCCCATGGATGAACAGATGGCCGCGCTAGCAGACGAAATTTCTGCGGCCGATGGGGTAACCGTACTGACAGGTGCGGGTGTAAGCAACGCTTCGGGGGTCCCCACGTTCCGGGGGGAAGAGGGAATCTGGAACAACGAATTCGATCCGGCTGACTTCCGGATGGACCGCTTCGAACGCGACCCAGCGGGATTCTGGACGGACCGACTCGAACTCCACGAACGGATGTTCGGCGACGTGACTGGGCCAAACGACGCGCACCGTGCGCTCGCGCGACTGGAAGATCTCGGTGTCGTCGATGTCGTCGTGACGCAGAACACCGACGGTTTGCACGCCGAAGCAGGGACGAATCGACTCATCGAACTCCACGGCAACAATGCACGGTCGGTCTGTGTCGAGTGCGGAGAGTCCGTTCCGACCGAGACCGCACTCGATGACGTTCGTGCCGGCAACTCACCGCCGTCGTGTCCAGTTGTCGGGTGTACTGGTCACCTCAAACCCGATGTGGTGCTGTTCGGCGAGCGCCTCCCGGGGGGAGCGTACGATTCGGCCCGGCGGATGGCGTGGGAGAGCGACGTGTTCATCGTCGTCGGGTCGTCGCTGACAGTTGTCCCGGCATCGACGCTTCCCGAGGAGGCCGCAGAACGCGGCCAACTCGCTATTTTCGACACCGGCGAGACGGAGAAAGACCACCTCGCACACTACCTCGTGCGCGGCGACGCGACGGAGACGCTCCCAGCCCTTGTCGAAGCCGTACAGGCACGTTTGGGCCGCGAAGCTGACACCCGTGGTGTCGAAAACGTCACACAAGAAGGGTAACCCGGCGACGATCCGCCATCACACTGTTTTCACGTACGTGTATCCCGGCACGCCGAGATGTTCGTCGTGGAACTCGCCATCCTGCCGGTAGTCTGCCGCCTCGTAGAACCGGACGGCCCGGTCGTTTTCGGCCATGACACCCAACTGAATCCGCTCGCCACCGTGTTCGCGGACGCGGCGTTCGACGTGGTCCAGCAACTGCTGGCCGATTCCCTCTCCCCACCGCATCCGAGTGACGTATATCGAACTGAGGTCGAACGTCGTTTCGTCGTCTGCGTTCGGTGAGGCGAGAATGTATCCGACGACAGTGCCGCCCTCAACCGCAACGTCAAGGATGGTCTCATCGCAATCAATTCGTGCCTGAAACGACTCAGCATCGTAATACTCCGACAGAAACGACTCCATGGCGTCGGTCCCGACTATCGGTTCGTGGGCCGCTTTCCACGCGCGCTTTGCAACGTCACGAATCGATGCAACGTCCGTGGGGGCCGCCGCTCGGATCGCCACGTCCATACTCGGTAGTACTGTTGAGATACTGAAAAGAGTAGCCTAATCCTCATACACTGCTGTTCTGATTTGATCTAGTTTTCTTCCCGAAAGATAATTCTGAACTGCTGTAGGTTCGGTGTCACCTCGGCGTTGATTTATACCATTCGCCTTGCTGATACCAGACGAATGGTCGTAGTGACCGACGTATATCCGGCGTTACTCCTCGTCGCGGCCGCAATTTCCGTCACACTGTGTGTCATGACGTGGCGGCGGTCTGTCACCGGATCTGTCGCGTTCTCGCTCAACATGCTTGCCGTGACGCTCTGGCTCGTCGGGCACACGGCAGAGGTCATGGCCACGTCGGAGGCACTGATACGGTACTGGGCGAACGTCCAGTGGGTCGCAGCTATCGTCGTCGCCCCGACGTGGTTTCTCTTCGTCATGGCGTACCTCGGTAAAGACCAGTGGCTCGACCCGAAACGACTCGCAGTACTTGCAGTTGAGCCGGTCGTGATGCTACTGCTCTTGGCCACCAACAACCAGTTTCATCTCCTCTGGAACGAGCCCCATATCGACACGGTCACGCTCGGGTGGCTGTTCGGTGAGACGGTGACGTTGGCTGCCGCCGAGCCGGCGGTCGGGACGCTCGCCCACGTCGCATTCTCGTACACGTTGTTGTTCGTCGGGTCGCTGTATTTGGTCCGACTCGCTCTCGCCTCCGCCTCGGTGTACCGCTGGCAAAGTGCGGCCGTTTTGCTCGGCGTCTCTGTGCCGTGGGTGGCAAGCGCCGCTGCACTGTCCGACGCGACGAGTATCGACCTGACGCCCGTCGCGTTCTCCGTCACTGGCGTCGCACTCTCTTTCGGACTCATCCGCTATCGCCTGTTGGACCTCGTCCCCGTCGCGCGCGACGCCGTCGTAGAGAATCTGAACGACTCGGTCATCGTCTTCGACCGCCACGGACGCATCGTCGATGTGAACGACGCCGCACTCGCCTTCACCGACCTCGACGAACCCGACGTAATCGGCGCATCGGCCGCCGAGGTGTTTACGGAGTACACCGACCTCATCGAACGGTACCGGGGTGTAGCGGATATGAGAGAGGAGATTGCGATTGAACACGAGGGTGTCGAACGACATTACGAGGTGGATCTCACCCCAATCACCGGGCGCGACGGCAGTCGCGTCGGGACGCTCACAGTCTGCCGCGACATCACGGAACGACGACGCCGCGAACGCGAACTCGAACGCAAGAACAACCAGTTAGAGCGGTTTGCGAGCGTCGTCTCACACGACCTCCGAAACCCTCTTCAGGTGGCAACTGGGAACGTCGAACTCGCCCGTGAGACGGGGTCTGACGACCGTCTCGACCGTGTGGAAGACGCGCTCGACCGGATGGACCAGATAATCGACGACATGCTCGAACTGACTCGTGTGGACGGTGACAGCATCGAAACCAGTGCAGTAAACATCGACTCGGTGTCGAACGCTGCGTGGCGGAACGTCGCAACGGGCGATGCCGCTCTGACGGTCGAAGCTGAGGCTGTGGTCGAGGCGGACCGCGACCGACTTGTCCAGCTCCTCGAAAACTTGTTCAGAAACGCCGTCGAACACGGAAGTTCGGGTGAGACGTCGGAGCCGGCGGTTGAAGCCGACGGCGGCGGCAGTCTCCGCGTGTGGGTCGGCACGACCGAGAACGGCTTTTTCGTCGCTGACAACGGGCCGGGAATCCCCGTCACAGAGCGTGACACTGTCTTCGAGGCGGGACACACGACCGGTTCCGACGGAACCGGCCTCGGACTGTCTATCGTCTCCCAAATCGCCAACGTACACGGGTGGGACGTGTCAGTCGATGAGAGTCGGGCCGGCGGTGCGCGATTCGAACTGACGGAGCGGTGAATCGTTGTCGGGACCACGATACCTTTTACTCGTCTTGCCGAATGTGTGCCAGTATGTCTGACCGTTCGGCGACTGGCCTTGACCGCTCGTTCGAACACGTCCCCGATACCGACCAGTCGTTCGAGAACGCACTTGCGAAGGCGCGCGCGGGTGATCGACTCACCGTCGCCGACGGCGTCGAACTGATGACGACCGGCACGGACTGCGACGGAATCGATCCGGTTCGGAAAGAGCAGGTTCTCGAAGCCGCAGACCGACGCCGGGCCGAGATGGTCGGCGACGACGTGACGTTCGTTGCGAACCTGAACAACAACGTCACGACGGCGTGTAACACCGGGTGTCTGTTCTGTAATTTCAAGAACACTGCCCACCAGTTCGAGTCGGAGTACGAGGGCGACCACACGGGCTTTACGAAGACGCCCGCCGAGTCGCGTGCGGTCGTCGAAGACGCTCTCGACACCGGTATCTACGAGGTGACTTCGGTCTCCGGTCTCCATCCGGCGTTCGTCCTGAACGAGGACCACCGCGAGATACTCGAATCCTACGAGAACCCGTACGCTGAAGTGGACTACAAACCGCCCGAAGCGTACGACAAAGACCCCGGCACCTACGTCGAACAGATGCGTGCGATGTCCGTCGGCGGCGTCCACCTTCACTCGATGACGCCCGAGGAGGCCTACCACGCACGGCGCGGCACCGACTGGTCTTACGAGGAGGTGTACCGCGAACTGAAAGATGCCGGTCTGGACTCTGCGCCCGGTACGGCCGCCGAAATTCTCGTCCCCGAGGTGCGCGAAGTCATCTGTCCGGGCAAGATTTCTACTGCGGAGTGGGTCGAGGGAATGGAGGGCGCTATCGCCGCCGGACTCGATGTGACAGCGACCATCATGTACGGCCACGTCGAGAACGCCGCTCACCGCGTCATGCATCTGAAAGTGATTCGTGATCTGCAAGACCGCACCGACGGCATCACGGAGTTCGTCCCGCTCTCGTTCGTCTATCAGAACACTCCGCTGTACGAACGCGGACTCGTCACTGAGGGGGCCGCCGACGCTGAAGACGAACTGATGATTGCCGTCTCGCGTCTGTTCCTCGATAACATCGATAATATCCAGTCCTCGTGGGTGAAGTTCGGGAACGCGAAATCGCTGAAACTCCTCAACTGCGGCGCGAACGACTTCATGGGAACCATCCTCTCAGAGGAGATTACGAAGCGTGCGGGCGGCGGCTACGGCGAGTACCGGTCGTTCGACGACTACGTGGAGATGATTTCGGCTATCGGCCGTCCGGCAGTCGAACGCTCGACGGACTACCGGCAACGCCGCCGGATCGCCCCCGACGACGCCCCGCACGGCCCGATGCTCGGCCCGCGTGCCGACGGCACGCCGATGCTCGCGGGATGCGAGAGCGACGGCGGCGAACCCGCACCCGCCGACGACTGATTCCTGACTGTTCCGGGGTCAACCGTCGAGACGCGCCGGTGGGGCGCAGTCTGAAGTGGGTTCCGCCCCTCATTGTCCCCGATGATGGTGACGACGCACGCGGCCGCCGCACTCCTCTTTTTTGCCACACCCGTGGCACTCTTCGCTCCCGAGTTCACTGCGGCGGCGATTATCGGCGCACTGCTCGGCGGTATCGTCCCCGACGTGGATCTGTTCGTCGGTACACACCGCAAGTCGCTTCACTTCCCCGTGTACGCCTCACTGGCGGGCGTCGGCGCTGGTATCGTCGCTCTCGTGGCACCTTCGACCGCCAGCGTCGCGGCCGCGGCGTTCCTTCTCGGAGCGGGTCTGCACGCCGCATCCGACTGGTTCGGCGGGAGCGACGAACTCCGCCCGTGGGAACGGACCTCTCGCCGCGCAGTGTATCTTCATCCGCGGCGACGATGGCTCAGACCGCGTCACATCATCCGCTACGACGGCGCACCCGAGGATTTCTTCCTCACTGTCGTTCTCGCAATCCCCGTCGCGTACGCTGTTCCCTCGGTCCGTCTCGTCGTCGCTGCTGGACTCGTTGTTGGGGCCGTGTACACGCTGTTCCGTCGGCGCGTCCCCGACGTATTCGGTGTCTAACCAGCTCCCCGAGCGCGCAAGACATATACCTCTCCGTCGAACAGTACTGTCGGATGACGAACTCGCAGAGGCATCACACGCAAGGCGAGGTGCGGGCGCGATGATGGCCCCAACACACGTCGCGGCCGGAATAGCACTCGCCGTGCCAATCGCCTTTCTTGTGCCGGAGCTCGCGCCGCTCGTCGTCGCCGCCGCTGTCGCTGGAAGCGTTTTCCCCGACTTCGATATGGTGGCGGGCGAGCACCGACGCACGCTCCACGCTGTCGAAGCGTACGCTGTCCTCACAGCTCTCGTCACCTTCGCTGCTATCGTCGCACCCTCGCCGCCCGTTATCGCCGCTGCAGTGTTCTTCGCCGCGGCCGCAGTCCACCCGCTTTTGGACCTCGCGGGTGGGAGTTCAGAGGCGCGGCCGTGGGAGGCGGCGACCGACCGCGGTGTCTATCTCCGGTCCCGCGAGTCGTGGGTCGCACCGAAGCGCTGGGTCCGCTACGACGGCGCGCCTGAGGACTTGGCGCTCGCCGCCGTCCTCGTCACGCCCGGATTCGTCGTCTTCGGGACGAGTGTCCGCATATTCGCCGTCGGGACACTCATCGTCGGCCTCGGATACACGTTCTACAGAAAGCGGATTCCGCAACTGTCGGGTCGGGTGAATCTGCCCGTTCCACCGGTATTGACTGTCGTCGCCGCGCTGTTCTCGCTGTTCCGGCGGTGAGACCTCACGACCGCGTTCCGATGACGGCGTAGTGGTACGGCGGTACGTCTCGTTGTTCGACCGACCCGAACACCTTCCTCAGAACGTCACGTGTCTCCTCGGCTGCCATTCGAAGTGACTCGGGTGGGCCTCGCGGTTCGTTGGCGACGGTGGTCTCAGATTTGGGCATGTCGTGCCAGTTTACGACGACGAACTGGCCGTCCGGTCGGAGCAATTCACGCGCCTGTCGTGCGAACTCGACCTGTTTTTCGACTCCGTGGAACGTGTTTGCGACCAAGACGGTATCTACAGGTTCGGGCAGTAGCTCCGGGAGATTCCGGGCATCGCCATGGATGCAGTCGATGTTCTGACACTGTCGCTCGGCGGCGGCTTCCGCGAGTTCCCCAAGGAGTTCGTCGTTGATGTCGATAGCGTACACCGGCTCGCCGTCTACCAGTTCGGCGAGCGGGAGTGTGAAATACCCGTTCCCAGATCCGACATCCGCGACGGACTGCCCCGAGTCGATGCCGACCGTCTTGAGCACCGCTTTCGGTTCGGGCCAAAGCGCCTCCCACCAGTCCCAATCCGGTTGTCGCGTGTTCTGAAACACGCTCGAAATTCGTCGAACCGCGCCATAATTTGCTCGGTGCTGTGCACTCAGTCCGCCGATCCGACCGTGAGTGGTCCGTCACGTCTGGCGACGCCACGGTAGCGTTTGCCGTGAACGTTGTCGGCGTCGATCGCCGCACGGACGCGGTCTGAAAGCCACTCGCGGTCGGTCTCTACGCCGTCGAAGTCGTCGCGGCGGTAGCGTTCGGGAAGGTACCGTTCGTACACCGGGAGTCGTTCGTACAGCGGGACGTCACCTTTGTCGGCAATGTCGCGGAGTTCTTGCAGCGCGGGCCACTTGTAGTCGGGATTAACGTAGTCGTCGGTGACGGGTGAGACGCCGCCTAAGTCGTCCACGCCGCAGTCGAGCAGTTCTCGCGTCGGTGAGAGATTGGGAGGCACCTGTACGGACACCTCGTCGGGAAGAGCGACGCGAGCCATGGCGACGGCGCGCCGCATGGTCTCGACTGACGGCTGGTCGAAACTCGACCGCTCGTTCGGGACGACGTTCTGGATGATGACCTCTTGGATGTGGTCGTAACGCTCGTGCAGTTCGCGGATTGCGAGCAGACTCTCTGCACGGTCGCGCCACGTTTCGCCGATGCCGATCAACAGGCCGGTCGTGAACGGGACGCCGACCTTGCCCGCCGCGCGGATGGTGTTGAGCCGCTGCCCCGGCGTTTTCCGTCGGCCGCCCGAGTGCGCTCGCACGTCGGCTGTCGTCTCCAGCATGACGCCCATCGATGCGTTAACGGGTGCGAGACGTTCGAACGCCGATTCGGTCAAATCGCCGGGGTTCGAGTGTGCGAGCAGACCTTCTTCCATCGCCATCTCACAGCAATCCCGGAGATACGCGAGGATGTCGTCGTATCCCCACTCCGATAACTGCTCGTGTATCGCCGTGTAGCGGTCGTCCGGTTCGTCACCGAAAGTGAACAACGCTTCCGTACACCCGGCGTCAGCACCGACGCGAAGCGTCTCGCGTACGTCCTCGGGCGACATGAGCGTCGCCTCACCCGGCACATCGTAGTACGTGCAGTAGGTGCAGGTGTACCGGCAGGCGGTCGTCAGCGGGAGGAAGACGTTTCGAGAGAACGTGAGTTCCGACGCCGGGCTCACGTCGTCAGGTGTGACCGCGAGCAGTCGCTCGACGGCATCGTCGTCAGGCGTGATGCGAACGTCGTACTCGTCGGCCGCAGGGAACACGAGTACCGGGTGCGTCTCGGAAGTACAAAAGCGTGTCACTCGCGGGTATTCGTCTTGCTGCCGCTGCCCCCTGTGTTCCACTCGTACCGCTCTCCTGCCCCACTCGTACCGCTCTCCTGCCCCACTCGTACCGCTCTCCTGCCCAACTCACGCGGCTCTCGCACCCCATTCGTACCGCTCTCGTCCCCCACTCGCGCCGCTCTAAGTATAACGAACGTCGCGGGGAGCATCCCCGCGACTGAGACGCCGTTGACGCCGCGTTTTGGGAGCGGGTACGACGTTGTTCGTCGGTGGTGACTACTCACCGAGCCAGAGTCGTTACGCGACGCGCGTTTTCGTGCGGTACGGATACCCGGCACACCCAGCGCATCGCGCACCAAACGCGTTGGCTGGTGGTACACATAGATCTACTGGCCAACTATGAGTATCGTGACAGTTTATAGTTCCATTAGTCTGTGTGGAACCGACTCGATTGACTCTTAGTCACTACGGGTGACGCCGACTCGACCGTCGGTCACCTCGAGTTCGAAGCCTGCGTCCTCCAACCACGTCCGCGCGTTACCCGCTCCGTGGAGAAGCACCTCAGCGAGGTCCGCAGGTTCGTCCACATCGGTTGCCAACCGCATCGAATCGATGACGGTCACCGAAAGTCCGGCATCGTCGGCAATCGCTTGATGGTCTCGGTAGGACGCGCCGTGATAATCGACGCGGAAGTCGGGATGGCGAACGACGAGCGCATTCGTCCCGCCGCCGCGTCCGGGTGCGATGACCACCTCGCCCTCGCTCTCGAACAGTCGCCTGAGTGCGTCTGGCGTCACCAGTGCGAGGTCGGCCATGACGACGCTCACGTCGGATGTCGCATCGTCGAGTACCGCGTTGACAGCGGGCGTGAGCGCCCTATCGTCTCCGATGACCGGCGCGTCAACGTCGTCGATGTCGTCGGCGTCCGTCGTCAGAATTGTCGGTGCTCCTCCCGCCGCACGAACGGCGCGGACAACGTCCGTTCGCATCGCCCGTGCGAACGCTCGGCGCTCGTCTTCGTCAAGTACGCCAGCTAGCCGACTCTTCGGGTCACGGGTCGTGTACGGGATGACGACTTGCATAAAAAAGCTGGGCGTGCTGGCGACTTAGCCCAGTTTGTCGTAACCGCTCTGCTGGGAGCGCCAGTAGAAGACACCACCGACCACGACGGCGATGGCGAGAAGGCCACCGGCCGCGTAGATGAGCATCTGTTGCGTCTGGCTGGACTGCTCGGCCTGCTGTGCCTTCGTCTGCGCTTCGTTCGCCAGTTCCGTCGCGAGTTCGAAGTTACCGTTCTCGAACGCGCTGACGGCGTTATCGAACGACGCTTGCGCTTCGTCGGAGTTCACTCCCTCGACGGCGGCTTTCGACTCGTCAAGGGCGTCGCGTGCGCTCTGACTTTCCTCGGTGTAGTGGTGCGTCGTCCACGTCTCGATATCGTTCGAGGAGCCACCTTCACGCGTCTGCTGAAGATGGATAACGTCGAACGTCTGTGCGGGATCGTACTTGTACGAGTCAACGCTCGGCGCGGTGCCGGCGACGCGAATCTCGACTTTGCTCGTCCCGTCGTCCGCGGCGACTGTTGCACCGCTGAAGTTCTGCCCGTCGAACGACTCCTGGTTTATCTTCGCACCAGTCTGGTCGTAGTACGTGACGGTCCACGTCACGTCCGTCAGTTCAGTCGAACCGGCGAGCGTCCACGACTCCAGTTGCGGGTTTTTGTACAGTTCGTTTAGTGTCACCGATGTGGTGACTTTCGATTCGACCTGCGCGTCGCTAGGCACGTCCTCCTCCCCGACCGAGACAGCGGCTACCGGAGCCGCCAAGGCCGTGAGGACGACGAGACAGGCGAGCGCGAGCTTAGAAAAGCGACTCCAACTCGTCTTCGTCATCGTTGACTAGGTTCTCCAAATTCTGTTCACTCTCCTGTTGAATCTCGTCGATGTTTTCTTGCGCTTCGATAGCCACTTGCTGAAGCTCCTTGATCCGGGGCACGTTTGTAACTCCCGAAAGGAGGATGACGGACGCGACCTTTCCGGAGTTCCGAATGGGGTAGTCCCCACCGCGGACTTCCATACTGCCGGTCTGCTCCTCGATCCACTTCCGGCCGCGCTCTATTCCTTTCCGGTTGAGATGCTCCGGCGGTCCAGCCAGCACGAGCAACGCACGTTCGGTCCCTTCGATCTCACACGGAAGCGTGAGACGGCCCAGAGCGGCCTTACGGACCAGCGACGTGATGCGGTTGGTCGTGTGGGCAGTGTCTATCTGGTCGTCCTCGTCGCCCCCTGTGATGCGCGAGAGGAGACCACCGCTCGAACTCTTCTCTTCGACGGTTTCGGAGGCGTATCCGACTGTGGAAACGCCACCACCGGCGAGCGTGTTGATGATTTCCGAGGAGTCAACAACGCTCTCTGCGACTTCGCCCCCCTGTTCGACTTCGCCGGCGCCGAAGAGGACACCAAAGCGAGTGACGATCTCTTCGTTGATCTCGTCGTACCCGCCTTGGACGGACTCTCCGGTCTTCCGCCAGGCGTCGTTGTCGAACACCATGAGGTTGTCAACCTCTCGGACGAACGTCTGGAACGACCGCGCAGCGTTGAGCGTGTAGATGCCACCCTCGTCACCGCCCGGCAGGACGCCGAGTCCGTAGACTGGCTCTGTGTAGATTCGCTTCAAGTGTTTCGCTAATACGGGTGCGCCACCGCTGCCGGTGCCGCCGCCGAGTCCAGAGACAACGAGGAAGGCGTCCACTTCGTGGACGGGGATGCTGTCGATAGCCCCCTGTACTTCGTCGATATCTTCCTCGGCGATTTCAGCTCCGAGTTCATTGTCGGCACCGACCCCGTGACCTTTCACGCGAGACTGCCCGATCAGGACGCGCTGGTCCTGCGGGATATGCTCAAGGCCCATCAGGTCGGCCTTCGCCGAGTTGACTGCGACGGCGGCACGGACGATACCAGAACCGTGTCGCTGGTCGTATTCGACGAATTTATCGACTATTTTTCCCCCGGCCTGCCCGAATCCGATCATTGCGAGTTTCATCGTTTGTTCGGTCCCCTCGCCATTGAGTATACTCCAACACGAAAGCGAACATAAACCTTGTGATGGGGTTATATCTGCGAAATGATACAATAATTCCGTAAATCGACAGACGTAACTCCCCCGTTAACCGTGCATTAGACCACTTCGGATATTTCTCCGAAAACTGAATATCTCTTTTTATATAATATTTCGAGGCATTTAACTATGAATATGTGGCAATATTTTCCTATTTATCTCTGATGTGGCTGTTGTTGAGGTACGCCCGCAGCGTGGTCAATTCTCCAGTTCCGTAGCCAAACGCCTCGATATCGTTGTCGTCTGTTACGTTGTCGAACTTCAGTGACCGGTACTGATCGGTACCCATCGGGACCCCCGGAATCGCACCGCCGATGGTGAGGCCCACTTTCGCCAGTCCCATCGGAATCGGGACTATCGTCGTCGACCGGCCGTTCGATTTGTGTATCATCTTCGCTATCTCTGCGAGGGTGAGTTTGTCCGGACCGCCGATTTCGTATCTCTCTCCGATGTGTGCGTCGTCCTCGATGGCATCCGCCATCATTCCGACGACATCATCGACATAGAGCGGTTGGAACCGGGTTTTGCCGCCGCCGGGGAGTGCACTGACGTACGGCGGTGCGAGCAGTTTCGTAAAGGAGACGAACTCACCACCGTCACCGAAGATGACTGACGGGCGGAAGATTGTCCAGTCGAGAACTGACTCGGTGACGATCTGTTCTGCCTCCCCTTTCGCACGGATGTACGCCGTCGGTCCGTCCGGGTCTGCACCGAGGGCACTCATCTGAACGAACCGGTCCACCTCGTGTTTCTCGGCCGCCCGCACGACGTTCTCGGTACCGTGTCGGTGAACTTTGTCGTGCATCTCGTTGCCGCCGCTGGGTTTGAACAACGGCGACAGTGCAACAAGGTTGTAGACGGCGTCCATCCCCTCGAAGGCGTCTTTGATGGAGTCGTACACGGTGACGTTCCCCATCGTCTTGTTTACCCCCTTCGGCAACTCGTCGCTACTGGGACTTCGCGAGAGGGCCGTCACTTCGTGGCCCCGTTCTTTCAGCTCACGGCACAGGTTCGTTCCCACGAAACCGCTTCCGCCGACCACGAGAACTTTCATCGTATACACTTGTCGTGGAATCGACGTAAATGTACCCCCGTCAGTGGTTCTGTCTCCCGATTTGCGGCCTGATTCGGCGTGCGAGCGACCGACGATTCGGCCAGCGGACGCCGCGCCCGACCCGAGTCGTTTTACTCCCCTGCCCGTTCACCTCGAATCATGCTCATCACGCTTGAGGGGTTAGATGGAAGCGGAAAGACCACCGCGTGGGAGGCGTTACACGACGTCTACCCGGACGCGGTGTTCACGCGCGAACCCACCGAGTCGTGGTACGGTGACGCCGTCTACCGGTCGATGTCCGACGAGGACGCCGATTCCCTCGCGGAACTGTTCTTGTTCACGGCGGATCACGCCGACCACCTCTCTCGGGTCGTCCGGCCGGCACTTGCGGACGACAAGCTGGTCATCTCCGACCGCTACTCCGACTCCCGGTTTGCCTATCAGGCGGCGACGCTGGAAGACGCTGACCTCCGCCGCCCGCTGGACTACATTCGTGGCATCCACGCCGCCTTTTCTCGGCCGCCGGATGCAACAATCTTCCTCGACGTGGACCCCGAGACGGCCGCTGCGCGGGCGGGAGCGACGAACAAGTTCGAACGCGCCTCGTATCTACGGGAAGTCAAAGCGAACTACGAGCGGCTTATCGACGCCGAACCGGAGCGGTTCGTCCGTATCGACGCGACCCAACCACCCGAAGACGTGGTTGAGATGGTCGAGCGGAGCGTCGAACGGCTTCTCAGCGAACACGAGCGGCGTTAGTTCTGCGTCTCGGGTAGTTCGTACTCTTCCGGCGGCGGAACGTACAGCGTGTCGATAGTGAACCCGAGTGCCAACGGCATCCCGATCATCACCCCGAACGCCGTCGTCGTGTCCCCGAGATCCGGTCCGATTTGGAGGATGCCCGAGAACACGAGCGTCGTCACGAAGAGGACCACCGGGATGAGCAACAGCGAGTAGATGACGTACCCCCACTGCGTTTTCAGTCGGATGCGGAAGAATCGGGTCATCACCGCCGCGATGAGGGTGTGAACGACCAGTACCACACCGAACAGCACGAGGTTGAGGACCGAAGCCATACTCGACGTAGGGGATCTGATGACTTTACACCCTCGGGTCCGTTCGACGCGCGGTCGGGTTGTTGCCGGAAACCTGCACAGTGAATCGTGGACGTTTATGATGGACCCCATTGAGAAGGCGGACATGCACCGACTCATCGGTGAGCGGTCTCTCGACGACTCGTGGCTGGACGAGGAAGACGCGCGCGCGGTCTTCCGCGATATGATTCGAACACGGCGGTTCGACGAGCGTGCCCTCGCACTCCAGCGCCGCGGGTGGATGAGTGGCTATCCACCGTTCCTCGGACAGGAAGCCTCGCAAGTGGGCGCTGCCCACGCGATGCGCGAGGACGATATGCTGTTCCCAACGTACCGTTCGAACGCCCTTCAGATCGCCCGTGGCGTTCCAATGAGCGATATTCTGGCGTTCCGCCGCGGCCGCGCCGAGTATCTTTCGGACCACGATATCCCTGTCTTCCCGCAGGCGGTGCCCATTGCCACGCAGATTCCGCTGGCGACGGGCGCGGGGATGGCGGCCAACTATTCCGACGACGACCACGCGATTCTCGTCTGCTTCGGTGACGGCGCGACGTCCGAAGGCGATTTCCACGAAGGGCTGAACTTCGCGGGCGTCTTCGACGCGCCGGTGGTGTTCTTCTGTGAGAACAACGCGTGGGCCATCTCGCTGCCGCGGGATCGACAGACGGCCAGCGACTCCATCGCTGTCAAAGCTGAGGCGTACGGATTCGAGGGCGTGCAGGTGGACGGCAACGATCCTCTCGCAGTCCGCGAGACGGTTTCAGAGGCTCTCTCGGATGCCCGTGACGGCAATCCGATCCTCGTGGAGAGTCTCACCTACCGGCAAGGTGCGCACACGACTGCCGATGATCCGAGTGCGTACCGCGACGGTGATCCGGACCTGCCCGAGTGGCGCGTCCGCGACCCGGTCGAACGCTACGAGGAGTACCTGCGCGAAGAGGGCATCATAGACGACGCGTTCGTCGAGTCCGTCCGTGAGGACGTTGAGGACGAACTGAAAGAGGCGGTCGAACGCGTCGAGGAACTTCCGGATGCAGACACCGACGACGTGTTCGAACACGCGTACGAGACGCTCCCGCCGGAACTCGTCGAGCAACGCGAGGAGATGCGGGACTTCCTCACCCGACACGACCCGAACGAAGTGGAGTACTGAGAACTGTCATCGGCGTTTCGACCGCTACGAGGGGAAGACGCTTCCTTCGTCGCCACCGTACTCGATGTCCGCAACCGAGTACAGATACCAGTCGCCGGCCGCCAACCCGAGAAGGAATGAGACGACACCGAGGCGCACGCCCGGTGACCCAGCGAGCGTGAGCCACAGGAGCGACAGCGAGAACGAAAGTGAGAACGTAAAGCGGACGCCGCGGTGGGTCAACGCTTCGGTGGCTCGGCGGGAACTCTTCCCGAGTGCGAAGTACGCACCGAACGGAACCGGTACCAACGACGCCGCTACCAGCGTCCGTGCGGTCATCAGCGGCAGTTCAGCGGGGAGGTTGCCGAAGATGAAGAACGCGACGGCTCCGAGAAGACCGGTCCAGCTTTCTGCTTTCAAGGACGGACGGAGAGGCTGGGAGACGGAGGGCATTTCAAAAGCGTCCTGCTCACCGACACTTAACGGTGTTCTCTTACCGTCAGTCGTCCATCGATATGTACGTCTTCGTGTCTGTGACCCCCTCTAATCCCTGAATCTTACTTGATGCCGTCTGGAGGACGTTGTACACCTCTTCTGCGTCCACTTCAGCGATAACGTCGTACGCGCCCGCGACGATGTGCGCCTCCGTTACCGTCTCTAACTCCCGAATCGGTGCAAGGAGTCTCTCTGACTCGCCCGCCCCGGTTTTGACCATAACGAATGCATGTACCATGTTACACAGGAACACTTGTTGCGACAAAGCGTTTGCGCTGCCTGCGGGGGAAGCTTATTCATCTCAGGCAGTGTATGACTCTACCATGCGGTTCGTTATCATTGGTGGAGGACGTGTCGGGCTTCGAACGGCCCGCGTTCTCCGAGACGAAGAGCACGAGGTGACCATCGTCGAGTTGGATACAGATCGAATCGAGCGCGCTCGTGAGGCCGGGTTCGAGGTGATCGACGGCGACGGGTCACGCGAGGAGACGCTCGAACGCGCGGGTGTCGCAGACGCCGATGCGATTGGCGCGCTCACGGGGGATTTGAACGTCAACTTCGCCGCGTGTTCGATCGGGAAACACCACGGGCTACGGACGGTGCTTCGGGTGGACGAAGACTACCGCGACGAGGTGTACAAAAAGTACGCCGAGGAGGTTGATGAAGTGGTTTACCCCGAGCGACTCGGGGCTATCGGCGCGAAAAACGCGCTCCTTGGCGGGTCGATTCGTGCGATTGCGGATATCGCGCAGAATCTTCAGGTCGTCCTCATGACCGTGACCGACGAGTCACCGATGCGCGGATACTCCATCGAGGAGGTTGCGCTTCCGGGACAGGCCCGAATTCTCGCATTCGGCAAGGCGGGCGAACAGATGGGGATCCCGATGCGGGACGACTCGTTAGAGACCGGTGATAGACTGGCTGTCTTGGCCGACTTCGACGTACTGGGTAACGTTCGGCAACTCATCGTCGGCGACGAAGTTACCGCCACCGCAGGGGGTGTCTGAGATGGTTACCGCCTACGTGATGGTGAAGGCTTCCACGGGCGACGTGGACCGACTGAAAGAGTCAATGTTGAATCTCGACGATGGCGTCAAAAGCGTCAGCATCGTTGCTGGCGATGTTGATTTCATCGTCAAGGCCGACGTAGAAAGTCCGGCCGAGGTGAAAACCATCGCGGCATCGATCCACGAGATGTCCGGTATCGAGCGAACGCAGACCTACATTGCGATGGACTGAGGGACCGTCAGAGTGGCGGGCCTTCGCTGTTGGCCGTATCCGTCGCGCGCTGAAGAAGTGTCGAGACTGGCTTGGTGTACTCGTACCCCGGGATGACTCCTTGGACGTAGGTTCCTTCGACGTAATCGATGATCGCCCCGGCGTCTTCGACCCCCCGCCGTTCGTTGATATCCGCGAACGACGTGCTGACGACGACAGCGTTCTCGTCGCGCGATACCTCGACATCGAAGTCGTGTTCCGCCTTCGTGACGCTGCCGATATCTTCGACTCGCAACTCGAACGTCTCGTACCAGCCGTCTTCAACGACGGGCGCAACGTCGTCCTCGACCGCGGCGTTGAGCATCGGGACGCGAACGGTCACCTCGAACGTGATTTCTCCGTCGTCCTCTGCGGCGGTAACTCGACCGTCGAACACTGTCGTCGTCCACTCGAACGTCGAATCGTCTCGTTGCTCGAAGGAATCGTGGTCGCGGAAGGCACGTCGCGCCCGTTCGGGTACGTCACTCATCGCTCACAGGCAGGACCTGGCGGAACAAAAGCCCCTCGTGTCTCCTATTGACTGATCGTTGAGCTATTTCGTCGCAAAAACGCCTCCCGTAAGCGGAGACTTTCAGAACGTGCGGCACGCTTAAGTGGTTGCCAGCCATCAAACCAAGTGACGCTTCGCTTTGGAGGGCCGAAGCGTCAGCGGGGACCAATTCAGGGCGGCAGCATCCGTCCGGGCCGCTCCCGAACGGATGCTACCTTTTCCCAAAATACTACATCTGACAGTTATTACTCGGTCAGCTATTGTCCAATTAGTTATCTCTGAGTTTCCCGAGAGACCGGCGCGTCCGCTGATGTCGCTGCCGAAACCCTGTCTGAAAAAGATCTGTTTGTCGCCGTCTCGATTATCGCCGTCAGTCGTGGTGTTCGTCGCCCTCTTGATTGCCGCCGTCAGTCGTGGCGTTCGCCGCCTCGGAGTCAGCACTCTCGTCTGCCCTGTCCGCCTCATCTACCGCCTCCGTTTTTGACTCCGAGTCGTCGGTCGCCTCGTCTCTCGGATCCGTTTCTGGCGTTGTACCGCCCGTCTCCTCATCTATCGCGTTCGTCTCCGATTCCGCCTCGTCTGTCTCAGAGCCACCGTTTTCGTCCGTCTGGCGCTCCGAGTCGTCCGTCTCAGGCGTCGTCTCCGCTGCGGACGTATCCACCGCATCAGTCTCGCTCCCATGGTCGCCATCCGCCGACAGTACGTCGTCGCTCACGGTGAACGTCTCGACGCGTTCAGCCAAGACTTGCGTCTGTTCGGCTAACTCGTCTACCTCGTCGGCGACGGTTTCGAGCGAGGCCGTCTGTTGCTGTGCTGCGGCGGCGACCTGCTCGGACTCGCTGTGCGTCTGCGCGGCGATGCTTGCGGCGTCATCGATGCGCTCTGCGGCCTGTTGGGTCGCAGTCGCCTGTGAGTCGGTCGCTTCGTCAATCGAGTGAACGCCGTGGTCAACGTCCTCGACGATGTCCACTGCCTCACGGATGGCATCGACGCCGCCGTCAATCGTCTCCGCGCCGGATTCAACCGACGACTGCATCTCGTCCATCTCCTCGACCGCTTCGGTCGTCGCGCGCCGGACCGACTCGATGGAGTCGCCGATGTCGTCAGTGGCCGCGGCGGTCTCCTCTGCGAGTTGTTTCACCTCGTTAGCGACGACCGCGAAGCCCTCGCCGGCCTCGCCTGCACGGGATGCTTCGATAGAGGCGTTCAGCGCGAGGATGTTGGTCTGTTCTGCGATGTCGTCAATGAGATCAACAACCGACGCGATGTCCGACACTTCCTCATCGAGTCGTGACACACGCGCGGTGACAGTTTCCGCTTGGTCGGCTATCTCGGCCATCTCCTGACCGACGGCCATCGCCGCCTCGCGGCCCTCATCTCCTCGTTCGGCCGCCCGCTTCGACAGCGTCGAGAGTTCGTCCGCCTGTGCTGCGATCTCCTCGACAGTCGCCGAGAGGTCGGCCGTCTGGTCGGAGACCGCCTGCAACGTGTCGAGTTGGTCCGCCGCACCCGAGGTAATCTCTTGCGTGGACCGACTCACTTGCTGGCTGGCGTTCGAAACTTCGTCTGTGCCGACGCCGACGCGTTCGGACGCTGCGGCCGCACGCTCGGCGAACGCTCCGACCTCGGCAACCGTTTCCTCCCACTCGTCCATCATGCGGTTGAACCGACGACCGATTTCGGCCATGGCTTCGGCGTCGCCTGCGGCGTCGGGGTCCATCCGTGCGGTCAGGTCGCCCGCAGCGGCTTGGTCCATCGTCTCGCCGTACTCGTCAGCAGCGCGTTCGAGCGTCGCGGCCGTTTCTTCGGACTCCTCGATACGACGCTGAAGTGTGTCCCGCATCTCGGCGAACGAGTTGTAGAGCGTGCCGAACTCGTCCACTCGGCGCGATGAGAGATCGACATCCATATCGCCGTCGGCGAGTCGTTCGGCGCGTTTCCGGAGGCGACGGAGTGAAACGACTGTACTCCGACCGAGCGTCAGTCCCATCAGAATGAATCCCGCGACAGCGGTTCCGATGAGGACGGTTAGGTGGTTTTGAACCTGCGTGAGAAGCGTGAAGACGTTCTCTCGCGGCGCTTGGACGAGGACGTACCAGTCGGTCCCTTTCACGGGGGCGTAAGCGACGACTTGCTCGTCGGCGGCGCGTTCGACGACGCCGCTCTTGTCGTCCGTAGCGGCGACTGCGGCATCGAGACCGGGCGTGTCGTCGCCGTCGCGGTACGCCGTCAGGACGTTCTTGCCGTAGCGATCAAACAGCACTGTTCCGTCCTCGCGGACGACTTGTGTGTGCGAGCGTTCGACCGGTTCCCTGAACGCTTTCGCGTGTTGCGTCGCGTCCGTGATGAGCAACACTGCGCGGTCGGTGCCGGGAACCGGACTGGCGAAGGCGACGAGTTGGAGACCGCCGTTTCGGTACACCTCGCTCACGGCTACGTCGGTCGATTGGGAGAAGTCGAGTTCGCCGCTTTGCCACGTGATATCCACGTCGTCGAGCGACTTCGTTTCCATCTCACCGGCGGTACTACGTACAACGTCGCCCGTCTCTAAATCGACGTAGTGGATGGCATATACGTCGCTTGGCAACTGTCCATGCTCACGCAAGAGTGACTGGTCTACGCTATCGGGGTCGTCGGACTGGAGTCCCCGATGTTCCGAGAGCATCCGCGCTCGTTGCTCGTTCGTGTCCACCCACTCGTTGAGATTCTCAGCTTCGAGTTCTGCGATTGTTCGTAACTCATCGTGCTTCTCCGAGGCCAGTTCCCCGCTCACCTGCTCTTCCGTATACAACCCCACCCCGACCATCGACGCGAGGAGAACGGCGAGGACGAGGACGTACTTCCGGAAGTAACTCTTCCGAAAGAACGTGGGAAAAACGCCCAGTCTTTTCATCGGCGTAGTGGTATTTACTACGCTATTTAGTGGTTACCCAGAGAATATCAAACTTGATAGCCATTCACATTCGATATACCGTCGCAATCACGAGAATTCGCCGAGGGTGCCACCGACGAGGACGCCTGCCGCAATGAGCGACCCGACACCCGCCGCAAGATGGAGCGGAACAGCCGATATTGCCCCTAAAAGCGCGGCGGACAGGAGACTCACTCCCATCACGCCGAGGAGATAGTCAAACCGGGTCGGCTCGTCGGTAGGCATCACTGGCATGGGGTGTAATTAGATATAATTAGCCAATCGGGTATAAGTTATGGGCGAGGCGGCATTCGCGGAGAGACCATACGGACCTATGCCGAAACATCTGATTGGTTTCGAGCAGATGCCCTCCAGACGCGACGTACTCGGTTTTGGTAGTGTGACGCTCGCTCTCCTTGCCGGTTGTACCAGCGGATCGCCCTTCGGCGGCGACACACAACAGTCACCGAGCGGAACCGAACCGGCCGAGACGACGACACCGACGTCCGCACCTCACGTACAGGTGGGTTCTGTTTCGGTCGCTCCATCTCTCGTGTCGATGAACTCACCGGACTCTATCGGTACCTACGGCGACCGAGACAAGCAGTTCGTGATCGCACGCATCGAGATGGACGAGCAGACAAAACGAGACCGCGAGGCAGTCTCTGTGGCGACGGACGGAGAGACGTACGACTCTACGCCGGTCCGCGATGTAGTCCGGCATCGGTCACTTTGGGGAGTCGATTCCTCCGCTGACCAGTCGATAGACGACTTCGTACTCTTTCGCGTCCCCAAACCGCTCGACGCTGAGTCCGCCACAATCCAGTGGTCGAACGGCGAACACCGACTGAACGACGAACAAGTGTCCCGATTGAACCGTCCGCCGACGACGTTCGAGGTTCGGGAGTTCTCCGCGCCCGACACTGTCACCAGCGGAACGGAGTCCACGCTGACGCTGACCGTCGAGAACGTGGGTTCGGCGGACGGGACGTTTGTTGCCGGACTCAACCGTTCCGGACCACAAACCGCGTACATGCCAACTACGGCGATTTCGATTGAGGTGGACGCGGGTGCGACAGCCACGTGGACGCATTCGTACACGCCGCCTGTGGTCTCACGCGATGGTGACATCTCGTTCCAGTTCGTGATGAACTGGCGCGACGGCGACGAACGCGCGAGTGTGGGTCTCGAACCGAACGAATAGCGGAAGCGAGATGCGGCAAATACTGAGAAAAATTGCGGCACGTACCGAGGAGAGTGCGGGGGATGGGATTCGAACTTCCGTGAGACAAACCGCGTCTCACGACGTTCGAGCCCATCCGTAACCCGTCACTGCTCACTGTCGTTCGCAAAGGAGAGTGCGGGGGATGGGATTCGAACCCATGAACTCCTACGAGAGCGGATCTTAAGTCCGCCGCCTTTGGCCTAGCTCAGCCACCCCCGCTCACATCCGGATTCATCACTGTCACCCATGACGGTTTCGCTTCGTCCCCGCGATTCGGTGGCACCACTCGTGCGTCGTAGATGCCGGATATTCTCTCGCCCGACGCTAGTCATATACCCCACCATCTGCTACCCGGTGAGAGCATGACCGCTGAGAAACGCAGTCCGTCCAGACGACGAGTACTCCAAGCTATCGGTGCAACCGGCGTCGCGGGACTCGCCGGATGCACCGCTAGCAGCGGGGGCGACGGGACGGACGCGGTAGATGAGGGGGACGCGGCGGCGTCCAATTCGAGCGGAAAGACGTTCTATTTCGCCCAAGCGAAGTCACCGCTCAATTTCGATCCGCTGAAGGCGAACGATATTCCATCTCTCCAAGTTGTCGAACGCCTTTTCGATTCGCTCTACACCTACGAGCAGGGGACGACGTTGACACCGCAACTAGCAAACGGCGATCCCGAGGTCAGCAAATCGGGGCAACGGTACGTCGTCTCGCTGAAAGACGGCATCACGTTCCACAACGGCGACCCGATCACCGCCGAGGACGTGAAGTACTCCTACCTCGCGCCGGCCCGCGAGGAGACGGAAAACGGCTCGGAGTTCACGATGATCGATACAATCTCCATCGTGGACGACAAGACGGTGCAGTTCGATCTCAAATACCCGTTCGGGCCGTTTAAACACTCCCTCGCGTGGTCGCCCGTGCCGAAGTCCGTTCGTGAGGCGGATAAAAAGGCATTCAACACCTCGAACCCCGTCGGAAGCGGTCCCTTCGAGTTCGACGAGTGGCAGCAGGGCAGTTTCGTCCGCATGCAACGACACGACGACTACTGGGGCGAGAACGGATCGAATATCGAGACGCTCGTATTTACGCCGGTCAAGGAGCCGACGACCCGCATCACGACGCTCCGAAACGGCGAGAATCACGCCGTGCAGACGGTCCCGCCGAAGCTGTACTCTACCGTCGAGGGAATCGAAGAAGCAAGCGTCACAGAGCAAACCGGGCTTGGATACTTCTATCTCGCATTCAACTGTAACGAGGGGCCGACGACGGACAAGAAAGTTCGTGAGGCAATCGACTACGCTATCTCGCTAGACGAGGCGGTAAATCGGTACGTCGAACCCGCTGGCACCCGAATGACGAGTCCGCTCCCGCAGACTCTCATCGATTCGTGGGGCTTCCCCGGGGAGAAGTGGGACCAGATTCCGCACGAGAAAGATCAGGAGATGGCTCGACAACTGCTTGACGAAGCGGGTGTCTCCAAAGACTACGACTGGACGATCATCGTCCCGCCGGACAAAAAGCGCGAGCAGATCGGTATCAGCGTCTCGAACGCCCTCAAGAGTCTCGGCTTCTCGAACGCCTCGGTTCAACGACTCGACTGGGGTGCGTTCCTCGACAAATACGCCACCGGCAAGGAGTCGGACTACAATATGTACGCGCTCGGGTGGTTGGATGAAGTGGATCCCGACGGATATCTCTACTATCTGTTCCACGAGTCCGAGGAAGCTTCGACCAACGGCTGTTACTACCGGAACGACGAGGTCATGTCCCAACTCGATGCAGCACGTCGGTCACCGGACCGCGAGGAGCGCAAACGGTTGTACACCGAGGCGATCACGACGCTTCTCGAAGACCGTGCGCATCTTCCGGTATACAACCTCAAGAACAGTTTCGGCGTCCGGACCGAAGTTGAGGGGTTCCGCCCCCACACCGTCTCGGGTATCAACCCGCGCATGACCGGTCCCCTCGGGTCGGTCACGCTGAACAACTGACTGAGACTACCAATCGACGCTGAGCGTCCCGTCGCCGTTCGGATCGGGGGAGATTTCCTCGTCGGCGCGTCTGTCGATGACGTGGATGACGCCTCTGTCCTTCTTCGCCGGACACACCTCGGCGGCGCGTACGTTCTCTTCTAACTCGTCTTCGTCGAAGTAGTACGATTTCGGCCGCGCCAACCCCGAGGCGATATCCATCTCCCAGTTGTCCGCGACCTCGGCGCACTTGCCCGCGCCGAAGCACTTGTTCGCCTCGAAGATGATTTTGTACGGCTTCTCATCTACGGGCGGCGCGTTCGCCTCATCGCCCACCTCACTCGGACGGAGTGGCCCGTCCGATTCCTCGGACTCGCTCATCGCTTCCCCCTAGCGGTAGCGCGGACTTTGCGCTGTCGGTTGGAGCATCGAAAAGTAATTCGCTCGTCGCGTCGATCCCGCGTCGGTGATCGCGTCTATCGGTCGATATCGATAGACTCGATTTCGACGTCCTTCATCGGCTTGTCGTTGCGGTCGGTCGGAAGCGAGCCGATTTCCTCGACAACGTCCATCCCTTCGACGACCTCACCGAAGACGGCGTGACGGTCGTCGAGGTGGGGTTGTGCGCCGAGTGTGATGAAGAACTGCGACCCGTTCGTGTCGGGACCGCGGTTCGCCATCGAGAGTTTCCCCGCGCTGTCGTGACGGAGTTCGTCGTGGAACTCGTCATCGAACGTGTAGCCCGGGCCGCCGCGGCCGGTTCCCTCGGGGTCTCCGCCCTGAATCATGAAGTCGTCAATGATACGGTGGAAGATTGTACCCTCGTACAGCGAGTCGGTTCGCGTCTCGCCCGTCTCCGGGTCCTCCCACTCCTTCTCGCCCGTCGCCAGGTCGATGAAGTTCTCGACCGTTCGCGGCGCGCGCTCTTCGAACAGTTCGACCGTGATGTCGCCTCGGGTGGTGTGGAGCGTGGCAGTCGGATTGCTCATACGTCTCCCGATGGGGTGTGGGGTGAAAACGTTGGTGAGTCGGGCGTCTTCGGCACTTCATTTCGCCGCTGCCCAAACGGTGTTCGTCGGTGGTCCCACCAGCGCCCCTTCCGCTGCCCGTAGCTACTAACCCCGCCGTGGCAAAACGCCGAGTATGCACACCGCCAAGACACTCACACTCGCGCGCTTGCCCTCCGGCATGCCTGTCGAGACCACGGTCCACACGTACGGAGACGGTACTGGTCCTACAGTCTACGTACAAGCCGCACAACACGGCCGCGAAATAAACGGGACCGAGGTCATCCGTCGGATCCACGAACGACTGGACTCCGACGACCTGTCGGGGACGCTCGTCACTGTTCCTGTCGCCGACCCGCTCACCTTCGACCGCGTTTCGTACACGACGCCCGAATCGCTCGATGCGGTCCACTCGAACATGAACCGCGTCTGGCCGGGCGACGAGGAGGGGTCGTTACACGAGCGAATGGCCGCGGCTCTCTGGGAGTACGCGGGCGAGGCCGACTATATTGTAGACCTCCATACCGGCAGTCCGGAGATGCTGACGCACACCGTCTACCTCGACGGCGACGACGACTGTCGCCGCCTCGCGGAGGCGTTTGGGACGGAACTTCTTCTCGCGGAGGCGGCAGGGGACGACGCGGACACCGAGTGGTCCGAGCGCAACTTCGGTGGGAAGCTCCGTGTCGCCGCCACACGAGCGGGAATTCCGTCTATCACGCCCGAACTCGCGCATAACAAGCAGTTGGTCGAACCGGCCATCGAGACGGGTGTTCGCGGCGTGTTCAACGTCCTCCGCGAAGTCGAGATGCTCTCGGGCGACCCCGAGATCCCGGCCGAACAGACGACAGCGCGGAACCACCTCGGCCGCGTCAGCGCGGCCGAATCCGGTCTCTTTCATCCGGGACCGGACGCCGAACTCGGCCGCCAGGTCGAGGAAGGAGACCACCTCGGGCGCGTCTACCACCCGACGACGTACGAGGTGTTGCAGGAGGCGACCGCCGACCGGGCGGGCGTCATTTACTCGGTCTGCCGTGAGGCGACGGTGACTGCGGGACAGACCCTCGTCGGCGTGGCGATGCCCGCGGACGACGAGGAACCCGATCACTGACTGGCGCTGAGGTCAGAGTCGAACTGCTAACCGCCGCACGGCCTCCTCGACGACGCCGACGGCGATGTCCAACGCCGCCTCGTCGATGTCGAAGTACGCGGTGTGGTGTCCTGCGGGGTTGCTCGCGCCGATTCCGATATACGAGGCGACGCCACCGTTCTCCTGCACTCGGCGGATGAGAAACGAGGCGTCTTCGCTCCCGCCGAACGGACTCCGCCCGCAGATTTGCGTTACTCCCTCGACCGTCTCCGCGGCGTCCATCACCGTCTCGACGACGAACCCGTCGTTTTCGAACGTCGTCGTCATGCCGTATAGACTCGTCTCGTACGCCACGTCGTGCATCCCAGCGGCGTGTTCGACGACGCGTTCGGCCTTCTGCATCATGTAGTCGTTCAGGTCGGCGTCCTCGCCGCGCACTTCGACGCGCATCTGTGCCTCCTCGCAGATGACGTTCTGCGCGTTGTCGGCGTGGACCTGCCCGACGTTGATTCGCGTCTTCCCGTCTGCGTGTCGTGGGATGGCGTAGAGATTCTGGATGGCTGTCGTCATCGCTTGCAGGGCGTTTCGCCCCTCGTTCGGCGCGCCACCCGCATGGGCGGGTTCTCCCTCGAACGTCACGTCCAACTTGGCGTTCGAGAGCGGGCGGTCGTAGCCGCCCACGACGGTCCCAGTCTCCTCGTCTAATCCGAGATGCAGAGCGAGGAGCGCGTCAACGTCGTCCACGTGAGTCGTCTCGCTCATCGGCTTGCCGCCGCGGCCGCCCTCTTCGGCCGGTTGGAAGAACAGTTTGAGCGTCCCGTCGAAGCCCTCGGCGTCGAACGCGCGGGCGATGCCGATGCCGACAGCGGTGTGGCCGTCGTGTCCGCAGGCGTGCATCTCGTTCGGGTGTGTGCTGGCGAATCCTTCTCGTGCGGGTCGGTGGTCGTCGTCGGAGGCCTCTGACCGAGCGAGGGCGTCCATGTCCACGCGGACGCCGATTGTCGGCCCGTCGCCGTATCGCTTCTCGGCGACGAGGCCGGTCACATCACCGATTCGGTCCAGATACTCCTCGGGCGCGCCCTCTCGTTTTGCACGTTCGCGTGCCGCGGCTATCTCGTCGGCGGCGGGGACGCCGAGTCGTTCCTCGACGGTCACCGCGTCGCTCCCGAGAGCGAGGTCGAACCCGCGTTCGTCCAGTTCCTCGGCGACGAGTGCGGTCGTTCGGAACTCTTTCCACCCTTCCTCGGGGTGTCGGTGAAGGTCACGGCGAATCTCCGTGAGCGTCTCGTCCGCAAACTTCGTCATACCGGAGGCTTACGGCCTATCGAAAAAAACGCGAGGAAAGCGGAGAGATACCGACGACCGGCTTCAGAACTCGCGGAGGTCTTCGAGAACCGCTTCGGCGGCGCCCGACTCGATGCTCTCGCGGGCCATTTCCAGCCCTTCTTCGAGCGTTTCCGCGTCCTCGCGGGCGTAGATACGGAACGCCGCGTTAAGTTCGATTGCGTCGGCGAAGTGGTCGTCTCTGTCGCCCGTGATGACGCTCTCGGTGATCTCCGCGGAGTCGTCTGCGACGTCGTCGGGGTCTACTTCGAGGTCTTCGGTCTCGAAGTCCATCCCGTACTCGGCCGTCTCGATCTCGAAGTCGGTGAACTCGCCGTCGGTGGACTCTCCGACTTTCGTGTAGCCGGGACGGATGTCGTCGTAGCCTTCCATTCCTTGGAACATGACGACGCGGCGCGGGCTGAGTTGCTCGGACTGCTCGAACGTATCGACGACTTTCTTGGCGAACGCGAGGTGGTAGAAGCTGCCGAGGTGAACGTCCGCCTTTGCGGGGTTAGCGATGGTTTCGATGGTGTTGACGAACGTGCGCACGCCCATCTGGTCGCGGCGCTCCCACAGGTCGTGAATCACGGGATTGAACGCGGGTTGGTAGTAGAAGCCGAATCCGGTCTCGTCCACTTGGTCGGCGCTCTCTTCCGGCGAGAGTTCCGTTCGGATACCAAGTTCGTCAAGGACGTGCTTGTAGGCGTCCTGTTTCTGCGTCGGCACTCGGTCACCCGAGTGGGCGACGACCGGCGTGCCCGCACCCGCGGCGACGATGCCCGCGGCGGCACCCAAGATAGCCGTCTTCCCTTTGCCGTCGTAGTTGGCTCCGCAGTCTACGGGGTCGGCGTCGGGTTCGGCATACTCGACGTGTTCGCACATCACGTCGGTGTAGGCAGCGAGTTCCTCGGCGTTGTTGTGCTTCCACCGGTTCGCCAGCCAGAACGCGCCCAGCGTCGTGTGGTCGGGTTCTCCGGCGAGGATTCGTTGCATCGCCTCCGTCGCCTGCTCGCGCGTCATGTCCTCGGCGGACTTCACGCCCGTCCCGACCACCTCGGTCATGAGTCGCTTCAACGGCCACTCCCCGAACTCCGGAGATTCCGGCGCTTGTGCCATAGTTCAGCGTTGCGGACGATAGCCCAAAAGTGGTCCGTTAGCGATGGCAGATTAGAGAGTTGTCGTCGCTTACTAGTTTCAATCGTCTTTACGATCCGTCGCTCGAACCCGAAATAGGTACCTTCTCTGAGTCCTGAAAGCCACCAATGAGCGCACTCGCGGACGACTGGCGCGCCGATTTGGACGAGGTGGACGCGACCCTCATCGACGAGTACCAGAGCGGATTTCCGGTCGTCGAACGTCCGTTCGACGTTCTCGGCGAAGTACTCGGCGTCTCCGAAGATGAGGCGCTTGCCCGTGTCCGTTCTCTCCGCGAGAAGGGCATCTTCCGCCGCTTCGGTGCCGTGTTGAATCCGCCAGTCATCGGTAGCTCGACGCTCGCCGCCGTCTCCGCACCCGAGGACCGCTTTGAGGAGGTGGCAGAGGTGATAAACGGCTACCGACAAGTGAACCACAACTACCGCCGCGACCACGAGTGGAATATGTGGTTCGTCGTTACCGCCGCCTCCCGCAAGAAGCGCGACGAGATTCTGGCAGAGATCGAAGAGCAGACCGGTCTCACCGTACTCAACCTCCCGATGCTCACGGACTACTACATCGATCTCGAATTTCCGGTGATGAACGACGACCGGTTCGCCCGCGAGAGTCTCTCGGAGACGGCGGTGAACGCCACGCGCATCTCCGAGGAGGCGACAGGCAACCTGTCCTCGCTTGACGCCGCTGTCCTCGTGGAGATTCAGGACGGATTTCCGCTTTCTGCGACACCGTACCGCGACGTGGCCGACGCGGTCGATGCCGACGTAGACGACGTACTCGCCGCCATTCAGCGACTCCTCGACGACGGGTGTATCAAACGCATCGGTTGCATCGTCAACCACGTAATCACCGGTTTCGACGCCAACTGTATGGTCGTCTGGGACGTGCCCGACGACGAACTCGATGTCCGCGGTGAGGATGTGGGCCGACTGCCGTACGTCACGCTTTGTTATCACCGACCCCGCCGTCCCGAACAGGACTGGCAGTACAGCCTGTTCACGATGATCCACGGCCGTGAAGCCGACGCCGTGGACGAGAAGATAGACGAACTGGCGGCCGAGCATCTCCCGTTCGACCACGAACGCCTGTACTCGACGGAGACGCTGAAACAGACGGGCGCACAGTACGAGGAACTGGTCGGCTCCGAGGAGTGAGTCCGGACCCGTATTTCCGCCCCCTTGACCGGACGGCGACGTCAGAATTGTTTTAATTGGGTGACACCACGTCTGAGATATGCCCTCCGACGCAGACGAGAGTAGCCACCAGAGCGACCGGAACGACGGTCAGGAACTCCTCGATGCGCTCGACGCCATCGGTATCGACCGGATGAACGAACTGATTCTGGACGCGTGGGGACAAGTGGACTGGGACGACATGGACGGCACCGATGAACCAATGCCGAGAGCCGACGATTCGGACACGGACATTCGGGCAGAGACAGACACCGATTCAGCGTCGGTCACCGATTCCGCGTCGGTCACCGATTCAGCGTCGGTCACAGATACTGAGCAGGGCGCGAATTCGGATACGAACACAGAGTCGGACGTATGAACACTGACAGCGTGAAATCCGAGTGGCTTTTCGCCGTCGCTATCGTCGCCCTCGGTTTCGTGTTCTTGGACATGCCGGTACGACCCTTCGAATACGCGACCTGCGGTATCGTCTTCGCAGGTACTCTCCTGAGCGTCTTCGATTCGATTCGAGAGCATTGGGTGTTCCGCGTCGTCGTCGCCAGCGCCTTCCTCGGCGTCGCAGGTGTCAAGTTCGGCTATGCGATATGGCTCGCGTATTCGTTAGAGCAGCACTTCGTCATGACGGCGGTGGGACTTGACGGTATGTTCGCGTCGGTGTTTCTTGCTAGTTACCTCGGCCAACTGTATCGAGACCGGCGCGAACGGACAGGGTGAGAACTCGAAGCCACATCAGTAGATTTCGTACCATCGCCTCCACGCCAGTCGATACCGTCTCGTCGTCAGTCGTTACTGAGTCGGTCCGACAGTATTCGGGAGACAACGTGAACGGTGAGGCCGACGACACTCCCGAAGATGACGGTCTGGATAGTGACCGGCGAGACGTCGTACGCGAACGAAGTTCCGAACACGAGCGCGGTGAACCCAAGCACGAGGACGAGGCGGTACGCGCCACCGAGGTTGCGGAACCACGCGCCAAAGCGGCGGCCGGGTTCGGTCGATGCGACCGGTCCGAGGGCGAGAACCGTCACCGCGAAGCCTGCGGCGACGAGTGCGGGCGAGATGCTGTTCATCTCGTCTAACGTGGACGCCGAACTCAGGAGGGAAGCCCCGGCTAACACGAGGTTGAGAACTGGCCGCGTCTTCGGTCCGGTTGCAGCGTCGGGCGTGGCGGTGGTGGAGGGCAGCGGTCCTATTTGATGAACTGACAACAAAAGCCTGCGGTCCCGCACTCACCGCGAGAACGGCGAGACGCGGTAGAGCGTCCGTGCGGCCTGTACAACGCCCGTCTTGGCGACGGAGCCGCTCTTTCTGACGCCTAGTTTAGCGAAGTAGCCGCTCTTCCTGAGCCCTGCACCCGCGTAGTGGCGCGCACTGGTCGGGATAGGCGTCCGGCGGCCTTCGACGCGTGTCGCGCCGTCGCGGATGGCATCGAGAATTACGTCGGCGGTGAGTCCAACGCGCTGTACGTCGGGAATGTCGATTTCGGTGTACGCACGGCCGACGTACCCGACTTTGTGTGCGTCGCTTCCGGCGACGCCCGGATATCCACCGCTCCGGGCGAACCGGCGGGCGCGGCGGTTCTTCCAGCCGGTGAATAGCCACGAGTTGTACACCTCGATGGCGTCGGGTTCGACACCCTGAAGCCGTTTTTTCCGGATTCCGTGGCGACTCCGCTGGAAGGGATGCGGGATGATGGCGACGCCACCGCGGTCGCGTACCCACTCAATCGTTTCTTTCATCGGAGCGCGGCGTGGCGGCATCTCGCGGACGCCGAGGGCGAGGAGGTGGCCGTCCGCCGTCGAAACTTCCACGCCGGGGATGCCGACGAGTCCGTACATGGGGGCCAGTTCCGCCGCACGAACCGACTCGTGGATGACATCGTGGTCGGTGATGACGACGGCATCGAGGCCGATTTCGGCGGCCTGTTCCAATATCAGCTCCACGGGATCGTGTGCGTCGTACGACGCGTCGGAGTGAACGTGGGGATCAATGCGGACGGTAAGAGACACGGACGTTCTTTCGCGTTCGTCAGCAAAAAATCGTCGGATCATATGACAACATGAGTCACATGAATGATGGCGTCCGCTCTATTCCCGGGTTAGACGCCCGTTCGGACGTTTCGTTTGCGCTCGTGTTCCAAGGTATAATTGACAAATTAAATATAATATATTGTTTCAGCGAGCTTTTACCCGGTCTTGTATGCTACTCTGTTTCATGGGTTCGATAGATAGATTCCGCGAAACCGTGCCGCTGGCGGAACTCGAACGCGAAGGTCGCGTACAGACGAGCGTCGATGGACGCGCACTGGCGCTCTTTCATCACGAAGGCGAGATTCGCGTCGTTGACAACCGTTGTCCGCATATGGGATTCCCACTCTCGGAGGGAAGCGTCGAGGACGGCGTGCTGACCTGTCACTGGCATCACGCACGTTTTGAGCTCTCCTGTGGCGACACGTTCGATCCGTGGGCCGACGACGTGCAGACGTTCCCTGTCGAGATTCGTGACGGATCCGTCTACGTTGACCCACACCCTGAACCGGACGAACCGCCCGCGGAACACTGGATGCGGCGACTCGAAGACGGACTCGAACAGAACCTTCGTCTCGTCGTCGCCAAATCCGCAATCGGCCTCGCGGACGCCGGAGTGTCGTCGGATGCGGTGGTCGAACGCGGCGTTCGGTTCGGTTCGCGCTACCGCGAGAGCGGATGGGGGCCGGGTCTGACTATTCTCGCCGCGATGCGGAACGTCCTCCCTGATCTCGCAGACGATGACCGCAAACGAGCGTTGTATCAGGGTCTCGTCCACGTCGCCGGTGACTGTGCCGATGCACCACCGCGATTCGACCAGGAGCCGTTTGACACCGAGGACGTGTCCTTCGAACGCCTGAAGGCGTGGTTCCGCGAGAATATCAAAGTCCGCGACGCCGACGGTGCCGAACGCGTGCTCCGAACCGCAATCGCCAACGGTGCCGACGATGCCCACCTCGCCGAGATGTTGGTCGCGGCGGCGACGGATCACCGCTATCTGAACACCGGGCACACGCTAGACTTCGTCAACAAAGCCTGCGAAGTACTCGACCACGTCGGTTGGGACCATGGGGACGCTGTTCTGCCGAGTCTTATCGAGGGGATGGCGACCGCCACCCGCGCCGAGGAGCGGTCATCGTGGCGGCAACCCGTAGACCTCGCCGCGATGGTTTCAGAGACGTTTGCGGACCTCGACTCGCTGGTCGAATCGGGAGCGGGAACGGAGTGGTCGCCGCCTGCGTCGTTCACTGAAACGTTGCTGTCTGACGACCCTGAGATAGTCGTCGCAGCGCTTGAAGATGCGATTCGTGAGGGTGCGTCGGTCGAAGCGCTCGCCCGCGAGGTAGCGTTCGCCGCTGGGACGCGCGTCGCACAGTTCGCCACCGTCAACGAGTTCTCGGACTGGAACACCGTCCACCACACGTTCACCTACGCGAACGCTGTCCACCAGCTAGCTCGCAGAACCGGCGCTCGAGAACTCTACCGCGGCGTATTCGACGCCGCGATCAACGTCTACCTCGACCGCTTCTTGAACACCCCACCCGCGCCACTCCCGCGCCCGGCATCGTCCACAGAGACCGATCTGTCGGTCCACCTCGACGAACTCCTCGACTCGTTCGACGTGGAAGGCGAGGTGGACGAGGCAGGCAGGCGCGCCGCCCACTACCTCGACTGCGGTGGCGACGTGAGTCTCCTGCGTGAACGACTCGCTGAATCGCTTCTTCGTGAAGACGCTGGGTTCCACACGTACCAAGCGCTGGAAGCCGGATTCACGCAGGCCGAACTCCGCGATAGCCCCGAGGAAGTCAGGACACTTCTTGTCGCTGTCGCGCGCTATCTCTCTGCGCACTTCCCGACGCGCCGCGAACGCGAGCAGACGTTCACTATCGCGGCGCGACTCCACCGCGGCGAGAAGATTCACGAGGAGGGACAGTAAGTACGAGGCGTCCAGAGCGGCCTCACTCGGCTCTGCCGACGATTCGCTCGGCCGCTTCGTGGCCGTTCCAGAGGGCGTGATGCACACGGCCTTCGCCAACTACCCAGTCACCCGCAAAGAACAGCCCCGCGTCCTCCGTCGCTCGAACCGCGTCGGTATCGACGCCGTCGTTCGGAAGCGCGTACCGCCACCCTTGATCATCCACCCAATCGGGGTCGGCGTATCTGTCGTCGTCGAGCAGTTCCGCGACGAGTGCGGCCGCGTCGTCGCCCGCTTCCGCCAGCGGGTCGTCGTAGCGCTCTGCGGACCACTCGGGACTCATCTGTGCGATGAGAAGGCTCTCGCCGTCGGGCACGTGACCGTCTTTGCACTCCTCACGCGAGACCCACCCGACTTCGTGCGCTTTGTCCACGTTCACGAGACCGTACCACGAGTATTCCTCGCGGAACGGGTAATGAAGGACGAACGTACGAATGGTCCGGTACGAGACATCCGAAACCGCGGCAGTCGCGTCTCCGAGCCTCTCGCCGTCCCACTCGGTCGCTCGCAGAATCTCGGCCGTCTGTGGCGCGGGCGGTGTGAGAAGGAGGCGGTCAAACGGACCGTGTGTTTCTCCCTCTGTGTCGATGAGTGACCACGTCGCCTCCGAGTCGTCGCAGACGATGGATTCAACCCGAGTTTCTCGACGTACCTCAGCGTCGGTTCGTGCCAGGAGTCGCTTCGCCAACTGAGTGATTCCCTCCGTCCACGTCCACTTGTGTGAATCTCCGTCGTCGCCCTCGGTAATCTCTCCGCTCTCATCGAACACCCAGACGGGCTTTTCGATATCCACTACGCCATCGGTTCCGAGGTCACGAATCAGCGACTCGGTACGCTGGTCGGATTCTTTGATGTAATTCGCGCCGTGGTCGTAGTAGCAGTCGTGTTTTCGCCGGGTCGCAGCACGTCCGCAGACGCCGCGACTCTTCTCTACGATGGTCACCTCGGCGTCCGCGTTGCGGAGGGCGTAGGCCGCACCGACGCCGGCCGCACCCGCACCGACGATACCGACTCTGAGTGTCATCGCTTCCCCTCGCAGTCGTCTGATTTCGTCGTCTCGATCATGGAGTCGAGTTAGGACCCGCCCCGTTTTACCGTTCGGGCGTCGGCACCACATCCCCGACAGCTATTATCGGCCCACTCTCCAGCACATCCATGCAGTACGATGCGGTCATCTTCGACAACGATGGCGTCCTCGTGCGATTGTCTCCCCTTGCGGTGCTTCGAGAGGCGTCGCGCGCGGCGTTTGAGGCCGTCGGCGTGACCGATCCCGCGGCAGAACACGTCGAACAGATGATGCTCGGCGTGACGCCTGCCGACGTACGCGAAGTGAGTGAGGTGTACAGTCTCGACCCCGACGCGTTTTGGGCGGCACGCGACGGCGCGGCGGCCGACGCCCAAATCTCCGAGATGCGTGACGGCCGACTGTCGTGCTACGACGACGTGGCGGCGCTTGAACACATCCGCGCTCCACGCGGCATCGTCAGCACGAACCAACAGGAGACTATCGACGCCGTTCTCGACCATCACGATTTCTCGCATCTGTTTGCGACAGCGTACGGCCGCGAACCGACGATAGAGAGCCTTCGGCGAAAGAAACCGGAACCACACTACCTCGAACGCGCGATGGCCGACCTGGACGCCGAGACGGCCCTGTTCGTCGGCGACAGCGAGACGGACGTGCTGGCGGCCCACCGCGCCGGCATCGACTCCGCGTTCATCCGCCGTCCGCACCGTTCGGACACCGAACTGGATGCGTCGCCGACGTACGAAATCGAGACGCTGTACGATATCCACGCTATCGACGGCGTGCCGGTCGCTGACGCCGCGGCGGATGGGGGAACCGAGGGGAAGCGTTGATGGCGGATTCGGCCCCTCAAAGACGGGATGACTGTCGTCGGCGATGCACTCGTCAGCGCGGGTGCGCGCGAACGGCTTTGCTGTCATTCCGAAGGTACGTTCTGCGTCGCATCGCCGCGTGAATCTCGACGCCCGATGAACCTCGAACGTAATGCGGACGAAATTGCCCGTATCGATGCCGTAGACTGCCCGTGAGTTGTTCTCTGAGTGACACACTCCCCCGGAACGGTTATAAGCCACAATACGGAGAGTAGCGGTATGCGGATTCCGAGTGGGGTAAGTGGATTCGACCATCTCATCCAAGGTGGGTTCCTCCCCGGCCGACTCTACGTCCTTTCAGGACCTCCGGGTAGTGGGAAGACGACGTTCACCACCCAGTACGTCGCTGAGGGACTCCGAAACGGGGAGAACTGTATGTATATCACGATGCACGAGAGCCGAGAGGAACTCGTCAACGACATGTCGAGCTATGACTTCGGGTTCGAGACGCTCACGGAGTCGGACCAGTTCCGGTTCATCAACCTTGCCAGTCAGAAAGGCAAGCACGTGCTGAACCAGTTCTCTGGTGGTGGGGGTTCCTCAGGTGTCCAGAGTCTCACCGACAAAATCGTCGCTTTCGTGAACTCGCGGAAGGTGGACCGTCTCGTCATCGATTCGACGATGCTCCTTCAGTTACTGTTCACAGGTGACGATCAGGAGATGACGCGGTTTTTGACCGCGCTGAAACAGGGTGATGCGACGACGCTTCTCATCTCCGAGATGACGGACCCGAGTTCGTACTCCGACGAACACTTCCTCGCGCACGGCGTTATCTTTTTCCACAATTATCTCGAAGCAACGGGGATGACCCGTGGTATCCAAGTGGTCAAGATGCGCGGGACGGATATCGACTGTGACATTCGCTCGCTGAACTTCACCGACGAGGGATTGGTCGTCGATCCGATGGATCACGTGGAATTCTGAACGATGTACGAACGCGCCTTCGACCTCGATTGGGACTCTCTCAGTGCCGAAGAAGCACTCCGCCGCATGTACGCACTGGGTATCTCCACTGAATTGGGACACACGTACGACGATGAGCGGACGCGCATCCTGCGTATCGCTAACACCGCCTATCAGCGGAGTGTCCTCGATCTAGCGTACAACGAGGGACGAAACGCGATTCGGGATCACAGGGCGGAGTACGAGTCCGACGAGGCGGCGTGGGAGAACCTCATCGAGGCGAAGGGGATCGATGTGGACCCCTCTGTCGGAGACATCGATGTTGACGAGACGCCGAACGAACTCCCCGGTGCCGTCGAACGCGCGTCGATGCTGGATCTTGACGTGGACGACCTCGAACGACTCAAACTGCCGAAGTTCCTTCGCCGCGAGGACTGAGACGGAACGTAGACGGGAGCTGTACGGGATTAGTACGGGACCGTGAGTTCTTGCGGGACCGTGAGTTCTTGCGGGACCGTGAGTTCTTGCGTGTCGGGTGCCTAGTACGGTCTATGTCCGAACGGCGTTCCGAAGACGTTCCGACGACCGATGAGGAGTGGCGCGAGCGACTTTCCGAGGAGGAGTATCACATTCTCCGCGAGCGCGGGACCGAACCAAGATTCAGCGGAGACCACGTAGACCGAGACGAGGACGGTGCGTATCTGTGTACCGGGTGCGGAGCCGAACTGTTCGATGCCGAGACGAAGTTCGACTCGGGATGCGGATGGCCGTCGTTTTTCGCCGCTCACGACGACGCCATCGAGACGGAGACGGACACTCGCCACGGAATGCGCCGTATCGAAGTGCTATGTGAGAACTGCGGCGGACATCTCGGACACGTGTTCGACGACGGTCCGGAGCCGACGGGGAAGCGGTACTGTATCAACTCTGTCGCCTTGGAGTTCGACCCCGATGAGTGAGCACACCACCGAGTGACCGATCGCTCGTGTTCGAGCACCGTCGAGAAACTTAGATACACGGTAACGCGGCGTAACGCGCTTCCTTCCGCGTAATACGCGGCTCATACTCTTTTCCGGCGGTGACCTGGTCGGCGTATGAATCGACCTGTCAGCCGCCAGCGCCGCAGCGCCTCTCTTTCGGTGTATCTCCTCTTTTTTCTCGGCCTGATCGGCATTGTGACGGGAATTGCATACCCTGCCGAAGCGTTCTTCAACGCTGCCACCCCGGAGTCGCTTGTCACTTCCGGGGTGAATCTCGACCGTGGGTCGCTCCTTCTCGGCGGCACCCTCGTCGTCCTCGGATCCTGTTCTATCGTCATCGCTGAGCTTCTCATCCTCGCTCGAATCTGAGCCAGTATCTCCTGTGATACTCTTGTATACTCCTCCCCTGAATCTGACAGGGGTTTAGAAACCCCGAAATAAGTCGGTCTATTCGATGTACTGTTCGAGTACTATTCACTCAATAACCTATATATTACGACACTTTATCATTGATGAGAAGTGATGTTGGCTCGATGGCAAGTATCTGGTCTCGGCTTCGGTTCGGTGCTATTCAGGATACGTTCCGGAACATTCGAAGTTATCTTTCGCGCTCGGTCGTCGCGTCACTCGTTCCGAAAGCCGTTCGTCGCCGCTACGCGTGGAAGTTCGCCGCGGCGATGCTCGTCGCCATGCTCGTTATGGGATCTGTCGGGGCCGTCTCGTACACGCAGGTAACGGAGTCGCTGGATTCACAGGTTGAAACGCAGGTTACGTCTACAGCCGAGTTACAGGCTGACGGCATGGACGAGTGGCTCGCGAGCAAATCCGCACAGACGCGGGCGCTCTCGCAGGCCAAGGAGTTTCAACTCGGACAAGAACGGAAGATTGACCTCTACCTGTTCAGTCAGGCGAATGATCTCTCCTCGGATGTTGTTGCGATTCACTACGTCCGCGTCGCCTCAGGGGACGTCGTTTCCAGTACTGCCCGTGAGATGAAAGGGGAGAACGCGGCCGAGATGGGGCTTCCGTGGGCGGAGAACCGTACGGCAATCGACTCGAAGACGAACGACGCGAGCGTTGTCCACGTCTCGAAGACGCCGTACGAGTCTCCGGTCGCCGATGGCAAAGCCCTCGCGTTCATCAGCGCCGTGCCGTCGAACACCGAACACGCCGTCGTCGTGACCGTGAACCTCACTCACCGAGTCGGACAGTTCTATCAGACGATGGCCGAGGGAGAGACGACCATCTACGATGTCGAGGGCGACCCGGTCGTCTCTACCGGGCCGGACGCTGAAGCGACAAACGTCTCACACGCCGCACTCGGTACGTCCGCACAGTTCTCCCGCGGCGACGACGCGGTTGCCGCGTACGCGCCACTCGACGACATGAACTGGGTTGTCGGGACGCGCGTCCCGACGCAAAGCGCGTACGCTCTCCGTAACGGCGTCGGACAAAGTCTCCTGTGGACCGTCCTCGCGGCCGTCGGCGCACTCGGCGTCGCCGCCGTCGTCATCGGTCGTCGGACGACACGGACACTGACACACCTGACCGACCGGGCCGAGATGATGGCCGACGGTCATCTTGAGGAACCCTTAGAGTCGTCCCGTGAGGACGAGTTCGGCCGTCTCTACGACGCGGTCGATGCTATGCGCGCGTCGCTGCGGACAAGTCTGCACGAGGCGGAAGCCCTCAACAACCATCTCGAATCGACTGCCGAAGACTACAGAGCAGTCATGGAACAGTGTGCTGACGGAGATCTAACCTGCCGGATGGATCCCGACGACGAGAACAAAGCGATGGCTGACGTCGCCCACGCATACAATCGGATGGTAGACGAACTCGCGGCTGTCGTCGGCGACGCGCAGTCGTTCAGCGAGGGTGTGGCTGATGCGAGTGCGCAGACAAGTGCAAACGTCGCAGCGGTCAAAGATGCGAGTGCGGACGTTAGCGAGTCGATGACGAACATCTTAGACGACGCAGTCCGACAGGACGACCACCTCACGGACGCCGCCGACCGGATGAACGAGTTCTCGGCGACAGTCCAGCAGATGTCCGCCTCGGCGGCGGACGTGGCGGAGCGTGCCGACGCCGCGGCTGAACGTGGCGAACGCGGACGTGCGGCCGCCGAAGACGCAGTGGCCGAGCTTCAGGTTATCGACGAGGCCACTGCAGAAACCGTCTCGACCGTCGAAGAACTAGAATCCGTTATCGAGGACATCGAATCGGTCGTCTCCTTCATCGACGGCATCGCAGAGCAGACGAATATTCTCGCCCTCAACGCCTCCATCGAGGCCGCCCGTGCGGGCGAGGCTGGCGAAGGATTCGCCGTCGTCGCCGAGGAAGTCAAATCGCTCGCAGCGGAGACACAGGCCGCGACGGAGGATATCGAGTCGTCCATCGACCGAGTGCGCGAACAGACCGAGACGACCGCGGACGACATTCGACGCACCCGCGAACGAGTCGTCGATGGGTCCGAGACGGTCACGGAGGCGATGGATGCCATCGAGACCATCGTGGACGACGTAGAGCAGACGTCCGAGGCGGTCCAAGAGATACGCGCGGCCACGGAACGACAAGCCGAGACGGCGACCGAAGTCGTCGGCGTCGTTGCGGACGTTTCCGAGATCAGTGACCGCACGAGTTCGGCCGCCGAAGACGCCGCGGCCACGGCCCAACAACAGACCGCCTCGCTGGTTGCTGTCTCCGACAGCGTCGATTCCCTGGCCGACCGTGCGGACGAGCTTCAGCAGGCACTCGACCGATTCGACGTGACCGGCTCAGTCGTCGTCGCGGACGAATCGTCCCCGGTTCCGGCTGATAACGACCCGTCGGCGCTTCCCGCACACACCGGGTCGGAGAACTCGTCAACCGATGCCGTCTCGGTCCAGTCAGACGGCGGTGACAACCTGAACAGGCCGTCTTGGCGAGTATCTGACGACGAGTGAGGGACGGTGGCCGAGAGGATACTTGTCGCTTCCGTCCGAGTATCCGCCATGGCCTCTCCCGTCCCCACCGAGATCGAACGGTTGCTGACGAGCGAACCGCTGATGGCGCACGTGGCGACGTGTCGGAATGGTCGCCCGCACGCTGCACCCGTCTGGTACCGTTACGAGGATGGTGTCGTCGAACTCGTCACTAGCGGAACGAAACTGCGAAATCTGCGGGAGAACCCTCGCGTCGCGCTCTCGATTCAGAAGGACGAAAACGGCGACGCAAAGTGGATGGTCTCACTCCTTGGGACGGCGACAGTGATCGACGACGAGGAAGCCACGCGCGAGGCGACGCGAAAAATAAACCGGAAGTACGGGGCCGAAGAGGACGCGTGGTCCGAAAACGTCCTCGTCCGTATCGACGTGGGGACCGCGAGTTACCGCACCTACCTGAATCAAGGAGAGAGTCCCGACGTTTACGGCGGGCGTGAATCCGACACTCTACGGCACAACCCACGTTCGCCGCTTACTCCGGGGTATCCTCCCTGACTTTCTTCTCGCCTTCGAGGAGCAACCCCTTCCACGTCAATCCACTCAGAGAAGCGTCGCATCGCGCGGCAGCCACGTCTGCTCGGTTTGTTCGGCGACCGGACTCGGTTTAACGAGTTCAGGCTCGTCGCCTGCGTCCTCGAATCGGTCCGGGTTCGGTTCGACGCGTTCGAGTGCAGACGAGAACTCCGAGCCTCGTCTCCCAAACGCGGAGACGACACCACCTGTTCGTCTGTCTTCGAACGCGGTTGTTCGTGGGTCCGGAAACTCATCGCGGAGTATCGACGCTGTCGAGCGGATACTCTCGGCTGCTTGCTGCTGTGACAGTATACTCTCGTGGTAGTACGTTTCGGCGTACGTAGAGTCGGGTTCCTCAGCGAGATGTTCGGGTGACTCGTACCGGACAGCGTTACGCGTTGCGTGCGTACTCGCAAATCGGATATTTATGACACAGCAGTGCGGATAGCGGAGGATGACGGGAAAGAAGCTCATCTCCGAGACAGTGATCATCTGCTGCAATCGCCAGATTGCCTCGGACAGATAGGCGGCCATCGCCGCAAGGCCGTCGTCTCGTTCATCGGCGACGTACGCTCTCGCCAGCGTCTCGTATTCATCGCCCGCAAACCCTTCGAGCGACGTCCGATAGCTCTCACTGATCTGTTCTAGTTGTTGTTCGTATGCCTCGACGACCGACGACTGCGGGTCGTCAAGCATCTCAGCTTTCTGTGCCTGTGCAGCAGCCACGTTCGCCATGTTTCGGTGAAACGCCAGTTCGGCCTCCTCATCGGGGAGTGGAATCCGCAATGCACCTTCTTGGAGGACGTCGATGTCGGCGTCCGAGGAGGACTGTTGTTGATACACGTCTTCTCACTCTTCGTCTTGGACCTTCTTAGCCTCTCTGAACCAACCACCGAACTCGGAACCGGTTCATCGTCGAGTCCAACAGTTCGATTCAGCGGTCAGATGACCGCCATGAAGTATCCACTGCCGATGCCGGCAGTACTGAACAATGAAGAATCTGGGGAACGGTGGGGAGCAGGCGTCGAAGCGTCTCGGTTACAGGACGAACGTTCCTTCGGGGAGCAACTCCTCTTCGGTCCGCTTTGCCTCAGCTCCTTCCTGGACCAGTGTCGCTTCGGTCATGATGTCCTCGAAGCGGTCTACGTCCGGTTCGACGCGTTTGAGCATCGAGGAGAACTCCGATCCCTTCCGTCCTCCGGCACTCACGATACCGCCGGTTTTCCGCTCTTCGAACGGAACCTCGTCGGGGTCGGGGAACTCCTCCCGGATTATCTCTGCGAACGCCTCTAACTCTTCGGCGGCCTCTTTTTGCGAGTACAGGCATTCGCTGGTGTACAGTTCGTCGTGCGTGTCGTTTAGTTCCTCAACTAAATGCTCGGGCGACTCGTATCGAATCGACTCCGACGTGGTGTGCCCGGCCGCGAATCGAATGTTCACCGTGAAGCAGTCCGGATACCGGAGAATGATCGGGAAAAACAACATCTCCGAGACAGTGATTCGCTGTTGCATCCGCCAGAGCCCTTCGAGATAGTACGCCGCAATGGCTGCAAACGGATCATCCCGCTCGCCGCGAGCGTACGAGAGTGCGACCGATTCGTATTCGTCGCCCACGACGCGCTGGAGACGACTCCGGTAGCTCTCCGCGATTGCTTCGAGTTCACGTTCGTACGCCGTCAACAGTGAGACGTCCGGATCCGCGAGCATCTCTGCTTTCCGGTCTAGCCCATCCGCCACGCGCATCATATTCTGATGAAACTCGCGTTCGGCCTCCTTGTCGGGTAACGGCGTCCGAACTGCCCGTTCATGAAGGACGTCTATACTCCCATTGAATCGTTCCCTTTGATACCCCATCCGCGAACACATACTGTACTTCCGATATATTAAATGCTTACATGTTTACGCTCTCATGTGATCGTTCAGGACAGTTAAGCACGTGTCAGGGAGGATGAGTGTATGTCGTTACTTGACGGTGTTTTGAAGTTTCCCGATCCCTTCATACCAGATGGTTACGTCTTCGCCCGGTTCGACCAGTCCGGGGTTGGCGGGGCTCCCAAACGAGACGACGTCCCCCGGTTGGAACGTGTACCGTTCGGAGAGGAACGAGATGATCTCTCGCGGCGAGAACAGCATCAACTCGGTGTTCGACTCCTGACGTTGTTCGCCGCCGACGTGAGTCGTCATGTCGATGCCCTCGGGATCGAGGTCTGTCTCGATCCACGGGCCGAGGGGTGCCGATCCGTCGAACGCCTTTCGCGCTGTTCGTCCCGCTTGATCGAGTGCGTCGAGGTCGTTCAGAATGGTGTAGCCCCGCACGGCATCGTCAACCTCGTCGATAGCGAGGTCGGTACACCGTTCGTCGATCACGGCGGCGAGTTCGCCCGCGTAGGTGAGTTCCTCCGTCCACGCGGGATACTCGACCGGTTCGTCGGGCGGATGGACTGACACGGGCGGCTTGATGAACCAGTCCGGAACCTCAGGCGTCTCATACTCCATCTGTTCGAGGGTCGCGGCGAAGTTCCGGCCGACGCAATAACACGCCGACGGCTCGCACGGTGCAAGCAACTCGGCATCGTCGCCGACGATGTACGCGCCATCGTCCGTCTCAACCGTCCCATCGTCGTATTCACCCGTCAGTACCCCGTCGGCGGTCCGGATTCGTGCCAGTCGCATGTGCGAGCCGTTCACGGGGTACCGGACTATGGTTTTCGGTCGTTGTCGCCGGAGTCCGTCAGTGGTGACAGGCAACTTCTCGTGGCTGAATGCGCTCTCTGCCGTGCAGGCGATTGCGACGTTCAGCGATGGTGTGCTTACGTCGCTTCTGCCAGTTGCTGCCCCGACGGCCGCGCCGACGCCGGTTCCGCTGCGAGCGATTTCGGTCCTCGTCGGTCTGCTCGTCCTCGGGTTGAGTATCCGCCCGGCACGGAACATGCTCTCTTCCTCACAGGTGATGAACACGTCGTTCGACCCGTTCAGCCTTGTCAACACTTACGGCGCGTTCGGGTCCATTACGCGAGACCGGTACCAACTCGTCGTCGAAGGCACCCATGCGGAGTTTCCGACCGACGACGACTGGACGGCCTACGAGTTCGCGGGCCAGCCCGTACGAACGGGCGAACGGCCATCGCAGTGGGCACCGTACCACCTCCGATTGGACTGGCAACTCTGGTTCGCCGCGATGCGACCGCGGCCTGGCCCCCGTCAGCGATGGGTTATCCGCTTTCTCGAACGTCTGCTCGAAGGCGATACGGCTACGCTGTCACTGCTACGGCGGAACCCCTTTTCGGACGATCCGCCGGACCGTATCCGAGTGCTTCGCTATCGGTACCGGTTCACGACGCCCGCGGAGCGAGCCGAGACGGGGCAGTGGTGGGTCCGCGAACGCGTCGGCACGTACGTCCATCCCGTCTCGTTGTCCGACATTCGCTCCGGAAGCCGAACTGCGGTTCGAAGCCCGCTAGTCGGGGACTAAGACGGGGTGAGTGCGGAATATCGGAGTTACGACGGGTCGTCGGCTTTCGCCTCGTCTTCGCTCGTCGCCGCTTCCCGCGCCGGGGGGTGTTTCGAGAGCAGTTTCCCCCACAACGACCGGTTGTGCGCAACGTGGCGGTACCCCCACTCCCGAACGTCTCGATAGAGTCCGACGCTCCTGAGCGACCTGACGATAGGTCGAGCGCCTGATCCAAGGTCGGTTCGGAGCATCGCCTCTTCGATGGACGCACCGCACGAGTAGACGGCATCGTCGGTTACGAGGTGCGAACAGGACTCGTAGTCGGGCGGCAGTCGATCACGGAGCGATGGGTCGAGTGCAGAGAACCCGACGATTCGAAGGTCCGAGCGAGCTTCGAGGAAGTCGGCCCACCAGGTGCAGAACCCGCAGTCGTCGTCGTAGACGAGTACGGCGTCGGTCATACTATGCCAGATGGGCGCAAGACACATACCTTCCATGCCAATCTCTTGACTGACTGCGTGAGCGGTGACGTTTCCTCTCGGCAACGAATAGTTCGTGTATGGAGCAGTTCGTCAAGTTACTCGTGGCGGGCGGTGTGACGTTGGTCACCGGTCTCTGGACTGTGACGTTTCTCGATAGCGGGTCGCTTCTGTGGGCGTTCGGCGTCGTCCTCGTCGTCGCCGGCGTCGGCGGACTGGCGGGCGGAATCTGGCGAAATATCGAATACTGATAGGACGAGACTTGAGGCGGCTAGCGGGTCGTATCCGGTCGCTGCGCTGACAGTGCGTCGGTTGACGGTGTGTGGATGACGGGCGTGCGGCAGTTAGGGAATGTCCTCGAAGAGGTCCCGCTCCAGCGATTCGGTTCGGAACGACGCGAGTGATTGCCGCGTGGTGGCGATTGCAGTGGCGAGCATCCCGATGACGAATACGGCGACGAGCGGTGAGTGTGTGCCGTGGACAAGCGCGTTTATGCCCTGTGCGCTGGCGAGAACAACCGGTGCAACCGAAAGCGCTGCCGTCCGACCGGGACGTTCGCAGAACAGATTCCAGAGCGCAGCGAACGGCTTCGACATGCTTCGCTCATCTCTATTGGAGGTCCATAAAAAAGTCTTTCACCCGCTAGCTGCCGTGAATGCCGCAAAAACGAGACGGAACGGGCACTACGCCCGAGGCCCTTCCGTGGTCGCAGCACGAGCCTCCATCCGCGCTTCGTAGGCTTCGTAGCCCGACAGCACCGCCACGACGAGGCCGCTGATGACGCTACTCGCCATTACCGTCGTCGCCGCCCCGTACACGAACGGCGCTGCAATCATCCACACGCCGAGCAATCCTGCGAGACCGGAGGTCCACGTGTTGCCCATTCCAGTCTCACGAGTGCGGTATGCACCGTACCCTGCGAGGAGCGCAATCGCCGCACCGATGATGAGACTGTTCCAGAACTGTGCGCCTCCCATGCCAAACACGAACGCCGATGCGAACAGCCACGCACCGAACAGTGCGCTGATGCTATTGAACCACTGAGATGTGTCTACCATTCCGGTAGCACCTCCATATTATGCTAGGGGCTATCACGCAGATATATGTGGTGGTTACTCTCGGTGATGTCCTATCTTTCGCGACTACTGCCGAGAATCGTACTCTTGATAGATGATGTGTCCACACGATTTGCAGTGGGATGCATCGGGGTCATGATGAGAGAGCCCGCAGTTGGGACAGGTAACGTTGACTTTCTCTCTGTTCGTCCACTCTCGCACGATTTTCCCCGCCTGCCACGGGACGAGGATAATCGCAGCGAGGACGCTGGCGACGGTCACCCAGCGCCCCGCGCTCGTGACCGGGATAATATCACCGAATCCGACCGTCGTGAGCGTGATTACCATGTAGTAGAAGGCGTCTCCGAAGTTGTTCACATCGGGGTTCGTTTGGAACTCGGCGCTGTAGAACAGCCCCGCCGAAACGAAGAAGACGACTAACACGGTCAATAGCAGTTTCATGACCCGAAGCGTCTCCACCGAGACCGTGCCGAAGAAGAACTCCTCGTCTCGCGTGAACCGGTAGAACCGAAGGACGCGGACGACTCGAGCGACCCGCAAGAAGCCCACGGTCAGCACCACCGCGGGAACGGGAAGCAGAAACACCGAAATCGTTGGGAGGATCGACAACAGATCAACGACCGTATAGGGGTTCGTGAACTCTTGGAGACGGTTCCGCGAGCCGTACAACCGGAGGACGTATTCGACGACAAAGACGGAGGCGATAGCCACTTCGGCGCGCCACAACCACGCGTCGGTCGCGGACGAAACGGGATACGTCTGTGCGACGAAGACGCCGACGAAGACTAGATTCAGTGCCAACAGCGTCACGTCGATAGCTTTCCCGACTGCCGTCCGGTGGTCCAACAGATAGAACCGAACCTGCTCGCGGAAGTCGTCCGTCCCAGACGGCGCGTGACTGCCCATACTCGTATCGGACGGCGGACGATACTGAATCTTACCGGCTTCAGTTCGTTACGGTGACTCGTCTCGGGAACTGTGTTCTCTGAGTCGCTGATTCGGCAACAAGGAGTGGACGAGAAAAATTATAAGAATACTAGCAAGTACCTGCACGAACTGATCCAAGAAGCCCGGGCGACCAGGGCGGAAGGTTTCCTTGCGCCCCAGAGCAGCGACCAGGAAGTCCAGCGACTCAAGAAGAAAATCGAGAAGTTGGAGGACCGACTGGCGGTGGCGAAACAGCAGCGCAGGGACTCAGTGACGATTCGGACGATCAAGCGATTCAGGCTGATTCGCCGGGACACGGACCTGGACGACCTATTCGTGGGTATCCGCGACGACCGCTTGACGAAGACGGTGATTCAGTGTGCCGTACGTGAAGCGGCAGTCAAGGAGAGCATCCTGGAGGACAGCGAAGACCGATTCCACAAGAAGTTCACGCCACACACCGTCGGGACTGTGTTCACGACGCTGATGCGGAACCAGGGGAGAAGCAGCACATCCTCCAGTACATCCGTGAGGATGCGGAGAACGAGACGATAGACTTCTACACGCGGGTCGATAGAGCTGGAGTTAGGGAGGAGTATCTGGACTGCATCAAGTCGCTCGGACTATAGTAGGCTTGCACGGTACTGAACCACCAGAAACACATCTGATTCGGTAACTCCAATTCAAGGTGGTTATCCGAGCCAAACCTGATCACACACATATAAGATAAACTACATATCTTCGGGAGACAAATGTTCGGGTGTAGTGATGAACATCACTGATAACCGAAGCCGAACGAACGGCTCGTCCAAGGTGTCGAACTGATGGTGGTCGAAACGTCCCCTGCTGCCGAACTCTTTCTCATCGGTCGAGTGTTGCTCGGTGGTGTCCTTGCGTATCTGGGTGTCAGTAACATGCTTGATGCCGAGAACAAAATCGAGTACGCTCGGTCGACGGGCATTCCCTTCGCTGGTCTCGCCGTCCCAGTGTCGTTCGTACTACTGATCCTCGGCGGACTTGGGATCCTCCTCGGCGTGTACCCGATGATCGCGAGCGTCGGAGTCATTGCATTTTTCGCCGGCGTCACGCCCGCGATGCACGCATTCTGGCGGATCGATGACCCAGACGAGCGAAGCCAAGAGAAAACGCAATTCCTAGTCAACTTTGCGTTGCTGGGGAGTGCTCTGATCGTACTCGTCATCGGTAGCGCAACGTGGCCGTACGCCCCGTAACCCACGTCAGAACCACCCTACTCCACCCATCATACGATGACCACAGACGATTCAACTGAGGCATTCGCTGGATTGTTCGCAGACTCCGACGCTGAGCCGGAGTTCCTGACGAAACTTCGGGCTCACGACCCAGACTTCGCAGATCACGTCGCTGCAATCGCACGAAACGCTGGAACAGATGACGCGCTGTCCGCACAGACGAAGACACTCATCACGCTCGCACTCGATGCCGCCGATGGCAATACGAACGGCGTGAAGGATCTCGCTGCTGTTGCCCGTTCACAGGGCGTTTCCGAGCAGGAACTCGCCGAGACGGTGAAGGTAATCGCCAATCAAGGAGGCCTCGGGAAACTCGCAGTCGCTGCCCACGCTCTCACGGAGTAACTCACACGTCATGCGTTTCTGTGGCATTCTTCGCCATTCTCGCCCACCCACTCTGCATTCCATTCGTCGATTGCGTCGAACACTGGCTTGAGTGCTGCACCCTTCTCAGTCAGGCTGTAGTGGGTCTCGACGGGCGGCCCTTCCTCGACACGGCGGTCGACGATTGCGTCTTCCTCGAGTGATTCAAGCACCCGCGAGAGTGTGTACGAACTCGCGCCAGAGGCTCGTTTCAGCTCGTTAAATCGGTGGTCGCCATCGAACAGGTTGTAGAGAATCCGAAGCCGCCACTTGGTGCCGAACTGATCCAGTGACTGGACGCCTGCACACGCGTTCGGCGTGAGTTCCCGAACCTCTCGTAGGTTGTCATCGATCTTCTCGTCGGGCGCTGGAACCATACCAGCAATACGGGAACCCAATAATGTAAGAATTTGTCTTGAAAAGACGTGACACGCTCACCTAAGATACGGCGGGTTTTTCTGGACGAACTGAATCTTATTCTGTCCGACTATGGGGGGCCGTGAAGTCAATATCCGGGCCGACTGGCACGAATCCGGTCGGGTTGATATCCGTATGACTCCGGTAGTAGTGCTTCTTGATGTGGTCGAGAGTAACCGTCTCTGAGACGCCGTCGTGTTGGTAAATGTCGCGCGTGTACCCCCAAAGGTTGGGATAGTCGACGAGTCGTCGGATGTTACATTTGAAGTGCGTGTAGTAGACGGGGTCGAATCGGACCAGCGCGGGGAACAGTCGGAGATCGGCGATGGTGAGCGAGTCCCCGACGAGGAAGCGCTGGTCACCGAGCACGCCCTCCCAATGGTTGAGGGCGTCGAACATGGTCTCGACTGCTCTCTCGTAGGTGTCCTGCGACTCCGCGAAGCCGGCGGTATACGCGCCTTGGAGGATCGGTTCGTGCAGCTTTTCGACGACCGCGTCGATGCGGTCACGCTTGCCCGCCGGATAGAGGTCGTACTCGTCGCTGTGGTCAGCGAACGCCGTCGCGAGCATCTGCATGATCTCGATGGACTCGTTGTTGACGATCGTCCCGTTCTCACGATCCCAGAGGACTGGCGTGGTGACGCCGCCAGAATACTCCGGATCGGCTGCTGTGTAGACTTCGTGGAGGAAGTCCGAATCGTGGATGGAATCCGGCGTACAGCCGGGTTTGTCAGGGGTGAACTGCCAGCCACCGGCCCCACGGTAGGGGTCGACGATGTCCAGTGAGATGACGTCCTCAAGCCCGAGCAGTTTCCGGACGAGGGCAGCTCCGTGTGCCCATGGACAGGCGCGGGCGATGTACAGGTGATAGCGCCCCGACTCCGGGGGATATCGAGAGTCCGGGGAGATCCGCTCCCGGAACCCATCGTCACTTCGATTCTGGTCGTTCTCGGTCAATTCGTCAGTCGTCTTCCAGTGGCCGTCGATGAGGCGTCCCATATATGCTGAACTGTAGTTGGTGGTCGTGTGCGTGCGTCGATTAGGCTGTCTCCGCGACGGGCTCTTTGAGTTCGAGAAGATAGCCGAACGGATCTCGAACGTAGATTGCTGGGGCTTCACCAGTCGCACCGTAGGGCGTCCCTTCTCGCTCGATAATGACGCCCGCGTCCTCGAGTTCCTGCTTGACGTCTTTGATATCCTCGTCCAGGATGATTGCGAGGTGATCGAAGTTCTCCCGTTCGGGGTGGACGAACTCGTCGGTCGGTCTGATGTGGATGATCGTGTCTTCTGTGAGCCGGAAGTGGAAAATCGGTGTCTCACCCGCTTCGTACTCGTCGAACCCTTCGAGCGGGAACCCGAGGTGGCCTTGATAGAATTCGATTGCGTGCTCGATCTCGTCCTCCGGAATTCGGAGGTGAACGTGGTCAATTTGTAGTGCGTTCATCTTTCGTATTAGATATAGAAGGTCTGTCAAATATAGTTCAGGCAATCCGGGTCTGATTAGGTCACACTCGGCTAACCACCCCGGAACGAGAGGAGCGAAACGGTTCCGCAGGCGGCAAATGGCGAAAACGCCTACAGTATCTGTAATTCCCAGTACATCCATAAATGAATCCACTCTCCTTGGAGAGCACAGAGCGCGGATGTTATCTCGTCATCTCGGTCCGTGTATGGAAATATGGCCGAATGGTCGCAGTCGAGACAGACGCGTGAGAACAATTGTGCGACACCATCGATCGATAATAATCATTCAGGCCTCCCTCGGCTCACTGAAATCCTATGAAAATCAACCACCGGACGACTATATAGTCAAGATGCTACACAACTCCCTGAAATTGGATTTCTTGGGTTTATTTGGTCTGAAACGGGACCAGAATGGTCGGCCTCGGCACTCGAACCAGTAACTATCACCGACTACCGTCCCCCGTGGGGGTGGAAGCGGATGACCGCTACACCCAGACAGGAGTGAAATCACACCGAGCGGGAGGGCTTTAATCAGAGACCGCCTATCCATACGAAAAAATGTGAAATGAGTGTCATAACGTTGTTGGTAGCCTGCATCGCATCGCAGACACACTCTTGTGGGGGTCGTCAGCTTCTGACGGAGATGAATCTGACGTCAGAAAGCTTCTCGTCCGGCAGGCACCCAACGTGCTTGAGTGAGGGGATACGGAACCGGTGAATCCATGCCTAAGACCTCAATCAAGCGGCAGTTTCCGTGAACTCGATACGGTCCTCATAGACGGTTATATCCAGACCCACAGCACCATCCGGTTGGCCTTGGTTGCCCGGTACATCCCACACATACTCGTCAGAATTGTCATCTTTCAGCTCCACAGATATGAGATGTTCCCCAGGCTCCTCAATGACCCCTTCAATAGTAGTGACCCGGTTGGCAAGCTCTTCGTCATAATCGACAGAAACCGACTCGGAATAGACCTCTGCATCTGATGCGACGTTCGTAATGGTTAGTTGGACTGTGATTGGGCTCGTCGTTTGATTCACCAGTAAAACCGTCGGAGTTCTGGAATTATTAGATAGACATCCAGCAAGAACAGGGATGGAAAGAGCACCAATCACATGAATCACACGCCGCCTCCGAATTTTATCACGTCTTCCCATAGGTAAAAATGTGTGGGGAATTATATATACCTTTTGTCAAAACAGGTCTGAATGATTGTCCATATAGTCTCGAATAGGCGTGATGTCACAATCCGAGAATCGGTTTTTTCGAGTCCTGAAGGTATGGTCATTCCCGTTACAGGTCGTGGAACTGGGGTTACCCATTACAGTAAACTCTGCGACGCCCCAGTTTTCGTGATCGGAGTGTCTTGCAGAGTACATGTGTCCCATCTCATGAGTGTCAGCCGCAGCTATGAGAGTCCCAGTTGTAGCAATGGCGACTGGCTGAGGATTATTGCCAGCAGCGATTTCGTCACTGTCGCCATCAGTGGGTGGTATAGGTGCCATCCCTGTGACGTTGTCATTCCATTTTTCATCATGGATGACCAGTATGGAATCATATTTACTCGAGAAGGAATAGTTGTTGTGGACATACTCAGCAGCCTCTTGACGGGCCGTACCTGCATCGTCACTCGAAATTGAGACTGGTTTATCCCAATGAGTGTGAGTTCTCAATGAATAGTCTCCGCTGGAATCCTCAATGTCTGTCTCCCATGCGTTGGAAATGGCGTCGGCCCGGTTGTTCAACAGTGACGAACTCTCGTTCTGCTTGAACTGATGGGTTGGCAGGATCGCCGCGACAGTGGAAATACTCATTATTCTACCCTCACGAGGTATGCATTTCTGTTCTTGTGAATTTCAACAGACATTTTGTCGAATCTTGCACTTCCTTCAACTTGTGACGTAGATTTCTGGACCTTATTGATTAGCCGTGTCGATTCCTCAGTGATTGGTATGAGAATTCCTTCAGAACTGGAGTAGACCTTACAGTTCCCATGGTAGCTGATTTCGTAATTGACGGTTGCCTCCCCAGAAGGTACCTTATGGGTGACTTCCAGTTGTTCAGTGGAGTGTGGCGTTAGTTCAACAGACCGGTTACCAATCGAGACAGTTTTCTTCCCACCACCTACAACTGAAATCGGGACTGGAGGTGACCGGCTAATTGACGCGCCGGAACCGGCCGCGCTGCCGTCAACGTACGTTCTCGATAGGCTGACCTCATCACTCTTTGTGGTCTTGATTCCATCAGGCGTCGACACGATCGTCGATTGAGGTGAGAGATCAGCTGCCAGATTCGACTCAGTAGTGTACACATGAGCCTTATTTTTCGACTTAGGGAATGTGATGTGATGCGAGGGCCAAGCGATACTTTGACTCACCACCTGCTCCTTCGCGGTCACACCCACACTTTCCACAGACACCTCAACGAGTGGTGCCTGAGACTTGCTAATCTTCGTCTCTGCGGCCTTCGCTTCTACGCTGCCTAGCAATCCTACCGCTGCTATACCTGAGGTGCCAGCGAGGACTTGCCTTCGGCTAAATTTTGTCTTTCTATTTTCCATCCGCATCTCAAAACATGGTGCCTGGTTTATATTTCTTTTTGATTGTCATTATCTCGTTAGTGGCCCCGACTAGGACCCACCATTCAACTGGTTGTCACGTTCGTTGGTCGTCATAGTATTGCGCAAATTGTATGAACTGCTCGTGGATACTCGCGTGGCTTCCTACCCATCGATCCTGGAAGTCATCAATGTCTTAATAGTTTGAAACCACATCCCGATGGGCACTGTCTAGTTAGTGACCTCCTCAACCGGCGTTCGTCCGTTGAGCGCTTGATGCAGTCTCTAAAAATCATAGTATTGCGCAAATTGTATGATCCACCCGTGGACGCTTCCGTGACTGCCCACCCACGAATTATGGAAGCGCTCAACTCGCATTTTAAGGATATGAAACCACTTTTCGATGAGGTTTCGCTCGACGTAGTCAAGCAGACCGCTCAATCCTAATCGAGAGAGGGCAGTCTGATGGCCGTAGCCATCAACCAGAAACACAGTATCTGAGAGATCATGTTTCTCGGAAAGTCGATGGAGAAACGCAGCAGCTGGATCGGTACCATGTCGTCCAAACAATTCGACATCGAGAATCAGCTTCGTCTCGATGTCTATTGCAGCGTACAACCAAGACCATTCGCCATTGATTTTGACAGCGGTCTCGTCGACCGCAACCCGCTTCGGCTTCGCCTCAGGCGGGGTGTGACCGCTGTCAGCCAGTCGATGTACCCACTGCCAAAAAGCTTGATGAGAGCGTTCAACGCCGAGTATTCGAAGAATTTCTTTTGTCTCTCTAAGTGAACACCCGGTCGCGTGGAGCTGGACGGCGAACACCCTGACGGGCGTCCTCAGAACGCTTCGCGTTCTGATGGGCTGCACGAGAGCTCTGCTCTCGTGAACGTCGCCGTCCGCTCACGCTCCCAAGTTTCTTCTAAATCCGTCGCAAAGCATTCGCTGAGCAGGTCTGCGAGCATCTTCCCAAACTCACTCAACGACCTGCTCGTTCCTCAAACTGGCTTAACTAGACAGTGCCTCTCGATGAGATTTCGCTCAACGTAGTCAAGCTGATCGCTCTATTCTAATCGATAGATATTAGTCTGGTAGTCGTAGCCATCAACAAGAAACACAGAGTCAGAGAACTCCTGTTCTTCCGAGAGTCGATGGAGAAATGCAGCAACCGAATCAGTATCATGTCGTCCAAACAATTCGACGTCGAGAATCAGCTTTTTCAGTGTCTACTGTATTCGCTACCCAAGGCCACCCGACATGATTTTGACAGCGGTCTCGTTAGCAACAACCCGCTTTGGCTTCGCCTCAGGCAGTTGTGATCGCCGCCAGCGCCAATGTACCTAGCGCCAAACTGCCTGATGAGAGCGTTCAACTCCGAGGGGGCGGACAATTTGTATTGTTTCTCTAACTGAAATTCGGTCGCGTGAAACTGGACGGCAAACGTCCAAACGAATGTTGTTGCCCACCCCACACTCCAGATCTTCTAATAAACCCGCCGCAAAGCACTGCCTGAGAGATCTGCGAGCGCCATGATCAATTTAATCAATGACCTACTCATTTCTCAAACTGGCTAACTAGACAGTGCCTGAAATTTCAAAATATTTGGGGCCTGACATCCCCCTATGTGGTGATCCGACAAATAATATCGCCAGAGATTGTACATTTGAGAACAAGTTCTCGTGAATAGGAACAACAGGATTCAACAATTTTTTCAGACACTTCAACTGCTTCACCAGATCTCGGGCATTGAGGAACGAATGGCCGCAGAGAGATTAGAAGCTGCCCCTTTTGGTCCTTAGGAATATCATTCCACATGGGGAGAAGCCTCTCAAGAACTGAAGCTCCAGTTAGATCTGCGAGCATCGCCGATTCAGAGATCCAGTGTGCTATGACTGTGTCTCCAGTGGTGACATACACGGTCCCCCCAGTGTTGGAAACCTGATATTCCCCTTCAACGATTGGATATAGCTTCCTTAGAAGTTCACTGGACAACTCGTTCGTATTCGAAAGGGTATCGCGCCACAATTGCTCTGCCTCCGCGGTCAAACACAGGTCAGCAGAATCACTACAAGGCTCAACGACATCATGCTCCGTTAAAAGGTCTTCAAAACTCGCAGATGGAGAGCCCATAGTTCCACCACTTCTCGCAGTCGAGTCATCGGATACGATAGCTCCACTGTGGAAGCGCCTGAGAAATGATGTTGGGAGATATTTCTTCGTGAGTCCAGGGGTTTTGGGGACTAAATATCCTTTCTGCCAGACCCTGGCCGCACCGAGAACCGCAAACAAGATCGCAATCAACGGACCGACAAACCAAAGTACAGCCGAGATTGTGATCGTAATGGAAATATTGAGTAGAGTACAGGGAGTACAGCGGTTTTTCCCAGTATATTCGGGGTCTTTTATTGATTCGAGGTGTTCATTCAAGGTATAGAAACATATGGTAGGAAACATAAAAAACTACTGTTCAAAGTGTGTTTTTCCATCCACAGTTTCACGTTTGACTTAGAATCGTGAGCAAGCCCTCAGCTACCGATGTTGACCACTAAGACAGCACGCATCCAGTAGAACAGTCGCTCGTGGTCGTAGAATTGGGGTAGAAATGGACCACTGTGACTCACTCCGCTCGTCACAAGCACCCACTCACCCCGTTCGCGGGAACGGCTCAGATTCGAACTTCCCTCGCTATCGCTCGGGCGTTCGAATCTTCACCGGGTGAAATCTCCACCACCTCTCGGACCACTCGCTGTCGCTCGTGGTCTGTGAGAGGTGGGGAGAATATGGGCCGACTCAGTGTTGATATTGGGAAGAGACGCTCTTCCCACTAGTTTTCACGGATCCAGATGGAAACTAGCTCCTCGGCAAATCGCCAGATGGGAAGAGGATTTCAACAGAGCCGAATTGGCATAAGAACTCATCCGTGGTTCCAACTGTTGAATGCCAGTTATATCTGCGGCAAAATCACTGCTGACGCCCCCATACCGACTAACTCACAGCTGCTTAATAGGCGCTCTATATTCAGCACACAGTTTGTATCAACTACTGAGGATTTCAACAGAGCCGTTCACCACTGTTCGAACAATTCGTCGATATCGTTCAACCGAGGACGACTCAGGATTCGTTCGTAGCCTTCGAGTGCCATTTCGTAGTGGACGTGAGGGAAGTAATCGAAGATCTCGTACTGGGTCTTCCCGTCGTCCTGTGTGACGAATAATCGGTCTTCAGGACTAGTGTTGTTGTAGAGTGTTTCTGCCTCTATGTATGCGGCTTTGAGCTGTTGGTACTCCCTTTCGTGAATGGGCATATCTGCGTCTGAAATCGGTGGTTCTCACCTCTCGTCCTCGTTTCGTCGGGTTTGTAGTTTTGACTCCTTTCAAGCTCGGGTTCGTAGAACGGGGTTAGCTCTTTGTCAAGTAGTTCTCCGCCGTCAGGATAGGGTTCATCCGTTTCAATATCGGTTCTGTACGCGATTGCCTTCTGAAGTTGTTCTTGGGAGAAGTAGCCCCATTCCCAACGGTCGTAGGTATTCGGAGATTTAACTCGGCCAAAGTACAGACCATCTTCTTTGATATCGTATGCCTCCCACCACCAATCCGGTAGTAAGAGAACTGCCCATGCCGCTAACGGCTCCTTATACTCATCTTCGTCTTCATATTCTGAAATAAATCATTCATATCTTACATTATTCAGAAGCAGGCAATCGAGTAGTAGCAAACGAGACACCACATTTCAATTGATGTCAAACATCATATTGAAGTAGATTCGGTATTCTTATTCTTTTGGTTTGAATGACTGAGGACCATCATCCCCTGAGAGGGGTAATCTTGTACTGGACCCTCGGCCAACAGCCTCAACAGAAGTTGAAGGACCGAATGTTTTCCGGCAACTACAGCCACTACTCAACTAAAGACGGTGAATTCACCGACACAAGTAGGTTGAAAACAGGAGAGTACCTGATTATCGAAATCAGCGAAGAACAGTTAGAGGCGTCCAATGAACCGGTAGAATCCGAATGCCCTGAACTCGAAACCCTCCCAGGAAGCGAGCTCGAACAGTTCTGTCTCTACCGAGAAGAAGACGGATACTGTACAACACTCGGGGAAACCTGCGTCCTCTTAGAACCCGATGACTGAAGCACTCGAAAACCTCCGTGAGAAAGACCAGGTTGTACTCAACCAGATAGACCAGGGTAACGACGACGTCCAGAAAATCACCGAAGCCACCACTCTAGAAAACTACCACGTCACCTACGCCTTCGAAAAACTCGAAGATCTCGGGCTTCTAAAGGTTTCAAAACCTGAAGGCACCGTCGAACGGATAATCAACGGTCAAAAACGAGTCTTCCAACATCCCAAACAAGCCGCTCTCACCGAGAAAGGAAGACAACACCTCGAACAATTAGAGACAGACGGCTTTGACGAGTATGAAAACCTAAGCCACCGAGAACTCGTGAAAAAAACCCACCAACTCGAAGCCGATATCAGACAGCTAGAAAACTCGCTCAATACCTTCAGACAGCAAGTCGTGGAAAAACTATAGGGATTAAACGTCGGTCTGGTATGGCTCCTCTTTAGCTCTCTGTACGTCCTCATCCTTCTCAATCTCGGAGCCTGTACGTCCCTTATTCCTCGACGCAACGTTTCTCATCGCATTTTGTTTCTCGTCGAACCCGTCCTTGAGTTTTGAGAGTCCTTTTGACAACCCCTGAACAAACCTCTCTCCCTTCCCGGTAATCCGGAAACGATGGGGCTCCCTGTCCTCGTCAACATCAGCCATCTCCAAGTCCTCATACGACTGCATCCTACTCGAAAAACCGGGGTCGAGTGGACCGTGCTCTTCCCTTCTGAACGACCAATCATCAGAGTCAGATTTCGAGTTTCGGTACTGGTATAGCGACTTGTGAAACTTCAACCGTCCTTCAATCTCGCCGTCGAACTCGGATAGCATCATCAACCGTGTATGTAACTCTTCGTCTCCAATTTCTTCCTTCATAGGAAGTCACCTAATTTGGTTTGAAGCGGTTCCCGTTCCAAGATCTCCACTTGATCAAACCGGGAGTCAATCGAGGTATTAGAGGTGGTTACAATCATCTGCTTGTCCAAAGATAGAATATACTCTAGGGCTGCATCTCTGTTCTCTTCCTCCTGAAGGTTCGAAAACGGCTCATCTAAAACAATAGTATCCCACTCGATAACACCGTTTTCAGTTGCAAAACGACTCAGGGTACAAGCAAAGGATATATTCAGTAGGTGAAATTCCGAGCCACTCAGATTACCTCCTCTATCATACTCGCGCAGGTTGTTCCTACCAGGGAATTGAATTCGACCCTCCTCGGAAATACTGATTCCAAGCTGCAGGTTTGAATTCATCTGGTTGTACGCTTCTTCCCAAGCCTCACTGAACTCCTGAATACCAGCCTCAAAGCTTTGTTCAGTCAGTTCTTCGACCATCTCAGAGGCATGGTTATGTGCTTCAGAATATGCCTTAGACTTCCGGTTGATCTCCTCAACCTTCTCCTCTAGACTTTGTCGGTCAGATTTGAGTTCGTCCAAACTGCTAGAAATAGATTCTAACTCTTCTTGGACGTGGTCCTGAATCTGCTGGATATTGTGGTCATAGTTGTCCAGCCTTCGTTTGGTGAATCCGTCTAACTCTTCGAGCTCGGGTTTTTCCTCTTTTAGTTCGCCAATCTGGTTAGAGACTTCGTCCCGCTGGTCTTGCAGTTCTTCAATCTCTTCTTTCAGCTCATCAAGCAGATCATCGGACTCCTCGATTTTCTGGCTAAGACGCTGCTTCAATCCTTCCAGAGAGTGGTTCCGACCACAGTAAGGACAGTAACCGCGTTGAATCCTGTTCTTTGCTTTCTCAGTTGTAATCCTGCGGTCACAGGTCGGACAGACAAAATCATTGACAGCCTCAGCAATAATATCGTTAACCTCGGACTCGTAGTTCTCCTGTTTCCTCTTCTTCCGATGCAGTTTTCGAAGACGCTTACGCAAACCCTCCTTTTCCTTGAATAACTCATCAAGCCTGTTCTCCAGTTCTTCATCTCTCCTCAACTGTTGGCTGAGCTTAGCCAGTTCACCTGATTCAATCTGTGACTCAAGTCGGTCGTACTTCTCTTTCTGTGACTCTAAATCACTGACCTGTCGGTCAAGATCGGACTTCTCCTCAGAGAGCCGTCTTTTCGTATCCTTCGTCTCTACAACGAGTTCGCTTAGTTGTTCCTCGGCATCTTCCAGCCGGGAAATCCTCTGCTCCAGCTCTCGGTTGGTAACGCTCCGAATCAGTTTGGTTCTTTGACCTCGACTCAACTCGTCCAAAGGCATCTTACCAATATGAGAGTGGACAAAAAGAGATTTCAGCAGAGTAGTATCCCCGAGGTCCTCGGAGAAGGCTTCAGAAGCATTCGAGCCATCCAGTGTTTCATCTTCTCGTTCGTACTCTGATTCTGGGTTGCCTCGGAAGAATCGGCTGTCGTTCGTGAATTCGAGTTCAACCTCGTTTTGTCGACCGGTCGCTAAATCGATAGTGTGCTTTGCTCCAAGAAGATTGTAGAGAATAGCGTTGAAAGTCAGTGTTTTCCCGGTTCGGCTTCCTCCCCTGAGCAGATGAGAATCACTGCTTACTGATTCGATTTCCATGCCTCGGTGCTCGCCGCTAGCGAACTCTTCGATGTTCAGGGAGTCAATCTTCATCGGTTATGTCGTACAATTTTACTGAGCTTTTAACTACCTGTCGGAGATTCCGATATTCCCGATAACTGAATAAGTAAATCACGACCAGCGATCCAATCAACGAAAAAACGGCATACGTCAAGCCATACAAATCATTCACGGCAAATGGCAGAGAAACCCCGATCAACAGACCAGAAAGAACCGTTACCAAGTGGCGGTGTGCTTTGCCATCCATTCGATCTATACGGTCCTGAGTATCCTGATCAGCATCCCAGTAGAACTCATCATCTCCCGTTCGTCCATCGATGCGGTTGAAACTCTCCTCAATAACATCACCCGCGAAAAACTCCATCAAACCATCATTGAAAACCACGCTAAGGAAAACCAGGAAAACAGAAGGAACACCAGCAGCAAAAAGGTGAACAGGCTTGCTCAATTCGAAAGACGACAAGTAGAGAAAACCAGCGGCATATATGAATAGAAACAGAGCACCCCAACTCTGCTGAATCTGCTTACCAAGCTGCATAAAACAACTATCAACATCAAAGAGTTAGATAACTTTCCCTCCACCGGAGTGAATCTGACACTTCGACAGTTAGTATAATTCAGTCCCAAGCGTGGAAGTCGCTTTCAATCTCCCCAGTGAATTCTCCATCTTCATTAAGTGAATAGACACCTCTGATCTGGCTCTTACCGAACTCATTGCCGCTAATAGTTCCTGTAGATATTCTTTTCTCGCCTTGCACAAGCCATACTATGGACAAACCTGTTTGAGTTAGTTCCTGTAGGAGGTTGCTATCTCCTCCGATCATTGTCAATGAATTCACCCTGTCGAGCAGTCCATCTGACTCAGAAACGTCGGCAATCCGAACTGGGTTTGTTGACTGGTTCATGAACATCTTTTCACCAACAACCCATTCCATTTCAAGTAGTTCCGAGAGATATGGTGATGGCACGAACATTCCATACGATTCGTCTATCGAGCAGTCATACTCGGCTTCCCAATGGAGGTCGATTATTGTTTTTTCGGTGTCAACAGGAGATCCTCTGATAGCTTGACCGGCGTCCTCTAACCAATCATCAACAACTGGGTGCCATGGGTACTCCCCTCTGAAGACCTGAGTCAGAGTGGCTAACCGAACTAACCCACTTTGAATACTATCGCTCGAAACCCAGTTCTGTCTAACCCATGCCAGCAATTCTGATTTGTCTTCTGCATCTACGATAACGGAATCTATCCAGAAGACAATCTTCCGCTCGGCATCAGACTCCTGACTCTCTTTTTCTCCCCAATTGTATGTTCCATGCAGCGGTAACCATGATTCCTCATCGATAGATATTTCCAACAAATTGGGTATCTCAGGAAACTCTTGGTCATCTGAGACCCACCCTTCAGTTCCTACATCACCAATACGAAGACTGTAATTCGGGACTTGATCAATAGACAGATCAGATTCTGGTTCAGGATTTAGTACAGAGGGGTCTATGTTTCTATCCCAGTTTGTCCAGGGACCACTATAGGGGGTATCCGTTATTGAGTCGGTGAACTCGCAATCATCCGTTATCCAAGCGACGAACTCGTAGTAAGCAATCCACTGGTACTTTTTACTGAATTTCTCGGGTTTCCGAGTCCCCCTTCCTGCTCGCAACCTCCAGTTCACGCACTGGTCGAATTCACCAAACGAATCTGGATGCCAACCAAGGTCAAACACTCTTTTCGTAATCCATCTAAGAGCCTCGTCACCAGAGATGTCATAACCGTGTACATGAGTGCTGTCACTATTCGTTCCAACAACGTACCGAGCAAAATCACTGAAACCGCCTCCCTCAAAGTCAGATCCCACTAAACCAATCCAAAACTTGGATTCAAGATCTGTATCTGCATCTTCCAACCGTTCTGTTACCTGATCTCGTAACTCATCCGGACTTGGAATACCGATACTGAACGAGCTGTCATACGGCGGTCTAATCTTATCAAGGTCTACACTGTAGGTATCAGACTTGTCGTTTGCCAGTTCAATGATTCCCCTAGCATAGTCTCTTGTCAGGATATGTGGCGTTGGATCACCATCCTCAAACTCCAGTTCAAATACAGTGTCAGCAATGTCTGTTACCGAGTTCTCCGTTCTGTTTCGGAGAACCCCACCGTAGGCTGCTGCATAAACTCTCTCCAAAATGTATGGATCGTTCACACCTCGGAAGCGTTCAATCAAGTCAATATAGATCTCAAGGTCGGAACCTACGACATTGACTATCGCCTTGGTAGATCTATCCCGTAGAAATCTGTTGGGGCAGCAAAGGAACCAAGATAAGGTAACCGAGATCAACCGCTTCAATTCGATTGACTCAATTGGATTGTTCTCCAGAGAGAAACCCCAGTTAACCAATCGAAATACCTCGGAAGTATCTTCACCGAATTCTTCGTGCAGGAACCTAGACCAATCGTGGTCTCTTCCACGAACACCATATTCCATCAGGATGCCGTGGAGATATTCTGTGTTTAATGGATGCTCTGAACTCGTTGCTAACGTAAGGAGAACCCGCCAGAGTTCATATAGTTCATCTAATTCCCCGATTTCGCTCCAAAGATAATCCGTGACTTCTTGACTAATATCGCCATTCGAATCGATCAGTGTTTGGGGATCTCTCCAACCCAGACTCTTAATGAACGGAATCAAAATCGCCTCTGAATCAATGAAATCGAATATTTCGACGTTATGTTGCTCAGGAAGATGGATCGATAGCGCTTGAATCAGTCCAGAATACCGGAATGGGTCGTCAAATACCTCCTGCAACTCATCACTATCGGATAGAGCATCCCTGAAATCACCGTCCACGTAGAGGTCGAGATACTGCTGTGCCAACATATGGTCTGCAAACTTATCATACGAGAATCTAACCGCTTCTCCTGCATCCTCATCAAACTGGACAACCTCTGAAATCACACCCTCACTCAAGATATGCCTGTATAGACTCTCTGGGTAGCGTCTTCCTGGTAGAAAGTCATTGACGATCTGCTTTGCTTTATCCTTGGGCAAGCGTTTGGTGCCGCCTCCCTCTTCAGCCATTTCACGAGCCAGCGCTTCAACAGCAGTTCTTACCTTGTTATCGCTCGGATCGTACTGTAGCTCCCGCCAGAGCCGTTCGTGGACACCATCAATATATCCTTCAAATATCTGGCTAATGCCTTCAGGACCGTGAGAAACCCGGCTCTTTCCCTGTCTCTCCAAGTTCTCACAGAACAGCTTCAAAAACAACGGGACCTGAAACTCTTGTTTCAGAACCGGGATCGAGGAATGGTCTATCCCGTGTGCGTCGAAGAACTTTCGAACAGCTTCGTACTCAACTTCTCTGAAGCCATAGTGTCTGGTTTCGATGAGGTCGTCCTCAGTACTTTCGAATACTCGGTTTTCATAGCCGGTGCGGCAACTAACACAGATCCCGATATGTGGGTAGTTCTCTAACTTCCGTAGCACTCCTGGAAGCTGTCTCGACCACATCCGTGGATCAGAACTCTCATTCAAAGCGTCGATCATGATGAGAGATCGAACACCACGTGATTCTCCGAGAGAATCTAGGGCACCTAAGAACTCTTCAGTACCACAAGTCAATCCAAACCGTTCGATAATCTGCGTCCAAATATTCCTGTTATAGAAGTTCTCGCCGAGCAACAATACAGTCGGGTAACCTTCCTCAATTCGGTCTTTAGCGACATTGCATAACAGGTGTGTTTTCCCCATCCCTGCTTCCCCAAGCAACTTCAAAGCAGGGTCCTGAGCTACCTGCAAATCCTTCGATTGAACATATCTTTGAAAGCTGTATACTTCACTCTGGACTTGACGGAAACGATTCAGGGTATGTTTTTCTGTTGTACCTACTGAATCCTGTTCTTCCTCTGCCTGTTCTTTGAGAGTTCGAAGCTCCGGTTCCAGTGAACTGATCGCTTGCTCTGCCTGTTCAAGAGTATCAACTAACTCTTGAATAGGGATGTCTGTATCCACCTGTTCAATATCTTGGAGAAGGACTGGTATCTGTTCTATTGCATCGTGTAACTCATGAAAAGATTCCTCATCAGCCTGCTTCAACACCTCAATACTTCTCTGGGTGAACAAGCTACTTGCTTCCTCACTGAGAGCATCTAAACGATCTTTAACGTCCCCAACGAAAGCTGGGGTTCTCCCTAATGGCTCAAAAATATCCGATGCTTTGATATCAACGTGAAGCTCTGGTGTGTACCGCTCACTAGCATTAGAAATCGTTTCTTCTAGCTCTGACCGTAATTTGGATCCAGTTAGTTGGTTTGTGTTGAACCAGAAGTAGAGCCGACCTTTGTGCTTCTCCTTACTTAGGAGTTCTAATAGTCGGGATTGACCCCAGAAAACGAACTCCACATCCATGTCACGTTCATCCGCCCACCTTTCCCATTTCTCCTTCCGGTCATTGTACTTCTCAAGTGCGGTCTTAACCCCTTTACGCGGGCTGTGAGGTCGGTCGCATGGGACACATACAAAATACTTGGTTAGTCCTGGATAGGTGTCTAGTGCTTTTTTAACAGATCTGTCGACTTGTGATAGGCTGCTATTATCGATTCTATCTACGTATTTTGCTTGCCAACCCCATACATCTCCTTCCGGGGACTCCCATTTGCATTCGATTCCTGCGTCTGGGTCGCCAATACGGGTATATTTCCATGAACCAGATATGTCTTCAAATTGGTGTGCAATCTGGCTACAGAGTTCCTCGAAGCCCTTCCTGCGGGAAGTTTCAACCGGTCTAATATTGTTAAAGTTGATAGAAATGCTCATGGACGTAATCCAACTCGTGCTTGTGTTTCAAGTAAGTGTCTGGTTCTGAGACAGGTTTGAGTATAATAGTTTGGTCGACTGAAGGCTTGGAATCAGGGTAGAATAATTTGAACCGGTCTGACTCGCAGGTTTGAGCCAGGTTCGAAACAGGGGTGCGACTAAGTGGTGTATTCCGGTTCTTTTAGAGGTGAAGTGGTTTGATGGCTTGTAGGTATTCTTGTTGTGCTTGGTTACGGTCGATGCGTGTGTAGATGTCTATGGTTTCTGACTCGGAGTCGCCTCGGATGTATTGGAGGATGTGGTCGGGCATTCCTTGGTTTCTCATGAGGGTGGTGAAGACGGTTCGGAAGGTGTGTGGTGTGAATTTTTTGTGGAACCGTGTTTCGCCTTCTTCCATGACCCCGGTTTTAACGGCTGCCTCCCTGACTTTCCGCCGGATTCTTTCCCGTGTTAGCTGGTTTCCGGTTCGACTGGAGGCAAACAGGTATTCCGAGGTGTTCTGGTCGATGAACTGGAGGCGTTGAATCATTCTCACTGTTTCATCGTCAACGGGTATGACGGTGGTTTTGCCTCCTTTCCGGTTGGTAAGCCGAATAAAACCGTCTTCGAGCAGTAGGTCTTCGCGTGTGATGGTGAGTGCTTCTGTGACTCGGCACCCGGTTTTAGCGAGTACTACTGCCACGGTCTTGTCCCGCGGATCATCGATAGCGTGAACAATCTTCTCAGCGTTTTCCCATGTGGCGCAGTCAGGTCGGTCGTGGATCTGCTTAGGAACTTCTTCGAGTACGACCGCGGCAGGGTTCCCGGTGATGTCTTCGTATCGGGGTCGTTTCATTGCCCAAGCGTAGAAGCTGCTGAGTGATTCGAGGTAGCGGCGTTTGGTGTTTTGTGCCAAGTCTCGTTCTACGAGTATTCTCAGGTACTGTTCAACGTGGTGTACTTCGACGTCTTCCGGGTCAAGTTCGGGGAAGTGTTCGTGGAAGAACCGTTGAAGTGTCCGGCTGTACTCATTGATTGTCCGATGGCTTCTACCGGTCGTGGTCTTGCTTGTAAGGAACTCGTTGATCGAGTCGTGCTTGTTCTCGAACCGGGTTTTGTACCAGTCATCACCCATTACTTGTCACCTCCTGAGTTGTGTTTCCAGCCTTTACCACGCCGGAACACCACCCTTGCTTCGTCTCCGAGTTTGTAGAGACCGGTCTCCAAGTCAAGACGAACCCTTCTCCGAAACTCCGGCTGCTTCAACAACTCTTCGAGAAGTTGGTCGAACGGAGTGTAGTTCTCAGACAGAATCTTCTCAACCAGTTCCTCATCGATCGTTTGAGTCTGGGAGGTTACCCTGTTGGATGACTGGCTTTCAAGCTGCTGCTCAAGCTCCTCAACCCTCTGCTGTAACTGTTCGACTTTTCGTTTGTCACCGAGTTTCAACTGACCTTGTTCTCGGAGGTACCGAGCCTCCTGAATCAAGTCTTGGAGGTACTGGATCATCGAGGTACCGCGCTCTTCGGCCTCTGCTTTCCACGTTTCTTTGTGGGTTTCCGGCGGGTAGAGCTTCACCAACGAAGTGTCATCACTGATGCCACTGGACGATTTCCAACCAGTCATTTAAAGATCAATCCTCCAAGTAAACGTATGTAAACTTATTCTTATAAGTCTAGTACTGTATTGAAGGCCTCGGCACTCATAGGGTTCGTCACTACCGAGTGCCTAGTTCGGTTCGGAACGGTGCCGTCGTCATCGGCCACGCGGAGGTACCGGAGCCATCGTCAAGAGCATTCCGAGAGTCCGCTCGAACTACGTGTCAAACCCCGTCCGGCATCGCGTGGTTCTCCTCGTCGGCGAGATTGTGGAGCCGGTCCGTGCGGCCGGCGTCGAACTGTGACTGGCATTGAGCCACCCACGACCCAGAGCGTTCAGCGGAGTTCGGCGTGTGGGCTGTGGTTGTCGTCTCGGGCGTCGGCTTTGGTTCGGTCGCGTGTCGGGTATGTGTGCTCACGTGTGAATGGTGTTGTGGGACGGTCTGATGGCTGTACGGCCGGAAAACAGTTATTCGCGTACAGATACGACCGACATGAGGTATCAACACATCCGAAGACAAACATAATAAATGTTACTGTACAATTTGACGATTTGTTTCTCACCCGCTGGCGAGCGATAGAGTGGAGTGTTTCAGAACGTGAGCGGTTCCGACTCGATCATCTCGACGTTGGTAAACTCGAACCGGACGCCACCGTCGGGACTCTCCGCGAGCGACACCGTCCAGCCGTGAGCCTCGGCGATGCTCTTGACGATGTTGAGTCCGAACCCGGTTCCGTCCTCGTTCGTCGAATATCCCGCCTCGAACACTTCCTGACGGTCAGCGGCCGGAATACCGGGTCCGTCGTCCTCGACGGCGAACCCGGAATCTATCGGCCTGACGATGATAGTGACGTCTGACCCTGCGTGTTCGCGGCTGTTTCGGAACAGGTTCTCGAACAACTCGCGCAGTCGGCTTCGGTCACACGCGACCGTTCTGAGGTCATCGAGCAGTCTGAGCGTTGCTGACGGCGACCCGGCCGTCTCCCAGGCATCTTCGGCGACAGTCTCGAGTGGTACCTTGTCGAACTCATCGATTGCCGTTCCTTGCTGTGCGAGCGTCAGCAAGTCTTCGATGAGTTCGTTCATGCGCGCTAGCGCGTCTGCGACTCGGTCGAAGTACTGTTCGTCGCCGTGTTCCTGTGCGAGTTCGAGGAAGCCCTCCGCGACGTTCAGCGGGTTGCGCAAGTCGTGTGAAACAGCCCCTGTGAACTCCTCTAACCGTTGGTTCTGTCGTGCCAGTTCGCGCTCGCGTTCTGCGAGTTGTTCGTGGGTTTCTATCGAAGTAATTGCGTGACCAATCGTGTCTCCGAGTTCTGAAAGAACCTCCTTTTCACGTTCGTCGAAGACGTTCTGTCGGTCCGCATAGATGCTGATGAGACCGTACACGGTTTCGTCGTCACGTATCGGCACGACTGCCAGCGATTCGGCATCGAGCGCCTCGAACTGATCCCACCACGGTTGCATCGTCGGGTCCTCGAATACGTTCGGAATACACTGTATCTCGCCGCTCTTGATCGCTCGGCCTCCTGCTCCCTTGCCGGTCGGGTCGTCGTCTACGGTGACGACGAGCGATTCAAAATACTCCTCGTCGAATCCAGTCCACGCAACGGGTCGAACGCGCGAGTCAGTTGGGTCGTATCGACCAATCCACGCGGCGTCGTACGGGCCTGATTCGATCACGCGGTCGCAGACTGCCTGTTCGAGCGCAGATCGCTCGGAGTTGCTCACGAGCTCTTGGGTTGCGATTCGCAGCGTGTCGTTGATGCGATTCAACTGTTCTAGAGAACGCTGTTGCTCCAACCCCCGAGCATCGTAGACACCGACCAACAACCCGATGAGCGCCCCAGCCGTTGCAACGTTGAGCATCGGGACCACTGGGTCTATCAACGGAAATCCTCGGATGACGGTGGCGACGAACACCCAGCCGCCGAGTATCGTGAGCGCTACGACGCCGGCGCTCATCCACGCCAGTATCCGCCCCACAAACTGGTTTCCGACGAACTGCCCACGGGTTATTAGCACACCAACGAATAGTAACGAAGTTGATAGAACGAGCGGAAACAACTCCACAGTCAACTGCGCTGGTTCTGCGAACAGTCCGATGGTGTTGTACAGGTGATACAGGCTGGGGAGCAGACCGATACAGATGACAAACCAACCCCCAGTGCGTGCCGAGATCCCCCTCATTGGCGTACCTGACGCCGGCTTCGTGATATAAATTTCGGCAACAAGTTAGAAAACAAACATTACTGCGACGGTGGTATTCGGTTACTTTGTGGGCGGAAAGTACACTTTGTCGAGTGGTGGGGTAATTTGCTGTACGAACTCAGACAATAATTATGTTAATTGGTATTCTGGGGCAGTAACCAATAGATGATGGGTGGACGGATGGCCGACTCACAGACGGCATCGGCCGACGACCGCTGCTTGCATGGTATCTACGGGAGATCCGTGTACAGCAATGTCTCTATCTTCCATCAGACGGGCACGCTCGGAGACCGACAACGTCTGACTTCCGCCCTCTCTCGCACCCCAAGGGAGGTCCGCAAAAAGGAACGCGTCACGACGTAACGTGGCCGCAGGCCCTCTCGTGGTTTGGCTCTCTCGTCGCATCTGTAGCGGAGTCGTCATCCGATCGCACGGTATCGAACAGATGAGACGCGTGCTGACGTGCAGGCGCGACTATACCTTCCGAGCGAAAGCGAGCGTTCCGCTGGTACGTTCGATGATCGCGCGGACCGTGTCGCCCTCGCGTGCACCGGTGACGAAAATCGTGTACTTGCCCTTCTCGGCAACCCCGTCACCCTTGCGACCGGTGCCGGTAATCTCCAGTTCGTACGTCTTGCCCTCCTCGATGGCGGGTCCGGTCTGCGTTTGCGTTTTCGCGGCCTGTTTCTGAACCGGCCGGAACGCACCACACGCCTCACAACGGAGCATGTCCACGCCGTCCTCGGTGACGAGACGCGTGTCCGGCAGGCCACACTCCGTACAGGTGACGTACTCGGCGACGTATTCGTCGATGGCCGCCTCGAAGTTTGCGACGCTGAACGACCCGTTGTATCGGGCACGGTCACCGTCGAACTGGCCGTTCGTCCCGAGCTCTCGCTGGATGTTTCGGTGGAGATGGCTCGCTTCGCGCCCGAGGGCGTCAGCGATCTGCCCGAGGTTGGTCAGTCGGGTGAACGCGCCGTCTGTCTCGCCTTCGGGGTCGGGAACGCTGAGGCGTGACTCTTCGTAGTTTCGCTCCGGAAGTGTGTCGAACGCTCTGTCGAGAGAATCTGCGTAGTCCATACGCACGAGAATGGGTGCGGACCTAAAGCCGTTCCGTGTGCCGTGGTTAACGCGGACACGCCGGCGATGGGAGCAAAACTCCGTCATACGGGCCTCTCAGCACTTTCTCTGGGGGTCCGACAGATTCGGCCTGAATCAGGCTCTTCACCCGCCGGTTCGAGTGATATCGAGTGTTTCGATCAGTGGGAGCGCGCGTTCGTAGCGCGTCGCTCGTGTCTTCCCGCGGACGACGCCCCAGACGGTCACCGTCTCGTTCTCCAACAGACGGACGCTCATCGAGTCGTCGAACAGCGTCCCGATTTCCCACCGGCAGGCCACCGCGTCAGTCCACTCGTCGGCCTCCGTTTCGGCCACGAGGAGGTCAATCTGAAACGTCTCTTCGCGTTCTTTCACGCTATCAACTGTCCCCTCGTATCGAACGGCGTCGCCGCTGAATGCCGCGGTGTCGGCCGCCAACTCGTGATACGGAATGCGCGTCGCGTTGGCCGGACGGTCGCCCCCCGACGCGGACTGCCGACTCGGCATCGCTTCGTTCATCCGGGTCTGGTTCGTCACGTTCGGGTCGAACGAGACATCCATCCTCGGTAGTCGCCCGCGCAAGTCGGTCATATGGCGGCGGATAGCGGCCCGTGCCTCCGGCGACGACTGCACGTAGTCCGACAGTCGCTCGACGGCTAGATAACTGCCGAGACCCACGAGAACGTACGATGCAACCGTCTTCACCGCTTCTCGACGGTCGATCTCCTCTGTCTCCTCTTCATCGTCGTCGGCGTCGTCACCGTCACCGTCTACGGGTTCACCTAACCAGTCGGTTTCCTGTTCTTCCTCTGTCGTCTCATCATCTTCGGGTTCGACACCCGCCTCGCGCAGTTCCACGGCGAGACCGCTCGCGTCGAACGTTGCGATTCCCGGTGGAATGACCCCCGAGTTGAGACCGGTCTTGGCGGCGACGACGTGCGGTTCCACCTCGTCGCGGTCGCAGGCGTTGACGAACACGCGCAACTGTCGCTCCGTCGCGCCGTCGGCATCGACCCACGTCCGAACCGTCCGTGTGGCCCCCTCGTCTGTCTCCCCTACCGCTTCGACGTGTATATCCGGGCCACTGAATGTGAGAGTCGTTTCGTATCCCCGCTCCTCCCAGAGTCGCTGTACCAACGAGGCGACATCTACTGCTGACGCATTCGATATCACCTCGTGTATCGACCCCTCTCTCATCATCAGATCTCAATGATAGGGGCAAAATACTGTTCCGGCCTGAGTATCAATCTTGATTTTACTGTTATGCCTAATTGACAGAAATCTCCAGCAGGCCGATCTTCGAACGGGCCGCGTTTGGTCTAGCGTCGATATCGGTTCTTCACTCAGCGTCGATACCGGTCTTCATCGACGACGGCGGCGCGTTCGCGCTCGGCGCGCGCATCGTCCACCGAATCGTTTGCCACCAATCTATCGAGTTTCCGTTCGAACTCCGCTTCGGTGATTTCGTCTTCGACGTACTGCCGTTTCAGCGACGCCAGCGCGTCCTCTCTTCGTTCTTCGGGCGTCGGTTCGGGTTCGGAGAACACGTCGGCGACGCCGAACATTCGGAGGATGGGGAACATCCGCTCGGCGCGCCGGGCGATAGACTCGACTCGGCCACCACGGGGGAGCGACGCCTGTCGGGCGAGACCGTAGACGACCCCAACGGATGAGACGACGGCAACGATGACTGAGAGGGCGAATACGGGGAGTTCGGGAAAGGCGAGGTCGAGGAGTACGGTGACGAGCGACCCGCTGAGGAACGCACCGCCGACAACGACGGCGGCGTACGCGAGGAGAACGACCGCGAGCGTCCCTGAGACGAGGAGCGACAGGAACGACACCAGTACCAGTCGATTCCGGAGGACCATGTGACCGTGTCCGTTCCCGACCCGGCTATATCTATCGGATAATAGTGCGTAATGACACGTTTCGTTTCTTTCGTCTCGTCTCGGGTCACACGATACACTCGATAGGATGTCTATACTCATCCCCGCGGATTACGACCTCTTTTTCGATATGAGTATTCCCGCGCGACGCCTCCGCTCAGCGGTGGTCGTCCTCGTCGTCCTCGTCATCGGGGCGAGCGTCGGCGTCGGTGGTGTCACCTTTCTCGATACTAACTGGTTGTTCCCCACTTCGGATTCGACATCGCCGCCGGCTGCGACACCTGATGCGACGGCGGATGCCGCAACACAGACGCCCGCTGCACCAACCACGACCCCACGTCCGTCTTCCGCGGCGAACACTACGTGGAAAGAGTACCAACTCGTCGCCGTCTTCCGGAATGACGATATCAAACCGAACCCTGACCCGACGACGATGCAGGCGGTTGACCGCGTGTTCGCTGACGAGAATGTCCCGGTGACGAACGCAGTCATCCCGTTCCCCGGCGGCGAGCCCATTTCCTCATCCAAGGAGACGTGCAGTTACCTCCGCGAGCTTCGCCGTGACAACCCTACCACGTTTGAGTTCGCTCTCCACGGCTATACTCACGAGAAGCGAACGGAGTTCTACGGGGCCAGTGAGTTTGGGTCCGTCCCATCCGAGACACAGCAGGAGTGGATAACAGTCGGAACCAGGGAACTTACGGTGTGTACGGGTGTCCGGCCAACGACGTTTGTCCCGCCGATGAATACCTATGACAAGAACACGACGCGGGCGGTGGCTGCGTCGAATCTCACTGTTATCTCCGGTGGGTCGTGGTTCACTGAACCCTACTACGGCGAACGAGGTGTGTTCCGAGCGAGTAATGTTGTTCACGTCGGTAATACCACGGGATATGTGGCAAACTGGACGACAATGGAGACGAAGTCTCGCTCCGACTTGCGCGCAGACTTCGACAAGGCGTATGCTGAGGGAGGTACGTATGCGATGATGCTTCACTACCCTCACTTCGACACCGCGGAACGTCGGAGTGATCTCCGAGCACTGCTCCGCTACGCGAAGTCACACGACGGTGTTCGCTTCATGACGGTCGGAGAAGTCGGGTCACGTCTCTCGAACGAGACGATGGAACGAACGGACGAGGGGTGGCGCGTCCTCGAATCGGAACGTTAGAACCGCTCGTCGGCACGTTCACGCGCCGCGGCGGCGACGAACGGGAGCGTGATGGTGGCGTCGCCGACGACGGTGACGTTTTTGGCGGATTTCTCCAGTTTCCCCCACGACCGGGCCTCGTCTAACGTCGCGCCCGACAGCCCGCCGGTGTGATCGGGGTCCATCGTCAATTGGACGCCGTAGTCGTACGCGTCAGGGATGGTCAGCATCGTCTGGAGGACGTAGTTTTTCGGTACGCCGCCGCCGACGACCATCGCTCCAGCTTTCTCCGCCTCGAACGCGAGGTCTGAGAGATGCGTCATATCCGTGAGGGCGTCCAGCGTGAACTCGGACGTCTGCGAGTAGATCCACGCCTGAATGCCCAGCACGGAGTCCTGAATCGCCGGACAGTAGATGGGCACGTCGTGTTCGTAGGCCGCGGCGGCGATGCCGGCGTCCTCTTCGATTCCCTCCGCTCGATTGCGTTCGAGGTTCGCCCGCCCGAGTTCGGCGGTGAACTCCCGAATCGACACCGTGCGTTCGATTTCGGGGAACACGTTCTCGCGGAGGTGGCTCTCGAACAGGGCGAAGTACTCCTGCGGGAGATAGACGTTGTAGATGCGGTCTACTTGCTCGTCGCGCAAGTGTTCGTCGTGGTCGCGCAGCGTCTCACCCGTCGGTTCTGCGTCCTCGTTCGTTGGATGCGGATCGTGCGGTTCCGCCCGCCCGTGATGGTGTTTGCCGCCGATAGCCTCGATAGCGTCGTGAGTCAGATTCGCCCCCGTCGTGACGAGCGCGTCGATGTGGCCCTCTCGGATGAGGTCAACGACAATCTGACGCATCCCTGCCGGTACCATCGCGCCAGCGAGACCGAACAGATTCGTCACGTCGTCTCTGCCGATCATTTCGGCGTACACGTCCACCGCACGCTGGAGGTTCGCCGCACCGATGCCCGCCTTGCCGTACTCGCCCGCGAGTTCGCCGACGCTCATGCCTCCACGGACCTGTGCGTGACCGATTGGGTTCTCGTGGAACTCCTCGCGGTGTGGTGGGTGGTATTCGTCGTGGTCGTCCGTATCCTCGTGACCGTCGTCGCTCATATCTCTCGGTGCGCATCCCGTCTGTTTAGTGGTCGCGGTCCGCGCCAAATCGCGCCGCCTACAATCCGGTCGGGAAGTCCAGATACGTCGTCTCTAGTCCCCACTCCTGCGCGAGCGCCGCGAGGTTACGCACACCGAACGTCTCAGTCGCGTAGTGTCCCGCCAAGAAGACGTTCAGGCCTGCCTCGCGCGCCTCGTGGTACACTTGCTGTTTCCCCTCGCCGGTTACGAGTGCGTCCGCACCGACGGCCTCGGCCTCCGAGAGCCAATCGACGCCGGAACCGGTGACGATTGCAATCTCGGAAATCTCGTCGGGGCCGAAGTCGAGTACCTGCGTCGGAGTACCGCCGTTGTCGAACTCGTCTAACGCCTCACGAAGCTTCTCGACTGAGTACGGCTGAGAAGCCTGCCCGCGTTGTCCGATGTGGACTGGACCCATCTCTCCGAACGGTTCGCGGGCCTCCAGTTCGAGCTGGTCCGCGACGCCCGCGGCGTTGCCCAGCGATTGGTGGCCATCCAACGGAAGATGCGAGACGTAGAGACCGATGTCGTTTTCGACCAACGGTGCAATACGGTCGTACTCCTGCCCGGTCACGCGGTCCAGTCCCCCCCAGATGAGGCCGTGGTGGGTCACGAGGAGGTCCGCGCCCGCCTCCACCGCCGCTTCGATGGTTGCTTCGGCGGCGTCAACGGCGAAGGCGACGTGTTCGACTGTCCCCGACTCGCTCCCGACCTGTAGCCCGTTCGCGCTAGCGTCAACGTCCGCGTACGCGTCGGTGGCGAGTTTCTCGTCGTACCGTGCGATTACGTCGGCGCGGTCCATCGTCATAGGCGACTCGTGGACCGCCCGTGGCTTGTATCCCGTTGGTTCGGATGCTTGTGGGGGAGGAGCCGACACGCTCGCAGAGCAAGGATGACAAACGTCCAAACAGAACGACGGGGGCAGAGTGGCACCGGCCGTGATACCAGTGTCTTGGATTGCTACTCCGCGTTTTCGGTGTTTTAGCTCTCTATTCCGCGTTTTCGGCGTCTTGGCCACCTTCGTCGTCGGCGCTCGCGTGCGAAAAGACGAACTCGCGGAGGAGCTTCCCACCCAATGACGCGGCTTGGCCGTCGTCGCGGTCGTTCACCTCGACAACGTCGAAGCCGTCTGCGTTGGGTGCGACGGTTCGGACTACGTCGCGCATCTCTCGCGGAGCCATCCCGAACGGTTCTGGTGTTCCCGTTCCCGGCGCGAACGCGGGGTCCGCGCCGTCGATGTCCACGCTGAGGTAGACTGATCGCCCGTCCAAGCGGTCACCGAAGTCGAAATCGGCAACGGCTTCGGGAGCGACGACGGTCACGTCTTCGGCCTCGGCGCGGTCCCATTCCTCTGGCGACCCGGTTCTCGCACCGAGGATGATCGCTTCCTCGGCGCCGAGAGTGTCGAGGACGCGTCGAGTGATGGTCGCGTGACTCCACTCGTTGCCGTCGTACTCGGATCGTAAGTCGAGATGCGCGTCGAGACAGACGAACACGTCGGGTTCGACGGCGTCTACACCGGCGTAGGTGACGGTGTGTTCGCCGCCGAGGAGAAGCGGAACGGCGTCGTCGAATCGTACGTCTCGGAGTGTTCCAGCGACCCACTCGACGTACTCTTGGGCGTCGTCCCACGGGTGGATATCGCCCTCATCGTGGACACAACAGTCGGAAAAGTGCAGGTCGGTCCGCCGGTCGTAGTCGTCGAACGTCCGGGCGAACCGCCGGATTCTCTCGGGACCAAATCGGGTCCCAGGTCGGAACGTTGTCGAGATATCCAGCGGGGCGCCCACGACGACGTACGCGGCGTCGTCACGTGATGCGGTTGCCCCGGGAAACATCCCGATTAGACGATCTTTCGCTGACCTTCGTATTCGAGGTACTCGATCTCGTCCTCGGGCGAGAGGTCCTCGTCCTCGGGGATACGCATCGTGAACGTCTCGTACGTGCTGAGGTCCATGATCTGCGCGTCAGAGCCCGTCACAGAGACGACCTGTCCCTGTTTGCGCTCGATGATCGGCACCCACACCTTCGCGTCAACGGGCTGGCTGAGCGAGCGTTTCTTACTGTCGAAGACGCCCTTACCCTCGATTCGGGCCTTTGCACTGCCGTGCTTGCCGGGTTTGGCCGTGCTGTACGCATTAATTTTACACGGCGACTCATCCATCATCACGTAGCTACCTTCTTGAAGTTCGCGGACCTGCTTCTGTTCTTTAGGCATATCTGCGCGTTATCGGCAGACCGGTATAAACGGTTTGGAAACGGTTTATCCCCGCGTTCACCCTCGTGAACGGGTCACGAACGTGACGACGAGACGACTCGCTCTCGTCGCTGCTGAACCGCTATCGAACGACACGAACGTCTGTCCTGTTTGAAACGGTGTTAACGATATTCACGTGATAGAGTACATCGGTGGGGAGGGAGAGTTTCGAACCATGCCGCAGGATACGACTGCTCGCACCGACGCCGCTGTCAGTACTGTCGTCTACCGTCTTCGTCTGCCGCAGGGAGAGTCTCTCGCACGCCGCCTCCTCGCCGCTGAGTACGACCCCGACGAAGGGCGCGGCCTCCTCCCGTCGGCGGTCGCCGCCTTCCGCATTGTTCGCCGTCGTCTCGGGTACGACGTCCCGCCGCTCTGCGATGCGGCCGAGACGCTCGATATCGACCCCCGCGACGTCGTCGCGGCGGAGCGAACGTTGGCCGCGTCGCTCTCGCCGCCCGCCGACGAGGACGAACAGCAACGACTGGACGACGCAATTCAGTCCATCCGAAACCGTCTTCAGACGGCTGAAGATGATGGAAATCCGGGGCATCACGGCCGGATGGTGTGTCCGGGAGAGAGCGCCGCTGAACTCCGCGCGCACCTCGACCGATTAGAAGCCGACCGGTCGATGGCGCGCCTGGGATTCACGCTGTACGACCTCGCTCACGGGAACAGCATCGCCCGAACGGGACGACGGCCACAGAGCGGCGCGGACCACGCGTAAGTACGCGATAGCTGGTTACTCAGGCTTCGTTCTCCGTATCTAACCATCCGTCCACGCCACCCGGCCCGTCTTCGTCGCGTCCGTCGCGTTCTCGTGAGAGACTTCCGAGGATACCCACCGCGACGTTCGGGAGCGTGACCGCAAGGAGTACTCCCGTCGTCGCTTCACCGGGTGTATCGAACAACGGAGCGAGATATTCGAACGGGAACGGAAGCGTCCCGCCGCCGACGACGGCGAGTGCGACCAGGCCCGGGATGAGAACGATGCCCCACGTGAGCGCAGACAGCAGTCCGTGCCACGCCCCGTCGGCGGGATCTGGGCCAACTAGGTAGCCCGCGAAGGCGCTTCCGGCCAGTCCACCGACAAGCGTCACCCTTCCTGTCAATAAAAACACAATCGCTTCGCTGCATGCCGCGAGTGCAAATCCGGCTACCACGGCCCGCCAGCGGGTCATTGGGGGGAAGATACACTACCATCCGCAATAAACGTCCGCCTCCAAAACTCAGCTTTGATAAGTATACTCGATGGGAGAGAACCGACCGTCTCAGTCTTCGCCGCGCTGCTGCCGCATGTTTTGTCGAGTGAACTGTGGCGTCGTTTTGAGGCCTCGTTTTTTGCGGAACGACCGGTAGAGTTGGATGATAATGGGCAGCGTCAACGCCGCGGCGACGGCAGCGGGGACGACGCTGGTTTGGTCGAAGGCATAGAGAATTGCCGTCGAGAGGACGCCGACGGCGAGAAGGAGACCGTAGACGATCCGGCGCGCCAGTTTATCCAGCACGTTGTTTTTGTCCTCGAGTCGGACGTTGACCGTCAGGTTCTCGCGTTCGACGCTATCGAGGACGCGGTCGAGTTTCGGCGGGACGGTGAACATCGCTTCCGTCGTCCGTTGCATCTGTCGTCCGGTATCTGCGACGATCTCTTTGGCCGTCTCCTCGTAGTATCCCTCTTCGCGGAGGTAGTCCGTGGCGACTGAGATGAAGTCGAACTCCTGATCGAGGGTGACGCAGACACCCTCTACGACAGTTGCCACTCGGAGGACGAGTGCGAGGTTTCGCGGTAATCTAAGCGGGAACTCGTAGATGGTGGACTCGACCTGCTCGATAATCTGCTGGACGCGGTACTGTTCGATGTCCTCGCCGCGGGCGTCGGCGATGGCTAACTCCATCACATCGCCCATGACCCGCCGATCCGCTTCGGGCGAGAGCGTCCCCATCTCAACGAGCGCGTCTAAGATGCCGTCGATGTCTTGGTTGGCGACAGCGACGTAGAAGTCTACAATCTTGTCCTGAACGAACGGATCGACGCGGCCGGACATACCGAAGTCGTAGAAGATGATGCGACCTTCCTCGTCCACGGCGAGGTTTCCGGGATGTGGGTCGGCGTGAAAGACGCCGTCGTCGATGATCATCTGGAGGTAGATTCGTTGGAGTCGCGTCGCCAACTCCGTCCGGTCGATTCCCTCCATATCGATGGTTTCCAGGTCGTTTATCTTCGTTCCGGGTAGATACTCCATCGTCAACACGCGCGGTCCCGAACGCTCTTCGACCGGTTTGGGGATTCGGATCGTTCCGTTGCCGTTGAAGTTCGATTGAATCTGTTCGAGAATACGTCGCTCCCTGCTGTAGTCCATCTCCTGCCGGATGGTCTTGGCGAACTCGTCGGCGAGGTTCTCCAAAGAGAACGCTCTCCCTTGCCCGATAAAGCGCATGATGAACGGAAGCGACCACCGGATCACGCGGAGGTCTGCCTCGACGAGCGATTCGATGCCGGGCCGTCGAACCTTCACCGCCACATCGTCGCCGTCGTACTGGGCGGTGTACACCTGTCCGAGACTCGCCCCGCTTATCGGGTCGTTATCGAACGACTCGAACACCTCGTCAACCGGTCCGAGTTCCTCTTCGATCACCTGCTTTGTCTCCTCCCAAGGCGCGGGCGGCACATCGTCCTGCAGACTCGACAGCACGTCGATGTACTGCGGCGGCAGGATGTCCGGACGCGTCGAGAGCAGTTGGCCGAGTTTGATGAACGTCGGTCCGAGTGTCAGAAGCGAGTCGAGTAGTATCTCGGCCCGTTTCGACTGCATCTCGGCTGTGACGGTCCGACTACCACCGAACAGGAGGTACGTTCGACGGTCGCGGGCGTAGGCAACAATTAGCGGGAAAAACTGGTAGACGACGACCAGAAACCGCCAATATGAGCGTAGATTGACCAGCGTCACCACCTCACCGCGCGGTCAGGCCTCGGTGTCGTCGGCACTGGTGACGGGGATGGTCCGTTCGGGTGCGGCGTCGCGTTTCGGTAAGCGAATGGTGAGGACCCCGCGGTCTATCTCGCTGTCGGCCCCGGCACCCGTCGCGTCCGGCGGAAGCGGAATTTCGGCATCGAGAAACAGCGACCGGTCCTCGCGGACGTAGCGGAACTCGGGCGGAAGTTGCTTGTCGCGGCGCGCCTCGATGACAAGACGCCCCTTCTCGACGCGGACCTCCACCGTGTCGGGAGTGACCCCGGGAAGATCCAAAACGAGGAGGTACGCATCGTCGGACTCCAACAGGTCAGCGAACACCGCGTCCGGAAGTTCCTGAAGCGCGTCCCGCAGTGCAGACATACCAATGCGTACGGATGCCGGGTCGAAAAAGGCCGCGGTCGGCGGCTCGTTGCCGGATTACTTTGCGGCCCTGCCGCCGGAATCGACCCCAAAACACACCGAATCTGACGCCCCGCGCGCTCGACGCGCGGAGCCTTTTATGCTCCGCCCGCCAACTCCCGGCCATGACGAACGCGCACGACCGGCAGACCGCCGGGTTCAAAGAGCGCACGCGGCTCGCCGACGCACGGGAGACGCTTCTTGCGGCGGCGACACCGCACCAACGGACTGACACGCTCCCGCTCGGGCGGGTGGACGGTCGATCCCTTGCGGAGGCAGTCACCGCAGCGAATCCGGTCCCGAACTACGACCGCGCGGCGATGGACGGGTGGGCCGTCCGCGCCGAAGACACGTTCGGTGCATCGGACCGGTCACCCTCGATTCTCCGCGTGGCAGTCAGCGAGGCCGAATCAGACGCCGACGCCGCTGTCGAACCGGGATCAGCCGTCCGCGTCCACACGGGGAGCGAACTCCCGCCGGGTGCGGACGCCGTAGTCATGGTCGAACACGCGGACGTCGTCGGCAGCGAATTAGAGGTGTTCGACGCCGTTACCGAGGGAGAGAACGTCGGCGATGCGGGCGAAGATGTGGCGGAAGGACAGGAACTGTTCGATATCGGTCACGAACTTCGCCCCTCCGACCTCGGGCTGCTGAAATCCGTCGGCCGCGACGAAGTGACGGTGTACGACCGGCCGACGGTCGGTGTGATCCCGACCGGCGAAGAACTCGTTCAGTCCGATCCTGAACCGGGGGAGGTCGTCGAGACGAACGGACTCACCGTCTCGCGGTTGGTTCACCGATGGGGCGGCGTGGCGACGTACCGCAATGTAGTGACCGACGACCCGGCCGCTCTCCGTGCAGCCGTCCAACGGGATCTGACAAAGGACGTGGTTGTGACGACCGGCGGCTCCTCCGTCGGCGAGCGCGACCTGATTCCCGAAGTCGTGGACGAACTGGGCGAGGTACTCGTCCACGGTGTCGCCCTGAAACCGGGGCATCCTGTCGCCCTCGGCGTCGTCGAGGACACACCGGTCGTGATGCTCCCCGGCTATCCTGTCGCCTGCATCGTCAACGCCGTCCAGTTCCTCCGTCCGCTCCTGAAGCACGTCGGCCACCTCGACGGCCGCCCGTACCCGTCTGTCGAGGCCCGTCTCGAACGGAAGATACCGAGCGAGCCCGGTGTGCGGACGTTCGCGCGCGTTCGCCTCCGCGAGGAGAACGACGAGGGGGACAACGGTGGAAACGACCCGGTCGAACGAATCGCCGAACCGACTCGTACCTCCGGGTCGGGCGTTCTCTCCTCCGTCGCACTCGCTGATGGGTGGGTTGCCGTCCCCGAGGAGACGGAAGGATACGCCAAGGGTGAAACCGTGACTGTCGAAGGCTGGGAGTGGTCGGCGTGAGCCGAAAGGAGTTCCGCGACTTGGCCGCCCCGGAGGCGGCGCACGAGGCCATCGCGGGGCTGGATCTGACGCCCGAAACCGAGAGAGTCCCCCTGCGAGAGTCGCGCGGTCGTGTCCTCGCCGAACGGATCGACGCCGAGATGGACGTGCCCGGATTCGACAGAGCAAGTATGGATGGGTATGCCGTCCGCGCCCGCGACACGTTCGGTGCGGACGAAGCGTCGCCGGCGGAACTCGAACTCATCGGGGAGGTACACGCCGGAGTCGAACCCGACGTGGTCGTCGGAGAAGGCGAAGCGGCCGAAATCTCCACCGGTGCGGTGATGCCAGACGGCGCGGACGCCGTCGTCATCGTCGAACGAACCGAGGAACGCGACGGAACGCTCGTCGTCCGCGACGCCGTCGCACCGGGCGACAGCGTGATGCTTGCGGGCGCGGACGTAGCCGCCGGTGCGCGCGCACTCGGTCCCGGGACGTACCTGACGCCCCGCGAAATCGGCCTGCTTTCGGCGCTCGGCGTTGACGAGGTGCCTGTCCGCGGCAAACCGACTGTCGGAATTATCTCAACCGGTGACGAACTCGTCCGCCCCGGTGACCCGCTGAACAGCGACGCCGGACAGATTTACGACGTGAATAGCTACACCATCGCCACCGGCGTTGAGGAGGCTGGCGGCGAGGTTCGTATGTATCCGCATGCGGGAGACGACTACGAAGAGATGGAGCGAATCCTCGTGCAGGCGGCCGAGGAGTGCGATTTAGTGCTCTCCTCCGGATCCACCTCCGCCTCCGCCGTAGACGTTATCTACCGCGTCATCGAGGAACGCGGCGAACTCCTCCTGCACGGCGTCGCGGTCAAACCGGGCAAGCCGATGCTCGTCGGTACTCTCGGCGGCGAGCGTGGTGCCAAGAGTGAGAACAAAGGGGACACCGCGGCGACCGACTCGCCCTCCGCGTACGTCGGTCTCCCGGGCTATCCCGTCTCTGCGCTTACGATCTTCCAGACGTTTGTCGCGCCCGCTATCCGTCGCGCTGCCGGGCTTCCAAACCCTCAAACCGCGACCGTCTCGGGGTCGATGGCCGTCCGGGAACGGTACGCCGAGGGCCGACTGCGACTCATGCCCGTCGGCCTCCTCGAAAACGAGTCCGGCGAGACGCTCGTCTACCCGGTGGACAAAGGAAGCGGGGCAACCACCTCGCTGGTCGAAGCCGACGGCGTGGTCGAAGTTCATCCAGACACCGAGTACCTCGCCGACGGGGAGTCTGTCGAGGTACGTCTGTTCTCACCGGACGTACGTGCGCCGACGCTCCTCGGCGTGGGTGAGGATGACCCGGCACTGTCCCGACTCCTCGACAGACTCGACTCGCCGCGCTACCTCCCCGTCGGAAGCCGCGAGGGTCTGCGCCGCCTCCGCGACGGCGTGCCGGATGTCGCCGTCGTCGCCGGACCAACCGAACGAACCGTCGAAAGCGTCGATATCGGCGGCTGGACGCGCGAGTGGGGGCTTATCGTCCCCGCAGGCAACCCCGATGACGTATCCGGACTCTCCGACCTCGTCGCGCGTGACCTGCGGTTCGTCAACCGTGATACAAACGCCGGTCTCCGTGCAAGTCTCGATGCTGCTCTTGACGAACTCGCGGCCGAACGCGATACGTCGAAACGCGAACTCACAGCGCGGATCGACGGCTTCGAGTTGACGACGAAGGCGACGGAGAGTCCCGCAAGAGCCGTCCTGCGAGGAAAAGCTGACGCCGGACTCGGATTACGCGCCACCGCAAATGAGCTTGATATGGGGTTCATCCGAGTCGGAGACGAGTCCGTTCGTGTCCACGCGAACCCCGACAGAACGGAGAAGCCGAGCGTTGAAGCGATCACAGCGCTTCTCAGTGACGCTGACGACGTGTTCGACGAACTCTCCGGATATAATCGGTAAGCAATACAGTTCCGTATTATTACATTTCTACCGCCACGAAAACTTTAGTGATATGCCACTAATTGTCTCACATGGTCCCTCGCGCGACGGTCCTTCACGTGGACGACGATCCGGACTTATTGGAGCTTTCTGCGTTCTCTTTCGATCAAGCGGCGAGTGACGAACTCGAGATGGTGACGGCATCGGATGCGGTTGCGGGTCTCGATACACTCGAATCGCAGTCTGTCGATTGTCTTGTCAGCGACTCGCTTCGACTCCCGGACGATACGCCGTTCATCGTCGCCGCACGCCAGCGAGAGCCGTCGATACCTATCGTCTTCTACACCGCCAAAGGATGGGACACCGTCGCTCTCGACGCACTCGAAGCCCGTGTCTCTGAATACATTCGCAAGGGTGACGAGGGCGATATTGCAGCCGTTATCGAGCGCGTGCGCGAACTTGCAAAGCAGAACCAAACGCCGACCATCGACGAGGAGATGCTGTTCGACGGCCGGCCGTGCGATGCGGTCGAAGAAGCCGTCGATACGTTCCCCGCAGAGAGTGTGAACGATGCATGGACGGTTATCGGCGTCCACGACTGGGAAGTGGACGACGAACTCGCCACGACTATTGCCCAAGTGATGGAGGCGTACACCGGTATCGACGCCCTCGAAGCCGAACCGCTGTTCTCCTCGTTGGATATGGATGCGTTGGATTCGTTACTCGAACCGCGAGCGAGCGAGACGCCGCGCTACGATATTCAGGTCCGGTTCCCGTACGAAGAGTGGGAACTCTCCGTCTCCAGCGACGGCTTCATTTCGGTTCGTCCTCTTCCCGAGACGGACGCGGAGTAAGTTCAGTCTACGACGAATCCGCCGTCGGTAGCGACGCGTCGGTTCCGTAAATCCTCGAACGTCTCGACGCGTACGTCAGCAAGCACGCACCGCCCGCGCCGTTCGGGTGTGTGCCGTTCGACGTGGATGCCGTCAAGTCCGGCGTTCCATGCGGCCCCGATATCACTGGACCCGTCACCGGCGAGGACGCCTTGACTGTCTGAGTTGGGGTCGAGACCCAGCGCCTTCATCGTGTGATGGACTGGTTCTGGGTCCGGTTTCCACCCCAACTCTTCGGTACAACAGACGACGGTATCGAACCAGTCGCGGACGTCGAGGTGGTCGATCACCGGATCAGCGAGGAACTGCTGACAGTGAGTGACGACGCCCACCGGTCGGTCGTCTACGAGGTCTGCGAGGAGGTCAGTGGCATCGTCGTGGAGATACGTCGCCTCCGCGCGTGCCTGCGGGTCTTCGACGGCGTGGAAGGCGGGCCAGAAGTCGTCGGGATCGATATCCCACGCGCGCAGTTGTGGGTCACGTGCCCCGCCGAGGCCGTGCCAGATGATCTCGGCTTCACGGTCGGTGAACTCCCGGCCGAGTCGGTCGCCCACGCGGTCGAACACCTCGCGGGTGTACGACCAGTCGGCGTCTACGAGCGTGCCGTCGAGGTCGAATAGCCAGAAGTCGTACGCGTCGGCAACCATCGGAAATCAATTATATGCGATCTATAGCTAAGTGCTTTTCGCCGTTACTATCGGCATATCCCATATCTCACACCGGAAAGAACGTCACAAATCACGACTGAGCGGTCCGGTTTCACTTCTTTCGAAATTCTCATTGGCGTCCACTATAAATTTGTTCTATGTTTAGAAGGCGGTTCCTCGCGGAACTCGGCAGTGTGGGCGGAGCGATTGCAATTGCCGGCTGTTCCGGTCCCTCGAACGGTGCTTCAGGCACCACCACGCCCTCTCTCGATGAGATAAAGGAGAACGCTTCCGCTGTAAAACACGAATCGTTGTACCGGGATAACAGCCAGTACAAGGGTGAGTACGTCGTTTTCGAGGATGTCTACATCGCCGATGTCGTTACGTCAGATGATGGGTTACACGAGTACATTATCGGCGTTCCGCAGGATGGCCTTTTTGACGATGATTACCTCTGGGGAACGTGGACGGGTGACCCGTACCGAGAAAACGATCAGATCACTCTCTGGGGGAAGGTAACCGGGCTACACGAATACGACACGCTCGGTGGCAATAAAACGGTCCCCGAACTGGAGTTGGTTGACATCGAACTGCTCGATAGCGCGTAACGAACGGCTCTCAGCTATCGTCCTCGATTCGAATACTCGACCCCAGATACTTGTGAAGCACTTCGCGGGTGGAGTCAGCATTAAACAGCGTGAGGTCTGCAGCAATCTCCGTGCGCAACGCCTCCATGTACGCCTCGTCAGCACGCAACTCGCTGAACGAGACGGACTCGACCGGGAGGGAGAGCCACTCTTCGGCGAGTTCACGTGCGTACCGGTCGTCGTTGACTTCACCCCGCCAGAGCGTGTTGCGGAAGAACAGCCAATCGCCCTCGCCCGGTTCGTCGGCAGGAACTTCAACGACGGTCTCGAACGACCTCGGGTTCGTTCGAACTCCGGACGCTGGGTCGAGTCTGAACTGGACGCGAAAGACGTACGCGGCATTCACGGCTATCGTTCGTCGTCGAATAGGTCCGCAAGGCGGATGTCTTTTTCCGTGATTCCACCCTCTTCGTGGCTGGTAAGGCGCACTTCGACCGTTTTGTAGCCGACGATTATTTCGGGATGGTGGAACTCTTCTTCTGCAACTTCGCCCACCTTCGTGACGAACTCGATTCCCCTCAGGTAGTCGTCGAACTCGTACGTCTTCGTGATCTCGTCGCCGTCGCGTTCCCACTCGTCGGGGAGTTGGCTCTCTATCTCGTCGTCGTCAAGTAGTTCGGCCATGGTCGGCGTCTCGGACGCCGAGAGAATAATCTTTCTCCCAATCAGTCGTCCGCGAGACTTTCGAGGACGTGCTGACCGTCGTCTGCGTCGTTAGACGCGTCTTCGGGTATCGCTCCACGCGGTCCTGAGGGCGTGTCGAACGACGGTTCCCCGCCGCTGAAGTCGGGATCGAACAGCGTCATCGCCGTCTGGATGGTGTCCCAGTCGTCCTCAACGGCGGCCTCGCGGAGACTCTTCGTCGGCGCGGAGAGCAGTTGGCCGACCAGCGCATCCGCCAGCGCAGCGACGGTTTCTCGCTGGTCGTCGGTCAACTCTCCCTGTGCGTCGAGTTTCGCCAGAGCCGTCTCCAGTTCCCGCTGTTTGACCTCCTCTGCGGCCTCGTACATGCCGCTGATGGCTCGGTCGGCACGTTTCCGTTTGAACGACTTCAAGAGCCGCTCGAACTCGTCGTCTATCATAGATTCTACTCGTTCGGCCGCCTCGCGCCGCAGTTCGCGCGTTTCGTCCGTGACCGCCTCTAATCCGTCCATGTCGTGAACGACGATGTCGGGAAGCGAATCGACGGCAGGGTCAACGTCGCGCGGTTGTGCGAGGTCGATCAGTGTCGTCTCGCCGCTCGTTTCGACGTGGGGCGACGAAAGAACGTACTCGGGACTGCCCGTCGCTGAAATGACCACGTCTGCTGCTTCGATGGCTGCTTCGACGGCACTGAGCGGAAGGGCGCGCGCCGGAACGTCAACCTCTTCGGCGACGTGCTCTGCGTGCGGAAGCGTCCGGTTTGCGACGACCAGTTCGCCGATACCCGCAGCAGCGAGTGATTCTGCCGCCAACGTCCCCATCTCGCCCGCGCCGATGACTAACGCTGTCGCGCCGTCAAGTGTCGTTTCGGACTTTGCGAGCCGAACCGCGGCCGAGCCGAGCGACAGCGCCCCCTCGTTGATTTCGGTCTCTGTGCGTGCGCGTTCGCCGACGTGGATTGCCTTCGTCACGGCATCGTCCAGCATCGGACCGATACCGCCCGCGCCTCGTGCCTCCTCGAACGACCGCTTGATTTGGCCGAGAATCTGGTCCTCGCCGAGGACGAGCGATTCGAGTCCCGCCGCGACTCGCATCAGGTGACGGAGGCTCTGCTCGTGGTCCATCTCGACGACCGCCCCGTCCCGCACGTCGGGTGCGAAGTCGGTGAGTGCCCGTCGGCCGGTGGCCTGCGCGTCGGTGACGACGTAGGCTTCGGCCCGGTTGCACGTGTGGAGGGCGAACGCCTCCGAGACCTCCTCGTTAGTGAGGAGCGATTCGACGGTGGTACGAACGTCGTCGTCGGACGCCGACGCGACCTCGTCTACGGTCGCGTGGTCGTGAGACACACGAACTCCAGAGATGACTCCTGCGTTTCTCATCTTTCACCTCCGACTGTGTTCCGTATCACGCGGTCTGCCTCTTGGCGGGCTTTAGATTCCCCTGTACGTAAAGCCTTCCAAACCTTCGGGGACTGTACTACGGCGCGGACCGCCGCCCGTCGTTCATCGGGCGTATAGTCGGTCTCGCGGAGTTCTTGACGGAGTTGTCCCGTCAACTCCGCCATCGCGCCTGCACCGTCGATTTCTGACTCGATCCGCTCGCGCAGGTACTTCGCCAGCGCTGGACTCGCCCCGCCCGTCGATATCGCCACGCGCACGTCGCCGTCCTCGATGGTTGCCGGAACGACGGCGCTTCTCGCTGCTCGGTCGCCGTCTCCTGCGGCGGCGCTCTCGTCGGCGCGGTTCACGAGTGCACCCGTCTCCTGTGCGGCGCGTTCGGCGGCGTCGTTCACCCCGCCGTCAGGTGTTGCCGCGACGACTAACGCCGGTTCGACCCGCGATACCCAGTCACTGACGTCGTCGGGCGTCGGTTCGGCCCGAACACACTCGGCGTCGCCGTAGTCGTCCTCCTCGAACCTCGGACTGACGACGATTACGTTCGCCTCGGCGGCGAAGCGACGGGCTTTCCGCGCGCCGACGGGGCCGCCGCCGAAGACGAGGACGGACTCATCCGTGAAGTCGTGGTACAGCGGTATCATCGGTCGGTAGCCTCCATCTCACGTTTCTCCTCGGGTTCCATTTTCCCCTTCATTTCTGTCTTTCTCACTGTCTCTGTGTGCCCCACCATCGTATGGTCTCCTCCGTGTTCGGTCTCCCTCGTTTCGGCCTACTCTATGTTCGGCCTACTCCGTGTTCGCGTCTGCCCGTTCGGCCATCCTAATTCCGGTCTTCTTCAGGATGCGCGTCGAGAACAGGGTGTCCCAGTCGCCCTGCTCGTCGTCGGTCGTCTGGTCGCCCACGTCCCAGTACTCGGCCATCACGTCGCGCACCTGTTCGATGCGTTCTTGGCTCTCTGCTTCCGAGCGCCCGTGCGTCATGGCGAAGAAGTTGTACGGCCAAACGCCCTCGTGTCGCGGCCGCCGATAACAGTGCGTCACGAAGTCCAGTGAGGCGACGGCCGGGCCGACCTCCTGAACCACGTCGTCGGGGACGTTCCAGACGGTCATGCCGTTCTCAGTGTAGCCGAGGGCGTAGTGGTTCGGGATGACGCCGACTCGACGGACTTTACCCTCTTGGTTGAACCGTTTTATCGTCCGGACGACCCACTCGGTATCCGTTTCGAGTTCGGCCGCCACGTCCGCGTACGGCGTCGCAGAGATTGGGAGTCCGCCCTGAATCTCCAACACGAGGTCGCGTTCGTCCGGCGTCAGCGTCCGGCGGTCCTCGGGGGTGACCGACGGGCCGCGGTCCGAGAGGTCCACATCGCCGTCCGGAACGGGACCGTCCAGCATGAACTTCGCTTCGACGCGGAACTCGTCCTGTTTGGGGAGGTTGTACGTCGGTTGTCCCGTCTCTTCTTCAATCTCGCCCAGCACTTCCTCGACGCGACTCTCGTCGGCGACGCTGACGACGAACCACATGTTGAGGTGCGGGTGTTCGCGTTCGTAGTTGTGCGCGACTTCTCGGTGGGCGTTCACCTGTTCTGCCACCTCGTCGTATCGGTCCTCGGGAGCGTGCATGGCGACAAGGGTCGCCGTCCCGCCGATTTCCTCCGCGTTGACGAGTGCGCCGAACCGCGTCAACACGCCCGCGTCGTCAAGATGACGGACTCGTTCGACGAGTTCGGAAGCGGTCACGTCTACACCGCGCTCGCGGAGTGCCGTTGCGGCCGGTTCGAACGGCCGCTCGACCACCGGAAATCCGCCCTGAAAGGCGTTGATGATGGCCCGGTCGAGATCCGTCAGTTCGGCTGTATCGACGTCGGCCCTGCTCATAGGTTCCCTTGCAATCCTGCGAGGATAAGTATCCCGAAGCAGGCGATTCGGTGGTCCGAACGCCCAATAATTATGACATAAAATCTATAACATGACACATGGACAAACGTGCCATCCTGTTCGGGTCCCTCGTCCAACTCGCCCTCACAATCGCCGCCGAACTGGCGGGGATGACCCTCCTCCCGTTCGGTGTTCTCGGTGGTCTCGTCGCCGGTAGTGTCTCTCGATCCTTTGAGAAAGAGTACCGTGACGCGGGCCTCGCCGGATGGTCGGCGTGGTTCGTCTTCGGCGTCGGAATCGCCGTACTGAGTCTTCTCAGTGGTTCGAAACTATTCACCGACCAGAGTTTCGTCGGCGTCTGGTTCGGTGTCGGGTACGCTATCGTCGGTGCGGGAATCAGCGGTCTTCTGTCCGCTATCGTTGGCGTCGCCATCGGCGGCGTTCGCCGCCGCTTTAATCCTGTCTGAGGTCGTTCAGGGGACGGGTCTCACGCGGTCGATGTGTTCTACGGCTTCGAGGTCGGCCGTCAGCGCGTCCTGATCGACGTTCGCCTCGTAGTAGAACACGAGGTCGAACGTGCCGTTACGGAGAAGTTGCTGGCACTCCCAGACGAACGCATCGTCGTCGAGAGTGAGACCTTGGAACTGGTTCGACGCGAAGTCGGGCGTGTCGTTTCCGGCGTAGATGTACGTCTCGCCCTTCTCGGCGTGGTCTGCGATAACCTCGTTTATCTCGACGGTGAGTTCGTGCATCTCCAGATCCTCCTGCCCGGAGAGGTCGGTGTGGATGATCGCGCCCACGAGTTCGATGTCGCCGGGTTCGAGGAGTGCAAGCGTTCGCTTGTAGAGGTCATCGTCTACGGTCTCGCTCATGCGTGAATGGTGAACGACGAAGGATAAACGGATGGCGATTCGTCGCTCGGCCGGGCCGGTTGGTGCTGAACCTCCGCGAGAACGTAACTATCGACGGATACAGTCCGACGAACTCGGCTGCGTGGAGTGAGTGAACAAAAAGAAACATATGTGTCGGCGCGGTTTCCCCTCCAATGAGACAGTGGCTTCGTCGGCAGTTCAACGGCGCATACGAGCGGATGCTCCGCCGTGAACTTGGAGGCGGTCCCGCACACGTTGCCATCATTCAGGACGGGAACCGACGATACGCCCGTCGCCGCGGCGATGAGGCTCCGGACGGCCATAAGGAAGGCGCAAAGACGGCTGAGCAGGTCCTTCACTGGTGCGAGGAGTTCGGTGTCGAGGAACTGACGCTGTACACCTTCTCGACGGAGAACTTCGACCGCCCGCAGGAGGAACTTGAACCCCTGTTCGACCTCATCGAAGAGAAACTGTACGAGTTCGCAGACGCCGAACGCGTTCACGAAGCCGGCGTCCGTATTTGCACGATTGGTGAGACCGACCGTCTCCCACCGCGCGTCCGTGAGGCGATAGAATATGCCGAAAGTCGGACACGCGGCTACGACGGGTTCTGCCTCAACATCGCCCTCGCCTACGGCGGCCGGGCGGAACTCCTCGGTGCCGTCCGCGACGTGGCCCGCGACGTTACCTCTGGAACGCTCTCGCCCGACGACGTTACCGTCGAAGAAATCGACAGCAGACTGTGTCAGCATCCCACCCGCGACGTTGACCTCATCATCCGCACCGGCGGCGCTGAGCGAACCTCGAACTTCCTCCCGTGGCACGCCAACGGCAACGAGGCGGCCGTCTACTTCTGCGCACCGTACTGGCCGGAGTTCTCGAAAGTGGACTTCCTCCGCGGCCTCCGGACGTACGAGTCACGCGAGAAGTCGTGGCAGCGCACCCGCACCGAACGCGCCGTCGCACTCGTCCGCTCGGTCGCTGAGACGGAACTGGCCGAGGCGAGGGCCGTCACCGCCCGCCTCCGCGAGAAACTACCCTCCGCCGGTGCCGAAGAGGTTGCTGCGGAGTTGGAGCGACAGGGCGACACCGAAGCGGCGGACTGAGCAGTACTAGCTGGTTCTGGAGTCGTGCTTGATGTACCAGACGTAGGACCGGTAGCTGAGTCGATGTGGGGCTATCGACCGAACCGGTGTCGGACACATCCGACGAAATTCGGGCTATCGACCGAATCGCCGCTGTCGGTTCTGGAAGTCCAACACCGCTCGTAGGTAATCGCGCTTTCTGAAGTCCCGCCAGTTCACGTCGGTAAAGTACAGTTCCGAGTACACCGACTGCCAGATCATGAAGTCTGAGAGCCGTTCCGCGCCGGTTTTGATGAGCAAGTCGGGTTCGTCCTGAAAGACCAGTCGTTCCTCGACGTGTTCTGCCCCGATGTCCTCCGGCGAAAGGTCGCCCGCGTCCACGTCTTCTGCGATATCGCGGACCACGTCGGCGAACTCGCGTTTGCCGCCGAGTCCGATGCTCACCTGCACCGGTTCGTCGGCGCGTTCTCTGTCACCCGGTCCGCGGACGGCCATCGAGCGCGGCGATTCGATGTCGCGGAGTTCGCGTTCCAGCGTCGGAACGACGGCTTCGTCGAGTACGCTCACCGAGACAGTGACGCGTTCGGCACCGAACTCGAACGCCCAGCGGAGGAACCGTTCGAGTGTCTCGTAGGCTCCCTGTTCGAGGAGGTCACGTTCGGTAATCACAACCGCAACGTGCGAGGGGGAGTCGGCGTCGTGCAGTCGATGTCGAAGTGCGAGGTAACCGTCGTACAGTCCCACGCTTCTCGGTGCGTCCTCCCACCGCTAAACGTCTCCGATTCGGGTTGTCGCGGTCCAACAAAGTCGTACAAACGCGATGACCCATGTCGGGAGGGTTAAGTGCGAGTCTGCGATACCCGACTGTGTGCAATCGACGCTCCGGCGGGCGGGCGGATTCGCCGTCGTTGGGACGCTAGCACTCGCTGCGCCGGTACTGAAGGCGGCGACGTTCGCCCCGTTCGTCGCCATTGCTCTCCTCGCAGCGTTCGTCGTCACCGACGGGCCGCTCTTCGAGGTGTTTGCCCGCCCCGGCGACCACCAAGACGGCCGACTGAATGGTCTTGCTGGCTTCGCACTCGCCGCCGCAGGACTCGCTATTCTGGTTGTGGCGGTTGATATGCCCGTCTCACTGTTCGTCGCTGCCGTGCTTGTCCTCTCGTACGGGAATCTCGGGAAGCAATGCGTCGCCGCCGTTTCCGACGACCCGTTCTTGGGGACGTCCGGATTCGTCGTCGGCGGATTCCTCGGTGGGGTACTCGGGCAGGTCGGGGTCGCTACCGCGACAACGCTCCCGACAGCGTACCCACTGTTCGTCTTCCTCGCATCCGCCGGCGCAATCGTCGCCGCGCTCTTCCGCGAGATGCTCTTCGAGCGTGACGACCCGCTGGTGATGCTCTCGACCGGTCTCCTACTTTGGTCGTTCGACGCACTGTCGGGAGCCATCGGGACCGTCGAGATCGCCGCCGCACTCGCGCTTACCGTCGCATTCGGACTCGTCTCGTACGTACTCAAAGCGGCGTCTGTTTCGGGGATGTTGTCGGGCGTACTCCTCAGCCTCCTCGTTACCGTCTTCGGCGGATTCGGCTGGTTCGCCGTGCTGATGTCGTTTTTCGCCATCGGCGCACTCTCGACGAAGTTCAGGTACGACGAGAAGCTAGACCGCGGTGTTGCGGAGGATAACGACGGCGCACGTGGGACTCGCAACGTCTTCGGTAATGCCGCCGTCGCCCTCGCTTCAGTCATCGGATTCGCAGCCAGCGCGCACACAGCCGTCGATGGAATGCTCTTTCAGTACGCCTTCGCGGGTTCGATGGCGGCCGCGTTGAGTGACACGCTCTCTTCGGAAATCGGGGGGCTGTACGACAACCCGCGTCTCATCACGACGCTCGAACGGGTTGACCCCGGCACCGACGGCGGCGTGACCTGGCAAGGCGAGTTAGCGGGCCTCGTCGGTTCCGCCATCGTCGCCGCCATCGCTGCGTTCCTCCTCTCCGGCGTAACAGGTCTCCTCGGCGGTGCTGTAGTCCTCCTCGGCGGACTCGCGGGCATGACGGTCGATAGTTTCCTCGGTGCGACTGTCGAGGGAGCACGGATCGGCAATGAGGCGGTCAACTTCTCTGCGACGCTCGTTGGTGCCGCCATCAGTACGGGTGCGGCGTTCGTTCTCTTCTGATGTCGGTTCGCCGCGCCCGTCCCGGCGAGTACGAGACACTTTCACGCCTCCAGTCGTTCCTCGCCGAGCCAGCACCCGACCTTCTGGCGGCGGCGGACGTGGTCGGCACTGTTTTCGTTTCGACGGCCCACCGGAATCGTCCTGTGGGGTATCTTCTCGCTGTCGCATCCGATGACGGCTGTCACGTGGCTGAACTCGTCGTTCATCCCGAGTACCGACGCACGGGTCGCGCGCGAGACTTACTCGAAGCACTGTTCGACGAACGTCCTGCGGAGTCGGCGGTGACAGTGACCGTCGCCGCCGGAAACGACGCGGCGCGGTCGCTGTACGAGTCGGTGGGATTCGAGGAATCTGACTGCCGGCCGGGCTACTTCGATAACGACGACGCAGTCGTGTACCGTCGGACTGTCGAGTGAGATCCCGGATGCGAGAAATCGTCGCGTGAGTGCCACGAGACTGTCGAACACATGCTTACTCGCCGATTTCGAGCAGTTGGTCCGCAGTGAGAACTCGGACGCTCACCGGCTTCTTGACGAAGTCGCCGGTCTCGGCGGCGACAGCGTGTTCAACGCCGCGCTGTGCCGACACGTCAGCGAGACGTTGGTCGAACGTCCCATCGAGAACGACGGTGTGGGGTGGTGTCTCCGCGTCGCGGATTGCGTCGAACGACTCCGTGGCGTCCCGTTCTTCGACCGTCACGAAGTCGTCGTTCAGAAACCGAACGCTTCCGGTGTCGCCGCGGATGACCTCTCGAACGTGTTCACGAAGTGACTGCGGCATCCGTTCGTCGGCGTCCGCGTCCGATTCCGTCTCAGCGCTCCCGACTGCGGCCGCGTCAGCTTCGGTTCCAGAACCGGGTTCACTCCGGGTCTCGCTCTCAGTCTTCGCGTCGGTTTCGGTCGGTGCTTCATCGGTGTCTTGCGTATCCGAATCGACGGAATCGTCGGTTTCAACCGCCTCGCTGACTGTCCTCGCCACGCCGTTCGAACCGCTCGATGCGTCGCTGCTCACTTCGGCATCAGTGTTGGTTTCGAGTGCGGTGTCGGCATCGGATTCGTGTTCGCCCTCGACGCTGGCGTCGGTCTTTTGCATACCTCCCGCTGTCCGTTCACTGGGGAGTACGTCTGTCGGCCGTTCCGCCGATGCGTCCGTCGTCTCCACCGGAAGGTCCTCGTCAAGCCGTTTGACGGTGACGCTCGCGTTAGGGTCAAGATACCGCTCGTCTGTCCTCGTCTCGGAGGATGGAGTCGCCGACTCAGTCGTCGGCGACCCCTGAGGAGGGTCCGATGACTCACCGTCAGTGTCCGAACGTTCGTCGGTCGCCGCCTCACGGACACTGCCCTCCGCCGGGAGCATCTCCAGTGCGACTTTGCTCCGCAGGGCGGACATGACCTCGTGGCGTTGGAGGTCCTCGACGGACTGGCCGTCGGGGGCGAACGCCACGTAGTCTACGTCACCGACCTGAACGAGTTCACGCAGGATGAGTTCGCCGCCGCGGTCGCCGTCTAAGAACGCCGTAACCGTGCGGTCCTGTGTTAATCGGGCGACTGCGTCGGGGATGTTCGTCCCCTCGACCGCGATGGCGTTTTTGACGCCGTAGCGGAGGAGCGTCAAGACATCGGCCCGTCCTTCGACGACGATGATGGCGTCCGAGTCGAGGACGCGCGGTCCTGCGGGAAGTCCCTCGTACTCGGAGATATCTTCGACGCGGACGCTCTCTTTGACCTCTTCGAGAATCTCCGAGGAGGTCATGATGCTGTCGTCGAACGAGGTAGAGAGCAGTTCCTTGGCTCTATCGACGACTTCGCGGCGTTTGGCTTCGCGCACGTCCTCGATATCGGTGACGCGAACGTCCGACTGACACGGACCGACGCGAGTAATCGTTTCCAGCGATGCGGCAAGGATCGCTGTTTTCACCTTGTCGAGACTGCTGGCGATGGTGACGTTACCGAACGACTGGCCGTTTTCGCTTTCGATCTGTACGTCGATGCGACCGACTTTCGACGATTGTTGGAGGTCCCTGAGGTCCAAATCGTCGCCGAGCAGCCCTTCTGTCTGCCCGAAAATGGCGCCGACGACATCGGAACGTTCGACGACGCCGTCCGCAGTGATCGCGGCGTGAATGAGATATTTTGCTGTATCGTCCATGATGAAGCACCCCTACAGGGTGATGAGATGATGTTGGTGATGATGTCACGAGCGGATCTGTGACGGCCTTATATAAGGGTCGCTAACGGCAAATAACTATCGTACTCACAACTGATTTCGACGTTCGTCGTCGTTTCGGCCACAAGTTCTTTCCCGTGCGTCCTCGCCGTCGCTGCCGTCGAACGGCCTCGTGAGGTGCGCAAAATCATACTGTGTATTCACCTCAAAAGCCACTTCTGAAGAAAATATTTCTTCAGATTGCAGGATCGAATCATAAACAACAATACTTACTAATTTCGAGAGGCAATCAACGACAGATGACACGACCGAGGACGGATTATGTATGGGTCGGTGTGTTCGCCGTCTTGGTGACGTTTGCAATCCCGTGGTTTCTGTGGCGGGATGCGGCCACATGGGCGGGACTGCCAGTCTGGCTGTGGTGGCACATTGGGTGGATGGTACTCGCGTCGGGGGCGTTTTACCTGTTCACGCTGGGTGCGTGGGACCGCGGTATGAACGTCGAACCGGAGGAGATGTAACCGATGGCTGAATCCGACCTGCTCGTCCAGATGGGCGTCGTCGGCGTCTATCTCGTTGTCTCGCTTCTCGTCGGCTTCGTCGCGTACCGCCTGACGAGTCGGGACGCAGAGGACTACTACCTCGCCAGTCGGTCGTTGGGAACCGTCGTCCTCCTGTTCACAACGTTTGCAACGCTCCTTTCGGCGTTTACATTCTTCGGCGGTCCCAACCTCGCCTACGGTGCCGGGCCCGAATGGATTCTCGTAATGGGGTTGATGGACGGCGTTCTGTTCGCGGTTCTCTGGTACGCTGTCGGCTATCGGCAGTGGCTCATCGGTCAGAACCGGGGCTACGTCACTCTGGGAGAGATGCTCGGCGACCGCTTCGGTTCGAGAGCGCTTCGCGCCATGGTTGCCACTATCAGTCTCTTCTGGCTGTTTCCCTACGTGATGCTCCAGCAGATGGGTGCTGGCGAGGCTATCGTCGGCCTGACGGGTGGGACCGTTCCCTACTGGGCTGGTGCCGCACTCATCACGGTGTTCATGATTCTCTACGTCGTCCTCGCTGGTCTTCGCGGCGTCGCGTGGACCGACACGATACAGGGACTGTTCATGCTCTCTATCGTCTGGGTGGCCGTCGCGTGGGTCGTTAGCTCCGCGGGCGGCCTCTCCGCCATCTCTGCGTCGATGGCCGAGACGAAACCGGAGTTTCTCGCACTCGGCGGCGGTCTCTACTCGCCCGAATGGATGATTTCGACGGCCGTCACCATCGCCTTCGGCGTCATCATGTTCCCGCAGATAAACCAGCGCTTCTTCATGGCGAAGGACGACCGAGTGCTGAAGCGGTCGTTCGCGCTCTGGCCGATTCTCGTGCTCCTGCTTTTCGTCCCCGCCTTCCTCCTCGGGTCGTGGGCCGCTGGCTTGGGCGTGCAAGTCCCCGAAGGATCCAACGTGATCCCCGCACTCCTGAACGAGTACACGCCGGTCTGGTTCGCCGCGCTCGTTGTCGCGGGCGCGATGGCGGCGATGATGTCCTCCTCGGACTCGATGCTCCTCTCGGGGTCGTCGTATCTCACGCGTGATCTCTACCGACCGTTCGTGAATCCGACCGCCTCGGACGAACGGGAAGGGTGGATCGCTCGTATCGGCGTCGCCGTGTTCGCCACGCTGTCGTTCGTCGCCAGCCTGTTCCAACCGGGGACGCTCATCAACGTGGGCGACACCGCGTTCGGCGGATTCGCACAGATGGCGCTCCCGGTGATGGTCGCACTCTACTGGCCGAAGACGACCAAACTGGGGATGCTCGCGGGTATCGGCGGCGGGCAGGTGTTCTACATCCTGCACGTGTTCCTCCCCGAACTGACGGTCAGCGGGACAACGCTGTTCGGTGGGACATATTTCGGATGGGACTTCGCACTGTGGGGAATGCTCCTCTCGTTCGGTCTCACTGTCGGCGTCTCGTATCTGACTCCCGCGGCCGCGGACGAAGACGCCGGGACGTTCGCCGTCGGCAGTCGCGCCGACTGAATCGCTCTCCGTCGCCATACTCTCGACCGTTTCTCGAACATCCGAAGCGCTCATACCCGCACAGCCGAAGGTGCGAGTATGAACGAACCGGGCGTGCAGTCACTCGTCGATCAGGAGACGATGGCCGCTCGCGTTGAGGCAGGTGAGATGCCGGATTGGGCTGTTCGGCACTTCGAGACCTTTACAGATGCACTTCTCGGGGAGCGAAACGGAACACCGTTCCCCTGTTTCTTCGGCGCACAGTCCGTCCGCGACGGCGAACCCGTCTACACTGCCGTTCCGTCGATGACGGACAAAGACGCACTTCTCGACTTCCGCGACGCGCTCTTGGAATATCTGGACGTGTACCGTGACTTACCGGGGAGAACGTCGTTCGTGACGTTCTTCAAGCCGCCCGAACGGGAGTTCTCGGAGGGTGACTATCACGAGATTCTGTGGCACCTCTTGCAGTTCCTCCACGTTCACGACCCGGAACCGTGGCCCGAGGATATCCCGACCGATCCTGACGACCCCCACTGGGAGTTCTGTTTCGGCGGCGAACCCATGTTTCCGACGTGTCGCGCGCCGTTCTACGACGAACGCAAGAGTCGATACTGCCCCGTCGGCCTCGAAATCACGTTCCAACCGCGCACGCTGTTCGACGGCATCACCCACGACACCGAGGCGGGACAGAAGGCCCGCGAAACTATCCAGTCGCGGATGGAGGAGTACGACGGTGTCTGTCCGCACGCCGACTTGGGTGACTGGGGCGTCGAATCCGACCGCGAGTGGCCGCAGTATCTCTTCCGTGAGGACCCCGACGATTCGCCGGACGAATGTCCGATAGTCATCACCCGAGAACACCCGAAGGCCGCATCGCAACGAACCGAACGCACTCCCAAGGCCGCCGATGACTGAGTTCGGCGCTGCCGATGAGGCGGACTCGGAGACGAGTGCGCCCGCACTCGTCCTCGTGGACCTGCAAACTGGATTCGACGCGGACGGCTGGGGCGACCGGAACAATCCCGACGCCGAATCCAACGCCGCACGTCTCCTTGACGCGTGGCGCGAGAGAGACTTCCCCCGCGCCCACGTCCGTCACGACTCCACTGAACCGACCTCACCCCTGCGCGGTGACGGTCCGGGATTCGCGTGGAAGCCCGAAACGGCACCCGTGGACGAGGAACCGACGTTCACAAAGCAGGTGAACTCCGGGTTCATCGGGACCGAGTTAGAGTCGTGGCTCCGCGAGAACGACTGCGAGACGGTCGTTATCGTCGGTCTTACGACTGATCACTGCATCTCGACAACGACGCGAATGGCCGAGAATCTCGGCTTTGCTCCGATTGTGGTCTCCGACGCGACGGCGACGTTCGACCGGGAAGGGCCGGACGGCGAACGCTACTCGGCCGAGGAGATGCATCGAACCGCACTGGCGCATCTGTACCGCGAATTCGCGGACGTGGCGACGACTGACGACGTTTTGACCCGCCTGTAACGCCACATTCCAGTCGGTGAGTTTACAACTACCGGACGAGAGCGGCGAGTATGGATCGTCGGCTGTATATCGTCAATGCTGTCGTTCTCCTCACCCTCGCTCTCGCGTATGCCGCCTTCTGGCCGCACACGACCACGATCATCGCTCTCATCGAACTGCTGGTTTTCGGAGCGCTCTGCTATTTCGCCACCGGATTCAGAATCTCGATTTCTGTCGGTAGCTGGACTCTACCGTGGTACTCGATCTACGGTATCGGTACCCTCGCTCTTGGCGGTGCACTGCCACTGCTCGTGATGCAGATGGCCGGTGGTGGTCGCCTCGGCCCGTTTTACATCGTCTTACTACTCATTCTCGAAATTCCGATGGTAGTCGTCGGTGTCAAGTATCTATTCGGAACTCACAACACGGGTATCGCCGCAGAATAGCCGCAACTATCCCTCCGGTGGTATCGAGAACGAACGATTATGTTTTTTATCTGTGGACTACGCGGTATGTGGTATGGGTACTCGTGCCTCTGGTGGTGGCGGTGCTTCCTTTCCCGACGTAGTGCCGTTCAACGTGCAGTGTCTCACCCGACTGAGTTGGGAACTCGGCTCTCGAACCGTCGCTGACGACGAATCGACGCTTCGGGGCGAGTGGGAACACACGGGCACGTCGTGGACGTTGTCGCACTATCGCGTCACGACCAATACGGACATCGTACGCCTCCGAACCCCGGTCGGACGAGAACGGTTCTACGGTGTCGCGCAGATGGATTTAGAGGCGGTGCTTCCGAATCTGGAGAACGCGCCGTACTGGCGGCGGTGCGAATAGTCGGGGAGACGTCGTCGTGTCCGAGAGGCCGAGGCGTCTCTGTTGATTTTTAACCTTCCGTGGCGAGAGACTACGTATGCAGACGCACGTCGTCCCCGTCGGGTTCGATTACGACCGACTCATCGCGCCACTCATCCGCGACCAGTTGGACGTCGATCACGTCATCCTCTTGGAGGGGGCAATCGGGAGTGAGGCGAACGTCGAGTACTCGCAGAACCTCTCGACGAAACTGGAGAAAGACTTTCAGAACCTCCTCGGCGCGGACACCGAACGCGTCGTCATCGAGGACGTGTACGATTACGACGCCGCCTTCGAGCAGGCGTACGACCTCATCAACACGGAGTTGGACAAAAGCGACGACACCGAGGTCTGGGTAAACGTCTCCGCGATGCCGCGGCCCGTCTCCTTTGCCTTCGCCACCGCCGCTCACTCGGTGATGGTCGAACGGCAGGCGGACAGAGAGCGCATCCACACCTACTACACGGCTCCCGAGAAGTATCTGGAGACCGAACTCGCAGAAGAGGTGCGCGCGGCGCGCGACTTGCTCGGTGACCTCCTGAACGGCGCGGAGTTGGACGACGACAGAATCCGCGAGCGGTTCGAGTCGGCCTCTGATCTCCTCGAAGAGTTCGACGAACGCGGGACGACTATCGGCGCGAAACGGATCGGCGACGAACACATCGTTGAACTTCCCGTCGCGTCGTTCTCGAACGTCAAGCCGTTCGAGGAGATTATCCTGTTCGAGTTGGGCGAGTACGGCCAGTTCGAGTCCGTCTCCGAGTTGGCCGAAACGCTCGCCCGAGACATGAACGAGGAGTACACCGACTCCTTCCGGTCGAAAGTCATCTACAACGTTGACCGCCTCGGCCCCGGCGGGAAGGGCTACATCGAACAGGAAGAACATGGGAAGTCGTACCGAACGCGCCTGTCTCGCATCGGAGAACTGTGGGTGCGTTCGCACGCCGGTGCCGACGCCGACGAACTCTCACGCGCCGGGAACTAACGTTCGCTTCGGTTCTGTCACTCTCTAATTTTCTGCTACTCTGGCTTTCTGCTACTCAGGCACTCCCAATCGAGTCGGAGTGGGGGCACCCTCCCGATTCAGCTGTCTCTTACTCAGTTTGACGCGGAATGGACCCCGATTCCAGTTTCTTCACGCGCGTCGTGAGCGAGAAGAACGTGGCGACGAGCGTCAGGACGATAGCCCCCGCCGCGGCGATTTGGAGGACGCTAGACCCGCCGACGATGACACCGTCCGCGAGGGGAATTGATGTGTGGTGGGGGTCACCGACGATAGGAATGAAATAGTCTACTACGTCGTTGAACCCGTACCAGACGATGGCGACGGCGACGGCGCGGACGGGGAAGTCCGAGATGCGGTGGAGGACGAACGCCTCGACGACCATGGCGAGGTGGCTGAAGAACAAAAATAGGTACATCGGGAGGGCCGTCTGATCGAGGAACGCATCCGAGAACGCGGTGAGGACGAACGGCGTCCACAGGCCGAGCTTCCAGCATCCGAAGAAGGCGAGTGCGTTGACGTACTCGTTCGTCCGGTCGAGTCGCCAGAGGGCGAACGCGCCGGCGATAAACAGCGTCGCCATGGGGCTGTCCGGGACGAACGGCCACATGACGACGGGTTCTGATGCAAACTGCCACACGATCAGAGGATCCGACAGCGGCAGCGGATGAAATCCGTAGTACCAGAAGCCGAACACCGTCCCAACGAGATTGATTGCGACGACAGTCCAGACGAGGTTGAGACCGACGTTCTCTAACCACTCGGGGAGGGGGGCGAGCCACCACGGTAGTTGGTCCGCGGGCGGGAGTCCGTCGTCGTCCGCGAGGCGGCGAGCCTCATCGACGAGACGCCGGATTCCGGTGGACGTGGCCATGTGTCAGGCTGGTCCGAGCGGTACAAATCGGTGGCGGTTCCGGGCGTGGACGAGACCCCGTTGGATTCGTTCGATGGTGATTTTGTCAGTGGATGAACTTCGGAAGGTTCTCGTTCTCGATGCAGACGCCGCGAGTCTACGGCCACTCGCTGTAAATGGCCGAGTCTGTCGGCGGATGTGTGTGGGTTCAACTGCGGCTTCGGTCACTATCACAGTGATATCGTCGCGGTCACTTATAAAGCAACCATTGATCTGGTAGAAATCACACGTGGTTTTCGAGAAGCGCAACGAAGTCTTCGGCATCTGCATCACGTGCGAGGCTGAGGGGGCTGATTTCAGCTTGGTTCTCGTGAGTTGGGTCAGCACCGTGCGTAACGAGCAGATTCGTCAACTCGTAGTTTCCGTTAGCCACCGCTTTGTGAAGCGGCTGTGCTCCATACATATCTTCAATATCGAGTCTAGCGCCATTTTCGACAAGCATCTCAACGATCTCATGATGTCCACGATCAACCGCTTCATGGAGTGGGGTTCTCCCCTGATTGTCCTTGGCATCAAGTTCGATCCCACGCTCAATCAGTTCCGCAGCGAATTCGGGTTCTCCTGTCCATGCTGCTATGTGCAGTAAGTTACCACCATCTCCAGAACGGTGGTTCAAATCAGCATCCGAAATCAGCTGGTAAAACTGCTCTTTGTTGTTTTGAATGATTGCGGATTCGATCTCCGTGCTGGTGTATAGCTCGTCATCTTTCTCAGCCATGTTTCTCACCTTCGATATCTCCCCATTTTTGCTTCCAATACCTTCCTACTCCTTCATGTCTTCTACCCATATTTTCTCTTGGTGCTTCAGCTTGGTAGTGGTCCGGATTCTGGTACTCTTTCACGAATTCCTCTTCCGATATAATTCCTTGTTGATAATACTCAAGAAGATATCTGTATTCTCGCTGTTTTTTGTGGCCCATATGCCATTGTTCTCCTCTACCTCTGTCTTTGTCCCACGTTAGCACTTCTTCTGTGTTTGGATCTCGAACCTTGTCGTCAATTCCCTCTGATCTTGCTCTGTTCCAGACTTCTTCGACTTGTCCTGGAGCGTACGGTGGTCGATGATCAATACTGTATTTTTTCTGCTTATACTGTTCTGTGTCTTTTTCGGCGAATCGACCGATATTGTCCCGAGGCTGATCTCTCCACCGCTGAATGTGCACATCGGCTTTGTGCATCCGATAGATGCCGAGTTTCCCGCCGCTCATCACCCGCTGGGCCGTCTCTTCGGCTTCCCGTTCGAGACGCTCGTCAGGATCAATTTCTAATTTCCCTTCTTGCGGGAGCATCGAGACGGCCCCACCTGTTTGCTGTCTCACATGCGCTAACTCGTGAGCGAGCAGGTGTTGACCTTCTGTTGAAGAAGGGTCGTACTCGCCGTGGTTGAACGCGACATGATTTCCCACCGTGAACGCGCGAGCGTTGATATCCTCACAGGCGTTTGCGGCGCGTGACCCAGTATGGATACGCACGTCGTCCAAACTCTCGCCCATGCGCTCTTCCATCGCTTGTTGAATTGAGCTATCGAGTTGCTGGCCTGGCGAAGAAATCACGTCACGAACCGAATCGGGGACTTGCGCGTTTCCAGATTTCGACGCCTCGTGGTGCGCGCCACGACTGCGCTGGACTGATTTAGCGTTCCGGCGCTCTATGTCTTTGGGCACTTCGGCAGGACGCTGTTTTTGCCGTTCACGGAATGCACGCATGTCGCGCGGTTTGCCCATCGTGTCCACGGTCATGCCCTCGTCGGCCCACTGCTGGACTTGGCCCGCGCCGTGTTGTTTGACAAGACGTTGGACTATCACCTCCAATCCATTCCGATACATGTCCATGCCGAAGCGCTGTTCGCAGCCCTGTGCGGTCAGCCGTCCACTGCGTTGCCGACGCGAGGAGTCCACGCGGTCCCGCTCGCTAGAAGGAGACCATTGGGTTTTCTTTTGCACCTCGTTCGCGGAGCGAAATCCCATCGTTCGATTTCGCTGACACAACCTTCGTATATAATTGTTTGTTGCTGAGATAACATGGGAAAACACAATTTAGATGGACAACAAAATCGTCCGCCTCGCGGACGCTCAGGACTACATGCTGTCGGAACAGCGGTCGCGGCAGGTGTCACGCGACATATTCGCACCCAAACCGTACTGGTTGGTCTTAAGTAGGTTGGACCGTAACCATCGGTCATGCCCGAGGAGACTGATTTGGAGGAGCTTCGTCGCGGGACGGAACTCGTCAAGCGCGGGTTCGCACAGATGCAGAAAGGCGGCGTCATCATGGACGTTGTCGATGCCGAACAGGCCCGAATCGCAGAGGAAGCGGGCGCAGTTGCGGTGATGGCGCTGGAAGCCGTCCCGGCCGACATCCGCAAGCGCGGCGGCGTCTCCCGCATGGCCGACCCCGAGACGGTCAAAGAGATCATCGACGCTGTCTCCATCCCGGTGATGGGGAAGGCTCGAATCGGTCACCACACGGAAGCGCAGATTCTCGAATCCATCGGCGTGGACATGATTGACGAGAGTGAGGTCCTCACGATGGCCGACGACCGCTACCACATCGACAAGCGCGACTTCACCGCGCCGTTCGTCTGCGGTGCCCGCAATCTCGGCGAGGCACTCCGCCGCATCAACGAAGGCGCGGCGATGATTCGAACGAAGGGTGAGGCTGGCACGGGCGACGTGAACCAGGCAGTCCACCACCAGCGCAACATCAAGGGCTCCATCCGCAAACTCCAGGGGATGACCCACCAAGAACGCGAAAAGTGGGCGCGAGAACACGAAGCCCCCGCTGAACTCGTCCACGAGACGGCCGAGATGGGCCGTCTTCCGGTCGTGAACTTCGCCGCTGGCGGCATCGCTACGCCCGCTGACGCCGCCCTCATGATGCACCACGAGTGCGACGGCATCTTCGTCGGCTCCGGTATCTTCGGCGCCGAGGACCCCGAAGCGATGGGCAAAGCCATCGTCGAAGCCGTCAACAACTGGGACAATCCTGACCAACTCGCCGAAATCGCCTCCGGCATCGGCAAGGGGATGAAAGGCCAGTCCAATCAAGACATGCCCGAAGAGGAGAAACTGCAGGGTCGCGGCGTCTAAGCTTCGAGTACTCTCTTTCGATCTTCGCTTTTCGTCCGCTATCTCTCGCAGAAAAACTGGCAGCAGCGCTTGCGTGTCTGGTGACTACCGGTCGGATCTACTCGGCTGTGTCAGCGTCTTCATCGCCTAGTTCGTCGTCGCCCATCAGGAGCGTGACGGGTCCCTCGAACGTGAGCAGAACCTTCTGGGCGACGTCACCGAACAGTGCTTTTCCGGCGGGCGAGCGACGACGGCCGCCGAGGAAGACGTGATCGACGCCCTCGGTTTCGGCAACGTCAAGAATCGTGTCGGCCTTCCGACCGACGGTACTGACGGCGCGGTAGGACACGTTCAGTTCCGATAGTACGTCGTCGGCGATTTCCATCGCTTCGCGCTCTGCGGTTCCCTCGGCCTGTTCGAGGGTGTAGATGGCGTCTGACGAGCCGATTTCGGAGACAGCACGACGCTTCTCCTCGAATTCGTCCTCCGGGATGATCGTCAAGAGAACGAGTTCGGTGTCTGTTCCTGTTGCGTACTCTCCCGCTTCTCGGATGAGACGACGGCCGCGTTTACCGGGCGTGACGACGACGAGTGCTTGTTTCATGCTGTTGCTGATACAACAACCGACATGAAATATTTGGTCAAATAAATGTTATCGTATACCATGGTTGGGGAGACAACGCGCAGTGTGCTCTCGTGAGATAGAGACACACTCCTCGTAGCGTTAGAAAACGACTGCGCCGCCGCCGACACGCGTCTGGTACGCTCGCGCCTCTACTCCGGCGTCGTCGAAGCCGTCTACCATCGCGGCGGCGACTTGGCGACGGTCGTCCGGATAGCAGGCGGCGAGGACCGATGGTCCCGCACCGGAGACAGTGACACCCGTCGCGCCCGCGTCGAGGGCGGCCGTCCGGACGTTCTCGTAGCCGGTGATGAGTTCCGACCGTGCGGGTGTGACGAGTCGTTCGTCCATTCCGCGGCCGACGAGTTCGGGATCCGACCGACACATCCCGACGGCGAGCGTCGCCGCGGAGCCGACCGTGTGCACGACATCCTCCATGTCGGCACGCGTCGGGACGACTCGGCGCGCGTCACGCGTCGAGATGGCGATTTCGGGGAGACAGGCGACCAGAGAGATATCGGTGTCAACGGTGGTGACTTCGTCCTCGCGGGCGACCGTGAACCCGCCAAGGAGGGCAGGTGCGACGTTGTCCACGTGCGCCTCGCCGGAGACGACCGCCTCACCTTCGGCGGCGGCGGGGACTAACTCCGAACGTGAGTATCCGCGGTCGTACAGGGCGTTCAACGCGAGTGCGGCACCTGCAGCGCTGGCCGCAGAAGAACCGAGACCAGATGATGGCCTGACGCCTTTGTCGATCTGGATGTGTGCGGGTGCGTCCAACGCCTCTGCGACGGCCCCAACGACGTTCTTCTCGGGGTCTTCGGGGATGTACTGACTGCCGACGCCCGTAACTTCAATCGTCGTGCGCGAGGCTTTTTCGACCCGGATCACGTCGGCAGGCCGGTCGAGGGCGACGCCGAAGACGTCGAAGCCGCTCCCGAGGTTCGCACTCGTCGCGGGTGCCCTAACCGTTCGCATGGAGTTTTTCTTTCCCAACTGCAGGTAAAAAGGTAGCGAAGCGGGGAACTTTCGCGTTCGCAGAACGGACACGATCTATCACCTCTTCCGCTTTGTCGAACAGAAAGGATTTTCCATGGGACGCCATAGCCGGATGCATGATAGGTGTCGTCGGTGGCGGAATCGCAGGACTCGCCGCAGCGTATCGGCTGCGACAACACGGCTACGACGTGCAGGTGTTCGAAGCCACGGACGACGTGGGCGGCCTCGCGGCCGTCTACGAGACGGACGGCGACGATATCGAGAAGTTCTATCACCACCTCTCGAAATCCGAGGAGACTATCGTCGAACTCGCACAGGAATTGGGCCTCGGTAACAGATTAGAGTGGAAAATCGGCAAGAACTCCTACTACGTAGACGGAACCGCCCACCCACTGGATACGGCGTGGCAGATTGCCGCGTACCCGCACATGAGCCTCTACGACAAGTTCCGCCTCGGAATGCTCACGCAGGGTATCGACGTGCGTGGCGGTATCCCCGATTTCGACGCCTACAACGAACTGAGCGAGTACGAACACGTCTCCATCCGCGACTTCGTGGTCGAACACACCACTCGTGGCGTGTACGAGAACTTCGTTGATCCACTGCTTGACGGGAAGTTCGGCCACCGGAAAGACGACATCTCAGCGGCATGGTTCCTCGGTCGCATCCGGTTCCGCGGCGAGCGTGACCTCCTGCGCGGCGAGATTCTGGGCTACTTCGACGGTGGCTTCCGACCGCTCTTGGACGCCCTCGTCGATGCCGTCGGCCGCGAGAACATCACGACCGGCGCGCGAGTGGCCGAGTTGGCGACCGATGGCGAGTCGGTCGATTCGCTCACCGTGGAAACTGCGGATGGAACTACGACGCACGACGTGGACTCCGTCGTCGTCGCGGCGATGCCGAACGTCCTCGAAGATCTGACCGGGTACGAGTGCGATATCGAGTTCCAAGGGGCCGTCTGTGGCCTCGTCACGATGTCCGAGTCGTTGCTGGACACCTACTGGCTCAACGTCGCCCACGACGCTCCGTTCGGATCGCTCATCGAACACACGAACTTCATCCCGAAAGAGCGGTACGGCGGTGACCACCTGCTGTATATCGCCAGCTACGTCCAGAGCCGCGAGGAGGAGTTGTGGCAGATGGACGACGACGAAGTCGAGGAGTTGTGGCTCGACGAAATCGAGTCGATGTACCCCGACTTCGACCGGTCTACAGTCGAAGAGTTCCGTATCGCGCGGAACCCCCGTGCGGGTCCCATCTACGAACGGGGTTATCTCGATTTGGTCGTCCCTTACGACCTCGGAGACGAAGTGTCCGAGGGCGTCTATTATGCGGGGATGGCATCTGCGTCTCAGTACCCCGAACGCTCGCTGAACGGCGGTATCGTGGCAGGCTACGAGTGCGCCGACCGCATCGCACAGAAGCGGCGACCCGACCCGGACCGCGAATCGGTTCCCGCTGACGACTGAATCTATAATTTTATTTTTGACATATACCTTCGAAGCGAAACCCCTTTCACCGATACTGACTGACTAGTCAGTTAGTGAACGAGCAGATGGAATCGTCGGTCCCCCCCGACGTACACGAGACGGTTATGGAAGCGACGTACCGGGCGCTTTGTGCCAACGGGTTCGCCAGTCTGACGATGCAGGACATCGCGGACGAGGCGGAGAAAAGTACCTCCCTCCTGCACTACCACTACGACACGAAACGCGACCTGTTGGTCGCCTTTCTTCGATATCTCCTCGAACGATTCGAAGAGAAGTTCGAGGATACGGAAGACGAAGATCCCGAAGAACGGCTTCGCCTTCTTGTTTCTCGGATGCTTCCGGCGGACGAAACCACCGATGAAAATCGGGTTGACGAATCGGATTACGACCGCTTCGGACTCGCTATCCTCGAAGTCCGGATGCAGGCCCCGTACGAGGAGGACTACCGCGAGCAGTTGCGTACGAACATGGAGGTAATCCGGTCGGGGCTGGCGAATGTCATCGAAGACGGTATCGAGACGGGTGCGTTCCGCGATGTCGATCCAGACAGGACGGCGCGACTCATCGTAGACGCCCTCGACGGCGCGCGGAGCGAACGCGTGACGTTGGACGACAATGACGCCCCTACGGAGGTTGCCGCCGCGCTTGACGAGTTCGTCCTTTCGTCGTTAGTGACTGGAGGTGACGACGCGTGAGTGCGCGCGATGTGAATCTCACCGATGGTGACCTGCTGAAACCGCTGTTAGTACTGTCGCTCCCTATCATTCTCTCGCAGATGATGCAGGTCTGCTACAACCTCGCGGACACGTTTTGGGTCGGCCGCGTCGGCGAGAACGCCGTCTCGGCGCTCTCGTTTTCGTGGCCGATCGTCTTCCTTATGATCTCTATCGGTGGCGGGTTCACCGTCGCCGGAACCGTACTGGTCGCACAGAACAAAGGTGCGGGTAACGACGACAGAGTGAACCACGTCGCGGGGCAGACTATCGCATTTGTGATCCTCCTCTCGGCGATTTTCTCCGCTCTCGGCTACATCTTCGCGCCGTCGCTTCTGAACCTCATCGGAACGACGCCGGGCACCGAAGTACACGCGCTTTCGGTATCGTACACCCGAACCATCTTCCTCGGCGTCTACTTCATGTTCGGCTTCTTCATCTTCCAGGCGCTTCTGCGCGGATGGGGAGATACTCGAACGCCGATGTACCTGATGGCGTTCGGTGTCGTCCTCAACGTCATCATCGACCCGTTCCTCATCCTCGGCTTCCAGAACAACCCCATCTTCGGGATGCTCGGGTTCGACGGCTTACAGGCGACGCTGTTCAGTCTGACCGGATTCACCGGGATGGGCGTGCAGGGTGCCGCGGTGGCGACCGTGTTCTCCCGCGGCGTCGGCGCACTCGTCGGATTTTACTTGCTGTTCTCCGGGCGCGTCGGTATCCACCTCTCGAAGGACGACCTCATCTTGAAGGCCGACACGGTACGGAGCATCGTCCGTATCGGCGCGCCGACAAGCATCGAGCAGTCCACGCGCGCACTCGGTGTAACTGCCCTCACCGCGCTCGCTGCATACGCGGGGACGACGGTAGCCGGTATCGATACCTCCGCGGCCGTCGCCGCCTTCGGTATCGGAAACCGTCTGAACTCGCTCGTGTTCCTGCCCGCTATCGGACTGCAACAGGGTGTCGAAACGGTCGTCGGACAGAATCTCGGCGCGGACAAACCCGAGCGCTCGAAGCAGACGGTGTTCCTCGGCGTCGGTCTCATTTCGGCCGCACTCGCCGTCGTCAGCGTTGTCAGCTACCAGTTCGCAGAACCCATCGTCGCGGTGTTTATCCCCGGAGAACCAAACGTCATCGCTATCGGCGTGAACTTTCTCCGAATCAACGCGCTCGGGTTCGTCTTCCTCGGCATCTTCCGTGTCGTCTCCGGTGGGTTCCGTGGGAGCGGTTCGACGCGGACGGCGATGGCGTTCTCGCTGCTCGCGCTTTGGGTCCTTCGTATTCCGCCCGCCTACGCCCTCGTTGAGTGGACTGGCCTCGGTCTGGACGGCATCTGGTACGCGATGGCGTTCTCGAACGTCGCCGCCGCCATCGTCGCCGGACTCTGGTTCCTCCGCGGCACGTGGACGGACAACGTCGTCGATGTGTCACGACCCGTCCCGGCCGACGACTGACGCGGTTCTTCTGTCGTCGTTCCCTTCGAAAACGTCCCGCTACGTACTACGTGTGTACATTAATCCGAATTTTCCCTGCGCTCAACGAGTACCGCAGAAACTGCAACGAATAGTGCAAGTAGGCTTCCAGCACCGATGATCGCGAGAGAGGCGTCTACCAATCCCGCTGTCACGATGTAATCGGACGACAACGCAACTGCGGTGATTCCGGAGAGAGCGATGAAAAGCAGTTGGCGAACTGCCGACGAACCCTCCCTCGAAAATGTATTCATAGCGTCTCGTCGGGAGACGAGGCACATACGTTTTGGGTACCTCAGCGCGGAACCACTCGGTTTCTGAGGGCTTCGACAGAAAACTTGGCTTCCTCGATTATGCTTCGCTTTCGTCCACGTCGGTATCGTTCACGCCAGGTGCGGCGCTCACATCCACGTCTTCGGGTTCTTCCTGACCGCCGACGTGGAGTTCACCGGACTCGTCTTCGACGTACACGTCGTCTGCGAACCCGCCCACGGCGTGGGGGTGTTCAGGGTCGTCGAGTTTTTCGGGCGTCGATGGTGCTTCCGGGATGTCTTGGGTTCGGAAGTCTCCGAGGGGATTTGCGATGTCGATGTCGTACCGCTGGAAGAACTCCTCGTAGCGCTCGTAGTGGGCTTCGAGTTCGTCGGCGGGGAACTCCATCATCTCTGTCCACCCGTGGTTGTAGAAGTCGAAATTCGCCTGAATGTGGGTGATCTCGCGGGCTTTGGCCTCGGAGAACCCGGATTCGAGTGCTGCCACGTACGTGTCGAACGTGCAGTCGAAGAACGCCTCCATGTGGGGTTCGCGCTCCTCGCGGTGGTCGGGATCAGCTTTCTCACCGAACACGCGGACGTGCAGGCCGACTAGTTTATCCGTGGCGATATCCCCGACGACCGGCATCGTCAGCGCCTTTTTGGCGGCAAAGTGCCGGATGTTCTGTCGGATTTTCATTTCACGTTCGCTTAGGACTGGAGTCTCTTGAAGGGAACGCGTCGCGGAAGTCGTTTCCCACTTCTGACCCCCGCCGCGACAGTCGTGGATTTTTGTTATCAGGATGTTATATTGTCACACATGAGCGAAACAGACGCCGCCGAAGACCGCCTCCTCACAGACTGTGTGGACTGTCTCGATCCTGCGGAGGCGTTCGCCGTCGTCGGCAACGAGACGCGACTTGCGATCCTCGAAGCGCTCTGGCGGTCGGCGGACCGACCTGTGGCGTTCTCCGACCTCCGCCGCCGCGTGGGGATGCGCGACAGCGCACAGTTCAACTACCACCTCGGCAAGTTGACCGGGCAGTTCGTCGCAAAGACCGACGAAGGCTACGAATTCAGACACGCAGGGGAGAAAGTCGTTCGCGCGGTCCTTTCGGGCAGTTTCAACGAGAATCCGACGGTCGAACCGTTCGAGGTGCCGGGCGAGTGTGCTGACTGCGGTGGAACGCTCACTGCCTCGTATGTGGACGAACATCTCTCGGTCGGCTGTCGAGAGTGCGGCCGCCTCCACGCCCACGCGCCGTTCCCGCCAGGCGGCCTGACCGACCGGTCGGACGAAGAAGTCGCACACGCGTTCGACCAGCGGGTTCGCCACTTGCACTGCCTTGCCGCTGATGGTGTCTGCCCGGAGTGTGGCGGCCGCATGGCGACGACACTGTCACAGGACGCAGGGCCGCTCGATGTGGCGGCCTGTTCGGTGCATCGCTGTGAGCAGTGCGACCACCGTATCCGGTCACCGGTCGGCTTGAGCCTCCTTGATCAGTCTGACGTCGTCGGATTCCACACGTCGCATACTGTCGATTTGAGGAGTCGTCCACACTGGACGTTCGAATGGTGCGTCGGCGACCGGACCACAGTTCTGGATGACGACCCGTGGCGGGTCCGCGTTGCTATCCCGCTGAACGAGGAGGAACTGCGCGTGACACTCGACAGCGAACTCGCTGTCGTCGCCGTCGAGCGACGCCGCCTCGACTGAGTTCGTGAACACTCAGTTCAGCCACCGAACCGACAAAATACAATTCAGAGTCCACTCTTTGTGTCGACACCTGCGCTCGCACTTGTGAGACGACACTGACGAAACGACTCTACACTCCTGCTCGAACTGATTCTGCCCCGACCTTCGGTGACCCGGTACGCCGCGGAACGCCCTCGCCGATTGTGACAATGACGGAGATGGGCCTGACGCTCGTCGGCATCTCGGCGGCGTTCGTCGTTCCGGGTGTCGTACTCCGTCGGATTGGAGTCGGAGTGTATGTGACCGGATCACACCCGAACGATGGATGATGTGGATAGCAATTCACATTAACCCCGGAGTCAAAGCTTCCGCGTATGACCCAGTCGTACGTCATCATCGGCGACGGTATCGCGGGGAGTTCCGCCGCTGAAACCCTCCGCGAGGAGGAACCCGACGCCGACATCACCGTCGTCACAGACGAGGGGGAGGCACTGTACAATCGTATTCTCATCAAAGAGTTCGCCAAGGGGAAACTCCCGGAAGCGCCAATTTCCATTCACGAACCTGAGTGGTACGACGAGCGTGACATCGAACTCAAGCTTAACACCCTCGTCACCGACGTTGACCCCGACGGGCATACCATCGAGACGCACGAGGGCGAGACGCTCTCGTGGGACAAACTGCTCGTCTCCGTCGGCGGAACGCCGACGCAACTGCCCGTCGATAACTCCGACGCCGAGGGCATCCACCACTTCTGGACGTTCCAGGACGCCCGTAAGATTCGCTCCCACATGGAAGAGGCCGACAGTTCCGTCGTCGTCGGTGCCGGCCTTCTCGGCATCGACCTCGCGGCAATTACGGCCGCACAGGGTGTCGAAGGCAAATATCTCATGCGCGGCAACTGCTGGTGGCGCTACGCGCTCTCCGAGGAGGGTGGCGAAATCATTCACAACGCGCTCCGTGAACGTAACGTCGAACCCGTCTTCGAGTCCGGTGTTGACCACTTCGAGGTCGATGACGACGGCCGAGTCACGACGGCGGTAGACCCCAACGGCGACGAGTACGACGCCGACTTCGTCGGCATCGCCATCGGGCTTGACTTTAACACGGAGATTCTGCAGGGAACCGACATCGAGTGCGATAACGGTATTATCGTAGACGAATACATGCGGACGAACCACGAGGACGTGTTCGCGGCAGGCGACATCACGCAGTTCCACGACGTGATCCTCGGCGAGCGCGCCCAGAACGGTGCATGGGGCTCCGCGAAAGAGCAAGGCACCATCGCCGCGAAGAACATGGTCGATTACGGGACAGAGGAGTTCCGGTGGGTCTCTTCGTACTCGATCACGCACTTTGACTTCCCGTTCCTCTCGTTCGGCCATCCGACGCTCGGCGACGACGAGGCCGAGGCGAAGTACTCCGACACCGAATGGCGTCGGCTGGCGTTCAAAGACGGAAAAATCGTCGGCGGCGTCCTCATCGGCGACCTCGCACCGCAGTCGAAGTACAAGAAGCTCATGCGCGAGGAACGCGTCGTTGCCGACCAGAAGGACGTACTGATGCAAGAGCAGTTCGAGATCGAAGATCTCGACCTCGAAGAAGAAGCCCCCGTCGAGTAATCGACGCCGAATTTCTCTTCACTACCGTTTCTTTCTTCACTGCCACTTTCCTCTTCACTACCCCTTTTCTCTTCGCTACTTCTCCCCGATTTGTATCCACTCATCGCGGAAACACCGGCGTTTCACCGCCGAGTTCGCATGTCTACGACGGTGTCGGCCGTGTACCCAGCGTCAACTCGACGGGTTGCGTAATTCCGTTTCTGTAAATCGTGAGTGGAATCGTCTCTCCCGGACTGGTTTCCAGAGAGAGGTGTGCCAAGAGTTCGTTTCGGTCGCGGACGGGGACGCCATCGACTTCGAGGATAATATCGCTTCCAACAGGGATTGACACACCGCGTCTTTCGACCGTCTCATCGCTTGCCCGTAGAATACCCTCCGCGGGACCGTCGTCGATAACCGTGACGACGATGACGCCGTTCGGCTCTGTCAGGTCATTCGCTTCGGCAACGAGTGGGCCGACAGGGGCGTAATCGACTCCCAAAAACGGGTGGTGATACTGTCCATTCTCGATGAGCGATGGGATGACGCGCCGGGAAAGGGCCGCAGAGATAGCAAACCCGATGTTTTCGGCACCACCTGCGCTGATGACGCCGACGACCGACCCTTCAGTGTTCACAAGGGGGCCTCCGCTGTTCCCCGGATTCACCGCTGCGTCAGTCTGTACGGCGTTCGGAATCGACACGCCGGTGATCGGGTTGAAAGCGGTGCGATTGACCCCGCTAATGATGCCTTTCGACATCGATCCCTTGAGACCGAACGGACTGCCGATAGCGCTGACCTCGGTGCCGATTTGCGGGGGTCGAAGACTGAACTGAAGCGGACGAACGCTCTCGGGGACGTGATCAACGTCAAGAATGGCGAGATCCGCGAACATGTCAGTACCGACGATTTCTGCACTCGTCCACTCACCGGTGGTGTACTGGATATCGACCCGTTCGGCCCCGCTGACGACGTGTTCGTTCGTGACGACGGACGTGTCGTTGATCACGAAGGCAGAACCTTGCCCCCGTCTCTCTTGTCCGGTGACCGGATTTTCTACACCGAATGCACGCACGAGCGCGACGGCGTCAATCGCCGAATCGTACTTCGAGTCGTCAGAACTACGCCGGGGAGCCACCGCAGAAGTACTTGTCTCGGTGGCCGACCCGGTCGTTTTCCCTTGCGGGGCAGAACCAGTGTAGGTGCCAAACACTCCGGCACCCGCGGCGATGAGGAAGTCTCGGCGACTCAGTGGAAGATCACCCATGGAAATGTATGGGTGCTGTTGAATGTTAGTTTGTCACCAACCAGCATGAAACTTAATGAGGTTAGAGTAACCGTGCGGATCGCAGATTCTGTTGGAAAGTCGGAAATCGGCCAGTGGCTCCCTAACTTTTATCGTCAATCATGTTGATTGGTATCTTATGTCACGAACCGTCCGAGGATCAACACACGACGATTTGACGGACAGCGTTACTGTCGTCAGGACCTGCGTTGAGGAGATCGAACCGAGTACGACGGTTCGACATTACGATCAGCTTACCGACCGGAGTCAGGCGGCCGTCGCGGCAGCCGTTGATGGCCACCAGCCGATTCGTGCGCCTGACCTCTCGACCGGAGACGTTGTTCGCTACACCGGATACTACGAGGTCAGATCGGTAACTCACGACTGAAGTCATGAGTTTGTCTGTCGGCTCCTCTTCTGTTCCGAGTGAAGCCGCCGAAGCGTTTTCAAGTGGATCGTACTCGCGTTGTACTCTTTTGCACCTCGTCCATCAGAGTCCTGTACTCGTGTGAGGAACCGAAGCGGTTTTGCGTCCCACGCGAGGACGTTCTCGCATGGACGGAGGCGGCTCGACCGATATGACGCTGGCGTTCGAGTTAGAGGCGTTGAAAGCGCTTGCTGACCCGAACGTCGTGTTCAACGACGCACGGCAGTGGACGGAGTACGTCGGTGTGGTGAGCGACAAGCCCACGTACGTCGTCACCAACTTTACCCGCAAACACCGCGTCCGTCAGGATTTCTTCTCCGGACCACGCGGCGTTGAGGAGAGTCTCAACAATGTCAAACGGCAGTTCGACACCGACAGACACGTGTTCATCGGGACGACGGACGAACACCGCGAACTCGCCGAACGAACCGAGTGGGAGTTCCTTCCCCTCGACCAAGCCGCAGAGGCCGCAGACTGGGACCTTGCGGGCGAAACCGAAGACGAGGACCCCTTCGAGACCAGTAGCCGCGACGACTGGCCCTGAGACGACCCGTCATCGGGCCGCAGGCGGGACGACGCGGCTAAATTTACGACCAACAGAGTTCCCCGAACGAAAGCATTAATCGAACCGAATCCTACCTTTCGTACGATGAGTCACCAGTTGCCTGACGTTCAGGCAAGCCGACCCGACGTGACTGTCGGACTGAGCCAAGTGGGCGTGACGGGTGTGGATAAACTCGTCAAAATCGCCCGTGACGGTAAGCGACCGCTGATTCTGATGGCCGAGTTCGAGGTGTTCGTGGACCTGCCGAGCGGACGCAAAGGCATCGACATGAGCCGTAACATGCAGGTCATCGACGAAATTCTCGAAGACGCCGTCGCCGAACCGACGTACCGCGTCGAAGACATGTGTGGTGACACCGCGGAGCGTCTCCTCGCCAAACACGATTACACCTCGAAAGCCGAGGTGCGGATGACCGCCGAACTTGTCCTCCGCGAGGATACTCCCGCCTCGGAACTCCAAACCCAGAGCACTGCGAACATCATTGCAAGCGCAGTCGCAACCGAGGACGGCACCCGAGAGGAAATCGGTGCCGAGGTGGTCGGGATGACGGTCTGTCCCTGTTCGCAGGGGATGTCCGCCTCCCGCGCCCGCGACGTGTTACGCGACTTGGATGTCGAAGACGAGACAATCGAGGAATTCCTCGAACAGGTCCCGCAACCGGGGCACTCCCAACGTGGCCACGCGACGCTGACCGTCGAGACAGAAGGATCGCCCGATGTGGACCTCATCGACATCGTCGATATCGCCCGCGACTCGATGTCTGCCCGCATTTACAACCTCGCAAAGCGACCCGATGAAGACCACATGACCTATCACGCCCACGCCAACGCGAAGTTCGTCGAGGACTGCGTTCGCTCGATGGCAGATCAGGTTCTCACCGAGTTCGATCACCTCGCGGACGACGCTGTGGTTCACATGAAACAGTCGAACGACGAATCGATCCACCAGCACAACGCGCATGCCGAACGTGTCGCGTCGCTGGGCGAACTCAGAGACGAACTCGAAGAACGAGACTAATCGTTACGCTTCCGAGGCGGTGCCGGTGGTGAGGACCGCCTTCATGATTCTGTCTTCTTCGTCTTCGCTGATTGCCTCGGAGTTGAGACAGGCGCGTACGATTTTGCACACGAGATCCGGATCACTGAACGGTGACGCCGTGTCCTGAGCCGGTTCGTTCAGTTGTTGTTCTAACGCCGCTACCTGTTCTGAAAGGTCAGTGAGTTGCTCCGAGAGGTTCTTCACAGATACAGAACCAGAGGAATCGTCGTCCGCTGATGTGTCGCTATCGTCGAGCATTACTTCGGTGAACGCTTGCCGGTGTTTCCAGTCGAATCCCTCGATGGAGTTGAGTCGATTGTTGATCGTTGACTGCGTGACGCCGAATCGGTCCGCGAGCTCGCTCTGGGTGGCATCAGGTGAGTCTTGAATCGCCCGGAGTACCTCCCGTTGTTTCTCGGTCAGCTCGACCGGGTCCTGTGCCACCTTTCGGACGTGGTGCGTGTCTGTCTTACTCATGCTCCCGTTCGTCTTCGGCTTTGACATCTCTGATTCGTCCGTACTCAGTCCAGTTTCCGCCTCGTCGGGTACTCCCGCAGTTGATGCGGGGTCCCCATACTCGTCTAAGACGCGTTCGACAAGCGTTACCGATGCGCCGTTGACGACACTCGAAAGCTCCTCCACTGTCGCGTCAGGGCGGGAT